>NZ_OZ245712.1:0-600000 GCF_965226985.1 Algihabitans sp.
ATGCCACCGACAAGGCTGCTGCTCAGGGCTTGCCGATTGCAAGGGTCTACGCATTTATGATCAAGCAGTAGATAAGAGAGAATGCCAATTGGGTTCGGTGCAATGATCAAATATGCCCTTCAGTGCGAGCGAGACCACCGTTTCGAGGCTTGGTTTCGGGACAGCGGCGCCTTTGACGCGCAGGCTGCCAAGGGAGACTTGGTTTGTCCGATTTGCGGTTCGGCTCACGTGCGCAAGGCTGTCATGGCGCCCCGAATAGCGGTTGGCCGCGCGCCTGCGCCGGTAGAAGACGCAACCGGCCTTTCGGAAACAGCTGTCGCCGAAACCGGGACGAGCAGCCAGAAGACCCTAGCTACGACCGGGCGGAACGACGCGGTGCTTCGCCAGAAACTTCTGGAGCTGCGTGACGTCGTGGAAGCCTCCTGCAGCTACGTCGGTTCCGATTTCGCCGAGGAAGCGCGCAAGATCCACTATGGCGAAGCCGACGCACGCGGAATCTACGGCGAGACGAGTCAGGACGAAGCCCAGGCTTTGACCGAAGAGGGAATTGCGGTCGCTCGCCTTCCCTGGATATCGCGCGGCGACGCCTGATTGTGCATTGCGTGACGGGAAGCGCTTCGCCGACTTTCCTTCAGGCGCAGGTGCTGTTTGTCCGCCTGTTCGGAGCGTGAACCGATGCCGGCTCCGCTATCGTTTGTAGCGAATCGCTCTTATCCAATTCTCTTCAAGTTAGTGTTACATTGAATATTGTGCGGCCAAGTTGATCGTGTCGCGGTCTCGGAGTGCAGTCTCTTGAGGGCGTGAGACCCGGAGTCCGCTTCGTGCGGTGCAGATCGGGTGCAGGTCTTGGCGGTGCCGTTCGCGAGAGTCGATCGCTCCGCTTCGGCGTGACGACAAAGGTGGAACGGGTGGGTGCAGCCATTCACGGCGAAGGCGATCTTGTCGACGTTCTCTGGCTGATCGTCAGCGCGGTGCTCGTGTTGATGATGCAGGGCGGCTTCGCATGTCTGGAAAGCGGGCTGGTTCGCGCAAAGAATACGATCAATGTGGTCGTCAAGAATGTCGTCGATATCTCGCTGACCGGTCTTCTCTTCTGGCTGTTCGGCTTTGCGTTGATGTTCGGGCCGAGCTTGGCCGGCTGGATTGGCTTCGGCGGTTTCATGCCAGGCGAGGACGCCAGCGCCTGGTTGCTCGCGTTCTTCCTCTTCCAACTGGTTTTTTGCGGTACGGCGGTGACGATTGTCTCTGGTGCTGTTGCCGAGCGCATGCGCTTCGACGGCTATCTGATCGTTGCCGCTCTGGTCGCCGGCCTGATCTATCCCCTTTACGGCCATTGGGCCTGGGGTGGCTTGGTAGCCGAAGGTCGCGGCTGGCTCGCCGAAGCCGGCTTTATCGACTTCGCGGGGTCAACCGTCGTCCATTCGATTGGCGGGTGGGTTGCGTTGGCCGCCGTGCTCGTGATCGGGCCGCGCCTAGGGCGATACGGGCCGGACGGGCGACCGATCGAGGGGCACAACCTGCCCCTTTCCATGCTCGGTGTGCTGCTGCTCTGGGTGGGTTGGTTCGGCTTCAACGGAGGTTCGACCCTGGCGCTCGACCCTTCGATCGCTGGAATTGCCGTCAATACGGTCTTGGGCCCTGTGGGCGGTTGCCTCCTGGCCATGGCCTGGTCCTGGAGGCGGCGCGGACGTCCTGACGTCAGAACGATGATGGACGGGATCCTGGCCGGCCTCGTGGCGATCACCGCTGGCGCCCATACCTTCGCCCCGGCAAGCGCGTTGCTGGTCGGGGCTTTGGGCGGCGCAGCCTGCATTGCCGCTGCGGGACTGCTGGAACGGCTGAGGATCGACGATGCGGTCAACGCCGTTCCGGTGCATCTGGCCGCCGGCGTCTGGGGGACGCTGGCAGTCGCGCTGTTCGGGGATGTCGCGGATTTCGCAGGCGCAACCCGCTTCGAGCAGTTGGGCAGCCAGTTGCTGGGCGTCGTCGTCGCAGGTGCCTTCGCCTTCACCTTGGCCTTCGCGGTGCTACGGACGATCGATCGAGTTCGACCGCTTAGGGTTTCCCGCCAAGATGAGCTGACCGGCTTGAATGTGGCTGAGCATGGCGCGAGCTCCACCCTGACCACGCTTTTGGCGCAGATGCATCGGCAGTCCACGTCGGGCGACTTCGCGCGTAACGTTCCGGTCGACGAGGGGAGCGAAGCCGGGGAGATCGCGGCCCAGTACAACTTGGTGCTGGAGAAGTTCCGTATGGAGACGGCGAAGCGCGAGCAGGCGGTTCGCGCCGTGCACAAGGCCAAGGAGCAGGCCGAGAGCGCCAACGCCGCCAAGTCGAATTTCCTAGCGTCAATGAGCCATGAACTGCGGACACCGCTCAACGCCGTGATCGGCTTTTCCGAGGTTATGCGAGAGCAGACTTTCGGTCCTCTCGGCAGTCAGCGCTACCGGGATTACGTCGGCGACATCCACGGGAGTGCCAAACATCTTCTGAGTCTGATCAACGATCTGCTCGATCTCTCCAAAATCGAGGCGAACAAGTACCAGCTCTGCGAAGAGGAACTCGACGTGGGCGAGACGGTGGAGACAGCCCTGCGTCTCGTCCGACCGTTGGCGGAGCGCAAGGGTTTGACGCTCACTGCCAGGGTTCCGGACCGCGACGATGCTTTCGCGCTGCCTCTCCTGTTGGCCGACGAACGGGCATTACACCAGATTCTGCTCAATCTCTTGTCCAATGCTTGCAAGTTCACCGACACTGGTGGGGACGTTCTGGTCTCCGCGTGCCGCGAGCCCGACGGCCGAGTGGCGATCGCCGTGCAGGACAGTGGAATCGGGATGTCGCGCGCGCAGATCCGACAGGCCTTGGAACCCTTCGTGCAGGTCGATAGCCGAACCCGCAGAACGGACCAGGGGACGGGCCTCGGCCTCCCCTTGGCGCGGTCGCTCGCCGAACTGCATGGCGGAAGCTTCGTGATGACGTCGGAGGTCGGGTATGGAACCGAGATCGTTGTCCGGTTCCCCCTACACCGAATCGTGCCCAATACCGGTGGAGACTTGCCGACTGGCAGCGGCAGCGGGGACAAGCCCGCCGATGGGGCCAGCGCTGCTTGAAACGGTTTGACGACCGCTGACCGCTCTTCGGGACGGCCGCACTTTAGTCTTCCAGGGCAATCGTGTCAGACTGACGCGACACGCTTCCGGTTCAGACGATCACGCTCTAATCCCGGAACGCCGTCATCATGTAGTTGACGTCCAGGTCGCGCTTGGCGAGCCGCCATCCGTCAGTCAAGGGGTTGTAGACCAGGCCGGTCGCGTCGCCGACCGTGAGGCCGGCACCCCGCAGCGCGTTGGCAGCTTCATGCGGACGGACGAACTTGCGCCAGTCGTGGGTGCCCGCTGGCAGCCAGCGCAGAACGTATTCGGCGCCGATCTTGGCGAGCGCCAAAGCCTTTAACGTTCGGCTGAGTGTCGACAGCACCAGAAGGCCGCCGTCCGCGACCAACTGACCGCAGGTCTCCAGAAAGGCGGCGGGGTCGGCGACGTGTTCGACGACTTCCAACGTCACCACCAGATCGAAGGTCGCGCCCTCGGTAAGAAGGTCCTCGGCCGCCGCTTGTCGGTAGGACAGCCTGTGGCTGCCTGGTGTCCCGCCGTTCCCCAGCAGCCCGGCCTCTTCGGCATGTTTGCGGGCGACTTCCAGAGATTCCCCGGTCGCGTCAATCCCCAGGACCTCGGCGCCGAGACGGGCCAAAGGTTCGCTGATCAGGCCGCCGCCGCAGCCGATGTCGAGCGCTGTCAGGCCTTTCAGCGGTTTGTCGCCGCGCGGATCGCGTTCGAACCGCCGGCAGGCCTGATCGCGCAGGTAGCCGAGGCGAGTCGGATTGAGCCGATGCAGAGGCCGCATTTCACCATCCGGGTCCCACCAGGTGGCTGCAAGACGCCCGAACTTCTGAACTTCCTCCGCAAGCACGGAGCTGCTGCCTGACTGCAGCGTTGTGTCGTGTTCTTGTGCCTTCGGCATGTCGTTGGCGATCCATCTGTGCCTTGAGGGATGGTCCCTAGAGAACCACCGCATATCCTGAGCCGCAGGAGCGTGCCTTGTAACTAGCCGCCCCGGACGATGGGGTAAGCTTGCTTTTCTGGCGACTTACCAAGTATGGATAGCGCGCCTCTTCGCGGCAACCTGCCGCCTGTCCGGGTTTGGCACACGAACCGCCGGGACGGCGGGGCGCTCCCTGAACCGTTGGTCGGACTGCGCGATGGCTCGAATCGTGATGAAATTCGGCGGCACCTCGGTTGCCGACCTGGACTGTATCCGCAACGTTGCCCGGCGCGTTCGGGGCGAGGTTGAGGCGGGGCACCAGGTGGCAGTCGCCGTTTCCGCCATGGCCGGCGAAACCAACAAGCTGGTCGGTTGGGTTCGTGAGGCGGCGGCGCTGGCGGATCTGCGCGAATACGACGCAATCGTTTCTTCCGGCGAGAACGTGACGGCCGGGCTGTTGGCGCTGGTGCTGCAGGCCGACGGCATTCCGGCCAGGTCCTGGCAGGGCTGGCAGGTGCCGATCATCACGGACGCAGCCCATGGCTCTGCGCGGATCCAGAGGATCGAGACTGAAGAGTTGGAACGGCGGCTAGCCGAGGGTCAGGTCGCCGTTATGGCCGGTTTTCAGGGTTTGGAGCCGGACCGCAATCGCGTCACGACCCTTGGGCGAGGCGGGACCGACACCTCGGGCGTGGCCCTGGCGGCGGCGCTTGGCGCGAAACGCTGCGATATCTACACCGACGTCGATGGCGTTTACACCAGCGATCCGCGAATCGTGACCAAGGCGCGTAAGCTCGACAAGATCACCTACGAAGAAATGCTGGAAATGGCCTCTCTTGGGGCGAAGGTACTTCAGACCCGCTCGGTCGAGATGGCCATGAAACACCGGGTCCGGGTGCAGGTCCGCTCTTCCTTTGCGGATACGCCCGGAACGCTGGTTGTGGACGAGGACGAGATTGTGGAACAGGCAGTGGTAAGCGGTGTCACCTATAGCCGCGACGAAGCGAAGATCACTCTGATGGGTGTTCCGGATCGTCCAGGCTTTGCCGCCTCCATCTTCGGTCCCTTGGCGGACGCAGCGATCAACGTCGATATGATCGTGCAGTCCGTATCGGGTGACGGCGAGCGCACCGATATGACCTTCACCGTCACCAAGCAGGATCTGGAGCGCGCCGTGCATCTGCTGAGCGAGCGTGAAGCCGAACTAGGTTTCGGAGAGCTGCTGCAGGCTTCCGACGTGGTGAAGGTATCGGTGATCGGGGTCGGTATGCGAAGCCATGCCGGGGTCGCGCAGAAGATGTTCAAAACGCTTGCCGAGAAGGGCATCAACATCCAGGTGATCTCAACCTCGGAGATCAAGGTCAGCGTGTTGATTTCCGAAGCCTACACGGAGCTGGCGTTGCGCAGCTTGCACACGGCCTACGGTTTGGACGCCGCTTAGAACACGTCTTGTTTGTCTGACGGATGCCGAGCGGGGTCCAGCAAACAGGTTGATCCGACCCTAGACGAGGTGGTGATCGATCAGGCCAGCTGCCTGTTTCCGGCGATTGCGGCGAATCTGGTCTAGAGTCAAAAAGCTACAGTCTGTTTCTTGTGATCGGTGGAAGCGCGAAGCGAGGCCAAGGGATCACGGCAGGCTCTAAGCGGCGGACAGCCGCGCCGGTTGCTGTCTGGGAGCCGCCGGATTGGGACGATCGTCCGGGTCGGACCGAGAGGGAGCGAGTTTGGGAATGACGCCGCCGCAGACCCTCGGCTGGGTTGGTTCCCGCCGCCTGTTGCGCCAGTTGCGCGACCTTATGAAGGGCGGCGGTTCCGTTCAGGATCGACTGAATCGAACCGTGGCGCTGATCGCCGACGACATGGTTGCCGAGGTCTGCTCTTTCTATCTGCTGCGCGCCGGCGAAGTCCTGGAACTCTTTGCGACCAAGGGCCTGAGCCCCGAAGCGGTCCATCGGACGCGTCTGCGACTCGGCGAAGGCATCATCGGTGACATCGCGGCCCACGCACGTCCGCTGAATCTGCCTGACGCCCAGTTGCACCCGAACTTCGCCTACCGTCCCGAAACGGGGGAGGAGGTTTACCACTCCATGCTGGGCGTGCCGGTCATGCGTGATGGTCGCGTTCAGGGCGTCCTGGCGGTTCAGAATCGCGCCTCCCGCCATTACGGAGACGAGGAAGTCGAGACGCTGGAGACCGTCGCGATGGTACTCGCCGAGCTCCTGAGTTCCGGTGAGCTTGCGGCGACCATGGCGAGCGGCTCGCTCAACACGTCGGACGCCATGCCGGCTCGGTTCGGAGGGATTGTCCTGAACGAGGGGCTGGCCATCGGTCAGGCCGTCATGCACGACCGTGGCATTGTCATCCGCCAGGTGGTCGCGGAGGATCCAGCGGTCGAACTCGAGCGCTTGGATACGGCCCTCAAGGCCATGCTCGGCCAACTCGACAACCTGATGGCGCGCGACGAGTTGTCCAACAGCGGCGAGCATCGGGAGGTGTTGGAGACCTTCCGCATGTTCGCCGAGGATCGCGGATGGGGCGAGCGCATTCGCGAGCAGGTGCAGGGCGGCCTCTCGGCGGAGGCGGCGGTACAGCGCGTTCAGATCGATCTGCGCAACCGCATGAATCGGGTCAAGGACCCCTACCTTCGCGAGCGCTACGCCGACTTCGAAGATCTCGGCAACCGGCTGCTGCACCATCTCCTCGGCAGTGCCGGTTCGACTGAAGATCGGGGACTCCCGGACGACACCGTGCTGTTGGCGCGCAACCTCGGCCCGGCCGACCTGCTCGACTACGACGCCGCGAAGTTGAAGGCGGTCGTGCTGGAAGAAGGGTCGCCGACCGCGCATGTGGCCATTGTCGCACGCGCGCTCGGGATCCCGATGGTGGGGCGCTGCCGGGACGTTCTGGCCCGCGCCCGCGCCAACGACGTGGTGGTGGTGGACGGCGTGAGCGGGCAGGTGCTCTTGCGCCCGCGATCGGGCATCCGCGAGTCGTTCGTCGAAGCGATTCGCGCCGGGGAGGAGCGCCGCCAGCTGTTTGCGGCGACTCGCGATCTTCCGGCCGTCACGCAAGACGGCGTGGAAATCAGTCTACAGATCAACGCCGGCCTGCTGGTCGATCTACCGCAGCTGCATGCCAGCGGGGCGGAGGGAGTCGGCCTCTACCGCACCGAGGTGCCGTTCATGGTGCGGGACTCCTTTCCCGACGTCGAAGCTCAACTCGAACTCTATCAGCGGGTGCTCGAGCAGGCCGAAGGCAAACCGGTCACCTTTCGAACGCTTGACGTGGGCGGTGACAAATCCCTGCCGTACTGGGCCGACACCAAGGACGACAATCCCTCGATGGGCTGGCGGGCGATCCGGATCGGTTTGGACCGGCCGGCGATGCTGCGCCAACAGCTTCGCGCCCTCGTGCGCGCGGCGGCGGGCCGTGAACTTCGAGTGATGTTCCCGATGATTGCAGAGGTCAGCGAGTTCGTTCGCGCCAAGCATCTGCTCGAGCGGGAGGTCGCGCGTCAGACATCCGCAGGCAATGTACCTCCGGCCCGTGTGGAAACCGGTGTCATGCTGGAAGTGCCGGCGCTGGCCTGGCAGCTTCCGACGCTGTTCGATCTTGTCGACTTTGTGTCGGTCGGCTCCAACGACCTTCTGCAGTTTCTTTTCGCATCGGACCGGGGCAATCCGCGCCTTGCGCGTCGCTACGACATCCTTTCGCCGCCGGCACTGTCGTTTCTGACGAGTCTCGCGCGTCAGGCCGAGGATGCGAAAGTGCGTCTCTCGCTATGCGGTGAGGCCGCGGGGCATCCTCTGGAGGCGATGGCGCTCATTGCGGCCGGTTTCCGCATTCTCTCGATGCCGCCGACGGGAATCGGACCCGTCAAGCTCATGCTGCGGTCGCTCGAGTTGGCACCGCTACAGGCCTATCTGGAGCATCTTTGTCATTCTCCGAACGCCAGCGTTCGCGGATCGCTGCGCGCCTATGCCCGTGATCGGGGCGTGGTCATCTAGTTACCTGAGCAGGCCGGTCGAACGAGTCCGGGTCTTCCTGCTGCGGATGTTTCACGACGCGAGGTCGGGGCCGCGATGGCCGCCTCGCCTTCCGGGCGTTTATTAATTTGTTTACCATATGGGGATTGAGTTGGCGGTTGTGGGCGGTCCGCCGCGAGGGCGCGGCTTGGATCCCAGCGCTACGAGCATAGCCTGTTGACGCCAGATCGATGCCGCTTTGCATGATTTGCCGCGATTAAGTGGAATTTGCTAACTATATGCACGCAAAACTGGTGCAGGACATTTCCTGCAAGAGACTGACGGAGCAGCAGTCTGGGTAGTATCGCGGATTGCTTCAGAGTACGGGCGACCGACAACGCCCGCGTTGGATTGGTAGGGAGGCGCAAATGTCGGTCGCGTTACCCCGAGGGAATAGACCATGGCTGAACGTGCCCGGGAGGCGGATCTCCAGGACGGTAACGACCAGGAACGGACGGTGGAGAAAGACAGCGTCGGCGCCATGCTGGCGCGCGCGCGCCGCGAACGTGGACAGGAAGTTGCCGACGTTGCGGCCAATCTTCGGATCCGCCGGGTCTATCTCCAGGCCATCGAAGAGCGACGCTACGCCGAGTTGCCCGGACCGACCTACGCGGTCGGTTTTGTGCGTTCCTATGCCGAATACCTCCAGTTGGATGCTGCGTTTCTTGTCGAGCGTTTCAAGTCGGAGATTGCGGGTCTGGAGCGTAAGCCCAGCCTGCATTTTCCTGCCCCGAAGCCGGAAGGCAGAGTGCCCGGCGGAGCGCTGGTGGTGATTTCGGTTCTGTTGATCGCCTTGACCTACGGCGGTTGGTACTACGCCAACCAGAACGACGTCTTGGACGGACTTCTGAGCGGGGAGCCCGAAAGGCTGGCAACCGACGTCCCTGATGCACCCGCAGGCGACCAGGCCGCCGAAGGGCCGCTGGCTAACGGCGCAGGCGGTGACGAGGCTTCGGCAAGCCAGAGCACAGCGCGCGCTACTGCCGAGGATGACTCCGGGGCGGAGGATCGCTCCACCGTTCGGACGCCCCTGCCGCCGCTGGATCGCGCAGCCCAGGCGGAAGCGACGGTTCAAGAGGCTTCCCAGCCGATTCCCGGCGCGACTGAGCCAAGTGCCGCGGAATCAGATCTTGCGGAATCAGATCCTGCGGAAGCTGGTCCGGTGGAGAGTGCGTCCGAAGCCGGTGGTGACGACGCCCCGCCGGCTGAAGCCGCTAGCCTCTCCCCACCACCCGAAGCCGCAACTGATGTCGCGGCGCAGCCGGCGACGCCGGGCACGGCCGAACGGGCACCTCAGGCGCCGGGCGTGGCCGCTAACTCTATTGAAGGCGATGTCGCGGCTGACGGCACAGCCGAGCCTGTCACGGCGGCCGAGCCGCCGGCTGCAGAGGCGACGGCGGCGGAGGACGCCGAGACCGAGATCGCGACGGCCGCGACGGAAACCATCGAGCCGGGCATTCCCGACGCGCCCGATCTGCCGACCTCCGCGAACCAGAACAGCGGGCGGGTCTACGGCGTCGCCAACGGCGAATCCCGTGTGGTGCTGACCGCTACGTCCGATTCCTGGGTACAGGTTCGCAGTGCCGACGCCAACCTCCTGATTACCCGCGTTCTGCGCGCTGGCGATATCTACCGTGTCCCTGATCAGCAGGGTTTGACCCTGGAGACCGGCAATGCCGGTGGTTTGACGGTGACTGTAGACGGCCGCACCGCGCCGCCGCTGGGGCGATCTGGCGATGTGCTGCGCGGTGTTTCGCTGGAACCTCAGGCCCTGCTATCCGGGCAGGCAGCCCAATAGGGCGCTCAGGATCCCTACGGTCTAGCTCTTCGCCTTGGCCTTCGATCACCGCCGTTGGCCACGGTTGTCATGGGTCTGCAAGCATATCTGCAACCATCTCGCCTTGAAGAATGGTGCGGAGAACGGCATTTTGCAGGGCAACGGCGCGGATTAGAAACCGCGCGTGTATGCGAGGAGCAGGCGATGTCCGCGGTCCGGCCCTACCGGCAAATCATTCGGCGCAAGTCTCGTCAGATTCACGTCGGCTCGGTGCCGATCGGTGGGGACGCGCCGATCGCGGTGCAGTCTATGACCAATACGCCAACCACCGACGTCGCGGCGACCATCGCACAGATCCGCCGTCTGGAGGTGGCTGGCGCCGACGTCGTTCGCGTCTCCGTGCCGGATCAGGAGTCGAGCGCGGCGCTCAAGGAAATCGTGCCGGAAGTTACGGTTCCGATCGTCGCCGATATTCATTTTCACTATAAACGCGGGATCGAGGCCGCCGAGGCGGGGGCGGCCTGTTTGCGGATCAATCCGGGCAATATCGGCAGCCGTGATCGCGTACGCGAGGTCGTCAAGGCGGCACGCGACCACAACTGCGCGATCCGCATCGGTGTGAACGGCGGCTCGCTTGAGCGCGACCTGCTCGAACGCTATGGGGAGCCCTGTCCAGAGGCGATGGTTGAGAGTGCGCTCAACCACGCCAAATATCTGGAAGACGAGGATTTTTTCGAGTTCAAGATCTCGGTGAAAGCCTCGGACGTTTTTCTCTCTGTAGCGGCCTATCAGGCCTTGGCCGAAGCTTGCGACTACCCCTTGCACATCGGTATCACCGAGGCGGGCGGTCTGCGCTCGGGGACGGTCAAATCTTCGATCGGGCTTGGGATGCTGCTGTGGTCGGGTATCGGGGATACCGTTCGGGTTTCGCTGTCTGCCGAGCCGGAGGAAGAAATTCGCGTCGGCTTCGAAATGCTGAAGACGCTCGGCTTGCGCCATCGCGGCGTCAATGTGATCTCCTGTCCGTCCTGCGCGCGTCAGCAGTTCGACGTCATCGAAACGGTGAAGGTTCTTGAAGAGCGCTTGGCGCATATCTCCACGCCTCTGACGGTCTCCGTCATCGGTTGTGTGGTCAACGGTCCGGGTGAGGCGACCATGACCGACATCGGTTTCACAGGGGGCGGCAAGGGGACTCACCAAGTCTATGTGGGCGGCCTGCCGCATCATCGCTTGAAGGATGAGAGCATCGTCGATCATCTGGTCGGGCTGGTGGAGGAAAAAGCAGCCGCGATCGAGGCCGAGAAGGCCAATGCCGGTGCCGAGGCGGCCGAGTGATCGATCTACCGCCCTATCCGCAACCGCCTCTTGCAATCCCACTTTTCACGCTCTCCGCCGTGAGGGACGTGCCAGGATCTGCCAAGGCATTGGAACGGCAAGACCGGCACGTCGCCCGCGCTTAGCGGGGAGGTCATGCCGTGGCCGAGTCGGTGTCCACGTCACCGTCCCCCCAGTTCGTAGCGGCGGCGGAGCCCCTCGACGATCTGCTGATCGTGAGTGTCAACCACCGGACCGCCTCTGCCGATCTGCGGCATCGTCTCTACGTCGATGAAGACGATCAGTCGTTACGCTTGGCTGAACTGGCTGCAGCCGGGGTGTCGCCGGCGCTTCTGATCTGCACTTGTGACCGGGTGGAGATCGTGACCGCCCGCGCCGCCGTCGACCCCGCGGCTTTGGTCGAAAGGCTCGCCGATTGGGGCGGCACCCGTGCCGACGAACTGAGCGATCTGGTTGTCACGCGTCGCGGGGCGGCTGCGGCACGGCACCTTTTTGCGGTCGCTGCCTCGTTGGACAGCCAGACGGTCGGCGAACCTCAGGTGCTCGGACAGGTCAAGGCGGCGCACAAGCGGGCGCTTGCGGGTGGAGCTTTCGGTGGTGTCCTTGAACGGGCGCTTCAGGCCGCCTATGCGGCCGCCAAGCGGGTGCGCAGTGAAACGGCCATCGGCGAGCGTCCGGTTACTCTTGCGGCATCCGCCCTGCAGGTTGCCAGGCAGATCCACGGCGACCTCAAGCGTTGTCGCGCCCTTCTGCTCGGTTTCGGTGAGATGGGCGAACTGCTAGCCGAGGAACTGCAGCTTGCGGGGGTGGCGGAACTCGCCGTGGCTCATCCCGTAGAGCGTCGCGCTAAGCGCGTGGCGCAGCGCATCGGCTGTCATCGCCGAAGTTGGGCCGATCTGGCGACGGCTCTGACAGGGGCGGATATCGTGATTTCGGCCCTAGGCGGCAGCGACTACGTTCTGGACCGCAACCAACTGGCCGCGGCCTTGAAGACACGACGGCGGCAACCGATTTTCCTGGTCGATGCCGCAATCCCCGGCGACGTTGCACCCGACGTGGCTGAGCTGGACGACATCTTTCTTTATGATCTGCACGATCTGGAGGGACTTGCCCTGAGAGGCAAGGAAGAACGGGAGACCGTGGCCGGAGCGGCCTGGTCGATCCTGGAGGCGGAACTTGGTGCCTTTCTGAGAAATTATGCCGAGCGGGCCGCCGTACCTGCGGTGACGGCACTGCGTGAGCGCTTCGAAAGCCTGCGGACCGACGTACTGAAGAGTGGACCCCGCGACCCCGACGAAGCGACACGACTGCTTGTCAAACGGCTGCTGCACGGACCCAGCGAGGCCTTGCGTCAGGCCGCCGCTGAAGGTCGAGACACGAAGGAGTTGGAGGCGCTTCTGGTTCGGCTGTTCCGACTCGCTGAGCCTGAGAACGAGGATAAGACGTGAGTTTGGACGAAAAGCTGTCGCGCGTGGTTTCACGCTTTGAAGAGCTGCAAGCCCTGATCGCAGAGCACGCGGACCCCGGCTCGAGCGACTATACGGAGAAGCTGAAGGAGTTCTCCAGCCTGACTCCGGTGGTCGAGGGCATCAAGGCCTACCGCAGCACTTGCGAGGAGCTGGATGACCTAGACGCCCTGCGTCAAGATTCCGAAGGCGATGCGGCGCTGCGCGATCTGGCTGAGCAGGAGTACCGCGACGTCAAGCAGCGGCTCCCGGAGCTCGAGCAGCAGGTCAAGATACTGCTTCTTCCGAAGGATGAGGCCGACGCGCGCAACGCGATCCTGGAGGTGCGTGCCGGCACCGGCGGAGAGGAGGCCGCACTCTTCGCCATGGAACTGTTCGGCATGTACCAGCGTTGGGCGGAGCTTGGGGGCTACCGCTTTAGCCCTCTGGACATCGAGGAAACGGATCTGGGTGGTCTCAAGAACGGGAGCGCGGAGATTGCCGGTCAGGACGTTTTCGCCAAGCTGAAGTACGAGTCGGGCGTCCACCGCGTACAGCGCGTACCGGTGACAGAATCCGGCGGGCGGATCCATACCTCGGCCGCAACCGTGGCCGTACTCCCAGAGGCTGAGGAGGTGGATCTCCATGTCGACGATAAAGATTTGCGAATCGACACCTATCGCTCGCAGGGCGCCGGTGGTCAGCACGTCAACACTACCGACTCCGCAGTACGGATCACGCATTTGCCCACCGGTATCGTCGCGCAGTGCCAAGACGAGAAGTCGCAGCATAAGAACAAGGCGAAGGCGATGAAGATGCTGCGCGCGCGCATCTACGATGCCGAGCGCCAGCGCCTCGAGGCTGAACATGCGGCTGCCCGCAAAAGCCAAGTGGGTTCGGGCGACCGTTCTGAACGCATTCGCACCTACAATTTCCCGCAGGGGCGCGTCACCGACCATCGCATCAACCTGACGCTCTATAAGCTCGACAAAGTGATCGGCGGTGAGGCTCTGGATGAGGTGATCGATGCTCTGGTGTCGGAAGACCAGGCGGCACGCCTCGCCGTGATGCAGTGAGCGCGAGCCTGCGGGAACGAACGGTCGCTACGGCTCTGTCGGCTGCGACCCGGCGCCTCAAGGCGGCCGGTGTGGAGCAGCCGCGACGGGACGCACGGCTGCTCCTGAGCGACGCCTTGGGCTTGGCACCCGAGCGCACACTTGTCGAGCCGGACCGACCTATTGGGGAGTCGGAATGGGCCGTTTTCCAGGCTTTCGTAGAGCGCCGTGCAGCACGCGAACCAGTATCGCGCATTCTGGGGCGGCGGGAGTTCTGGGGACTGACCTTTCGTATCTCGCCCGATACCCTGGACCCTCGCCCCGACAGCGAAACCCTGATCGAGGTTGCGCTCGAACGCTTGTCGGATCGCCGAGCGCCCTCGCGTCTTCTGGATCTTGGCACGGGTAGCGGCTGCCTGCTGTTGGCTCTGCTGAGCGAGTTGCCCAACGCGGTGGGTTTGGGGCTTGATATCTCGACAGGGGCTGTTGCCGTGGCGCGCGGCAACGCCTTGGATCTGGGGCTGTCCGGACGTGCAGGCTTTGGCGTGGCCGACTGGACTGCTGGCGTGACCGGTCCGTTCGACCTCGTGCTTTGCAACCCGCCCTACATCGCACGGGATGCGGCTCTGGAGCCGGAAGTCGCGGACTACGATCCGCCGAATGCCCTCTACGCGGGATCGGATGGTCTTACCGCCTACCGCCGGCTGTTGCCGACCCTGTCGCCGTTGCTGGCGCCGGAGGGCTGCGTGCTGCTGGAGTTGGGCGCGGGTCAGGCTGACGCCGTAGCCGCTCTGGGCGAGGCGGCCGGTTTCTCTGATATGACCTTGAGGGCGGACCTGTCTGGAACGCTGCGCTGTCTTGCGCTATCGCGATAAAAAAACTGTTGGAATACGCCGCGTCTGTCTCTACCTTTCTTCCTGTGAGCCGTGCGCGGCCACGGTGCGTCCGAGGGGGCAGATGTCCGGACGCCGATCAAGTCCCACAGCAAAAGCGCTTTTCCCGAAGGGTCGGGATTATGGGCTTGTACGCCAGTGGCATGAGGCCAATGGTCCTGTGGGTCAACACCGTCAACAAATGGCTTCATGACGTAAGCGACGGATGAGACAAGGTAACAACCAACGGCGTGGCCGCGGTCGCTCCGGGCGCAGACCTAATGTGCCCAACCGCAACCAGACCTTCGACAGCAACGGCCCCGAAGGACGCGTGCGCGGAACGGCGCAACAGGTTTACGACAAGTACCTGGCGCTCGCGCGTGATGCTCAGGTCTCGGGCGACCGTATCCTGGCTGAGAACTTTCTTCAGTTTGCGGAGCATTATTTTCGCGTTCTGAACGACTCTACCGACCCGGATGACAACCGCGATCGCCAGCGTGAGAACGGCGACAGCCGACAAGCCCGGGGGTACGAGGACACCAACGCCGAAGATACGGAAGATGACGAGGAGTCATCTTCCGACGGGGGGCAGCCGACCCAGGTCAATGGAGGCGGGCGCGAACGGCCTCACCGCCGCGATCAGCGTCGCGATGACCGGCCGCGCATGCAGGATCGCCGTGGCACCCGCGGTGATCGCGGTCCGCAAACAGCCGAACTTGCCGCAAGCGACGACGGCCGCGACAAATCGGCGGAAACACCAGACGCCTCTGGTTCTGCGGGCGGTGAGGGCGCGAGCAAACCCTTCGAAACCGCGCCTCCCCTCAGTGAACGGCGGGCGCGTCGACAGAGCCGCGAGGCTTCACGTGAAGACGAGCCGGCGGATCTGCTATCGGTATCTGGTGTTGACGATGCCGTTTCCGAGGCTGCCGAAAGCCAGAAAAAGGCCGCTGCACAGTCGCCGGCCGAAGAGGGTGTGGACGAGGGTCTGCGGAAGATCTTGGGAGATCGCCCGCGTCGCGCGCCGCGGCGGCGTCGGGCGCCTGCCTCCGGCAACGGAGAGACCAAGACCGCTAAAGCGAAAGCTGCCGATGCTTCGTCTGATGCTGCTGGGAAAAGCGGTGCCGCCAAGGACGATACCGCTGATAAGAGCGACGCGAAGCTGGAGGAGCCGGGGAGCGCGGCGACCTGACGACCGATTTTAGTCGTCGTTACCGCTCTGCCGTTCGCGGGTTCAGGATTTCGGGCAGGTTCAGGATTGCGGTTTGTCGCTTGGCCGTCGAACCGTCAGTGCGAGCCTGTCGAGAACGGCCTGCGTATCTCGGATATCGGCGTTCTTAGGTGGTTTGGCCCCCTCGGGCAGAACCTCCATCTGCATGATCGCCGTGTAGACCGTCCAGGTTCTGACACGCGTCGGGAAGCGACCGTAAGCGCCGTGCCAGCCGTAGCGGTCTCGGTACCACCACGAGGGAAACGGCGGCGTTTCCGGTGTCTCGTAAACGTTGCGCTCTAGTGTCTTGTCGTGCACGGCGAAGTGCGGGGCCTTGCGTTGCTCCGCCAACTCGGCGGCGCGGAACAGCAGCCCGTCCTCGACCGTTTGGCGGTCGGTTCGCCAATTGCCGGCAAAGCGGACCTCTGCACGGGTGTCGCTGGTCCAGACCTCCGAATAGCCGGACCCGCCGTTCACAGGCGCAGCCTGATACGCAGTCGGCGGAACCGGAGTCAAACATCCCGTCAGGGCCAGGAGAAGGGCTATCGGCAGAAGCCGTCGCATCGACCTAATCTCCGGCCGCCCGTTGAATGTCCTGCGGCATCGGGCTTTCCAGTTCTTGGTCGCCCGAAGGCGGTGCCTCTGTCGTCTGACGTCCTGCCTCGCTGGCGGCGCATTCCCCTGCTGCCGCGCCCTGCAGGGCGAAAATCGGGATTGGCGTTTCCCTGCCGCGCAGCTGAGACTCCCCGGCCGGCATTAGGCCTTGGAGCAGTTCATCGACTTCGGACGGGGAGTCGGTTGCTTCGGACGCCGCTGTGACAAGGGCGCCGCTCGCCACCAGCGGTACCTCCAAATCGCGCGTCAGGCGTTCCAGGCGGCTGGCGATGTTTACCGTGTCGCCAATGGCGGTAAACTCAAGCTGCCGGTTACTGCCGACGTTCCCGACGGTCAACAGTCCATAGTGGAGCCCGATACCGACATGGATCGGCTCGGCGCCGCGCTTTGCTCGCTTCGCGTTCCATCGCTTGACTTCGGCCAGCATCGCGCGGGCACAGGCGAGCGCTCGCCGAGCATCGTCTTCGCGTGGCTCGAGAGTGCCGAAGGTCGCCATCATGCCGTCGCCGATGAACTTGTCGAGTGTCCCGCCGTGCGCGAAGACACAGCGGGCCATGCGCGCGTGGAAGCTGCGGAGCAGCAGGATGCAGCTTTCCGGCGCAATCCGCTCGCAAATCCGCGTGAACCCGACGACGTCGACAAAGAGAACTGCAGCCTGGCGCTGGTTCGGTGTGTCGAAGGCACCGCTCTCGACGGCCAGACGTTCCACCACGTCGGGCGAAAAGTAGCGCGCCAGACTGGCCCTCGCCCGTTCGGAGGATACCTGTCGGGCGAGCAGCCTGCGTGACCGCCAAACGGCGGCCGCGACGATCAGGGCGGTGATGCCAAGCAGCACCACCTCATTCAGCCAGCCGCTGATATTCACGAAATAGGGATCGAGGAAACCCGCGATCGCTTGTTCCTGAGCTTCCGCCGTGTTCGGTGCCGCGGTCACCATCATGTCGCGCGTCGTGGGAAGCGTGAGGATCAGGTAGACGCCGACGCTCCAGGCGCTGGCGGCCGCAAGGCCGGTCCAAAGCACCATGGAAGGGGCATAGCTGAGCGCAGCGCCGGCCAGGAAGACGAAGAGGTAGAGGTTGTTGTGGAGCCTCAGGGTCATCTGGATCGGCCAGGTTTCGCTGGCCAGCGGATTGGGGGCGAGCAAGGCCGTTGTCAGCAGGATGGCATCGACGCCGATGAAGACCGCGACCCAGGTCCTCCAGCGCCGCCTGTGCCTAAGCAGGTAGGGAACCAGCCCGGACAGCGCAAAGAGCGCGACCAGACCCAACCACCAGCCGACCCGGGGGAAGGGCACGGAGTAGGACAGCCAAGCGAAAACCAGCGCCAAAGCGCCGAGCCGCACGAAGAGGGCGAAACGCCAGCCCGCTTGTTCTTCTCTTGCGATCGCCGCTTTGACCCGTCGGTCGAGCGAGCTGCCGCTGCTTGAGCGAAGCCGTCCTAACAAGGTCATCGGTCTTACGTCCCTGGAGCCGGAAGTCTAGAGCAGGATCGCCTTAGATGGCATCGCTTTAGCGATGCCATCTAAGGCGTGAATCCTACTCTAATCAAAAGGTTTAGAGGGCGATTCACGTCTCAGGTGGAAGCCAAGCGTTTCCACCTGAGACGATCGCGCTCTAGTTCTCGTGACAGTTTACGTCGGAATCGCGTTGGATGATCAGCCGGATTTCATGTCTGGACAAAACGAGAGAGCTAAGCTGCGTGCCGTATATGTCGGAATTCTGGCGCTTTCGTCGAAATTCTGCCCAAAGTCGTCTTCGCGCCCGCCGGGTGCCGCCGAATCGCCCCTTTTACGCACCATAGCTCGTTCCAGGCGACCGAGATGAGGCTTACATCCAGGTTTCGGTCGTGCCCTGTTTGCGGGAACGCAGCAGGGCCAGCGTCGGTGACGAAACGTTGCCGCCGGCCACGTCTTGCTTCAAAGGTGCGGTCTTCGGCAGCCCAACTGTCGGTTTGCCGAACAGATATCCTTGGCCGAGCTGTACACCCAGCGCTTTCAGGAGCTCGACCTGTTGTTCCGTCTCGATCATCTCAGCGATCATCACGAGGTTCAACTCGCGGCAAATTCCGGCCATACCTTTGATCACCGCATAGTCGCGTGGCGATTCGGCCATCGCGAGCACGTAGGCACCGTCCATCTTCACGCAGTCGATTTCGAAGGCCTGCAGGTAGCGGAAGGTTGCGTGACCGGCTCCGAAATCATCCAGAGCCACGCGACAGCCGAGGCCGCGTAGTCTCTGGATTGCTACGTCCACCGTCGCGAAGTCTTTGATTTCCGCGGATTCCGTGACCTCGAAGGAGAGACGTTGCCGAAGTCGATGGTAACGCTGCAACAGCACCTCCAGCGCATCGACAAAGATCTCTTCCTGCAAAGACTCGGCCGAGAGGTTCACGGCAAGTCTGAGATCTTCCTCATGCCCTTGCCTGTCGAGATCGGCCAGGGCCTTACGACAAACCGTCAGATCGAACGCCGCGATCAATCCGACCGATTCGCCCAGATGAACGTTTTCGAAGGGCGATTGCCCCTCCGGCAGCCGTGCCAGCACTTCGTAGTGGTCGATCCGACGCGTTTCGAGCTCGACGATCGGCTGGTAGGCAAGCGTGATCTGATCGCGGTCGATGATCTCCTGAAACCGCTCGATGTCATCGAGTGTCTCCCTCAGGAGGTTGCGAAACTGGGTGCCGGGGTCGGCCCGGACGTCGGCCGTCAAGCCCTCCCGCTGAAAGCGTTGCAGAGCATAAATCAGGGTACGGGCGGAGGTGTCCGGCGACATGCCGACCGGACGAAGAGCCTGACTGTGCAGGCGTGCCGTCAAACCTCGGGTCTCCGGCACGGCTTCCAACAAGCCGCTGGCGAGGTCGGCATGATCGACTCCAGGGGCCGTGACGACGCCGAAGCGACCCTCCTCCAGAAGGCCCGCGGTGTCGCCCCCGAAGGACTTGAGGCGCAGAAAGGCGGCAACGCCGTTGATGATGTCTTGATAGGTTTCGGGCGTTCCCGACTGCTCGATTCGGTCCAGGCCTTCCAGCTCCATGACCGTCATGGCCAGCTCGTTCGCGGAGTCGGCGTCGGAGCCGACCAAGTCGCGCAAACGGTCTGCGAAAGAAGTCGCCGTGTGCAGTCCGGTTTCCGGATCGCGTCCTTCGCGCTGTTCGAGCAAGGCCTGGAAGCGGTCCATTGCACTCAGGGCTAAATACCGGTTCGCTTCGTGTGGCAAGGCGTAACCGCAGAAAACGACGTCTTCTGAGGTGCCGTCCGACCTTTCAATGGAGATCTCGACAGGTGGAATTCGAGGGCCATTGGTAAGTTGCTGAAGCAACTGCTTGACCAGCTGCCTATGTGGCTTGGCGATGCGTTCGATGAAGTCCTGTCCGATCAGGCGCGAGTCATCTTCGCCGAACAGGTGCTGACTGGCACCTGCGGCGAAAACGATGCGGCCTTCGCTGTCCAGTTCGATCAGCAGATCTGCCAAAGCGAAGCTGAAGCCAAGAAAGCGGTGCCGCTGCAGCTTTATGGCGTCGATAGCCTGGGTCGGCGGCATTTCTAGGGGTTCCGGCGCCTTCGTCATGTCCAGTGGCGGCGGAAGCCTAATCCCCGCAGCTTAAGCTGCGGTGAAGACGATCATCGGCGTTGATGATTCCAGCTAAGTATCTGGATTTCTAGACATTGAAGCGGAAATGGAAGACGTCGCCGTCTTGGACGCGGTAGTCCTTGCCCTCGGCGCGCATTTTGCCGGCGTCCTTGGCGGCGGTTTCACCACCCAGGGCGACGAAATCATCATAGGCGATCGTTTCGGCACGGATGAAGCCGCGTTGAAAGTCCGTATGAATGGCGCCGGCAGCCTCCGGCGCAGAGGCGCCCCGGGGCACAGTCCAGGCGCGCGCTTCCTTCGGTCCGACGGTAAAGAAGGTGATGAGGTCGAGCAAGCCGTAGCCGGCCTGTATAACCCGCGCGAGGCCGGTGGTCTCCAAGCCCAGCGTTCCCAGGAACTCCTGCTTCTCTTCCGCGTCGTTCAGGCTCGCCACCTCGGCCTCGATAGCTGCCGAGACGATCACGAATCCGGCGCCTTCGGCCGTCGCCCGAGCCCGCACGCGTTCGGCTTCCGCATTTCCGGTCGCGGCAGCTTCCTCTTCGACATTGGCCACATAGAGCAGGGGCTTGGCTGTTAGCAACTGAAGCTGCCTGAAGACCGGCTCCAGCTCTTTGGGAATCGAGACACGCCTGGCGGGTTCACCCTCGGACAAGGCGGCGATGGTCGGCTCCAGGACGGCCAGACGGTCCTTGGCCTCCTTGTCTCCGCCCCGTGCCCGCTTGATGGCAGCGTCGCGCTGCCGTTCGCAGGAATCCAGGTCCGCCAGAAGCAGCTCCGTCTCGACCGTCTCCGCATCCCGGATCGGGTCGACCGACCCGGCTACGTGCGTGGTCTCGCCGCCGAAGCAGCGAAGAACCTGGACGATGGCATCGACCTCCCGGATGTTTGCAAGAAACTGGTTGCCGAGGCCCTCGCCCTTGCTCGCTCCGGCCACCAATCCGGCGATATCGACGAATTCGAGCTGGGTATGGATCGTCTTCGCCGACTTGGCCAGTTGTGCCAAGTCGTCGAGCCGCGGATCGGGCACCGCGACTCGTCCGACATTCGGTTCGATGGTGCAGAACGGGTAGTTGGCGGCCTCTGCGGCCTGCGTTTCGGTCAGTGCATTGAACAGTGTCGACTTGCCGACGTTCGGCAGTCCGACAATCCCGCATTTGAAGCCCATGCTTTTCCGTAGTCCCGTCTCGCGATTAATTCTTGGTCTTGCCGCCGAGCTGGCCCAAGGCTCGCTTCAGCGCCTGCGCCAGCAGGCTTTCGCGCTCCTCCGCAGCGTTGGACTCCATCTCTCCGGCGAGATGGCCGGCCGTCTCGTTCGCCTGAGGCTGAGCCGCTTTGCGCGGCTGCGTCTCGGCTTTTGACGCGGTTTTCTTCGCCTTCGGTGGGCTCACTTCCTGGTTTACCCGGCTCATGAAGGGACCGTCGTCACCTTCAACCAGCAACTCGGCGTGGCGCACCAGCGCGTCAAGCAACAGCTCCAGCCAGGCGTCGTCGGCCTTTGCGAAATCGCTCAGAACCCAACCATGCACGGCGTCCTTGCGGCCGGGATGGCCGATGCCCAGGCGAACCCGTTTGAAATCCGGACCGATATGCTGAGCAATCGAACGCAGGCCATTATGGCCGGCCGCGCCCCCGCCCAGTTTCACCCGCAGCTTGCCAGGCGCGAGGTCCAGTTCGTCATGCAGCACAATGACCGATTCGGGCGTCAGCTTGTAGAAGCGCAGGGCCTCCCCCACTGATCGACCGGACTCATTCATATAAGTCAGGGGTTTAAGGGCCAGAACCTTTTGGCCGCCAAGCCGGCCCTCGGCCACGCCTCCCTGGAAGCCCTTGCGCCAGCCGGAAAAGTCATGGCGCCGGACGATTTCGTCCAGCGCCATGAAGCCGATGTTGTGGCGATTGCCGGCATAGCGGGGGCCGGGGTTCCCCAGGCCAACCAAGAGCAGCATGGTGCCTTTTGCCTCCGCACGCCGGTCCGTTCCAGCGGTGGCTGCGAAGCGAGGATCCTACTCCTCGGTCTCCGCCTCGCCGGCATCCTCGCCTTTACCCTCGGGGGCAGCTTCGCCGCCCTCTTCGGCGGAGGCCTCTTCCGCCACATTGGGTGCGGCGATCGTGGCGATGGTGAAGTCGCGATCCGTGATGGTCGGCTCTACGCCGTCGGGGAGAGTGACTTCGCTGATGTGCAGCGATTCGTTGATCTCCTTACCGGTCAAGTCCACCTCGATACTGTCGGGGATGGCATCCGCCCGACAGCTCAGCTCCACTTCGTGGCGGACGACGTTGAGAATGCCGCCCCCCTTGAGCCCGGGAGCCGCTTCCTCGTTGACGAACTGAACGGGGACCGCAACGGCGACGCGAGAGGCACCCGTGACGCGCAGGAAGTCTGCGTGAATCGGGAAATCGGTGACCGGATCGAGCTGCAGATCGCGAGGCAGAACCTTCTCCGTTCCGCCGCCCTCGACCTTGATTTCGTAGACCGTTCCGAAGAAGGCGGCGCGAGCGGCCTGCTTCCGGATGACCCGATCTTCGATCATGATCATCGAAGGGGTCTTTTTGCCGCCGTAGATCACGGCCGGTACCATCCCGTCACGCCGCGCGGCTCGGGCGGTCCCCTTTCCGGCCCGGTCGCGCGGCTGAGCCGGCATCGTATGCGCGTCGCTCATCGCTGTGTCTCCTCAGATAGCTTCTTAAGCTGTCCGGCGGACGTCGGTCCGCCGCAGAACGTGCGTCAGGCCTCCAGGGGTGCCCGATGCGGTGAAAGAGCGTGTGTATAAGCGGCTGGGCCGCGATTTCAAGCGAACTTGCGTGCCGGCGGCTCGTCGAAGAGGCTTGAGACCGAGCGTTCGTCGCTGATTCGCCGCATCGCCTCACCCAACAGCGGGGCAATGGTGAGCTGCCGGATGTTCTGCGCGACGCGTACGGCTTCCGTCGCCGGAATGCTGTCGGTCGTCACCAATTCGGTCAAGGGCGAGGCGGAGACGCGGGCCACCGCGCCGCCCGACAGAACGCCGTGGGTCACGTAGGCAGACACCGAACTCGCTCCGGAATCCATCAAGGCGACCGCCGCGTTGCAGAGCGTCCCGGCGGAGTCCACGATGTCGTCGACCAGTACGCAGGCACGGCCCTTCACGTCGCCGATGATGTTCATCACCTCGGACACGCCGGCGCGCTCGCGACGTTTATCGATGATTGCCAGATCGGCATCCAGGCGGCGGGCGATCGCACGGGCGCGCACCACGCCGCCCACGTCCGGCGAAACGATGGTCAGCGCCTGGCCGTCGTACTTGCGCAGCATGTCGTTGGTGAAGACCGGCGCGGCGAAAAGGTTGTCGGTCGGAATGTCGAAGAAGCCCTGTATCTGTCCCGCGTGCAGGTCGAGGGTCAGAACCCGGTTGGCGCCGGCCGTGGTGATGAGGTTGGCCACCAGCTTGGCCGAAATCGGCGTCCGCGGGCCCGACTTCCGATCCTGCCTGGCATAGCCGTAGTAGGGGATGACCGCCGTCACACGCCGGGCCGAGCCGCGCCGCAAGGCGTCGAGCGCGACCAGCAATTCCATCAGGTTGTCGTTTGCGGGGTAGGAGGTCGACTGAATGACGAAGACGTCCTCGCCGCGCACGTTCTCCTCGATCTCGACGAAGATCTCCATGTCGGAGAAGCGCTTCATCGATGCCTTGGTCAGCGGCAGGTTGAGATACGCGGAGATGGCTTCGGCCAGTGGCCGATTGGAGTTGCCGGTCAGAATTCTCATCGGGTCCACGGTCCAGCTGGGCGCTTGCCGCGCGGCTGCCATGGCTTCCTGCCCCGGCCCGCGCGCGGCGGACAATATCAACCAGTCACGAAGCTGTAAACGAGCTGTGGCCGCCTCGGGATACGATTCTGGGGGCTGCGTGGCGCCTGCCGCGGGCAAGCCCTTGAAACGCCTTCGCGTACCCTTTTCAGCGCGGTTCCGAGGCGGCTTGCTCGATCAGGTCCAGCAGGCCGTCCGCCGCGTAGTCGGCCACCTGACGCGCGATCTGACCCCAGCGGCCGTCCAGCTGCCCGGCCGGAATGCGGTTGCTTTGGGCCACCCGCCCGATCTCGCGTCCGGTCCCCTCATCGGTCGCAGCGCTGTCTCCAGCGCCGGCGGCGTCTCCGGCTGACGATTCCAGCAATCGCCAGGTAATGGTCGCGCGTTCGGCGCCGGGCCCGTCGGGCTGCACCTCGACGCGCCCGGCCACCAGCAAGTCTTGCGGTTCCGGGTCGCGCGCCAGCGGTACGTCGCGGTCCTCCAACTCGGCGCGAAGCGCGGTCGGCAAGCTGTCCGCTCCGTCGCCGGGGGCGCCAGAGATGGGCAGGACCACGACCCGTGCGCCGGGGAAGCCGGGCAAGGCGACCTGCTCGATCGGGGCGGGCGCAAGTTGATAGGCCAGATCGGCCGCGACCCCGTTGGCCAGGGAGGTCAGTACCTCGCGAGGGCTTGCGTCCCAGGCGGCGGCCGGAACTTGCCGTGCGCCCGCACTGCTGGCGAGCGGCGTTCCGTCCGGCTCGCTCACCTCCGCGACCAGGGCCAGCTCCGCCTGCTGGCCCGCCGGATCCAGCCGTGCCCGCGTGACGACCACCCGGTTGCCCGGATCGCCGCTGGTTGTCGCTCGCAGTCCCTGTGCCTCAAGGGCGTTGGCCAGCGCCTCCGCGAAAGCGCCGCCGCTCGACCCGATGCCGCTGGCCGGCAGGACGTAGAGCGTCTGGCGCGCAGCCAAGGCCTTGAGGTCGACCGCCTTGCCTTCGGGTTGAAACGGCCGTGGTAGCTGTCCGCAAGCCGGCAGCAATGCCGTCGAGGCCAATGCCAGCAGCAGGCACAGCAGTGGGCCCCGCAAGCGGGTCGGCGAGGGTCGCATCGTCAGAGCATTACGCAGGTGGCGAGCATCCCGAGCATGAGAAAGGCGGCGAAGAGGATGATGTGGGGCACGTCGCGTCTGGCCTCGCTGCGAGGGCTGCTCCGGGTGACGCCAAAGTATCTGGTGACGTCAGAGTCTACTGCAAATCGAGGTCGAGCGATGCCTGCGACAGGGTCTCGGACGCCGTTTCGCCGATCAGCGAGCTGCGGCCCAGGGTCATCGCCAGTCCGGCCTCACTGTCGAAGATAATGATATGGACGAAAAAGACCATGCCTGGGCGCAGAACCACTGGGTTGCCGTGATAGAGCATCGGCCAGTCCATCCAGTTGGGCGCGAAGGTGGTTCCCATAGAGTAGCCGCAGGCATTCATGCGGGCTTCCCGGTACCCTGCTTTGTCGAGTGTAGCGGCGTGAGCGTCGAAGGCTTCCCCAACGGTATTGCCCGGTCGCAGTTTGTCTTCGACCGCGAGCAACGCGTCCTTGGCGGCGGCGTGCATCTCGCGCTGCTTGTCGGGACGGTCACCGATCGTCAGCGTCCGCATCATCGCCGCGTGGTAGTGCCGATAGACGCCCGCCCACTCCAGGGTGAGCTGGTCGTTCGCCTCCAGGTGCCGTCTGCCCGTGTGGTAGCGGCAGAGCAGGGCCTGAGGACCCGAGCCGATGATGAATTCGTTCGCCGGATCGTCGCCGCCGCCTCTGTAGATCGCGCCCTGCATCTCGGCCAGAATGTCGCCTTCGTAGCCACCCGGCTTGGCGAGGCTCTCGGCCGCGATCAGGGCTGCGTCTGCCAGTTCGCCGGCGCGACGCAGATAGGCGATCTCTGCCGGCGACTTCACCAGGCGCAGGCGGCTGACCAGCAGAGAGGCATCGGTCAGGCTGGCGAAGCCTGCAAGGGCCTCCTCCAGTCGCCGTCCGTTGGCAGCCGTCAGCCCATAGGCCTCGTATTCCACGCCGAGCTTGGCGCCCTTCAGGCCGCGCTCGTCCAGGATCTCGCGCAAGATTTCAGCGGGGTTCGCGTCCGGCAGGTCGACCCAGATGCGGATGTCGGAGATATCGCTGGTCTGCTGCGCCTGCCGCAGGTCGGGCGCGCGGGTCAGGAGCGTGGTCCGGCCGTCCGCTTCCAGAAGCAGGCATTGAAAGAAAACGTACCCGAAGGTGTCGTAGCCGGTCAGGTAGTACATCGACTCCTGGCGGAAGATCAGCAGGCCGTCGAGGCCTTGCTCCGCCAAGGCGCCACAGCTACGCGCCCGGCGTTCGGCAAACTCTTTTGCGTCGAAGTGCAACGGCATGTTCGGATCCTAAGGCAAGGGCGGTCGCGATTCTGGGTGGGACGGGCTCACGCGCCGCGACGGAGGCGATCTACCGACATGAGTTCGGGCAGAACTTTAAGAACAGGCCGGAACCTAGTCCTCGAGATGGATGACGGACAAGAGCCGACCGTAGTCCGGTTCCCCGGCCTTGGTGGCGCGCCGGTAGCTGAAAAATCGCTGGGGTTCGCCGCAGGTGTCGCAGGGCAGGACCTGAACGTTGCCGACCGCCGCCAGTTTGAGGCGGCGGGCTGCATAGCCTTTCAGGTCGAAGTGCAGCTTGTCCGCGGTTCTGGCCGAGGGGATGAAGAACTTGGCGTTGTCCGCATCCTGCTCCAGGAAGGGGGCGGAAAAGTCGGCACCGACCTCGTAGGAGCGTTGGGCGATACAGGGGCCGATGCTGGCAACGATGTCGTCCGCCTTCGCACCCAGGCGTTGCATTGCGGCGACGGTGGCCTCCAGCACGCCGCCGACGGCGCCTTTCCAGCCGGCATGGCAAGCGCCAACGACGCCGGCCTGCGCGTCGGCCAGCAGCACGGGGGCGCAGTCGGCCGCCAAAACGCCCAGAGCCACCCCTGTGCGCTTCGTCACCATACCGTCGGCACGTGGGCCCTGGCCGGTCTCCCAAGCTTCGGTCACCTCGACGACGTCGGCGGAATGGATCTGGTGAAGTGTCGCCAGCGCGTCGCCGGGTAGCTCCAGTTGGGCCATGGCTCGCCGTCGGTTTTCCCGTACGGCGGCCGGATCGTCATTGGAGCCGGGGCCGCAGTTGAGCGAGGCGTAGATGCCCTGTGACACGCCCCCTTCGCGCGAAAAGAAGGCGTGGCGAACGCCCGGCAGGTCGTTGATCGGTCCAATCGTCAGCATGACGGCAGTCTAGACCGGATTGCCAAGCCAGCCCATAGGGCGGTGGGGACCTGTCCCATCGGACTTGCCCCACGCGCCATCAGGTGTTCGGCACGCGCAGGCTCCGGAGTCGACACGATCCGGCTCCGCCGGGGCGCCGGAAGAAGAAAACCCCGCCGCGACTGGCGCGGCGGGGTCGGGAATATCCCGTGAAGTGTCAGGAGAGATCGATGCCCACGGTCAAGGACGAAGCCGGCGTCTGCCGGATCGGGCCCGTCGCGTGAAGCAACGCAAATCTAGGAGGTTAGATCTGATATTGCAACTCATTATCATTTGCAGGGTGAAAATTATCCAACTTGGACCATTCTGTGGCTTTGCTGCATCGCAACAGAGCGGTTGACTCGGACGCAGCGAGAGAGGCTTGATTTCATCTGATTGAAATAGAGTTCCGCAGGAGATGCCGACCGGATCGAAGCCGCCGCAAGACGCGGACCGGAGGCCGACAAGGCTGGAGGAGCCTGATCTTGGCTGAAATCGCCGCCATCTGGCGCTACCCTGTAAAGGGACTTGCCGGCGAGCGCCTGACCAGCGTGCCGCTGACGGCGGGTCAACTGCTGCCGCACGACCGTCGTTTCGCGCTGGCCCATGGCTCGACCCGCTTCGACCCCGGCGCGCCGGAATATCTGAAGCCCAGTAATTTCTTTCAGCTCAAACGCGACGAGAAGCTGGCGCAGCTTGGCCTGAGCTTCGAGGCGGAGAGCGGTCACCTGACGCTCACCCGCAAGGGCAAGCAGGTGGTGCGCGGAAAGGCGAACGACTCGACCGGTCGGCTGGTCCTGTCTCAGTTCCTGGCGACCTTTTTAGGGGAGACCGGGCGCGGCGTGCCGAAACTCGTGACAGCGGAGGGGCACGCCTTCACCGATCTCCCTGAGCGCCAGATTTCGCTCCTCAATCTCGCCAGCGTCCGCGATCTGGAACGGGTGGTTCGCGCCAAGCTGGATCCGCGCCGTTTTCGGGCCAACGTGTGGCTTGAGGGTCTGCCGCCCTGGGTCGAGTTCGGCTGGATCGGTCGCGGTATCGCGCTGGGCCCGAGCGGTCTCCGCCTCAAGGTGGCTGCAGCCATCGAACGCTGCGCGGCCACCAACGTCGATCCCAACACCGCCGAGCGCGACCTCAACATCCCGCTCAGCCTTCAGCGCGGCTACGGCCACCGCGATATGGGGGTCTACTGCGAGGTCCTGGACGACGGCGAGATCGCGGAGGGACAGAGCGTCGATGTGCCTGCGGAAGCGCGGGAAGCGCTGCCGTTCTGAGCGGCTGCATCGGGGCTACTCAGCCTGTTGCCCAGAGTAGGCGGGTTGTATCGACTCTGGCGCAAGGTGGCATATCTGCAGCAGAGTTGCTGCGACCGGCGGAATCGTGCGCGATGTTCGATGGGCGCGATCTGCCGGAGCCGCCGGGGGGCGGCTGAAACAGGGTGGGGGACGTCGGCCGGCATGGAACGCGTGCAGGCGCTGTTCGGCATTTTCGTCATCTTTGCCCTGGCCTGGCTGCTCAGCGAGAACCGGCGGGCAGCGCGGCCCTCGGCGGCGCTGATAGCCATCGGCCTGCAGATCGCCCTCGCCGGCCTGCTGCTCTACGTCCCCTGGGTGAAGGCGGCGCTGCTGCTGGTGAACGACGCTATCCTGGCGCTGCAGGCCGCGACCGAGGCCGGGACGAGTCTGGTCTTCGGTTATCTGGGCGGCGCTGTGCTGCCCTTCGAGGAACCCTATCCGGGGGCGGCCTACATTCTCGCCTTCCGCGGCCTGCCGCTGGTCATTCTGGTCAGTGCCCTGGCGGCGCTGCTGCTCTACTGGGGGCTGATGCAGCGGGTCGTGCGCGGTTTCGCGCTTCTGCTGGAACGTAGCCTCGGGGTCGGCGGTCCGGTCGGCTTCATCGCCTCCGCCAACGTCTTCTTCGGCATGGTGGAGGCGCCGCTCTTCGCCCGCGGCTATCTGGAGCGGCTGGACCGCGGCGAGCTGTTCATGGTCATGACCGCCGGCATGGCGACCATCGCCGGCACGGTGCTTGCGCTCTATGTCGCAATTCTCGGTCCGGTATTGCCCAACGCGGCCGGGCACTTGGTCACGGCCTCGCTGATCAGCGCGCCGGCGGCGCTTGCCATCGCCGCCGTCATGGTGCCGCGCGAGGGGCCGCCGACCCCCGGCCGGATCGAGGTGATCTCCGACGCGAACAGCAGCATGGACGCCGTCGTGCGCGGCACCCAGAGCGGCCTGAAGATCTTCCTCAGCATTCTGGCGATGCTGTTGGTGATGATCGGCCTGGTGCATCTGGTCGATGCCGCCCTGGGTCTGCTGCCCGACGTAGCCAGTGCGCCGCTGTCCCTAGGCAGGGTCTTCGGCTGGGTTTTCAGCCCTTTGGTCTGGCTGATCGGCATTCCCTGGGAGGAGGCGGTCGAAGCTGGGCGGCTGATGGGCCTGAAGACCGCACTCAACGAGCTGGTCGCCTACCTGGAGCTGGCCAAGCTGCCGGAGGAGGCCCTGTCCGAGCGCAGCCGCCTGATCATGACCTACGCCCTCTGCGGCTTCGCAAACTTCGGCAGTCTCGGGATCATGATCGCCGGGCTGGCCGCTCTGGCACCGGAGCGCCGCACCGAGATCGCCGGCCTCGGCCTGAAATCCATCGTCTCGGGAACCCTCGCAACGCTCTCCACCGGCGCCGTGGTGGGGCTGTTCTAAAAGGTGGCCGCCGTTGCTTTATCGCCCCCGACCGCGCCGGGCCTTGGGGCTCTTGCTTTTGGCGTGGGCGTCCGAGCGCATCAGGGCGGCGGCGAAGGAGTCCGGGTCGGTCTTCATGGGTTCGCGCCGTCCTCCCGACTTGCCACGCTTCTTGCGGCCTCCATTGCCGCGATTGTAGCCCGCGCCGATATCGCCCGTGCCATCCCAGACCGCCCGGTGCGGAATCTCCAGATCGGCGTTCTCCAGGCGCATGATCTCGTCGCGCAGGCTCGCCGCTTCCTCGAATTCCAGGTTGGCGGCCGCTTCCTTCATGCGCTTTTCCAACTCGGCGATGTGCGTCTTCAGGTCCTTGCCGACCAGCAGGCCCTCTTCCTGGCCGGTGCCGACGGTGACGTGGTCGCGCTCGTAGACCGATTGCAGGATGTCGGAGATCTGCTTCTTGACCGTGGCCGGCGTGATGCCGTGTTCAGCGTTGTAGGCCTGCTGCTTCTCGCGCCGCCGTTCGGTCTCCTCGATCGCGGCCTTCAGGCTGTCCGTCATCTTGTCGGCATAGAGGATGACCCGTCCGTCGACGTTGCGCGCTGCGCGTCCGATGGTCTGGATCAGCGAGGTGGTGGAGCGCAGATAGCCTTCCTTGTCGGCGTCCAGAATGGTGACCAGCCCGCATTCTGGGATGTCCAGGCCCTCGCGCAGAAGGTTGATGCCGACCAGCACGTCGAAGACGCCGAGCCGCAGGTCGCGGATAATCTCGATCCGCTCCAGGGTATCGACGTCCGAGTGGATGTAGCGCACCTTCAGGCCGGACTCGTGCAGGTACTCCGTCAGCTGCTCGGCCATGCGCTTGGTCAGGGTGGTCACCAGCACCCGCATGTTGCGGGCGACAGTGTCGCGGCATTCGGCGATCAGGTCGTCGACTTGGTTTTCGGTCGGGCGGATCAGGCAGACCGGATCGATCAGGCCGGTGGGGCGGATCACCTGTTCGACGAAGACGCCGCCCGTGCGCTCCATCTCCCAGCGGCCCGGCGTGGCGGAGACATAGACGGAGGGGGGACGCATGGCGTCCCACTCCTCGAACTTCAGCGGGCGGTTGTCGATGCAAGAGGGTAGACGGAAGCCGTATTCCGACAGGGTCGATTTGCGCGCATAGTCGCCCCGGTACATGCCGTTGAGCTGGCCGACCGTAACGTGGCTCTCGTCCACGAACAGCAGGGCGTCGTCGGGCAGGTATTCAAACAGCGTCGGCGGCGGCTCGCCCGGATTGCGGCCGGAGAGATAGCGCGAGTAGTTCTCGATGCCGGCGCAGGAACCGGTCGCCTCCATCATCTCTAGATCGAAGGTGGTGCGCTGCTGTAGCCGTTCGGCCTCCAGCAGTTTGCCGGCGGCGACGAACTCCTCCAGGCGGATCTTCAGATCCTCTTTGATCTGCTGGATCGCCTGAACCAGCGTCGGCCGTGGCGTGACGTAATGGCTGTTGGCGTAGACCTTGACCGCTTCCAGGGACTGGGTCTTCTCGCCGGTCAGCGGATCGAACTCGTGGATCGATTCGACCTCATCGCCGAACAGGCTGAGGCGCCAGGCCCGATCCTCGTAGTGGGCTGGGAAGATTTCGACCGAGTCGCCGCGCACCCGGAAGGTGCCGCGATGGAAGTTGCCGTCGTTGCGCTTGTACTGCAGCTCGGTCAGGTCGCGCAGAAGCTGCTTGCGGTCCAGCGTCTCGCCGCTGCGCAGGATGCGGGTCATGCGCGCGTAGGTTTCCGGCGCGCCGATACCGTAGATGCAGGAGACCGAGGCCACGATCACCACGTCACGTCGCTCGAAGAGGGCGCGCGTGGCGGAGTGGCGCATCCGGTCGATCTGCTCGTTGATCGAGGATTCCTTTTCCACGTAGGTGTCGCTGCGCGGAACGTAGGCTTCCGGCTGGTAGTAGTCGTAGTAGGAGACGAAGTACTCCACCGCGTTCTCGGGAAAGAACGAGGTCATCTCGGCGTAAAGCTGCGCCGCCAACGTCTTGTTCGGCGCCAGGATCAGGGTCGGCCGCTGCAGCGCCTGGATCACATGGGCCATGGTGAAGGTCTTGCCCGATCCCGTGACGCCCAGCAGCACCTGGTCGCGCTCGCCTTCTTGCAGGGTCTGCGTCAGCTCCATGATCGCCTGCGGCTGATCGCCGGCGGGCTCGAACTCGGAGGCGACGGCCAGTGGCGGCGACTCGTCGGAGGTCTGGTCGCGCGCCACGGCCAGCTCGCTCAGGAATTCTTGGTAGGCGTTCTCGGGCATGGCCCTAATGTAGAGCGTTGCCCCCTAGGCTGGCGAGGGCAGCGACGGATTTTTTCGTGATCCCTCGCGTGACGGGATCCGTCAGCGAAACAGCATCACCGGCACCTTGCAGAGACGCAGCATCGCCGTGGTGGTCGAGCCGATGAAGAGGCTACGCATGCGGGAGTGTCCGTAAGCGCCCATGACGAGCAGATCGATCCCCTCGGCCTCGACCGCTTCGGAGATTGCCGTTTCGGGCTGGCCGGGCAGGATGTCGGCCTGCACGCTGTAACCGCCGGCCTTCAGCAGCGCTTCGGCGTCCTCCAATCCCTTGCGGGTCTCCGCCGTTTCAGCCCCGACTGCCAACAGTCGGCACTGCAGGCCGGCGAACAGGCGGCTGCGGGCGACGTGGTCGACCGCCTTCATGCTGCTGGCGCCGCCGTCGTAGGCGATCAGGAAGCGCTCGATCGGCCGGAAGGCGCGCGAGGCGACGAAGACGGGCTTGTGGCAAGAGCGGACGATGCGTTCGAGGTTCGAGCCGAGGTGCAGCTTGGCGAAGTTGGCAGCTTCGCCGCGTTTGCCGATCATCACCAGATCGGCCTGGGCTTCGCTCTCGATCACCGTCTCGATGAGGTCGCCCAGTTTCAGCCGAGCCTGTACGGCGGTCACGCCGGCCTTCTCCAGGATCATCTGGGCGTCGTCCAGAATTGCCTGACCGCGCTTGCGCGCCAGCCTGGCCGTCTGCTCGTCCAGTTCGCTCAACTCCTCCAGCAGCGCGGAGCGCGCGCCCAGTGCGATGTTGCCGCTGAGATCAATCGGCGTCGCCGCCGTCTCGCGCCGTCCCAGAACGTGCAGAACCTCCACCGCCGCGTCGGTCCGTTTGGCGATCCAGGCCGCATGGTCGCACAGGCTGCGGGCGTAGACGGAGGCGTCGACGAGGGCCATCAGTCTGGTGTCGTGGCGTTCGGTCATGGGCGGTCTCCTCAGTGCCCCATCAGCCGGTCGAAGGCGTCCGGCTTGTCGTGGATCGCCAGCTTGTCGACGATGGTCTCGCTGGCCTCGTTGATCCCGACGATTTCCACGTCCGTCCCCTCTCGCCGGAACTTCACCACGATCATATCCAGGGCCGCCACGCTGGAGATATCCCAGATGTGGGCCCGGCTGACATCGATAATCACCTTGTCCAGCGCCTCACGCAGGTCGAAAGCCTTGCCGAAGGCTTCGGCCGACGCGAAGAAGACCTGCCCCTCGACCAGGTAGGTCCGCACCTTTCCGTCGGCCGAGAGGGTCGAGGTCACTCGGAAGATCTGGGCGATCTTCCAGGCGAAGAAGATGCCGGACAGCAGCACGCCGACCAGCACGCCGATGGCCAGATTGTGGGTCACCACCACGCAGACGACGGTCGAGAGCATGACGATGGAGGAGCTTCGGGGGTGGTCCCTCAGGTTGCGGACCGACGACCAGCTGAAGGTGCCGATGGAGACCATGATCATGATGGCGACCAGCGCCGCCATGGGAATCTGTTTCACCCAGTCGCCCAGGACCACGATCATGAAGAGCAGGAAGATGCCGGCGCAGAAGGTGGAGAGTCGACCGCGTCCGCCTGACTTCACGTTGATGATCGACTGGCCGATCATCGCGCAGCCGGCCATGCCGCCGATGAAGCCGGTCGCCGTGTTGGCCAGACCCTGGCCGACGCACTCGCGGTTGCGGTCGCTTGGCGTATCGGTCAGATCGTCCACGATGGTTGCCGTCATCAGCGACTCCAGCAGACCCACGGCGGCCACTGCCGCCGAATAGGGCAGGATGATCAGCAGGGTCTCCAGCGTCAGCGGGATGTCGGGCAGCAGGAAGACCGGCAAGGTCGAGGGCAACTCGCCCATGTCGCCGACGGTGCGCAGGTCCAGATCCAGCAGAAGGGCCGCGCTGGTCAGCACGAGGATGCAGATCAACGGCGAGGGGACTGCCTTCGTCAGGCGCGGGAAGAGGTAGATGATGGCCAGACCGGCGGCGACCATCGCATAGGTCAGCCAGGGAACCCCGATCAATTCGGGCAGCTGCGCCATGAAGATCAGGATCGCCAAGGCGTTGACGAAGCCGGTGATGACCGAGCGCGAGACGAAACGCATCAGCGCGCCCAGGCGCAGCAGTCCGGCCGCGATCTGCAGCAGTCCGGCCAGAACCGTTGCGGCCAACAGGTATTGCAGGCCGTGGTCCTTGACCAACGTCACCATCAGCACGGCGGTCGCGGCGGTCGCGGCCGAGATCATTCCGGGTCGGCCGCCAGTGATGGCGACGATCACGGCGATGGAAAAGGAAGCATAGAGGCCGACCTTGGGGTCGACGCCGGCGATGATCGAGAAGGCGATGGCCTCGGGGATCAAGGCGAGTGCCACGACGAGGCCGGCCAGGATGTCGCCGCGCAGGTTTCCGATCCATTGGTCACGGTAGGCCAGTAGCGAATTCATGATCTATCCCGGGTCGGTCGAAAGGCGGCACAGGCAGCATTGGCCCGGATCTGGACGAGCCGGGCTTCAGCCGTCGACCGCAGACGGAAATCTGCAGCCGCTGAAAAGGTCAGTGGATTGCTGTTATTAGGTCTTGATAGGGGATTGAATGTTGCGGTGCAACATGAAACGGCAGCCAAAGCTGCACGCCGTTTCCATTGGCTGGTGAGCGCGATCTTGGCGACTCCGAGGTCGAGCGGCCAAGGTGCGCCGAGCTTTGAAATCTTGGAGATCCTCCTCGTATGATCGTCGTCTACGGCCTGAAAAACTGCGATAGCTGCCGCAAGGCCCGGAGCTGGCTGTCGGATCGGGGCCTTGCTCACCGCTTTCACGACCTGCGCGCCGACGGCCTGCCGCAGTCGCGGCTGGAGGCTTGGTTGACCGCGCTCGGTTGGGAGACGGTTCTGAACCGCCGCGGCACCACGTGGCGGCAGTTGCCGGAGGAGGTGCGGTCCGGCGTCACGGCCAAGACCGCTGCCGCTTTGCTGGCCGATCACCCGGCCCTGATCAAGCGGCCGGTTTTCGAGCTGCCGGATGGTCGCGTGATCATTGGCTTTACCGCAAGCCAGCAGGCAGCGTTGGCGGAAACGGGGTCTGGCTGACGTCGTCGCTTCGCGAACGGGCGAGGTGGAGCGACCGCGTCAATCGGGTAGCTGCGGTGTGCCGTTCTCGTCCAGCGGCGCGTGCGGGTTCCACGCCACCTCCCATAGATGCCCGTCAAGGTCGCGAAAGTAGCCCGAGTAGCCGCCCCAGAATGCCTCGGCTGCCGGTTTGACGACCTCGGCACCGGCCGACTTCGCCTCGGCCAAAACATCGTCGACGGCTTCGCGGCTGCGGGTGTTGTGCGCCAGGGTGACTCCGCTGAAGGTCTGCTCGGGGGCGTAGGCCGTCGCAGGCAGTCCTGCATCTTCAGCCAGCTTGTCTCCGGGATAGAGCGCCAGGGCCATGCAGCCACAGCGGAAGAAGCGGATGCCTTCGAACTGCTTCGCGGCCGGTTGCCAACCGAGCGCTTCATAGAAAGCACTGCTTCGCTGTAGGTCCGCCACGCCGAGGGTGACTATGCTGATTCGCGGTTCCATTTGGCTCCCTTTGCAGCGTTGCGGCGGCTCGACATCTCAGCACGGCCGGGCATGCAGAACTTTGATGTAGCCGGTTCTAGCTCGACCTTGGTGATTGCTAGCGTCGCAAGTGTCTCGCGAAGAATTCGATGACCGCAGCATGATGCTCGTTCTCCGTCGGACCGTCGGGCATGTGGTCCTGGCCTTCGTAGTAGTGAACCTCGGGATGACGGCCCGCCGCCGTCAGGCGCTGTTCGAGACGGCGGGTCATCTCGCTGCTCCACATCGTGTCGTCCGTGCCGTGGCTGAGAAACAGGGGGCCCGGGTAGCGCTCGATCTCGATGGGGGTCGTCGGGCGCAGAGCTTCGCTGCTGCCGCGCCAGGTCCAGGCCGTCTCTGCCGGGTCCCAGACTTGCCAGCCCGGATCGCCGCGATCGCGCCACTTAGCTGCCCGGAAGGCGCCGCAGACGACGTCGGCCGGCGCGTGGACGGCAATGGCGTCGGGCAAGCCGTCCAAGCGGTCGCGCGCCATCAGGGAGGCGACCAGTAAGGCATGCTCTGCGCCGCGCGAGACGCCGTACAAGCCGAGGCCCGCTCCGCTTACGGCGAAGGACCCGAGCGCTGCCAAGGCTTCGACGGTCCGATCGAGCGGCACGTCCAGGATGCTGCCTGCATTCCAGGGATTGCCGCCCTCGGAGTAGCCGAACGGAAAGGCCAGGAAGCCGTGAGCCGCCAGAATGACAGCGTTGCGATGACTCCAGCCTGCCCAGGCGCCCTCCGACCCGTGCAGGACCAGCACTGCCGGAAAGGGCCCGTCTCCAGGCGGTCCGTAAGTCGCTCCCCAGTCGGGCAGCAGGCGTCGCACGATCTTCAGCGACATGGTTTCGCCCTTTGCGTTCGGGCCTTTCCCAGGCCAGTGCGTTCGGGCCTTTCCCAGGCCGGGCCACAGCTGAAGGCTGTGAAAGCCTATTGTCAGCAAAGACTAACTTGCCGGGCTGATTCGCTCTTATCGAAAAGCCTCGCAAGACAGCGTTTTTGAACGATGCCTGCTCTAAAACGATATATCTTCGAGTCGATGCATCCGGATGACCGGCTTGCTCATGCGATTGGGGCCTTGAACTCCGATGTCCTGGTTTCCCGTAGTTTGCGCCGTGCTACTGTCCGTACTCGGCTACATCGTTTTCCGGTCGGAGGCGATCGGCCTTGGCGCGGCCGTTGCGGGGTTTGTCGCTGGGTCGATCCTGAAGAGCCATTTCGAAAGGTAGAGTCGCGGCGGCACGGCGTGACGCGGCCATGGCCCCGGGTCCTTCCGTCCCTCGCTTCGAAACGTCGCAGCAAGGCTCACCGTCGGCCGCAATCCGGCTCTTGACGCACTGCAGCAAAATACTATTCTCCGGTGTCAGTTGCGCATTGGATGCGTTCCAGGAACCATCTCTTACCTATTACTGGTACTGACGACGGTTGACCATCTTCGGCCGCCGGCCGGTGTGGCTGCGCGACATCGCAAGATCTTCCAGAAGGAGACAAGACCTGATGCTCACCGTTGGCGACAGCTTCCCCAGCTTCGATTTGACCGCCGTCAAGGCCGGCACCCCGCAGGCTCCCTCCGAGGCCTTCGAGCAGGTGACCGACAAGAGCTATCCCGGCCAGTGGCTGGTGGTTTTCTACTGGCCGAAGGACTTCACCTTCGTCTGCCCGACCGAAATCGCCGAATTCGGGCGTCTGACAGAAGAGTTCGCCGACCGCGATGCCCAGGTGCTTGGCGTGTCGACGGACAACGAGTTCGTCCACCATGCCTGGAAGCGCGACCATGAAGACCTGCGTGCGCTGCCCTTCCCGATGGTCTCCGACATCAAGCGCGAGCTGGCCGATCAGCTCGGCATTCTCGACCGGACCGAGGGCGTGGCGCTCCGTGCCACCTTCGTCGTGGATCCCGAGGGCGTCATCCAGCATGTCGCCGTCAACGGCTTGAATGTCGGCCGCAACGTCAAGGAGACGCTGCGCGTGCTGGACGCACTGCAGACCGACGAACTCTGCCCCTGCAATTGGGAGAAGGGCGAAGAGGTCCTGAAGGTCGCGTAGGACCGGGCCGCCCAGTCGGCGAGGTCGTTTCCGCTCTTGGGGCCGTCGCACTCTCGCGACCGGCCCCGAGAGCGCTCTCGCATCGAGCCCGGCTGCTGCGCCACCACGCCTGCTCCAGGCCTCACCTCTTCAAGACACGCCAGGGTTTCCGAACGCCAGGAGGTTCCCAATGACCGTCGACAGTCTCAGAAGCCGTATCCCCGCCTACGCCAAGGATATCAAGCTCAATCTCTCCAACGTGCTGGAGCCGCACAACCTCACCGAACAGCAGGTCTGGGGGATCGCGCTGGCAAGTGCCATCGCCAGCCGCAATCCCGAGGTGCTAGAGGCGATTGCCCAGGATGCGGCGACGCGCCTGTCTCCAGAGGCGCAAACGGCCACTCGCACCGCAGCGGCGCTGATGGCGATGAACAACATCTATTATCGTTCGACCCACCTGATCTCCAACGCCGACTACGGGAAGCTGCCGGCGCGGCTCCGGATGAATGCCATTGCCAATCCGGGCATCGACAAGCTCGATTTTGAGCTGATTTCCTTGGCGGTTTCCGCGATCAACGGCTGCGGGATGTGCCTGGATGCCCACGAGCGGGAGGTGCTGAGCAAGGGTGCGACCAAGGAGGGCGTTCAGGATGCCCTGCGGATCGCGGCGGTCGTTCACGCCGTTGCCGTCACCCTGGAATCCGAACGGACGATCGGAGCCGCGCAGGCCGCAGCCTAACTCGACTGACCGCGCCGTGCGGCCTGGACTCCAAGGTGCAGTCGCGCTTCAGGTGGGTGGCGCCAGTTCGGCCAGAAGCAGTAGGGCTCCGAAGGCGGCGGCGAGCAGCAGGACCGTGTAGGTGAGGGCTTGCCGAGTGCGCCGCCGTCGTCTCCTGCGCGGGCTCTCATAGCTCAGCAAGGTAAGGTAGCCGTTACGCATCGTCGCGCTGTCGTTCGACGATTGTCCCATCGTGACCCTCCGCTACAGGCGAACAGAATCCGACCTCGACACGCCTGAGGAGTCATGAGTCAAAGATGGGGCTCTCGCTTGGCAGTGGTCGCGGGCGAGACCGCATGCCTTCGCAAGGTTGTCATCCTCTACGCCCTCCGATAGCTTCCGGCTCGCTTTTCTCGGTTCGCAGGTTGGCGGACCCAGTTCCGGAGGATCTTCGCGATGTCGCTGCTTGCCGAGCGCCTATCCCGCATCAAGCCCTCTCCGACCATCGCCGTTACGACGAAGGCACGCGAATTGAAGGCCGCAGGTCGCGACGTGATCGGTCTCGGTGCGGGCGAGCCGGACTTCGACACGCCCGAGAACGTCAAGCGGGCCGCGGTCGCCGCGATTGATCGCGGCGATACGAAGTATACGGCCGTTGACGGTACGCCCGAGCTGAAGCAAGCGATTGTCGACAAGTTCAAGCGCGACAACGATCTGAGCTATGCGCCGGAGCAGATTACGGTTGGCACGGGCGGCAAACAGGTTCTCTACAACGCCCTGATGGCGACGCTCGACCCGGGCGACGAGGTGATCATCCCCGCGCCCTTCTGGGTCTCCTACCCGGACATGGTTCTATTGGCCGAGGGCGAACCGGTCGTGGTGCCCTGCTCGCAGAACGCCGGCTTCAAGCTGCAGGCGGACGATCTAGAGCAGGCGATCACCAAAAAGACCAAATGGCTGATCCTGAACAGTCCGAGCAACCCGACAGGGGCGGCCTATACGGCGGATGAGTTGAAGGCGCTTGCGGAGGTTCTGCTGCGGCATCCGCAGGTCTACGTGATGACCGACGATATGTACGAGAAGCTGACCTACGACAGCTTTGAGTTCGCCACCTTGGCGCAGGTCGAGCCGAAGCTTCTGGATCGGACTCTCACGGTCAACGGTGTCTCTAAAGCCTACGCCATGACCGGCTGGCGCATCGGCTTCGCCGGCGGCCCGGTGAACCTGATCAAAGCCATGGCCAAGATCCAGTCGCAGTCGACCAGCAACCCCTCGTCGGTGAGTCAGGCGGCGGCGGTCGAGGCGCTGAACGGTACTCAGGATTTCATTCCCGACAACAACGCCGTCTTCAGGCAACGGCGGGATCTGGTGGTCGATGCACTCAACACCTGCCCAGGCTTGAGCTGCTCTAGGCCCGAGGGTGCGTTCTACGTCTATCCCTCCTGCGCCGGCGCGATCGGCAAGACGACGCCCGAGGGAAAGAAGATCGAGTCGGACGAGGACTTCGTGACCTATCTGCTGGAGGGCGAGGGTATCGCGGTGGTGCAGGGCGCGGCCTTCGGCCTTTCTCCCTATTTCCGCATCTCCTACGCAACCTCGACCGAGGCGTTGGAAGAGGCCTGCAAGCGCATCAAACGCGCATGCGAAGCTTTGAAATAGCGGATCTCCTATGAAGATCCTGATCTTCGGCAGCGGCGGAATCGGCGCCTACTTCGGCGCCCGCCTGGCTGAGGCGGGCGAAGAGGTGGTCTTCGTTGCGCGCGGTGCCTTCGCCGAGGCGATGCGCCGAGACGGCCTCCGGGTCTTCTCCGCACGCGGCGACGTCCATCTCAAGCCGGTGACGCTGCACGAAAGCGCCGAGACGACAGGAGCGGTCGACGCTGTCTTGATTTGCACCAAGATGTGGTCGCTGCCGGAAGCGGCCGAGGCGATCCGCCCGCTGCTGACCCCCGAGACGGCTGTCGTTCCGCTTCAGAACGGCGTGGAGTCCGTCGAACTGCTTGGCAAGGTCATCGGTTCGGACAACTTGCTCGGCGGCGTCGCCTACATCTCGGCCCATATCGAAGCGCCTGGCGTGATCCGCCACAACACGCAGCATGCGCGGATCGTTTTCGGGGAGCTGGACGGGCGCCGCTTGCCCCGTGCCGAAGCGCTCCAGTCGGCCCTGGAACGCGCGGGACTTGATGCAATCCTGACCGACGATGTCACTCGTGCTCTCTGGGAGAAGTTCAGCACCCTCGCGCCGCTCGCGGGGGCTTGCAGCCATTACCGCAAGGACATCGGCGGTTTACGAGACAGCGCCGGCGGGCGCGAGCTGCTGCAGGCGCTGGCGAGCGAGTGTATCGCGGTTGGTCGGGCGCGCGGCGTTGCCTTTTCCGACGGCTGGGAAAAGACGGTCTACGATCGCTTCGACGAGCTGGGTGCCGCAGTCAAACCCTCCATGCTGCTCGATCTGGAGCGCGGGAATCCTCTGGAGCTGGAGTGGCTGACCGGTGCGACCCTCCGCCTGGGTGAGGAGGCCGGCATCGCCACGCCGGCCAGCCGAAAGGTCTATGCGGACCTCCGCCCCTTCGCCGAGGGGAGGCGGGCGGCTGTTGCTGAAGGGTGAGTCACAGCCTGACCGCGATGAAAGAGGCCCTGCCTGGCTGAAGCCGGCCTGCGACTACGCACCTCTGCTCGTTTTTCTGGCTGTATATTTCGCCAGCGACATCCTGACCGCGACGGCCGCTCTTATGGCGGCGACTCTGCTGGCAGTAGTCACCTCCTGGGCAGTGGCGCGAGCGATCCCCTGGCTGCCGCTCTTCGCTGCGGCGATTCTGGGTGTCTTTGGCGGACTGACTTTGGCCTTCGAGGACGAGATTTGGCTGAAGATCCGACCGACGGTAATGCAGGTGATCTTTGCCGTCGCGCTCTACGGTTCCCTGCTGCTCGGCAAGCCCCTGCTGAAACTGATGATCAACCGTGCCTTTGCCATGCCAGATGCCGCCTGGCGCGTCATGACCCTGCGCTTCGCAGTGTTCTTTTTGGTCATGGCGGGGCTGAACGAGCTGGTCTGGCGCACGCAGTCGACAGACTTCTGGGTGACCTTCGACACGGTCGGACAGATGGGCATCAACTTCATCTTCGTGATGAGCCAGTTGCCCTACATGCTCCGCCAACATGAGGCGGCCCAAGCGGCGGAAAAGGCCGAGAAGAGCGACTCCGCATAAGGGAGGCTTGCTCTCGATTTCCGATCGCACCTAGGGAACTCGTCTGTGTTAATACGTTTATAGCGTGCATATCTCGACAGGTTTCACCCGATTTAATAGTGTCTTCCGTGAGCCTTGTGTTTCCTCAAGGTTGCTGGGAAGTGAGAGATGGCGTCCGACCTCGAGACCGCTGTGGCCGAACTTCGCGACCGGATCGTCCATCCGGAGCAGTCCGCATTTCTCGATTATTGGTTCTCGCGCTCTAGAGCCGGGCGCCTGCCCGCCCGATGCGATCTCGACCCGCTCGACTTTCCAAGTCTTTTACCGCGCATCGCCCTGATCGACGTCCTGACCGAAGCCGGTCGGTTTGGTTTTCGCTACCGTCTGGCAGGTACGGAGATCGTTGGACGAGCGCGGCGCGATCCGACCGGCAAGCGCTTCGAGGAGCTCTACGGCGGCGACTATCTGGCTCAGGCGCAGGCGCTCTACCAGCAGATCGCGGCCTCAGGCGTGCCGCATCTCTCCCGGAGGATCTATCCGGTCGAAGAGGGGCGTGAGACTCTGAGTTATCACCGCCTGATCTTGCCTCTGGCGAGTGACGGTGCTGCTGTCGACATGATGGTCTTACTGATCGCGGTCATCGACCAGCAACGCCTCGACGACGCGATGGAGGTTTTCCGTTGAAGCGGCTGGCGGCCTCGCCCTTCGCTCTCGTTGCTTTGCTGGGCGTCACAGAGGCCTAGACGACGTTCTTCTCGGCGATCGGCCGCTGTGCGGCGATCCTTTCGTAGCCGAAGCGGCTCAGGTCGAGGCTGCTATAGCCGCCATCTACGATCACTTCGGCCAAGGCGCGACCGACGGCGGGACTCTGTTGCAGCCCGTGGCCGGAGAAGCCGTTCGCGAAAAGAAAGTTGGGAAGGTCCGGGTGGGGTCCGAGAACTGCGTTGGCGTCGAAGCTGTTGAGATCGTAGTGACCCGCCCAGGCGCCGGTCGGCTTGATCGACTCGAAGGCTGGAACGCGCGCGGCGAGCAGTGGCCAGAGTCGCTCTTCGAACAGGCTGTGATCCACCTCCAGGTCGTCGCAGTCGGGGTCGGGTTCATCGGGTCCCGGGGAGATCCCGCAGATGTAACCGTTGCCCTCGGGCCGGACATAGAGACCGCTGGGATCGATGATCAGCGGACAGCCCGACAAGCGCTCGCGGCAGTCGAAGACGAAGACCTGGCGCTTGCGCGGATGGACCGGCAGGTTATCGATGCCGGCCATTCTCGCGACGTCCCGCGCACGGATTCCAGAGGCATTGACCAACCAGCCGCAATCCAATCGCTCGTCGGCACCCAGAGTCACGCCGGTCACTTTGCCATTTCGCCGGACTATGCCGACAACCTCGTCGGCTAGGTAGGTGACGCCCAGCGCCACGGCCTTGCGGCGGAAGGCTTGCAGCAGCGCGAAGGGGTCGAACCAGCCTTCCTCGGCCGTGCCGAAACAACCGGCGGCGAGACCTTCGAGATTGAGCCAGGGAAAGCGTGCGGCCAGTCCCTCGCGGTCCAGGAGGATCACTGGCGCGCCCTCGGCCGTCTGCGCCGCGTGGTTCGCGTGTAGCGTCTCCAGTCCCGCCTCGCTGGCCAGGAAAAGGTAGCCGCCCTCATGCAGCTGCACATCAGGTCGCTCGCCGTCGACCTCCAGGGTCTTGCCCAAAGTTTTCAGGAAGGTGATGCCGAACTGGGACATGCGAATGTTCTCGATCGTCGAGAACTGCTGGCGGATGGAGCCTGCCGAGCGTCCAGTGGCGCCGTTCTGGTAGCTCGGGTCGCGCTCGACCACGCAAATGCGCCCGTCGAAGTTGGGATGCGCCGCCAGAAAGTAAGCCACTGCGGAGCCGATCACGCCGCCGCCGGCGATCACCACGTCGAAGCTGTTCGAGAATGCGCGACTCGGAGGTGTCGTCGGGGGCGTCATGGCGCCGGAAAGTAACAGGGGGCAGGGCGAAAGGCGATTGCCAAGCAGGGTCATGCCTGAGAGCATTCTATCATTCCAGCCCGGGTACGGTGAATCGGCCGGGCTGCGGCGACGAAGGCTCAACTGACCCGGCCACCTCCCCGGGCGGCCAACCGATGACCCGTTCGCTACCACACCGGAATAGGGAGCGTGCGGGCCGTCAAACGGGGAGGAACCGTCATGACGAAACCGCAAAACGGCGCGGCCCGCTGCGCTGTGCTCGTCGGGCCTTACGGCAGTGGCAAGACCAGTCTGCTAGAGGCTCTGCTCTTCGCCGCCGGTGTTACGGATCGTAAGGGCCTCGTGGGCGATACCTCGGCCGAGGCCAAGTCCCGGCATATGAGCGTGGAGCCCAACATCGCGCAGGCGACCTATCTGGAGGATGCCTGGTCCTTCATCGATTGCCCTGGGTCCGTCGAGCTTGCTCAAGATGCCCAGGACGCGCTGATCGCTGCCGACATTGCCGTGGTCGTGGCAGAGCCGAACTCTGCCAAGGCGCTCGCCCTGATGCCCCTTTTGAAGTTCCTGGACGACCGTCAAATTCCACACCTACTGTTCGTCAACAAGATGGATAAGCTGACGGGGGCCGGCGGTGAGCGTGTGCGGGATTTGCTCGCGAACTTTCAGATAGCCTCCTCCCGGCCCTTGGTGCTCCGCCAGGTGCCGATGCGCGAGGACGGTGCCGTATCCGGTGCCGTCGATCTGGTCAGCGAGCGGGCCTGGCACTACAACCCGCACGCCCCGTCCGACCTGGTCGAAATCCCCGAGGACCTTCGGGATCGTGAACTTGAGGCGCGCCAGAGTCTGCTGGAAACCCTGGCCGACTTCGACGACGGCCTTCTGGAGCAGTTGCTGGAAGACAGGGTTCCGGCCAACGACGAAGTCTATCGCCATCTCAGGACCAATCTTGCGGCGGACCGTATCGTCCCGGTGTTTCTCGGTTCGGCCGAGCAGGACAATGGAATCCGGCGGCTTCTGAAGGCTTTGCGCCACGAAACGCCGGGGCCTGCGGTGGCATCCGGGCGTCTGGGTGTCGCGCCCAAGGCGGAGCGGAACGGCAAGGAGGACGGAAGCGAGGCCTGTGCGGCCGTGGCGCGCACGCTCAATTTGGCCCACGCCGGAAAGGTCTCCGTGGCGCGAGTGTTGCGCGGTCGTTTGAAGGAGGGCGACCGTCTTGCCGGTCAGCGGGTGGCGGCGCTGTTTCGTCTGCAAGGCACTCACCTGGAGAAGGCAAGCGAAGCCAAAGCAGGCGACCTGATCGGTCTGGGCAAGCTCGACGGGATCCGCACGGGCGACCTGCTGTGTCCTGACAGCAGCGCCGCAGCCGACTGGGTCGAGCCTCTGACCCCTGTCTACGCTCTTTCCATCCAGCCGCGGAACCGTAGCGACGAGGTCAAGCTGAGCGCGGCCTTGAGCAAGCTTCTGGAAGAGGACCGGGCTCTGTCCCTCGAGATGGACCGGGACACGGGGGAGGCCAAACTATGGGGCCAGGGCGAGGTCCATCTGCGTATCGCTCTGGACAAGCTGTCGGGCCGCTTCAACGTCGATGTGGAAGCTGACCTTCCCCGACCGGCCTATAAAGAGACGATCCGCCGTGCCGCCGACCATCACGCCCGACATAAGCGGCAGACCGGCGGTCACGGCCAGTTCGCCGACGTCAGACTCAGTATCGCGCCGCGACCGCGCGGTTCCGGCTTTGCTTTTCACGACAAGATCGTCGGCGGAGCCATTCCCAAGCAGTTTATCCCGGCGGTGGAAGCCGGGATTCTGGAGGGGCTACAACACGGTCCTCTCGGCTTTCCGGTGGTGGACGTCGCGGTCACTCTTAACGATGGACAGTTTCACTCGGTCGACTCTTCGGAAATGGCCTTCAAGACTGCCGGCCGAATGGCAATGCAGGATGGCTTGTCGGATTGTCAGCCGATGTTGCTAGAGCCGATACACCGAGTAGCGGTCTCTGTACCCAATGCGCACACCAGCAGAATTCACGGGCTGCTTTCCAGTCGGCGCGGTCAGATCCTCGGTTTCAATGCCAAGCCAGGCTGGGACGGCTGGGACGAGGTGCAGGCTTACCTGCCGGCGTCGGAGCTGCGCGATCTGATTGTCGAACTGCGCTCGGCCACCCAGGGCATCGGCAACTTCGTTGGAAGTTTCGACCACCTGTCCGAACTAACCGGCCGGCTGGCGGACCGCGTGGTGCAGGAGCGCCAGGCGGCGCAATAGAGTAGGATTGACGTCTTGGAAAACGAGGTGGCCGCCTGCCCCTGGCGGTGGGGTAGTGCGCGAGGGTGATCGCTGCCGTAACGACGGTCCCGGCAAGGGTAACCCCATCCGACCGAAGTTTTTAGAATTCTTCCAAAGAGTGTTGTAACTGTCTTTTGGAGAGCTATATCAGCTCTTGTGTGGATAGCCGAGTAGGGTTATTCCCGAAAGATCAAAAAGGAGATCGATGATGAGCTTGAACACCGGTTTGAGTGACGAGGACCGTAAGGTTGTTTCCGAGGGGCTGTCTCGTGTGCTCGCGGACACCTACACCCTGTATCTGAAGACCCAGAACTTCCACTGGAACGTCACCGGCCCGCACTTCGGCCCGCTGCACACGCTCTTCGAGGAGCAGTACAACGAACTGCGTCTGGCTGCCGACGAGATTGCGGAGCGGATCCGTGCTCTCGGTCATTTCGCGCCGGGCAGCTATGCCCAGTTCACCGAGTTGAAGTCGATCGCCGAAGCGCCGAGTAGCCCGCCGAACGCGGAGGACATGGTCAAGCAACTGACGGGCGACAACGAGGCTCTGTCCCGGGTGGCACGCAGTGTGCAGACGACGGCGGAGAACGCCGGCGACGAAGTGACGATCGGGATGATGGTCGATCGTATGGCCGTTCATGAAAAGGCGGCCTGGATGCTGCGCTCGCACATTCAGTAGTCTGTCGTTGCCCGCCTGCGGGCTCCGTCCAGACTTTGAGGTTTGTTGGGCCTCCCTCTCCGACAGGGCCGTTTTCCTTCTTCCTGCTCGGCACTGCCATCCCTCCGATGGCCGTGCCGAGCTTCGGCCCGGTTGTAAACGTAGACGAACGATCTATCCTTCCTGTCAATGCAGTTTGACAAGGCCGGCGTAAAGCCTGTGAAGCGGAAGGGTGGATCGACCGATGAACACCTCCAAAGTCGCTATTCTCAAAGCTGGGCTCGCTCTTTGGGTCCTGTGGCATCTGGCCTTTGGATTGCTGTCCACCTTCTCCCCCCAATTTGGTGCGGAACTCGTCGGTTGGACCGCGCCGGACGGATGGAATGCGGAACTCCACGCCATGAGCAAGCAGTACGGCATGGTGATGCTTCTGTTGGCGGGCGTGTACCTCATCATGCTGTTCGACCCCCTGCGATACTTGAGTTTCCTATGGATCGCCGTCGGGGAGCAGGTTTTGGGCATTGCTTACGGCGCCTACATCTTCGCCGTGCTGGGTCAACTCACTGAGGGGCAACTCTTACTTCAGGTGGGCGTCAACGTTGCATTGATCGCCGGGATGTTCCTGCTTTGGAGAGGCCTCCGCCCGTCGGCGCCCGCTCAGCCCGCTTAGAGCAGGCTCGCTTAAGCGATGTCACCTCAAGCACGGAGTGGGCGTCAGGTCGGCAGCTTCTCGCAAGCGGTCCGTGACCCTATCCGCCTGTCCCGCCCGGCGCTCTCTAAGCTGTGAGTTGGACTGTGCGCGCCACGTCTTAAGTTAGGACGCTGGTGAAAAACGGGAGAACCTTTTCATGCTGATCAAGCGCCGCCGTGGCTGGGAACTGCCCGAATCGACCGCGACTCCGGAGTCGGTCTACCAGGGGCGACGCCGGTTTCTGCGCGGTGCGGCAGCGGGCTCGGTCCTGCTCGGGGCCGGCGGGTTGCTGGCGGCCTGTGACGAGCCGGCCCAGGCGGATAGCCTGGCAGGGGAGAGGCTGGACGCCGTGCAACTGGCGCAGGCCGCTACCGGAGATCCCAGCGCCGACCTTTACCCTGTACCGCGCAATGAAACCTTCGTGCTGGACCGGGATGTCACCGAAGAGCGACTGGCCATTACGTACAACAACTTCTACGAATTCGGTTCGTCCAAGAACATCTGGCAGAGGGCGCAGGATCTGCCAATCCGACCCTGGACGATTTCTCTGACGGGCGAAGTCGAGCAGCCGCAGGACATCGACATCGACGATCTTCTGGCCAAGGTGGACCTGGAGGAGCGGCTCTACCGGCATCGCTGTGTGGAGGCCTGGGCGATGGCCGTGCCCTGGGCCGGTTTCCCGATGCGTCAGCTGGTGGAACTCGCCAAGCCGCTGTCGTCGGCGAAGTACGTCAAGATGGTGACCTTCATGGACCCTGAGGTGGCCTCCGGTCAGCGCTCCAGCTGGTATCCCTGGCCCTACGTCGAAGGCTTGACGATCGAAGAGGCGACCAACGAACTGGCCTTTATGGGGACCGGCCTCTACGGCAAGCCGATGCCCAAGCAGAATGGTTCGCCCCTGCGTCTAGTGGTGCCTTGGAAGTACGGCTTCAAATCGATCAAGTCGGTCGTCGCCTTCGAGTTCACCCGCGAGCGTCCGGTGTCCTTCTGGGAAGAGATCCAGGGTAACGAGTACGGCTTCTGGGCCAACGTCAATCCCGAGGTGCCGCACCCGCGTTGGAGTCAGGAGACCGAAGAGCTCCTGGGCGTTCGCGAGCGCGTCCCGACGCAACTCTACAACGGCTACGGCGAATGGGTCGCCGACCTCTATCAAGGCAAGGACCAGACCAGCCGTACACTCTGGATGTAGCCGTCATCCGGTCTGCAGGGTTCAGCGCGGCCGTCCGGTGCCGTCGAGCTGAGCGCCCTGCAGGGCCCAGCCATCCTCGCGCATCAGGCTGCCGAGAAAGCTGCGGGCCCCGGCAGCGTAGCCTTGAACCTCGATGGCCCAGACCTGCGGGCAATCCTGTTCCACGAGAAAGCGCACACCCGACAAAAAGCGTTGCAGGTCGCGGCGTGGCGCGGCGTAGGCTCGGCTGTCGAGCGCGTCGACGCGTAACCGGACCACGCCTGTCCCGCCCTGTTGCGCTGTCGGACACCATCCCCGTGCCGGCAGGGGAACGGCGGTCAGGCCGGTCCGGTCGACCACCCAAGGCCGTGTGGGTGACGCGCTTCGATCCGGATCGCGCAGCAAGGTCTGCGCAATCGCCGGCTCGCTTTGCAAGACCACGAACAGAAGGCAGAGGGCGAGCAGTTTGACCATTCCGCATGGTACGCGCCGAAACCGTGCCACATTCACGTGGCGTCCAGTGAAAGGCGTTGCTGACCGTCGTCTATGGCCAAGCGGCCAGAGGCGGCAGGGACATCAGAATGGCCTCCACGTTGCCGCCGGTCTTGAGCCCGAAGGTCGTGCCGCGGTCGTAGATCAGGTTGAACTCGACATAGCGTCCGCGCCGGAACAGTTGGTGCCGGCGATGCTCCTCCGTCCAGGGGTCTTGCAGATGGCGTCGCACCAGCTGCGGGTAGATGTCTAGAAAGGCGCGGCCGACGTCCTGGGTGAAAGCGAAGTCCGCCTCCCAGTCGTCCTCCAGGTAGTCGTAGAAGATGCCGCCGACGCCGCGGGCTTCGCCTCGGTGCTTGATCATGAAGTAGTCGTCGCACCAGGCCTTGAACTTCTCGTAGTGGGCCGGATCGTGGGCATCGCAGGCCCGCTTCAGCGCAGCGTGAAAGTCGGCGGTATCCGACTCGACCGGGTACATGGGGTTCAGATCGGCGCCGCCACCGAACCAGGACTTGGTGGTGACGATATGGCGGGTGTTCATGTGCACCGCGGGCACCAGCGGCGACTGCATATGAGCCACCAACGAGATGCCAGAGGCCCAGAACTGGGGCGCTTCCGCTGCGCCGGGAATCTGCTTGGCGAACTCCGGGCTGAAGGTTCCGTGGACCGTCGAGGTGTTGACCCCGACCTTTTCGAAGACGCGGCCATGCATCAGACCCATGCGTCCGCCGCCGCCCTGGGTGCCGTCTTCCTCCACGCGATCCCAGGTTTTGTACTCGAAGCGGCCGGCCGGTTTGTCCGCATGCTGCTGTGGCGGGGCCAACTCGTCTTCCAGTTGCTCGAACGCCGAGCAGATCCGGTCGCGCAGGTCCTGAAACCAGGCTTCCGCACGCCTTTGTTGGTCGCTCCAGCTTGCCTGCTGCTCGGCGGTGTCGCTCATCTATTTTTCCTCCCGCGGGAACTGTGCTGTTTGCCGCAACGCTTCACCGAGCACCATGGCGCCGGCGACCGCCACGTTGAGGGAGCGCTGTCCGCTTCGCAACGGAATGCGCAGGCTGGCGTCGGCTTCCGCGTGCACCGCTTCGGGGACGCCGGCGCTCTCCTGGCCGAGCAGAAGCGCATCGTTCGGCGCGAAAGTGAAATCGGTATAGGGCCTGGGCGCCCTGGTGGTCAGCAGCACTAGCCGTTCGTGTGAGGTGCGCCGGGCTTCTGCGTAGGCGTCCCAGGAGCTGTGGCGGGTCAGGTCGACGCCGGCGAGGTAATCCATGCCGGCACGGCGAAGGCGTCGGTCGTCCCAGACGAATCCGCAAGGCTCTATCACCTCCACGGCAATGCCCAGGCAGGCGCCCAATCGCAGGAGGGTGCCTGCGTTCTGAGGAATATCCGGCTGATAGAGGACCAATTTCATGGGAATTTTAACTAACAGGAGTCATGCTACTGAAGGAACTTCAGCTAAATCGCTTGACCGCTATCTCGCTGGGGTTCCGTTGGACCGGTTGTCCTTTACTCTCGCGGGCTATTTCCTCTATATCCCAGCGCGCGCGATAGGGCGACTGTCTGGCGAAAGCCGAGCCGGAGTCGAAGCGATGCGGCAGCTCGCCGCAATCTCCAGCTTGGCGGAGCGCTGTATTTATCGGTGAGTGGAACGGCCGTTTGCGCCGCCTCTACGCCGTAGCAGACAGAACTTTGTAGAGTCGTTTGTCTAGGGATACGGAACGCAAAAATGGCTGACAGTGCGGACGTTCAGCAGGGCGTCGAAGACGAGTCCAAGCGGGATTTCCTCTATCTGGCCGCCGGCGCCGTCGGCGCGGTCGGTGTCGTCGGCGCGGTTTGGCCGATGATCAACTCGCTCAACCCTTCGGCAGACGTGCTTGCCCTGGCGAGCATCGATGTCGACTTGAGCCCGATCACGGTCGGCCAGGCGATTACTGTCACCTGGCGTGGCAAGCCGGTCTTCATTCGGCATCGCACGGAAGAAGAGATTGCCGAGGCGCAGGCTGTGCCGCTGGATGATTTGATCGACATTCAGAGTGACGAAGATCGTGTCGTGCAGCCGCAGTGGCTGGTCATGGTCGGTGTCTGCACGCATCTGGGTTGCATTCCCCTGGGCCAGAACCCGAACGACAACAAGGGTGAGTTCGGCGGCTGGTTCTGCCCCTGCCACGGGTCGCACTACGACACCTCGGGGCGGATCCGCAGAGGTCCGGCGCCGCGAAACCTCGAAGTGCCGGAGTACACCTTCATCAGCGATACGACGATCACCATCGGCTGAGTCGGGCTGGGCTCGGATCGCCTCAAGCGCATAAAGGTCGCGAAGCATGGCTTTTCAAACGAACAACGGGTTGGTGCGGTGGATCGAATACCGCCTACCGATCTTCAGCTTCATGAACGCAGAGCTGAACGAGTATCCGACGCCTCGGAACCTCAGCTACATGTGGAACTTCGGCTCGCTGGCCGGGATCGTACTGGTGATCATGATCGCCACGGGCATCCTGATGGCGATGCAGTACACGCCGCACGTCGACTATGCTTTCGACTCCGTCGAGCGGATCATGCGGGACGTGAACGGCGGTTGGCTGCTGCGCTACGTTCATATGAACGGCGCCCACTTCTTCTTCATCGTCGTCTACATCCACATCCTGCGCGGTCTCTACTACGGCTCTTACAAGGCACCGCGTGAAATTCTCTGGATGCTCGGCGTCGTGATCCTGTTGCTCATGATGGCGACGGCCTTCATGGGCTACGTGCTGCCCTGGGGTCAGATGTCATTCTGGGGCGCCACCGTGATCACCAACCTCTTCTCCGCGATCCCGTTGATCGGGCCGGATATCGTGGTCTGGCTCTGGGGCGGTTTCAGCGTCGACAACCCGACCCTCAACCGTTTCTTTGCGCTGCACTACCTGCTGCCCTTCGTCATCGTGGGCGTGGTGTTTCTGCACCTCTGGGCGCTGCATCGCTTCGGCTCGAACAATCCCCTGGGGATCGATGCCAAGGGCCCGCAGGACAAGATCCCGTTCCATCCCTACTTCACCACGAAGGATCTCTTTGGGCTGGGCGTTTTCCTGCTGGTATTCTCGGCCGTCGTGTTCTTCGCCCCCAACTACATGGGGCATCCGGAGAACTACATCGAAGCGAACCCCTTGGTGACGCCGCCGCACATCGTGCCTGAATGGTACTTCCTGCCCTTCTACGCCATCTTGCGGGCGGTCACCTTCGACATCGGTATCCCCTTCACCGACATCGTGCTGATCGATGCCAAGCTGGGCGGTGTGATCGCAATGTTCGGCGCCATCGCCGTGCTCTTCGTGCTGCCCTGGCTGGATCGTTCGCCGGTGCGTTCGGGCCGCTTCCGCCCGCTCTTCAAGCAGTTCTTCCTGCTGCTGCTGGTGGCGCTGGTGGTGCTCGGCTACATGGGTGCCATGCCGGCGGAAGAGCCTTTCGTGCTGATTTCGCAGATCGCGACGGCCTACTACTTCGCCTATTTCGTTGTCATCTTGCCGCTCCTGAGCATCATCGAACGGCCAAAGCCGCTCCCGGCCTCGATCAGCGAGCCGGTCCTGCGCGGTGGCGGCAGCGTCGCTGGTGCCACGGCCAAGCCCATGGAGAAGCCGTAATGCTAAAGCGGCTCGCAGTTTCCGCTCTCACCGCCGCCTCCCTGTTCGTTTCGCTGGCCGATCAGCCGGCCGAAGCAGCCAAGGCGGTTCCGGTGCCCAACTACGATTTCTCCTTCGAGGGGGTTTTCGGCAGTTTCGATCAGATGGCGAAGCAACGTGGCTTCCAGGTCTACCGGGAAGTCTGCTCAGCCTGTCACGGCTTGCGGCACGTCGCGTTCCGCAATCTGACCGCACTCGGTTACAGCGAAGACCAGATCAAGGCGCTCGCTGCCGAGTACATGGTCGAGGACGGGCCGGACGAGAATGGCGACATGTTCATGCGTCCCGCCATTCCCGCCGACCGTATTCCCTCGCCCTATCGGAACGAGAACGAGGCGCGGCTGCTGAACAACGGTGCTTATCCGCCTGATCTCTCGCTGATGGCTAAGAAGCGCAAAGGCGGGGCCGACTACATCAAGGCCCTGATGGTGGGCTACACCGACCCGCCGGCCGATGTGGAACTCATGCCGGGCATGTATTGGAACGACTATTTCCCCGGTCACCAGATCGCCATGCCCCAGATCCTCTACGCGAATTCCGTGACCTTCGCCGATGGTACGGAAGCGACTCTGGAGCAGCAGTCGCTCGACCTCGCCACCTTCCTGATGTGGACGGCGGAGCCGATGATGGACACGCGCAAGCAGACCGGCCTCTCCGTGATGCTTTTCCTGCTGGTCTTCACCGGGCTGATGTACGCAGTGAAGCGCAAGGTCTGGTCGAAGCTTCACTAGAGCGCGATCGTCTCAGGTGGAAGCGTTTGGCTTCAGCCTGAGACGTGAAGCCGTCTCTAAACCTACTCTCGAAAGCCGGCCTTTCTTGTAAAGGTCGAAAACGGTCGCCGCGATCCAGCGGCGGCCGTTTTTCTTTTCGTTCCCCATCCGCGCAGGGATTGCTTTCGTGAATCCGGCCAACGGCTATGATCGCGCTATCGGCTTCGGAGTACGAGGAAATGAGCAATGGGGCAGAGCGGGCAGTTGCCGGTCATCGGCGTGATCGGCGGCAGCGGTGTTTACGACGTCGAGGGTTTGGAGAAGCGAGAATGGCGCGAAGTGACCTCGCCCTTCGGCAAACCATCGGACGCTCTGCTGTTCGGTGAACTCGACGGCCAGAGGCTGGTCTTCCTGCCGCGCCATGGACGCGGCCACGTCCTGGGGCCCAGTGATCTGAACTTCAGGGCCAATATCGATGCCCTCAAACGTGCCGGTGTGACGGAAGTCATCTCTGTTTCCGCCGTCGGCTCTCTGCGGGAGGGCCTGCCACCTGGCCATTTCGTTCTGGTCGATCAGTTCATCGATCGCACCGTCAAGCGGGAGAGTTCCTTTTTCGGTGCCGGGCTTGTCGCCCATGTCTCGCTTGCGCATCCGACCTGCAGCCGCCTGGGCGGCCATCTGGCCGAAGCCATGACGGAGCTTTCCATTCCCCATACCCGCGGCGGCACCTATCTGGCGATGGAGGGGCCGCAGTTCTCGACACTGGCCGAGTCCAACCTCTACCGCAGTTGGGGCTGCGACGTCATCGGCATGACCAACATGCCGGAGGCCAAACTCGCTCGCGAGGCTGAACTCTGCTACGCGTCGGTCGCGATGGTTACCGACTACGACTGTTGGCACCCCGACCACGACCATGTCACGGTGGAGGCTATCGTGAAGGTGTTGCGGGAAAACGCTGACAAGGCGCGTGCGCTGGTGCGCGCCGTGACTCCACGTCTTTCGAAACGGATTGGCCCCTGCGAGGTCGGTTGTCACAATGCGCTGGATACCGCCGTCATCACAGCTCCCGAGAAGCGCGATCCAGAGATGATCGCCCGCCTGTCAGCCGTTGCCGGGCGCGTGCTCAACGCGTGATTTTCGATCTGCACTCGAGCCTTGAGACCCCGCTTACGAAGGCACTGCCATGAAGGTCGACGGAGTTCCCCATCGCACGATCTGGTTGGCGGAGGACGGTTGGTCGGTCGAGATCATCGACCAGACCAGACTGCCCCACCGCTTCGAGACCCAGCGCTTGACGACGGTGAAACAAGCTGCGGAGGCGATCCGCTCGATGCAGGTTCGCGGCGCGCCGCTGATCGGTGCGACGGCCGCCTATGGAATGGCGCTCGCGATGATGGAGGCGGCCGGCGACGCAGCGCTAAGGGCCGCCTACGACTTGCTGTTGGCAACGCGACCCACAGCCGTGAATCTGCGTTGGGCCCTCGACGATCTTTACGAGCTGTTGCTGCCGCTGGGTGCCAACGCACGGGCCGCTGCGGCCTACCAGCGCGCCGCAGAGATCTGCGAGGAGGACGTGGCCCTCTGCCGCGCTATCGGCAGTCATGGGCTGCCTTTGATCGAGGCCGTCGCGGAGCGGAAGGGCGGTGGCCCGGTCAATCTGCTGACCCACTGCAACGCTGGCTGGCTTGCGACGGTCGATTGGGGGACGGCTACGGCCCCGATCTACCTGGCCCATGATAAAGGCATCGACGTCAAGGTTTGGGTCGACGAAACTCGGCCGCGCAATCAGGGCGCCAGCCTGACGGCCTGGGAACTGAACCAGCACGGTGTGCCTCATGCCATCGTCGCCGACAATGTCGGCGGTCACCTGATGCAGCAGGGGATGGTCGATCTCTGCATCGTGGGTACCGACCGCACTACCCGCAGCGGCGATGTCTGCAACAAGATCGGCACCTACCTGAAGGCGCTGGCGGCGCAGGACAACGACGTGCCCTTCTATGTCGCCTTGCCCGGCCCGACAGTGGACTGGACGCTCGCTGACGGACGCGAGGTACCGATCGAAGAACGCGATGCCCGGGAAGTTACCCACGTGACCGGACGCCGGGACTCGGGAGATCTGGTCACGGTTGAGATTACGAGTCCCGGAAGCCCTGCGGCCAACTACGCCTTCGACGTTACCCCCGCCCGGCTGGTCACCGGCCTGATCACCGAGCGTGGGCTCTCGCCAGCCTCGGCCGAGGGCTTGGCGAAGCTCTATCCGGAGAAGGCCGGAGCCTGAGCCGCGCCTGGTCGCGGCACAGCAAGCAGCCTGAGAAGCGAACGGTCTTGCAAAAAGACCGGGGCAAGTGAAACGGCAGGCAACTTGCCGATCTGTATGGCGCCAAGCTGCGGTCCAAGCCGCAGGCGTGACGTTTTTGACTCCGCTAGCGAGTTCAACGAGGAGATCCGATGACGAGCGAGATGACCAGGGAAACGACGAGCGGCATGCTCGGAGGTGCCGAGGGCGCGCTGCAGGGCCTTGACCATGTCCTGGTCGGGGTGCACGACCTCGAGGCGACACGGGCGATCTGGAGCCGGCTCGGATTCACCGTCTGCCCGCGCGGCCGCCATATCGGTTGGGGCACGGCGAACTACTGCCTGATGTTCCCGCAGGACTACGTGGAGCTGATCGGTATTGTCGACGCCAGCCAATTCACCAATCGGCTGGACACCTTCTTGGCCGAGCGGGAAGGGCTGATGGCCGTTGCTTTCGCCACGGAGGATGCGGAGCGCTGTGTCGAAACTCTGCGCACGCATGGCATTGCCGCCGACGGTCCGAAGGATCTCAAGCGGATTATCGAGTTGCCCGAGGGGGATGCACTGCCGGAATTCCGCCTCGTGTTCACCCCTTCGGAAGCAACGCCGGATCTGCAGTCCTTCGTCGTGACTCACCTGTCCCGCGATGTGGTCTGGCGGCCGGACTGGCTGGAGCATGCAAACGGTGCCCAGGGGGTGGTCGAGGTGGTTGCCGCTGTCGGCCTGCCAGGGGCCCTAGGACAGGCCTACAGCCGGATATTCGGATCAGATGCCGTCAGCGCCGCCGATGGATGGCTGCAAGTCGCCACCGGCAGTTCCCGCCTGACGTTTCTAGGTCCGAAGACACTTGCGGCCCGTTATCCGGCGGCGGCGGCCTATCCGCTCCCCTGGCTCGTCGGCTTTGCAGTCGGCGTTGGCGATCTCGGAGCCACAGCCGCTTACCTCGAAAGCGCCGAGGTTGCTTTCGACCGGGGAGAGGACGGCCGGCTGGTCGTCGATCCTGCCGAGGCCAACGGCGTGACGCTGGAGTTCGTCGCCGCTGCCTGACGGCCGACTTGGCTCTTCGGTTTCCTCGGCCTATATCCAAAGTCACTTGTTTTTCACCGTGTGAGTGCCGTCATGTCCGATGCCGCAAAGAAGGATTTTAATACGTCCCATCTGACGTCGGAGCAGTTCCGGGTGACCCAGAAACACGGGACCGAACGGGCTTTCAGCGGCGCCTACCACGACGAGAAGCGGTCCGGCAGCTATGACTGCGTGGTCTGCGGGACGCCGTTGTTTTCCTCTGCGCACAAGTTCGACAGCGGAACCGGTTGGCCGTCCTTCTGGCAGCCGGTGGAGGAGGCGAACGTCGGCACTAAGACCGACCGCAGCTTCTTCATGGTCCGCACCGAAGTGCACTGCGCGACCTGCGGCGCTCATCAGGGGCACGTCTTCCCGGACGGACCCGAACCGACGGGGCTTCGCTACTGCATCAACTCGGCCAGCCTCGACTTCAAACTGGACAGCTGAGCCACCGCATCCGATGTTTTCAGGCGAGCCCCGGGCCAATCGCGCATGTCCGGGCACTGTTCGTCCCGGCGGTGCCGTTCGCTCCGCGGCACCTCGTCGCCTGCGTCTAGGGTGAGCCCCCACCGGTCCCACCTCAAACGATCCTGATATCATCATGGTTTTGGAGTGCGCTTCATGTCTTAAGCCGAAGCGCTGCGTTTCCGCTTAAGACGATCGCGCTCTAGGCAGCCTGACAGCCGGGCCAACCCGATTGGGCTGTTGAATTCCCGCACTGAAACCCGCATTTACAGCGCTACAAGGGGGGCAGGGTCATATGTACGGACCGGCCACGGTTCGGGTGATTGCCTCGACACCGCGTGCGTCGGTTTGTTCAGCCGCTGCCCGTCATTTTCCGCAGCCGGCCAAGGTATGACCCCCAGCTCCCTTCTGTTTGCGCCCCTCACGACGTCGCATGCCGGCAGGTGTGCCGCATGGTGATCGATTCTCTCCTGGTCTTGGGCGGCTTGGCGCTGCTCGTTCTGGGCGGCGAGCTGTTGCTGCGAGGGGCCGTCGGTCTCGCTCGGCTGCTCGGTCTCTCGCCCCTGCTAATCGGCCTGACGGTCGTCGCCTGCGCCACCTCCATGCCGGAACTGGTCGTGACCGTCGCTGCCGGGCTGGAGGGGCGGCCGGTCATCGGCGTCGGCAACGTCATCGGCTCGAACATCGCCAATATCCTGCTAATCGTCGGCGCGGCGGCGCTGATACAGGTCATGCATCCGCCACGCGGTCTTGCCAAGCGGGACGGCCTCGTGATGACCGGTGCGACCTTGGCGATGATCGTAATGGCCTTTGCAGGCACGATCTCCTGGCCGCACGGCCTCGTGTTCCTGCTGCTGCTCGCGGCTTACCTCGTGGCCAGCTACCTGATAGAAACCCGCTCCGGTACCACCGGGCCGGACGGCGAGGCGGCCGAAGCTCTCGAGGCGGCTCCGCAAACCTGGCTGCCCGCGACTGGTCTGATCCTGGCCGGCTCAGTCGGGTTGATCGTCGGTTCGGAACTGCTGATCGACGGGGCCGTGTCGATCGCGAAGTCGCTGGGTGTGTCGGATGCCGTCATCGGCTTGACCCTTGTCGCCTTCGGAACCTCCCTGCCCGAGCTGGCGACGGCGGTCGTCGCCGCCTTGCGCCGCCATGCCGATGTCGCCATCGGCAATATCATCGGCTCCAACATCTTCAATGTCCTCGGAATTCTCGGTGTGCTCGCCCTCGTGACGCCCTTCGAGTTCACCCAGGAACTTCTGGTCTTCGATATCTGGGTCATGTTGGGTGCGACCCTGTTGCTGATGGCCATTCTTGCATCGGGTCGGGCCATCGGGCGCGGGACAGCCCTTGTCTTTCTGGCGATCTACGGCATTTTCATCTTCGTCCAGTTCGATCCCGGCTTGGCGGCCGTCGTTCAGTCGACGACTGGTCGCTAACTCCGGCTCGCTCTAACGCGGTCCCGCTCCCGGCGCTTCTCCTTTCGAGGTCGAGACGCCGTTCTCGAACGACAGTCTTCTCAGGCTTTACATGTCCGACAGTCTCCCCCTGCCCGATAGGCTCCCCCGCACTGCCTTGGTAACCGGCGCCGGTAAGCGCATCGGTCGCGCGATTTCCCTATCGCTGGGGCGAGCCGGCTTTTCCGTGGCGATCCACTACAGAAGTTCGCCGGCTGAGGCCGAGTCGCTGGCCGAGGAGTTGCGGATGCTCGGTGCCGAGACAATTCTGCTGCAAGCCGACTTGGCAGAAGAGGCCGAGGTGGCGGGACTTGTCGGCGCCGCCGTTGAGGCCTTGGGGCCGCTCGGTCTGTTGGTCAACAACGCCTCGACCTTCGAGATGGATCGTATCGAGACGGTCACCCGAGAGTCCTGGGACTACCATATCGAGCCGAATCTTCGCGCTCCCTTCCTGTTGATCCAGGACTTCGCCAAGCAGCTGCCGGCCGAGGCGGAAGGGCTCGTGGTCAACCTTCTCGATCAACGTGTTTGGAACCTGACGCCCTACTTCGTGAGCTATAGCGTCGCCAAATCCGGGTTGTGGACCTTGACCCGTACGATGGCTTTGGCCTTGGCGCCGCGAATCCGGGTGAATGCCATCGGTCCGGGACCGACCTTGCCGAGCGTCCATCAGACCGACGCCCAGTTCGAGCGACAGCGGCGTGCGATGCCTCTGCAGCGCGGCACAACGCCGGAGGAGATCGCCATGGCAGTGCGCTTCCTGCTTGCGGCGCGTGCCATGACCGGGCAAATGTTGGCTCTTGATGGTGGCCAGCATCTGGGGTGGTCTCAGCCGCAGGTCGCGGCCGATCATTTCGCCTGACCAGCTGGTTCTGCCGCTCTACCGTTCGCGAAGTCCAACTCGATGCGCCGGGTCTTGTTCCGACGCTCAGCCAACGTCCTGAGGACCATGGACGATACCTCTGCCAGACCTTGCCCTCCCGGCGTCGCTCCCTCGGACCAGACGGTCGTCACTGATGGCGGCTTTGCCACCGAGCTCAAGCTCCTGGTCACGGCCCTGGAGGTCAACTGCGTGATCGGCGTCTATCCGGGTGAACGCGATCGAGCTCAAAGGCTCTGCATCGATCTGGAACTGGGCGCGCAACCACCGGCTGCTTTCGATGACGATTTTTCCAAGGTCGTGGACTATGGGACGACCGTCGAACGGGTGAAGCAGGTCTGCGCCGAAAACCATGCGCACCTTCTGGAGACGCTCGGCGATCAGATTCTCGCCGCCTGTTTTGAAGACCGACGGGTCTTTTCCGCCAGCGTGCGCATTCGCAAACTCGACCTCGATCGTGCGGCCAAGGGTATTGGAATCGCCCTCACGAGGCGGCGACTTCAAGCGTCGTGATCTTAACTGCTGCGGTAAGGTCCGGTCTTTGCAAAGATGTCTAACATACCGGGCTGAAAGTACTTTTCGGACACCCGCAAATCTGTATCCGGGTGCCTGGCCAGCTTAAATTGTTCACAGGCTGCGCTTTTCAGGCGCGAACACGACGTCTGTGGCCAGGAATCATTTTCATGACGCTTTTCTAACAACTGGCAGCCTGAGAATGTAGGAAATTCAATATGTTATGCTCCTGCCTAAAAAACAGGCAAAGTGTAGAACCCCGCAGAATCCCTGCCTTCAACCCGTCGGCCTTCGCATTTTCCAACAGACTTATCCACAGAGTCGGTGGACAGCTTCGAAAAGCTGCGCGAGCGCACCAGGTTCGCCTTTTTGTCAACCGTCCCCGGCCTATTTATTTAACTTTTCGAGGCTTGATTCGAGGAGCTGAGTCTCCGGAGATGCCACTTTCGGAGAGGGTAATCCATCAGGCTCTTAACGATTCGTAAAGGTATGGCCAGAGCAACCCGAAAGCCCGCGACGAAGGATCCGACTCTCGGAGGCAAGCGCGCGCCCCAGGAGCCGGCCATCTATCGCGACGCGCCCGCATCGCCGGGCCTGCCAGGTTTGAGAGAGGATACGGCCGACTACGTTGGGTTGAGCCGCGAACCGGCGGAGCAGCTCGAAGGGGGGCTTGCTGAAGGCGTCGAGGTGCTGGCGCGGGCGGTGAAAACCCTGCCGATGGGCCCTGGCGTCTACCGCATGCTGAACGCGCGGGGCGACCCGCTGTATGTCGGCAAGGCACGCAGCCTGAAACGGCGGGTGACCGCCTATACTCAACTGTCCAAGCTGCCGCGCCGGCTGCAGCGCATGGTCGCCGAAACGGTAGCGCTGGAGGTGACGACGACCCACACCGAGGTCGAAGCGCTTCTTCTGGAATCCAACCTGATCAAGCGCTTCATGCCGCGCTACAACGTGCTGCTGCGCGACGACAAGTCCTTCCCCTACATCTTGATCGCCGGAGCGCACGACTATCCCCAGATCGTCAAGCATCGCGGCAGTCATGAGCGGGAGGGCCACTACTACGGCCCCTTTGCCTCGGCAGGTGCTGTGAACCGCACGGTGACGGCGCTGGAGAAGGCTTTCCTGCTGCGCTCCTGCTCCGACGCTGTGTTCAATCAGCGTAGCCGCCCGTGCCTGCTGTATCAGATCAAGCGCTGCTCCGCTCCCTGTGTCGGACGTGTGGACCGAGCGGAGTACGCGGCTCTTGTTGAGGACGCCTTGGATTTCCTGTCGGGGAAGTCCAGCCGCGTTCAGCAGGACTTGGCGAGCCAGATGGAGTCGGCAGCCGAGCGTTTGGATTTCGAGGCCGCGGCGCGCTACCGCGATCGTATCCGCGCCCTGGCGCATATCCAGTCTCATCAGGACATCAATATCGAAGGGGTCGACGATGCCGATGTCGTCGCCGCACAGCAGCAGGCGGGCCAGACCTGTATTCAGGTCTTCTTCTTTCGGGCAGGCCGCAACTACGGCAATCGCGCCTACTTCCCAAGCCATGACAAACAGCTTGGTCCGGAGGAGGTGCTGGCCGCCTTCGTCGCGCAGTTCTACGACAACAAACCGGTGCCGAAGCAGCTTCTGCTGAGCCATCCTTTGGCCGAGCAAGACCTGATCGCAGCGGCCCTCTCTCAGAAGGCCGAACGCAAGGTGGACCTCGCGGTGCCGCAACGCGGTTCGAAACGGAACTTGGTCGAGCAGGCACTCTCCAACGCCCGGGATGAACTCGCCCGCCGTCTCGCCGAGAGTTCCGCCCAGCGCCGGCTTCTGACGGGCCTAGGAGAGTTGCTTGGCGCCGATACGACGCCTGAGCGGGTCGAGGTTTACGACAACAGCCACATCGGCGGCAGCAACGCCTACGGCGCCATGATCGTCGCGGGGCCCGAGGGATTCCGAAAGAACGCCTACCGCAAGTTCGCGATCAAGCAGCAGGGTGCGGCCGGCGACGACTACGCCATGATGCGCGAGGTGCTGACGCGCCGCTTCTCCCGTGCTCTCAAGGAAGACCCGGACCGTAGTCAGGGCCAATGGCCGGATGCCGTTCTCATCGACGGCGGTCGTGGGCAGTTGAACGTCGCGCTTGAGGTCTTCGCGGATCTGGGTATCGAGGACCTGGCCGTGGCCGGGGTGGCCAAGGGCCCGGACCGCGACGCCGGCCGCGAACGCATCTTTCTGCCGGAACGCCAACCTATCCTGCTGCAGCCGCGCGATCCGGTTCTCTACTTCATTCAGCGCCTGCGTGACGAAGCGCACCGCTTTGCGATCGGCACCCATCGGGCCGGCCGCAGCAAGGCCCGCCTGACCTCGGCGCTTGATGAGGTGCCCGGTGTCGGCGGCAAACGAAAGAAGGCGCTTCTGCTTCACTTCGGTTCGGCACGCGCTGTTCAGCGTGCGGGACTGCAGGACCTGGAAGCCGTCGAGGGCATCAGCAAGGCCGTGGCGAAAAAGATCTACGATCATTTTCACGGCGCGCCGTAGGCTGTCTGCAGGACTGGTTGACTGAAAGGAAGAGATAGATGTCTGTGGAGAACTCGGGCGCCACTGCACCGTCGCCGGGCTTTACGATGACCTGGTTGATGGAGGATGCGATCGAAGAGAACGCAGGCGTCAGTCTCGCAAGGATGACCGTCGAGGCAGGGGTCACGACAGAGGCGCACCGTCATCCCAACTGTACGGAGGCGATTCACCTGCTGTCCGGCCAAGTGAGCCAACGTAGGGGGGATCTCTGGATAGAGTTGGCGCCCGGCGATACGCTCCTCATTCCGACCGGGGCGCTTCACCAGACTTACAATCCGGGTCCGGAAACTGCGGTCATGATGATCGCCTATTCCAGTGGCTCTCGCGTGTATCTGACGTGAGCGTCGACCTTGGGCGCCGGGATTGTCCCTGCCAAGTTCGGGTGACCTCCCTCCTGCTTTGAGGTCTCGGGTTCCTGAGGAGGGGGCGTTGCCTGGGGAAAACTGGCGTCGTCCGCTTTCGGTTGCCTTGGTCGCGCAAATGGCGATCAGCGTGATCGACATGGCCGTGCCGGTCTTGGGGCCGACGATCATGGCCAGCGCCGGTGTGCCTGCTTCGTTCGTGGGCTACTACGCGTCGGCCGCCGCGGCAGGGGCGATAGCCTTTTATCTGTTCGGGGCCGGGATCGTCCGAAGGGTCGGAGCGGAGCGCGCTCTGCAAGTCGGAGCTATTATTTGCGCGGGTGGCCTTCTACTGGTTTTGACCCGGCAGTGGTGGCTCATCTTGGTCGCTGGCGTGATGATCGGTCTTGGCTTCGGCACCAACGCCCCGGCCAGCGGTGTGTTGCTGCGTAAAGCGGTGCCCCGCCGTAGACTGAGGTTCGCTTTCTCGATCAAGCAGGCGGGCGTTCCTTTCGGCGCCTTGACGGCGGGTGCCGTCCTGCCGCTGCTTTCTATGATCGGCGGTTGGCAAACGGCCCTCTGTGCTGCTGCAGCAGTAGGCGTTCTTGCCGTGATTTTCGTCGAGCTGTCCCTGCGGAACGATCACTGCCCGCGCGCGGATGATCGGCAGCGAACCGCCATGGGGAGCCGGCCCGCTCTGCAGGTCCTGCTCAGCTTGCTGCAGCTTCGATCTTTCCGTCGTCTTGTCGTCGTCGGTGCCCTGCTCGCGATCGTCCAAGGCAGCCTGAACGTCTATCTCGTCACCTACCTTGTGACAGAGTTGCAGGTATCGCTGGTTTTGGCGGGCGGACTCTACGCCCTGTTTCAGGCGGCGAGCATTCCGGGACGCCTCCTTGCCGGTTGGCTTGGCGATAGTCGGAGACTTCGTTCAGCCATGTTGATGTACAGCGGTCTTGCGTCGGCTTTGGCTGCTGTTCTGCTTGCCACGCTGACCACCGGCTCTGCGATGGTGGCGATAAGTGCGGCTGTGGTGTTCGCCGGTTTCGTTGTCGGGAGTTGGAACGGGGTGCTCCTGGCCGAAAGCGCAGAGGTTGCGCCTGACGGTATGGTTGCCGAGGCGCAGAGTGCGGTTGCAATCGGGATCTTCGCCGGTTTCCTGCTGGGACCGCTCATCTTGGCATCAGGCATTTCCCTGCTCGGTTTTCAAACGACCTTCTTTTTGTTGGCCGGCATGGCTCTGCTGTCTGCCGCTGCGGCGAAGTGGAGTTAGGGCAGAGACATGAGCCCGGCCGGGTCCAAGAGTTGCGTCGTGCCTCTGTAACTGCAGCCGCGCTATGCTAGAACGGGCTCGGGGGTGCAAAAAGACCATGCTGAACACACTGCCGAATCTATTGACGCTCGCGCGGATCGTTGCGATTCCGGCCGTCGTCGCGCTCTTGGCCGTCGATTGGCAGGTGGCACGTTGGATCGCCTTCGCTCTTTTCGGCGCGGCGGCCTTCACCGACTGGCTCGACGGAAAACTGGCGCGCGCCCGTGGCGAGGTGTCGCCGCTCGGCCGTTTTCTCGATCCGATTGCCGACAAGCTGCTCGTGGCGGCCGTGGTTGTCATGCTGGTTGCCAGCGGCGACGTGGCCGGCTGGGCCGTGGGCGCTGCGATCGTCATTCTCTGTCGCGAGATTCTGGTGTCCGGTCTGCGGGAGTATTTGGCCGAGCTGAGCGTTCCCATGCCGGTCAGCAAGTTGGCCAAGTGGAAAACGGCCGCCCAGCTGGCGGCTCTCTCGCTCCTGATCCTGGGGCCTGTCTTGACGATGGAGCTGCAGTTGCTTGCCCAAGCCCTGCTTTGGCTCGCCGCGGGCCTGACCCTGATCACCGGGTGGGATTACTTGAGCCGCGGCCTCGCGCACATGCGCACCGGGTCGGGCTGAAGGCACGACGGGGGCGTCCCTATCGGCGGACCAAGGCTGGGTATCCAAACAGGGCTCAGCCCTTTGCCCCTGCAGCTGGCCGGGTTGACTTGCACGGTTCTTGGGTATTCCTACATCGCAGAGCGTATCAACGGACGGGCGGGAAGACCCGAGATGAAGATCATTGGACTGGCAGGGTGGAGCGGAAGCGGCAAAACCACCCTTGTGCGGAAGCTGATTCCGGCGCTCGTGGCCCGCGGCTACCGTGTTTCGACCATGAAGCATGCCCACCACGCCTTCGACATCGACAAGCCCGGCAAGGATTCCTACGAGCATCGCGAGGCTGGGGCGACCGAGGTCATGATCACCTCCGCCAACCGCTGGGCCCTGATGCATGAGCATCGCGGTGCGCCGGAACCGACGGCCGAAGACCTGATTCCGCAAATGACCCAGGTCGACCTCCTGATCATCGAGGGTTTCAAGAAGGAACGGCACGATAAGATCGAGGTTTTCCGTCGCGCGGTCGGCAAGCCGCTTCTCGCCTCTGAGGATCCCAGGATCGTGGCCATCGCAAGCGACGGGCCGGCGCCTGAGGTTGACCGCCCCTGCCTCGACTTGAACGATGTCGAAGCGATTGCCGACTTCGTGGTCAGTCATTGCGGTCTGGGACCGGCCCGGCGCCAGGGTGCGGCCTGATGGCGCAACTGAGCGACGACTGTTTCGCCCACGGTGGACAGCTGATGCGCCTCGATGAGGCTCTGGCCCTGCTGGAGGCGCGAATCCAGACGGTCACCGAGGTCGAGCCGGTGGCTCTGGCCGACACCTTGGGGCGAGTCCTACGCCAGGACGTGATCTCGGCTGTCTCCGTTCCTGCGGCAGACAACTCGGCGGTCGACGGATATGCCGTGCATTTCGCCGATCTCGCACCTCAAGCCGAAACCCGTCTTCTGGTCACGGGTCGTGCCGCGGCGGGTCATCCCTTGGGCCGCGCCGCGAAGCCGGGCGAGGCGATTCGCATCTTCACCGGCGCTCTGATGCCCGAGGGGCCGGACACGGTCATGATGCAGGAGGACTGCCGCCTCGAAGGCGAGACGGTCGTCATTCAGCCTGGAATCAAGCAGGGCAGCAATCGCCGCCTGGCCGGCGAGGACATCGCCGCCGGCGATACCGTTTTGCGGTCGGGCCAACGGCTGCGGCCCCAGGACGTCGGCTTGGCTGCGGCTGCAGGGCTTACCGAAGTGGCGGTGTCGCGCCCTCTTCGGGTCGCGCTCTTTTCGACCGGCGATGAACTGCAGGAACCTGGGCAGCCGCCGCGGCCAGGCTGCATCTACGATTCCAACCGCTATACCGTCGGTGCCCTGTTGCGCGGGCTGGGGTGTCGGGTGTCCGACCTGGGGATCCTTCCCGATCAGCGGGAGCGTGTGACTGCGGCGCTGGGTGCGGCCGCCGAGAGTCACGATCTTCTTATCACCTCCGGCGGCGTTTCGACCGGCGAGGAGGACCACGTCAAAGCGGCTGTCGAGACGCAAGGTAAGCTCCACGCCTGGAAACTTGCGATCAAGCCGGGGCGGCCGATCGCGCTGGGACAGATCGCTTCGACCGCTTTCGTAGGGCTTCCGGGCAATCCGGTGGCCTCCATGGTCACCTTTCTGGCCGTGGTTCGACCGATGATCCTTCGGCTGATGGGCGGGCAGGTCGAGCCTCCGCACCGCTTCGCCGTTCCAGCCGACTTCGACCACAAGAAAAAGAAGGATCGCCGCGAATGGGTGCGAGCCCGTTTGTCGCTGGGTAGCGACGGCCGGCTGGTTGCCCGCAAGTTTCCGCGTGAGGGGGCCGGTATTCTCTCGTCGTTGGTCGAGGCCGATGGTCTGGTCGAGCTTCCCGAGGACTTGACCCGCTTGGAGCCTGGCGCAATCGTCGAGTTTCTGCCCTTTAGCGAGGTGACTCCGTGAGCGCGCCCGTAAAGATGCTGTATTTTGCATGGCTCAAGCAGAAAACCGGCTGTACCGAGGAAGAGGTGCTGCCGCCGGCTGAGGTTGCCACCGTGGCGGAGCTGCTGAATTGGTTGGAAGGCAGGGGAGACGGCTTTGCGGAGGCCCTGGCCGACCGCGCCGCCATTCGGGTTGCGGTCAACCAGGAGTATGCCCGCCCGGGAGATCCCGTGAAGCCGGGGGACGAGGTTGCCCTTTTCCCGCCGGTCACCGGCGGCTGAGGCGACGGCGATGACTGTCAGGGTCCAGCGTGAAGACTTCGATCTCGGTGCCGAGCTGCGGGCGCTTACCAGAGGTAATCGGCGGGTTGGCGGCTTGACCTCTTTCGTGGGTCTGGTGCGCGATATGGCAGAGACGCCGGATCTGGCGGCCATGACGCTGGAACACTATCCCGGCATGACCGAACGCATGCTGGAGCGGATCGAGGCCGAGGCGCAGGCGCGCTGGCCGCTTGAAGCCTCTTTGATCGTTCATCGCTACGGCCGCATGGAGCCCGGCGAACAGATCGTTCTGGTCGCCTGCGCCAGTCCGCATCGCGAAGCCGCTTTCGAGGCTTGCCACTTTCTGATCGACTGGCTGAAGACCAAGGCCCCCTTCTGGAAAGTCGAGGAAACTCGGGATGGCGGGCAGAGCTGGGTGGAGGCGCGCAGCAGCGACGACGAGGCGGCCGCCCGCTGGCGTCAGGACGACAAGGCCGCCGAGTGAGCTGCCGAAGCACGACTGTCCCAGATGGAAAGGTTGGCGCGTGAGCCTGAGGCGATCTTGCTTCGGGTGGCGATGCCCTTTCCGACACCGGCAAGCTGGGCGCTCGCCACCCGCATCCAAAATCTCTCTACAGCCCTAGGGCGCGCCGTTCTTCCTCCGTCGAGAGCAACGATCCGGCCTGGAGGCGATCGACGGCGGCGGCCACCGGGTCGTCGCTGTCTGCTCCAGCCGGTCGGAAACCCTCGGTTCCAGAGGTATCGGCTGACGCAATGGTGCTGCTGGCGACCAATTGCCACTCCTCGTCAGGTCCCGTCCGGCATACCAAACCTCGTTCTCCGCCGGCTTCGGAGAGCTGCTCGAACTCTCGGCAGAAGCGGTCGTCCTGGCTCAGAAAGCTGCCAATCACGGTGACTTCTCCATCCGCCAGTTGGACGGGTTCGTAGCTTGGCGTTTGCGAGAGGGCTTCGGCGAGCTGTGCAGTCAGGCGACCTTCGGATCCACTGTTCTCGCCACCTGGCAGCCAGGCAAACACGCCTGCCGCAACGGCGAATGCCAGAGAGGCAGCCAGAGCCACCGGGCGCCAGACGACCTGCTGACGGGGCTGACGCCGAGGCAGACGGACAACGTTGTTCGGCGTGTCTTCTCTGGAGGTATCCTGGGTATCCTCGGTTGATGCCTCGCTGTCCGAAGCCGTCGGCGCGTTCATGACCGCTGCGCGCAGGCGTTCGGGAACCGGTTCCTCGGCGATTTCTGCAAAGGCCAGGCGGGCCATCTCACCGGCTTCGACCAAAGCCCGAAGACGATGGCCTGCCGTCGGATCCTGCGACAGCGCCTGTTCGATCTCGACTGCCTCCTGCTCCGACAACTCGCCGTCCGCGTAGGCAACCAGTTTCTCGTCACTCAAAACGGCAGCCTTGTCGTTCATGCCGGTTCTCCTGCCACCTTGCCCCAGGGGCTGTTGTGCGGGCCGTTCAAGGCCTCCGCCAGAGCTCGCCTCGCGCGTGCCAGACGACTCATCACCGTACCGATCGGGATGTTCAGGGATTCGGCTGCTTGACGGTAACTGCAGCCATCTATGGATACGAGCGAAAGGACGGCCCGCTGTTCCTCCGGCAAGCGCGCGATCAGCTTCCGGACACGGGCCAGTTCTATCCTCGACTCTGCGACGTCCCGACCGTCATCGCCGGTCACACCGGCAACACTGTCCAGATCGCCGGCCGGCCTGCGCAGCCGCTCGGCTCGACAGCGGTCGATCCAGACCGTCTGCACGATCCGAAACATCCAGGAGTCCAGACGAGTTCCTTCCTGCCACTGATGTAATCGGGTCAAGGCGCGCTCGCAGGCCGCCTGAACCACGTCGTCCGCCTCATGCTGGGACCCCGTGAGCGCGGTTGCGAAACGACGCAAGCGCGGCAGCAGGGCGACCAGTTCCTTTTTTATCTCTTGCTCTCGCTCCACGGTTCTCGCACCCGTTTTGATTGATTTGGGCAACTGTTCTGAGCCGACAACGCGCCAGACTACGCATCTATTCCCACGCATCTATTCCCGAGCACTGGCTAAGAACAAGACGGCAAGCCCAACATCATTGGACGGCAGATCAAAGCCCATCGTTGAGAGCGCGTTAAACTGGGGCGCTGGTTAGCCCAGAGAGCAGTTGGGATTAAAGTGGGGCAATGAACCGTTCTCGGACGAAACCATTTTGGATTTAGGGATTTTCTTCCAATGCCACCCGCCGAACTGCAGATCGAGGCCGCCTCTTCGACCATAGGGTCCGATGGAACTGATTTTTTCGTGTCTGCCAAGCCGTCCAGGCGTCGCCGGCGGCTTTTGAGCGGAGCCTGCCTGGTCGTCTTTGTCCTGCTGCAACCTTCCGCTTTTCCTGAAGCGCCGTCTTTGCTTCTGGCGCCAGCGCCTGCCTTCGCTAACGGTGACGGGGATGGCGACGGTGACGGGGATGGCGACGGTGACGGGGATGGCGACGGTGACGGGGATGGCGACGGTGACGGGGATGGCGACGGTGACGGGGATGGCGACGGTGACGGGGATGGCGACGGTGATGGTGATGGCGACGGTGATGGTGATGGTGACGGAGATGGCGACGGTGACGGAGATGGCGACGGCGACGGTGACGGGGATGGCGACGGTGATGGTGACGGAGATGGCGACGGTGACGGAGATGGCGACGGCGACGGGGATGGTGACGGCGACGGCGACGGCGACGGCGACGGCGACGGGGATGGTGACGGCGATGGTGAGGGTGACGATGGCGATGACGGCAACGATGGGGATGACGGGGACGATGGCGATGATGCGGACGACGACAGCGATGACGAGGCGGACGACGACGACACTGAAGACGACGACGATGAGGATGAAGACGACGAGGACGACGACGAGGACGATGAGGATGAAGATGATGAGGATGAAGATGAAGATGAAGACGAACCGGCTGCTGCGGCCGATAACGGCGACGGCGGCAACACTCTCGATGTAGACGATCTTCTGGCTCTCGATGCCACGCCTGAGTTTGTCGCGGCCGCGGTTCAGATCGGCCTGACGCCGCGCCTCTCGACGACCTATGGCAATCTTGGGCTTTCCGTGACGGGTTTTGCGCTCGGTGCGGTGTCCTACGCCGATGCCCAGGCTGCGCTGGCCGGTCTGGGCGCGGCGGATGTGGCGCCCAACCATCTTTACGGTTTGGCTGAAGCTGACTGCAGCGGGCCGTTTTGCGATCAGAAGACCTTGGTCGGCTGGCGACTGCCCGGTGGCATCGGCTGTGGGGCGGGGCTGGCGCTCGGCATGGTCGACACGGCCATTGCTTTAAACGCGCCGGCTTTGCAGGGACAGAGTATTCGGACCCGGCGCTTCAACGAGAAGCGGCTGCCCCCGTCTTTCTCGGATCACGGAACGGCGATCGCGGGCCTTCTGGTCGGCGCGGCCGAGAGCGATGCCCCCGGCCTCTTGCCGGAAGCCACGCTCTACGCCGCCGATGTCTTCCACCGGGACGACGACGGTCAGCCTGTCGCAACCACGACTGATATCCTGCAAGCGCTCGACTGGCTCGCCGGATTCGATCTGCCTGTTATCAACATGAGTCTCGCCGGCCCGGCCAACTCTCTGATCGAAAGGGCCATAGTGGCTCTTGCAGGCCGCGGTATCCTGGTGGTGGCAGCTGCCGGAAACGAAGGACCGTCCGCCGGTCCAGCCTACCCAGCGGCCTATCCCAGCGCCCTGGCTGTCACGGCCGTGGATCGCGATCTCCGGCCCTTCCGCAGCGCCAACCGCGGATCCTATCTCTCACTCTCCGCGCCGGGCGTGGACGTTTGGGCGCCGACCAGCTTTGGCGGCGCGGCGCGAAGCGGTACCTCCTATGCTGCGACCTTCGTGGCTGCTGCTGCGACCGATCTTTCCGCGCAGGCTGGGCGACCCTCCGTCCAAGAGTTGAAGGCTCTGTTGGAAGGGAGAGCCCGCGACCTTGGGCAAGCTGGCTACGACTCCATCTTCGGTCATGGCCTGTTGCAAGCTGAGCCTGTCTGCGAGATCAGGCCCTAAGATTCGATGCGTCCGAGCCGCAGAGCAGGGCACGAAACAGGGGAATAAAGTGCAAGTCCGGTTCGTTGTCGGGATACCTGCGGCGGCTGAGGCGATATCGGAGCCCTGCTGCCCACCTTGATCGGCAGGAGAGCAATCCCGTGACTGCAGTTCCCTTCGGAAGATTCGACACGACGAAACCGGCTTCGCAGTTGGAGCAGCCCAAGCAGTCGGAGCAGCCCAAGAATGCGTCTCGAGACCGTCTTCGGTCCTCATCGTCCTCCGGGACCGCTCTCGACACGATCAGCCCGTCGCGGCTGGCCTTCTTTGCATCTCCGGTGAAACTCACCGAAGAGCTTCCTGTTAAGAGCAGCGGCGAAACGACCGGTGCTGGAGAGTCGGGCAGGGAGGAGTAGGCCGTTCGAAGGTTCGGCCTTGCGGCCGTGAAAATGCTCGTTTCGATCCGAAGGCGGTCCCGCCCTAGTCGTTACCGCAGGCTCGCTCTGCAGCGGAGAGGCTGGTTTGACGGAGCAGAGGACGCGCGACCAACAGCCCGGCCAGGCCGTGCTGGACGTTGTCGACGCGGATTTCGTTGTTGTAGGCCTCGGTCCGCAGACCACCAAGCACGCGCGAGCGCTTCTGGATATAGAAGGCGTCGACCGGATCCTTGAATTGAAGTTGCCGCAAGTTACGGGCGGCGCGCCAGATCGCGCGTTCGAAGCCCGCGGCGCGAGAGCGGTCCCTCGCTTTTAGAGCAAGTGCCAAGGCTGCCGCCAAACCTTCGATGTAGACCCCGGTCGAACTGGCATGCGGAGGGCCGAAGTCGGGGCGTCCAGGGTCGTAGAAGCGGCCCCAGAAAACCGGGGCGAGCGGTCGCCCCCACTGTTGCAAAGGCAGCAACCAGTCGTTCATTTCAAGCACGAAGTCGCGCATTTCGGACGCACGCGACACCCCGAAGGCGTGCGCATAGGCCTGACTGTGCCAGGGTACGAAGGCGGGGTTGCGCGCGGCTCGATGCCAAGCGCGATAGTAGGTAAAACTGGTATGGAAACGCTCCGCGAGCTCTTGATCCGGGTCGCGCGTCAGGCGCTTCGCCCAGAACAGCAGGGCCTCGCCGGGATAGAAATTCTGATTGTCGTTGCGTTCGGCCGGCCTCAGAAAACTCCGGAAGCTGCCGTCCGGACGGTGCAGCGCGTCGACTGTGGCCGACAGGCGGTGGTAGATCTCGCCCCAGCGCTCGGCATTGGGGTGCTCCAGGATGGCAAGGGCCGCCAGCGCGACGGCCCCGAGCTTTACCTGCCCCTGCCACTCGATCAGACCGAGGTCTTCCTCCGAGCGATAGAAGCGGTCCAGGTTGAACTGCAGATTTGCCGCCGCACGGCCCATCTGGGCCGCATCCTGCCGCACCCCGGCGACCTGGATCAGCACCCGCGTCGCCATGAAGCGGCGAATGGGGCTGTCGGCCTTCGAGTCCTCTCCGCGGCTGGGCCAGTATTTGTAGGTCAGATGCCCATCTTCTCTGAGGCTGGCTTGCATCCAGGCCGTCATCCCCTCGATCAAGCGGTCCAGCTCTGCCAGGTCGAAGCTCTCCGGCGGTACAAGAGGGGCGCCGTGGAACAGGGGCGTGCAGGTCGGAGCGCGTGAGGCGCCTGTCAGCGGTGCGATATGGAGCTGACGGGCGGCGAAGGCTCGAACGTTTGCGCCGACGCTGAGCACATCGGCAAGGGACTGCCCTGGTGCCGCCGGCTGGCGGTCCAGCCACCTGCGAAAGCTGCGATTGCTCGCGATGGCGCTGAGGGGCGCCAAGCGCCGTTCTTGGCCGTCCCAGGTCACGGCGATGCCGAGCTTACCTTGGGCCGCTTTCGTGAAGACCTGGTCGAAGCGGTCGGGCGAGATGCTGCGCCAGTTGTGAGTCAAGCAAAGCCCGAGGCTGTCTGCCTCGACCGCTTGCAGTTGCGGAAGCAGGTCGGCGAAGGCGGCCGCCAGGCTGCCCGTCTCGACCCAGACTTCGCCGACGCGACGTCCCTTGCGTCTCAGGCAGGCATAGAGCGGGCCCGGCAGTGGATAGGCCGCCGTCGTGACTGGCAGCCCACCGCGCAGACCGTGGAAGAGGTCCGCGATCACGGCAGAGTCCGCAGTCAGGGCATCAGTCATGCGGGCGAAGCTTCGCTATCTCCCGGATCGGGTTGTTCCGTCGCTACCCTATTCGCTCTGGAGAGACGTTCGCTGCCATCTCACTCGGCAGCGGCAATGGAGGCATGAGCGGTCCGGCCGTCGCGCCGATTGACGAGATCGTCATAGGCGGTCACCAGCGAGCGGGTCACCTCGCCGACCTTGAAGGTCCTGCCGTCGATCTCCGCCACCGGCGTCACCTCGACGGCGGTGCCGGTCATGAAGACTTCATCCGTCTGCTCCAGCTCCTCCGGCAGAATCGGACGCTCCACCACCTCGTAGCCAAGATCCTTGGCGAGGCCGATCACCGTGCGGCGTGTGATGCCGTCGAGGAAGCAATCCGGTGTTGGTGTGTGAATCTTACCGTCCTGCACTAGAAAAACGTTCGCTCCGGTGGCTTCGGCAATCCGGCCGCGCCAATCAAGCATCAGCGCGTCGTTATAGCCGCGCTTCTCGGCATCGTGCTTGCTGAGGGTGCAGATCATATAGAGGCCGGCCGCCTTTGCGTGTACCGGCGCGGTCGCAGGATCCGGGCGGCGGTACTTGGCGAAGGTCATGCGGATACCCTGAAGCCGGGCCTCCGGCGAGAAGTATGCGGGCCAGTCCCAGGCGGCAATCACCAGATGAATCTTGTTCATCTGAGCCGAGACGCCCATCATCTCGCTGCCGCGCCAGGCAACCGGACGGACATAACCGTCGCCGATGGAGTTGACCTCCAAAACCTTGCGGGTCGCCGCATTGATCTCGTCGACACTGTAAGGAATCTCGAAGTCCATCAGTTGTGCCGAGGCGAGCAGCCGCTCATGATGCTCGGTCATGGCAAAGACCTCGCCACCGTAGGCTCGCTCCCCCTCGAATACACAGGAACCGTAGTGGAGACCGTGCGAAAGACTGTGTAGCGTCGCGTCGCGCCAGGGAACCAGGTCTCCATCCATCCAGATGAAGCCGTCGCGGTCGTGGAAAGGAAGCATGGAAAGACGGGTCCTCCGGCCCTATAAGCCTTTGTCTTCTGGTTGCCTGATCGTGGACCTTGATCCCGGTCTTGAGCCCAAAGCCGTCTCGCTCAGGTGTGTCGGGGAAGGGCAGGGTTCAAAGCAATTGTTGGAGTATCGTTGCTTCGAAAAACCACACTTTGTTACTTTCTGTCCTATCCGACAACGCAAACGTAACGAGCTAACCCAAATATGTCAACATGGCTGACGTAAAAACTGCGAACCCGCTGTTCCTGCGCGAGGACGAATTACGCCAGGCGATCGAACTGCTGTTTTTCGCCTATCGAGACTTCACCGGTGACGCAGACCGCATTCTCGACGACTACGGTTTCGGCCGCGCGCATCACCGGGTGATCTACTTCGTCGGCCGTCACCCTGGGATGCCCGTAAGCCAGCTTCTGTCCGTTCTGCAGATCACGAAACAGTCCCTGTCCCGTGTGCTCGGTCAGTTGGTGCGGGAGGGCTTCGTCAAGCAAACCCGGGGAACGACGGATCGCCGCCAACGTTTGCTGGCGTTGACCGAAACAGGGCGGGAACTCGAGCGCAAGCTGACCGAGGTGCAGAAGCACCGTATCGCGCACGCTTATCGCGATGCGGGCGCGGAAGCTGTCGCCGGCTTTCGGACGGTGATGCGCGGAATGATCGACTCGCCGGATCGCGCCCGCTTCGGGCCTGAAAGCTCCGGCTCGGAACGGCTTTGAAGCCTCAGGCGATCCTGCTCTCTAGGTCGAACTGGAACGCTCGCCTATACTCGACCCATGGACGAGGCTGCACACATACTCGTCGTCGATGACGACACGCGACTTCGCGAGCTCTTGCAGCGCTACCTCAGCGACCAGGGCTTCCGGGTCACGACGGCCAGCCAGGCCGGCGAGGCTCGGGACTTCCTGCGCTCCCTGGCTTTCGATCTGCTGGTTCTGGATATCATGATGCCAGGAGAGAGCGGGCTCGACCTTCTGCGGGCGTTGCGTCGGGAACAGCGGGTCCCTGTTCTGCTGCTGACGGCGATGGATGAGGTCGAGAGCCGTATCGAGGGCTTCGAAAGCGGGGCCGACGACTATCTCTCGAAGCCCTTCGAACCGCGCGAGCTTGTACTGCGGATCAATGCGGTGTTGCGGCGAGCACAGGTGGCAGATGGGGGAAGCGCGTCGCCGAGACGGGTTCACTTCGGAGCTTTCAGCTTCGATCTCGATCGAGAAGAGTTGCGCCGTGGCGATGCCTATGTCCGGCTGTCGGCGGCTGAGCAGCAGCTGCTCAAGGCCCTGGCCGATCGGGTCGGCGCTCCGGTCAGCCGAGATGAACTGAGCGAAACGAGCCCGGAAATCGGGAATGCACGAACCATCGACGTGCAGGTCACGCGGTTGCGCCGTAAGATCGAGACGGACCCTAAGTATCCCCGCTACCTCCAGACTGTGCGCGGGGTTGGCTATACTCTGGTCGTTGATTGACCGCTCGCAGGTTTCGGCCGATCGCTGAACTGCCCGGTCATCGCGGTTGAACCGAAAGGTCGGGGCGCGGGCCATGAGCATTTATGAAGACCGCTTCGAGCGACCTGCGGGGGTCGATGACCTGAGCCTCTCGCTTGGCCGCCCCGAACGCTTGTCTTTTCTCAAGCGTCTGTTGCCGCGCGGCTTTCTCGGCCGTTCGGTGCTTATCCTCCTGTTGCCGTTGGTCTTGCTTCAGGTGATCTCCGCCTGGGTCTTCTATGACCGCCACTACGATACGACCACGTGGCGCCTCGCCCAGGGTGTAGCCGGCGATGTCGAGATGGTGGTGCGCTTGCTGCAGTCGGGCGAGATGCCGGACTCCGAGATCCTGTTTTTGGCCGAACACATCTTTTGGCTAAGGGCGGAGCTGATTCCCGGCGCCGAGCTCGGAGAGTCGGTTGAGCCACGCCTCGGCTCGATCCTTCACGAGCGTTTGGAAACCGCCTTGATGGAGCGCTTGGGCCCTCGCTTCTCCATCGACACCGTCAGTTTGCCTCGGGACGTGATCATCGAGGTCAATCTCGGCAGAGAGCTGCTGGTGATGGACGTCAGTCGTAAACGCCTGTTCAGCGTCACGACCTACATCTTTCTGATGTGGATGGTCGGTTCCTCGGTCGTGCTCTTCGTGGTCGCTTTTCTCGTCATGCGCATCCAGGTTCGCGCCATTACCCGTCTGGCCCAGGCTGCAGACAGTTTCGGCAGGGGCGGGGACTTGGCCGGATTCAAGCCCGAGGGCGCCGATGAGGTGCGCCAGGCGGCGGCCGCCTTCCTGCAGATGCGCGACCGTATCAAGCGCCAAATTCAACAGCGTACGACTGTGCTTGCTGGCGTCAGCCACGACCTGAGAACGCCGCTGACCCGCATGAAGCTGGAGCTCGCTATGCTGGGCAATGCGCCCGAGATTTCGAGTCTGAAGCAAGACGTGCAACAGATGGAGCGCATGATCGATGGCTATCTCGCTTTTGCCCGGGGCGAAGGGGGCGAGGGCGCGAAGCTTACCAACCTGTCCGATCTGATCGGCCGCATCGTGGCCGATGCGCGGCGCGAAGGTGCGGCCGTGGACCTGCACATGGAGCAGCCCATCACGCTACCGCTCAAACGCGAAGCTTTCCGCCGCTGTCTGACCAACCTGCTCGTTAACGGTGTGCGTTACGGAAACATGGTGTCGCTGCGTGTTGGACTTCGCCACGGCGGTCTCGAGATCCTGGTGGACGATGACGGATCTGGCATTCCAGCGGAGCGTCGTGAGGAGGTCTTCCGGCCCTTCGTTCGCCTGGAGGAATCCCGTAATCCCGAGACCGGCGGAACCGGACTTGGGCTGACCATTGCCCGCGATGTCGCCCGCAGTCACGGCGGCGAACTGACCTTGGACGACTCTCCTCTGGGTGGTTTGCGCGCTCGGCTTTGGTTCCCAATCTGACATGACCGCTCCGATAGATGCGGACGGCCAGGACGTGGTGGTGGTGCCACCAATCCGTCTGCGGGCGCCGTCGCACAGAGAGTTGCCTCGGCTGCGCCAGATCGAGGTCGCCGCCGCCCGCCGGTTTCGCGACTCGCCGCATCCCGAGGTGGCGGCCATGCAGCCGACCGAGTTGGCCTTGCTCCGCAATCTGGCGGCCGAGGAGGGACTTCTGGTCGCTGCCGACGCCCACGACAACTTGCTGGGCTTCGCCCTCTACATGCCTATGGAGGGAGACCTCTATCTCGCCGAGCTGAATGTCTTGCCTGAAGCTGCGGGGCGTCGGATCGGCGCAGGTCTGATCGATTCGCTGACCGAGATCGGGGCTCGGCGCGGGTGCCGCTGGTTGCTGTTGACGACCTTCCGGCGGGTTCTCTGGAACGCCCCCTACTATCGGCGGCTTGGCTTCGAAGAGATACCAAGGGCTGAATTGAGTCCCGCGCTGGCCGCCGAAATGGCTCGTCAGTCGGCCCGAGGACTGCGATTGGCGAGCCGTGTCGCCATGCGCCGCCGCTGCGCGACGGCTGTGGCCAGGGCTACGCTCTCTGGATGAGGTTCGGTCGGACTCAATACATCCGGCCGCCCAACGGCACCTCTCGGTCGGGAGCAAGCATCACGACTTCCCCCTCGGCATCCGGCACGCCGAGCACCAGGATCTCGCTCATGAATTTGCCGATCTGCTTTGCCGGGAAGTTGACCACGGCCAGAACCTGGCGGCCCGGAAGCTCTTCCGGCTTGTAGTACTTTGTAATCTGTGCCGAGGTCTTACGGAGACCGATCGGCTCACCGAAGTCGACCCAGAGCTTGATCGCGGGTTTGCGCGCTTCCGGAAAAGCTTCGGCCTGTAGAATGCGACCCACGCGAATATCGACCTTCAGGAAGTCCGCAAAGCCGATCTCACTCTCTGGCGCCTCGTCGGCGCTCTTGCTTTTGCTCATAGCCTTCATCCCTCTCGCAAAGAAAACGCCCCGACCGCTCGTGCCGGGGCGCAAACCATAGCGCAGACTTCCGAAAGACTGCCTTAAAAGCTGTTTAGGTCCCGCAGCGGTTCAGCCGGGATCAGTTCAGCCGTTGGGCTACGTCGCGAATGGCTGAGGATGTCAGTTCCTCGGCCTTCTTGTCGTCTACCTGCTCCGCGATCAGTTTAGCCGCGGCCGCGATCGCGACATCGACGGCCTGATCGCGCACTTCGCTCAAGGCGTTCTGCTCGGCCTGTTCGATCTTGGCGAGGGCAAGGTCCTCGCGGCGCTTCAGCGAGGCCTCCAGATCCGCCTCGGCCGACTCGCGCAGACGCTCGGCTTCCAGTTTTGCATGCTCGACGATCGCTTCGGCTTCCTTGATCGCGTCGCGTTGCTTGCGCTTGTATTCGGCCAGCATCTTCTGGGCGTCTTCGCGCAGGGTCTGGGCCTCGTCCAGTTCCTTCCGGATCCGTTCGGCGCGATTGTCCAGGGACCTCAGGACGGGGCGGAGGCCCTTCCAGAAGACCAGAGCAAAGAAGATGAAGAGCGCAAGCGTGATCCAGGTGTATTCGCTGCCGAGCATCAGGCTTGCCCTCCCGAAGCGTCGGATCGTGTCATGCTGGCCTCGACAGCTTTCTCGGCCTCCGCCGGCTTCGGCGTTTCGCCGAGAAGCTTGGCGGTGGTGGCCGTGGAAATCTCAGTTGCGACTTCTTTCAGGTTGGCCAGAGCCTCCGCCTTGGCGGCGGCGATCCGCCCTTCGGCTTCGCTGGTCTGAGTCGCCAGCTTGGCCGCGAACTCCTGTTCGCGTTTGGCTGCCGTCTCTGCCCAAGCCTCGTTGACCTTACGATGCGTTTCACGGGCGGCGTCGCGGGCGGTTGCCAGGGCGGCTTCGTACTCCTGGATGACCTCTTCCGTTTCGCTCTTCAGTTTGCCGGCACGGGCCAGATCGTCGTCGATCTTGTCCTGCCGTTCCTCGACCGCGTTGCCGATCCGCGGGATCACGACCTGCGACATCACCAGGTAGAGGATGCCGAAGCTCACGATGGTCCAGAAGATCTGGCCCGCGTAGGTCTCGGTCTGGGTGAGCTGGGGCAGGCCGCCGCCCTCAGCCGCCAGCAGGGGGCTTGCAGCAGCGAAAAGTCCGACAGCCAAGGCTCCCGCCGAGAGACGGCGTAGCCACGAGGACCAGACGGAAAGGCGGGAGGCGATACGGCTCACGACTCGATTACCCCGGAGTACTTGGCGGAACGAACGATTCAACGCCGGCTTCATCAAAAGCGCGATGGCTGAATCGACCAGGTCCCGCAGCTACGCAAAGCCTCGCTGCGGGACCTCGATAGCCTAGCCGAACAGGATAAGCAGCGCGACAACCAGCGCGAAGATCGCGATAGCTTCCGTCACCGCGAAGCCGATCCAGATGCTGGCTCCGATCTCGTCCTTCGAGGCCGGGTTCCGTGCGATCGCGGAGAAGTAGCTCGACCACACATTGCCCAGACCCAGGCCAGCACCGATCATGCCCAGGGTCGCCAGACCGGCACCGATCATGCGCGCAGCTTCGACATCCATTTCGTCAACTCCCAAGTTTTACGTTGATTGCGTAGGCCCCTTCGTCGCGGCGGGGCCCGAGGTCTAGTGGAGGTACAGCGCGTCGTGGAGATAGACGCACGCGAAGATCGTGAAGATGTAGGCCTGCAGGGTCGCGACCAGGAATTCCAGGGCGGTGATACCCACCAGTGCGGCCATCGGCACCACGCCCGCGACACCCAGCAACAGCACGAAGCCGGCGAACACCTTCAGAAGGATGTGACCCGCCATCATGTTCGCGAAGAGGCGCATGGAATGGCTGACAGGCCGAGAAAAGTAGGAGATCAGCTCTACCGGCACCAAGATGATCGCGGTCCAGGCTGGCGCGCCGTGGGGGAAGAACAGCCGCAGATACCCGAAGCCGTGACGCGCGAAACCGATGATCGTCACGGCGATGAAGATCGTTATCGCCATGAAAAAGGTCACGACGATGTGGCTCGTGAAGGTGAAGGACGACGGCACCATGCCCAACAGGTTTCCGAAGAGCACGAACATGAAGAGCGTGAAGATGAAGGGAAAGAACGGGCGTCCGGCACTGCCGACGTTGTCGCGCACCATGTTGGCGATCGTCTCGTAGAGCAGTTCGGCGACTGACTGCAGACGTCCGGGCACCAGCGCCCGCCGACGGGTCGCGATGGTCAAGAGCGCGGTCACCGCGGCGATGGTGATGAACATCCAAAGCGAGGAGTTGGTGAAGGACATGTCGACGCCGCCGATCTCGATCGGCACGATCGGCTTGATCACAAACTGATAGAGAGGATCGACGGGGAAGCCTGCCTCCGCCCCATTTGCCGTTTCAGCCACGTTTCGCCCTAATCCCTGCGCTCGTCCTGCCCTTCGGACTCCGCGGCGCTCTTCTTGTGCGCCTGCTCGGTCGCCCGGGCCTTTGCTTCCCGTTGTTTCCGATCCAGCTCCTGGCCGGTACGGACGACGTTGGTGAGGGCTGCTCCCGACCCAAGGACGATGAAGAGGATCAGCATCCAAGGTTTGGTGCCCAGGAACCGGTCGAGCATGAGCCCGATGGCTACGGACACGAGAATAGCCGCCACGATTTCCGACGCTATCCGCATGCCGATCCCCAGACCGCTCGGGCCCCGGGTCTCGACCTGCTTCCACTTCGACTTCTCGGTCTCGCGGCGCTTCTGCGCCGCCTTGAGCCGATCGTCGAAATCGTCGTCCGACGGCGACGGTCCTCGTGACCCGGGCTCGGCTGCCATGGGTCGGGCACTCCCTTGCACAGGTGGGCGGCCCTGGACCGCTCCAGGCGCGCCATAACCGGGACACCTGTGCGGTACGCCCGAAGAAAACCCCCGCCATCGGCGAAACGCCACGCCGAAAAGCGCGCGAACATTACGGATCGGCCCACCAGAGGTCAAGGCCGAAGGACGCAGGTGCGAAAGGACTGCAGCGCGCTGATTTTACAGGGAAAATAAGGACTTGCCGAGTTCGGCTGGGCGCTGTGATGCGATCCGCACTTCCGGATCGACGATTCCCGCACGCCAAACCCGTAATGAGAGTAGGCATCACGTCTGAGGTGAGATTGCTCACGCGACCCCACCTCAGCCGCTTCCGCTCTAGCTGGCTTCCCGCAGAGCCTCGGCAGCCTCCAGGTCGACGGACACCAGTTGAGAGACGCCGCGTTCCGACATGGTCACGCCGAACAGCCGGTCGACCCGCGCCATCGTCAGGCGGTGATGGGTCACAACCAGGAACCGGGTGTCCAACTCCTGAGCCAGTTCGTCGACCAGAGAGATGAAGCGCTCCACGTTGTTGTCGTCCAGCGGCGCGTCGACCTCGTCCAGCACGCAAATCGGTGCCGGGTTGACCAGAAAGACGGCGAACAAGAGGGAGAGCGCGGTCAAAGCCTGCTCTCCACCGGAGAGCAGCGAGAGAACCTGCAGCCGCTTGCCCGGTGGGCTGGCCATGATCTCCAGTCCCGCGTCGAGCGGATCTTCCGATTCGGTCAGTTTGAGATGCGCGGTGCCGCCGCCGAACATCCGCGTGAAGAGCTCGGTAAACTTGGCATTCACCTGCTCGAAGGCGGCGAGCAGACGCTCGCGGCCTTCCCGGTTGAGGCTCGAGATACCCTGGCGCAGCCGGGCGATGGCCGCGACAAGGTCGGCGCGCTCGTTCTGCATCCCCTCGATCTGCTGGTCCAGTTCGCTCGCTTCGGCTTCCGCCCTGAGGTTGACGGCACCGAGGTTCTCGCGCTCCCGGATCAGACGCTGGACCTTGGTCTCGACCTGATCGCGCGGCGGAAGGTCCTGATCGGGTTTGGTCTCGGCCAGATCGAGCAGCTGGTCGAGATGCGCCTCCAGGCGTTCCTGGGCGCGCGCCGATATGTTGGTGACGCCTTGCTGCCCTTGCTCGACGGCGCCTTCAGCCCGGACCCGCTCCTCGCGGGCTGCCGCCAACGCCTGCTCGGCCTGTTTGAGGACACGGTCGGCCTCGGCGAGACCGGTCTCGCCGACCGCCAGGCTGTCGGCCGCCTGCTTGCGCGTCGTCTCGGAGTCGCCGATCGCCTCCGCCAGAGCGTCCCGCTTGGCCGTCAACTCCTGCGGCAGTGCCTTCAGCTCGTTGAGCTCCACCTCCACCTGTTCACGGCGGTCCCGCAGCTCTCCGGCGTGGCCGCTCGCCTCGTCCGCGCGGCGGCGCCAAGCCTCCATTTCGCGCCCGATGGCATGGATACGGTTGGCGCGCTGTTGGCTCTCGCGCAGCAGGGTCTGTAGCTGGGTTTCGGCCTCGGAGAGTGCGCCACGCTTCTCCGCCAGCGCGGCGCGCAGCTCTCCGACCTTGGTCCGTGCCACGGCCAGATCGGGCAGGGCGGCGCGATCGGTTTCGGCCTCGACCTTGGCATCGCGTGCCTCGGCCAAGTCGGCTTCCAAGCGCTGGCGCGAGTCCTCCAAGGCCTGCAGTTTGGAATCGGTGGCAGAGAGCTTCGCGGCCAACTGCCCGCGCGCCTCGCGTGCCCGGTTCGCCTCGGCATAGGCAGCGCGCTGTGCGTCGCGGGTCGCCCGTTCGGACTGCGCCGCCGCTTCGGCCGCGCTTCGCAGCTCGGCGAAACGCTCTTGCGCCGCTTCGACGTGCTTGTCCTGGTCGCGTCGTTCTTCCTGGAGGTCGGCCAGACGGTTCTTCTGGGCCAGCCGCACAGCCGCTGCCGTCGGAGCATCGGCCTTGGCGGTCAGGCCGTCCCAGCGCCAGAGAGCGCCCTCGCGACTGACGAGACGCTGACCCGGGGCCAGTTGAGACTGCAGACGTGCGCCCTGTGCCGCGTCGGTCACCACACCGACTTGGGACAAGCGCCGCGCCAGGGCCGGTGCGCCTTGAACGGCTTCGGTCAGAGGGCGGACCCCCTGGGGCAAAGCCGGCGGTTGCGCGAGGGCCGGCAAGGTCTCCCAATGGACCGGTGCCGCTTCGTCGGTCGGCTGCAGCAGATCGTCGCCCAGGGCGGCACCCAAGGCGGTTTCGAAACCTGGCTCCACAGTCAGCGCCTCGACCACGGGCGGCCACATGTCCGCTTCGCCCGGATGCAGCACGGCTGAAAGCGCGGCGATTTCGGCATCGATCTTCTGTTTGGCCGCTTCTTCGGTCTGAAGCGCCTGTCGGCCCTCGGTTTCGCCGCTCCGGGCCTCGGCCAGCGCGGTCTCCGCCTGTTCCGCCTCGCTCCGGGCGCGGTCCAGGGCCGCTTCGGCCTCTGCCAAGATGGCGTCCGAAGCCTCCAGGTCGCTCGTGGCGCCGCGCTCCGTCTCCAGACGGTCGCGGTCGCGGGCAAGAGCCGAAAGCCGCTCGCTCAGACGTTGGATGCGTTCATTCAGTTCGCCGATCCGTCGCTCTAAAGCGGCGGTCTTGGCTTCGTCGGCCGCGACCTGAGCGGACAGGTGGGAGAGTTCCTCTTCGGTTTGCTGGGCGGCGGCTGTGCGGGTGTCACGCTCGCGCTCCGCGGCGCCGCGTGCCTCGCCCTCTCCTTCGGAGGCAGCGGTGAGTTCGCCTTGCTCGACCGTCAGATTTTCCAGGGCCTTGGCGGCATCGTTGCTCTGGCTCTGGCTGCGCTCCAGGTCCGCGGCCAACTGGGCAAGGCGCTGTTCCGCCTGGCGAATCGTCTCGGCGACACGCTGTTCCTCGCGCTCCAGGCCGTCGCGCTCCAGCAGAAGTCGCTGCAGGGCGGCCGAGGTCTCGGCCGCGGCGTCGCGCAGGGGCGGTAGAGCGTTCGCCGCCTCGGCCTGCAGGGTTGCCGCCTTGGCCGACTGCTCGGTTAGGCCGGCGACCTGAGCTTCCGCGGTCGCCAGGCGCTCGCGGGCCGTCCGCAAGGCGTTGCGCGCCGCTTCGGCGTCCAGATGAAGCAGCAGGGCCTCGGTCCGGCGCAGCTGATCGGCGATATTACGGTAGCGGGTGGCCTGGCGGGCTTGCCGCTTCAGGCCGGCAAGCTGGCTGTCCAGGGTGCCGATGACGTCGTCCAGCCGCTCCAGGTTGGTTTCGGCGGCGCGCAGGCGCAATTCGGCCTCGTGCCGCCGGGCATGCAGGCCGGCGATCCCGGCCGCTTCCTCCAACAGGTGGCGGCGATCCGTCGGCTTGGCGTTCACGATGGCGCCAATCCGGCCCTGGCTGACCAGGGCCGTGGAGCCAGCTCCGGTGGCTAGGTCGGCGAAGAAGAGTTGGACGTCCTTGGCCCGCACCGACTTGCCGTTGACTCTGTAGTCGGAGCCCTTTTCGCGCTCGATCCGGCGGGCGATCTCGATCTCTTCGTAGTCGTTGAAGCCCGGCGGGGCGTCGCGGCCGCCGTTATCGAGGTGCAGCATGACCTCGGCCAGATTGCGCGAAGGACGGCTGGCGCTGCCGCCGAAGATGACGTCGTCCATCTCGCCGCCGCGCATGCGCTTGGCGGAGGTCTCTCCCATCACCCAGCGCAGGGCTTCGACGAGGTTGGACTTGCCGCAACCGTTCGGGCCGACCACGCCGGTCGTGCCGCGTTCGATCATGAACTCGGTCGGGTCGACGAAGGACTTGAAGCCGGTCAGGCGAAGCTTGACGAACTGAACCAAGTGACGCTCGGGCTCCCTTCAGGACCCGCGGCGCGTCTCGGCACGGATCGGCTCCGCCCGGACCGCAATCGGTCCCTCAGGCTTGGCCGGCTGCCTCGCGCAACGCCGCATCGAAAGTTTCGTAATCCATGGCGCCGGCGATCTTCTGCGTGCCTGCGAAGAGCGTCGGCGTCGAGTTGACCTGCAACTGGTCGCGCGCGACCACCACGGCCTCCAGAATACGGTTGGCAACTGCTTCGTCCTGGATGCACTCGTTGAAACGCTCGGGCGAGAGACCGGCGAGCTGGGCGCGTTTCTGCAACTCCTGCAGCGGGTCCTCGGCACGGGCCCAGGCGGCCTGCTCGGCGAAGAGCATGTCGAGGTAGGCGAAATAGGCCTGATCCCGCTCGATGCACTCGGCTGCCATGGCCCCTGCCAGCGCCAGGCGATCCAGCGGGAAATGCCTGAAGACAATGCGGGCGCGGCCGTTGTCGACCCACTCGGTCTTGATCTGCGGCAGGGTCTGCGTGTGGAAGCGCGCGCAGTGCGGACAGGTCAAGGAAGAATAGTCGATCAGCGTCGCTGGCGCGTCGCGGTCGCCCAGCACGCGCTCGTCGGCGCCGATCGCCAGAGGATCGGACTCCTGAGCGTGAGTCGGGCGGATACCGATGAGGCCGCCGGCACCCGCGCCCGCGAGGACCGTCAAACCACCACCGAGCTGCAGGATTTGCCGTCTATTCATTTTCCACCTACTAGATGTTGTGAGGCTAGCCAGGGTCTCCAGAGTCCGCAAGTCCGCAGATATCCACAGCAGTGGACTCTCTACCTGACGGCTGGCTTTCATTTTACTTCGCGCTTGAAGGTGGTGGCATCCCCTCAAGGGTGCCAGCCCAGTCACGAAGCTGTCAGTTATCCGCGGCGACGGCGCGGGCCAGACGTTCCAGCGCACCGCGCAGCCGGTCGTCCTCGATTTCCGCCGTCGCGGCTTGGATATCGGCCTCTTCCCGCGCAGTTAGCCGGCGCGGTCGTGGACGCTGCGGTTCGGCGGTTCGCGGAATCGGTCCCTGTCGCAGCGCCAACCGCGCGATTGCCGACCAGCCGAGATAGCCGTTGATGCGCTCGATCACCTGCCGGCTGCTGTGCTGCAGTTCGGGTGCGAAGCTCGGCGCCACCAGAAGGTGGAGAGTTCCGGCGCGGCGACCCGACTCGGGTGACTTCGGACCCGCGAATCGCAGTCGTTCCGGCCGGGTGTTGAGGGCGGTCTCGTGATCGACGATCCGTGCCCACTCCAGCAACAGAGTTGCCTCCACGGCGCTGTGGGTTTTCAGAAGGGGGCGCGTGATGGCGTTCAGTGGTCGGGCGACGGCGGTCAGACCGCTGCCGCGTTTGCGCCCGACGCCGGCCGCGCGCCTTTTCTTGGCCGATTTCCCCGTCACTGAGGCGTCCGCTCCAGGACTTCGCCGCTGTAGGTCTCCAGTTGCAGCAGGTAGCGGATCCCCTCCTGCCCGGTGGCGACGGTCTGGTAGCTGCCGCGCTCCCAGGTGATCGGCCCGATCTCCCGATAGCCCTCCGCCCGGAGCTTACGGCGCAGTTCGTCGAGCGGAAGCGCCGGGCCGGTAACTTGAGGCATCCCGATCACGGCACCGGTCTGGCCGTCCAGGTGCAGCCTCTGACGGCCCTCCGCGCTCTCGACCTCCGCCACGTAGAGACCGCCGTCCCGTTCCAACTCGAAGACTTGAAGGCCGCGCGTTTCGAGCTGTGTGGTGATCTGCTCCTCGGACAGCAGCTCCGACTGCCTTTCCGGTATGCTCGAGGAGGGGCCGACGCCGGCCAGACCCCACATCAGAACGCCGCCGAGTAGGATCATGCCGAAGATCAGCCCCAGGCGAAGCAGAACGCGCGAGGCGGTGGGAGACATCGGTCCTTCCCCTTAGTCCTCTCAAAGGGCGAATCACAGCTTGCCGCTGTCGCTGCAGCTAGAGGTAATGCTGGGCAGGTCCCTTGTTAAAGCCCCTAGCAGCGAAGCAGTGTAGGAGAAGCGGCGAACGCGCACTATGTCGTGCCGCGTCGGGGTCGTGCCGCGTCGGGGTCGTGCCGCGTCGGGGTCGTGGCGCGTCTGACGGCATCCGCGTCTGTCGTGCCACGGGAGTTCGGGAGCAGAGCAATGCAACGCAAAACCGGTGGCGGCTGACGCCGTGGATGCAGCTGCCGCCGACCAAACAAGTGAGGGGATCGTCCCTGAAGCCGTGCAGCGCCGCCTGCTGGACTGGTACGACCGCCACCGGCGGCGCCTTCCCTGGCGCGCTCTGCCGGGCGAGACGCCCGATCCCTATGCGGTCTGGCTGTCGGAGATCATGCTGCAGCAGACTACGGTGGCGGCGGTCAAACCCTACTTCGAGGCCTTTCTTAACCGCTGGCCCCGTGTGGCGGACCTGGCAGCGGCCCCTCAGGAAGAGGTGCTGACGGCCTGGGCGGGGCTCGGCTACTACGCCCGGGCGCGCAATCTCCATGCCTGCGCGAAGGCCGTGACCGAACGGCACGGCGGACGCTTTCCGGACTCCGAGTCGGCACTGCGCGCCTTGCCTGGCATCGGGCCCTACACGGCCGCCGCCATCGCTGCCATCGCCTTCGACCGCCCCGCGACGCCGCTGGACGGCAATATCGAGCGCGTGACGGCACGCCTCTTTGCCGTGACTGAGCCCTTGCCGCGCGTCAAACCGACGCTGCAGGCTCTGGCCGCCACCCTGACGCCACAGGCGCGCCCCGGCGACTTCGCCCAGGCCAAGATGGATCTGGGTGCCACGGTCTGTTTGCCGCGAAATCCCAAGTGCCTGCTCTGTCCTTTCGAAGACCTCTGCGCGGCCCGGGCCGCCGGCTTGGCCGAAGAGCTCCCGCGCAAGGCGCCCAAGGCCGCCAAGCCAACCCGCCGCGGCGTTGCCTTCTGGCTGACGCGTTCCGACGGGGCCGTCCTGCTGCGGCGGCGCCCGCCCAAGGGCTTGCTCGGCGGCATGACGGAAGTCCCCTCCAGCGACTGGACGGAGACCGGGCCGGGCGAAGGCGCCGCGGTCGGTGCTGCTCCGGCCCAGGTGTCCTGGCAGGCGCTGCCGGGCATCGTTCGCCACACCTTCACCCACTTTCACCTTGAGCTGACGGTCTGGAGTGGCCGGGTCGAGGAGAGTGACGGCGTCGAGGGCTTCTGGGTGTCGCTGGAGGAACTCGGCGCCGCAGGACTGCCCAGCGTCATGCAGAAAGTCGCGAAGCACGCCATCAAGGGGGCTTGAGAAGCGCGTCAGCTCACTCAGACGAAGATCTGCAAAGGTTCGAGGCTCAACTCTGTCCAAGTGCCGAGTCTAGTTCTTCACGGCATGCAGATACAGGAAGATCGGGGCGTGGCGGCGAATCCGGCTGAGGCGAGGATAGGCTGCGACCATTGCCTCTGTGGGCCGCGGTTCCCGTAGGCGTTCAAGGCGGAAACCGGCGGCGCTAAGGCCGTTTATGTAATCCTCAAGCCGGTAAGGCAGACGTGCGGAAACGAAAGGACGCATTTCCTTTTGCGGCTGACTGCCGGCTCCGTCTTGCTTGCCCGATTTGAAGCTCCATTCTTCCCAGATAGCCTGGTCGTTGAAGTAGTCGGCGACCACCAAACCCTGTTCGTCACCGTTCGCATCGTGCAACCAGCGGAAACCAGGCGTGACGAAACAGGGGTGCAGGACGCTCAGGCAGAACCAGCCGCCTGGTCGCAGTACCCTGAAAGCCGCCTGCGCAGCACTCTCGAAGCCTGGGCTGTCCATCAGCGCCATAGTCGATACCGCAGCGTCGAAGCAGGTATTTGGAAAGTCATCCAGACTGACGTAAGAGTTGACGCGATAGTGGATGCCAAGCGGCTCTTTCGCCTCGGCTGCCCGAGCGGCGTCTATCATGCGGGTGGAGATGTCGATTCCCGTCATCGTCGCGCCTTGCCGAGCGAAGAGGCGTGTGTTGCGCCCCTCGCCACAGCCGAGGTCGAGAACAGACTGCCCAGTCAATTCAGGCAAGAAGGCCAGGAACGAGGGGTTGTTGTAGGCTTCACGATAGAGATCGCGGCCGGCACGAACTTGCTCGACCCAGGCCGTAGCATTTTCGTCCCAGGCTTTAGACACCTCTGTTTCGTCGATATCCGCCATTGATGTGTCTATAGCCCATGGTCCCGGCTAGATCGATGGCGGAGCATGAGCCGAGTTCCTAATAGCGGGCTTAGACAGAAGCAGATTCTAGTTCAGTTGCGCCCGCAGCTTCTGGCGCAGCAGGTCGATGGGCACGGCCTTCCCCTCCACGTCCAGGTGCCAGAAGGTCCAGCCGTTGCAGGCTGGGGCGCCCTGGACGGCGGCGCCGACCTGATGGATCGACCCGCGGTGGTCTGCCGAGATGAGGGTGCCGTCGGCGCGGACTTTGGCGATCCAGCGCTTCCCGGGTCCGTGCAGGATCGTGCCGGGTTCCAGCAGACCGTTCTCGACCAGCCAACCGAAGGGAATGCGCGGCTCGGCCCGTTTTTCCTGAGGCTTGATCAGATCGGGGTCGGCGACCGGCACGACTTTCGCGATGCGCTCGCGCGCGACCTCCGCATAGCCTTCCTCGCGTTCCAGGCCGAGCCAGCGGCGACCCAGACGCTTGGCGACGGCTCCGGTGGTGCCGGAGCCGAAGAAGGGGTCGAGCACCAAGTCCCCCGGCTTTGAGGAGGCCTGGATCACTCGGTAGAGCAGCGCCTCGGGCTTCTGGGTCGAATGCCGTTTCTTGCCCTCCGCATCCCGCAGCCGCTCGCCGCCGCCGCAGATCGGCAGCAACCAGTCGCTGCGCATCTGCAGATCGTCGTTCAGCGCCTTCATGGAGGCGTAGTTGAAGGTGTAGCGGGCCTCGGCCGACTTGGCGGCCCAGATCAGGGTTTCGTGGGCGTTGGCGAAGCGGGTGCCGCGGAAGTTCGGCATCGGGTTGGTCTTGCGCCAGACCACGTCGTTCAAGATCCAGTAGTCGAGATCCTGCAAGGCCGCTCCGACGCGGAAGATGTTGTGGTAGGTTCCGATCACCCAGAGCGTGCCGTTCGGTTTCAGCACCCGGCGCGCTTCGCCCAGCCACGCGCGGGTGAAGGCGTCGTAGCTCGCCAGGTCGTCGAAGCGGTCCCAGGCGTCCTCGACACCGTCGACACGCGAGTTGTTCGGCCGGTGCAGTTCGCCGCCGAGCTGCAGGTTGTAAGGTGGATCGGCGAAAACCAGATCGATCGAGGCGTCGGGCAGGGCGCGCATCAGCTCGATGCAGTCGCCGACCCGCACCACGCCCGTCTCCAGCGTCGCTGCGCGATCCGCTCCGCGTCGTGCGGCTTGCTTTTCCGCCGCATCCTTGCGCCGTGTCGCCATCCCGGTCTTGCCCCCGACTGTCCCGTTTCTCGCGACCTTTGCTTGCCCCGCCGGCCCGCGAAGCCGGCAAGGTGAGTCGACGGCGGTGGCGGGTCAAGCAAGAAAAGTCAGAAAAGAGTCATTGGACTCAGGGCGTTGCCAAATTGTCCTCGTTTGGTTTCTGAAATGCATGCGCCGTTTCAGGAGCAGGATTGGCTTTACCGGAGAAGGGCAGTCTTCGGCCGCAACCTGGAAGCAGGACATCGAACAGGAAGGCCGCCAGCTCCGGATCCAAGCGCGGAGCTGGCGGCCCGCCGCCGCTAGGCTTGCGCGGTCAAGCTCGCGTCACCTCCCGTCGTTCTCCGAAGATCAGATCCTTCGGTGCCTTGAAGAGGTCTCCAAGCCTGAAAGCTCGACCGCCTGAAAAGTAGATGAGTAGGAAAGAGGCGGCGACGAAGGCGGCCTCCCGTTTGATCGCGTTCAGATTATCCCAGAGCGACCTGTCCAAGCTCATCGCGCCCAGGCAGTAGACCGCCAGAACAACCAGTGCGCCGAAAGCGGCGAGGCGGACGGCGTGACCGGAGGCGAGGAGTACGCCGATGGCGATCAGCAACAGGGGCAGGCCGCTCCAGGCCTTCACGTGATCCAATCCGTGGAAGGCACCGCCCGCGAGAAAGACGACGGCGACGGAGAGGCGCAGCAACAGACCGTTGGTGCCCCATCCGAGAAACTGCGAGGGCGCACCCCGGTTCATCAGGCGGCCATCCAGGCTCCAGCGTCCCGATCCCATCATCGCCAGAACGAAGCAGATCCCGGACAGGCCGATGTCGCGGATCTGTACGATCATCGCCGGGGTCAGGTAGGTGCTCTCTTCAGGTCTCAATCCAGGCGTGGTCAAAACGGGAAGTGCCGCGACGAAGGACCACATCATGAGCCCGAACAGGATCGCCAGCGGGCGAACGAACAGCCCCAGAACCAGTGCAAATCCGGCGATCAGCTCGAAGGCCGAAAGGGCGGTCAAAAACATCCAGGGCGTGAGCAGCCCTCCGTCGAACAGATAGTCTTGAAAGAAGGCGTTGATGTAACCGTTGGGGGCCGTGTAGCGCGCCACCAGGTCGCCAGCGCGTTCGGGTGAGATCAGGCGAGACAGCTTCCACCAGCCACCGATCACGAAGACGGTGCCGAGACCGATCCGCAGATAGAGGGCCACCTGATCGGCCTGATCTTTAGTGAGCGTTTCGGGGCCGGGGCCTCGAAGGGCTTTCCCGCCAGCCAGACTGTTTGCGATGTCCGATAAGGAACTCGTCATGAGAGTCTCCAAAGACTGTATGAGGTTAGATGTCCTGCACCGCTGTCGGTGCCGAGATGTCTAAGCTCCAGTCTTCGGCGGACCTGGATCCAGATCGTGGTCAAGTCCCCGCGAGAAACGGGCGGTGACCGGAAACTTCAAGAGGCCGTAAATCGAGAGGCCTGCGGTTTTTGCGGCTGTCGCGGCGATCAAAGAACAGGCCGCACCGCAGGGAACCACTGTAACGGCGCAGAGGCCGTCGCAGGCGGTGCCGCCCCTGTCGGCCCGGGAGTCCGGACCGGATCCGTCCAGGTCCTGCATCTCGGTAGCAAGCGTTTGAATGGCTGCCGGGTAGGAACTCTGAAACGGCCCGTCAGCCACGGCAGTCGTGAAGGCGCCTGCCACGCCGGCGTTTATCAGGGCCGTGACAACCACGATGGCGTAGACGATGACCTGTTGCAGAGCTCTCGCCATGATTTAGATCTCATGCCTTCACTGCTCGATTTCATATTAGGGCGCGGCGTCGAAGAACAATCCGTCCAAAGGAATGATTGGCTGCGATCACGGAGGGTTGAAGGCTTCGCGGTCCGACGTCTTTGTCTCGCGAAGGCGGCGGCCAGGCCCAACTCGCTCTCAGACCGTTTCCAGAAGAAGGCGGATGGGTTTGAAGCTTCGGCGATGCTGCGCGCAGGGACCGAGGCGCTGCAGGCCGCTCCGGTGTTCGGCGGTGCCGTAGCCGACGTTGCGCTCCCAACCGTAACCGGGATGACGTTCGGCCAACTCCGCCATCTCCCTATCGCGCGCAACCTTGGCGACGATGGAGGCGGCCGCAATGGAGAGGCTCAGGCCGTCGCCGCCCACCAGGGCCTCGGCCGGACAGGGCAAGCTGGGCAACCGGTTTCCGTCGACCAGCGCGGCGTCGGGAGTCTCGGCCAGCCCGTCGAAGGCGCGCTGCATGGCCAGATGGCTCGCTTGCAGAATGTTGAGAGCGTCGATCTCGGCAACCTCCGCTCGGCCGACGGAAACCTCGGCCAGCTCCAGCAGGCTTGCCGCCAGCTCCACTCTCAGCGCGGGCTTGACCTTCTTGGAGTCGTCCAGTGCGGCGCGCAGCCTTGCGGGCAGGCGTCGCGGCAGGATCACCGCCGCGGCCACTACGGGGCCCGCCCAGGGGCCGCGGCCGACCTCGTCCAAACCGGCGATGCGTCTCCCTTCACCTGCGCCCAGAGCGGTTTCGCGCCGGTCGTCCGGCATCCCGTTTTCCCTCTTCGAGCCGATCGTAACAGGGGGCAGCCAAAATCAGAAAAGCGCGAGCTGGTCAACGTCCCTGCGCGGCGGACGGAACAGGCTGGTGTCCAGCTCCCAACTGCGCCTGTTCAGCCCCAGGCGTTTACAGGCCAACTCGAAGCGCCTTTTGAGCACGAAGGCATAGGGGCCTTCGCCGCGCATGCGTTTACCCCAGGCCGCATCGTAGAGTTTGCCGCCCCTGGCGCTGCGGATCTGCTCCAACACTCGCGTCTTGCGATCCGGTGCGTGGGTCTCCAGCCATTCCTCGAACAAGGGACCAATCTCCTGCGGCAAGCGCAGCAGCACGTAGGACGCCGCTTCGGCGCCGGCCTCGGCCGACGCTTCGAGGAGGGCTTCCAGCTCATGGTCGTTGAGGGCCGGGATCATGGGTGCTGTCAGGACAGTCACGGGTACGCCGGCCTCGGTCAGGCGCCGGATCGCGGTAAGCCGTTTCGGCGGACTCGAGGCACGCGGCTCCAGCGCACGCGAAAAGGCGCGGTCCAGGCTGGTGACCGAGATGCAGACCCGCAGCAGCCGCTCTTCCGCCAGCGGTGCCAGCAGATCAAGGTCGCGCAGTACCAAGTCGGACTTGGTGACGATGCCGAAGGGGTGCTTCGCCTCGGCCAGTACCTCGACGATGCGCCGCGTGATCCGCAACTGCCGTTCGATGGGCTGATAGGGGTCGGTGTTGGCGCCAAGCGCCAGGGTGCTAGGCCTGTAGCCCTTCTTCGAAAGTTCCTGGCGCAGCAGTTCCGCCGCCTCGTGCTTGGCGAAGAGCTTGGTCTCGAAGTCGAGGCCTGGCGAGAAGCCCAGGTAGGCATGTGTGGGGCGGGCAAAGCAGTAGACACAGCCGTGCTCGCAGCCTCTGTAGGGGTTGACCGAGCGGTCGAAGGGTACGTCCGGCGACTCGTTCCGGGCGATGACCTTCCGGCTGCTGTCCGGCAGGATTTCGGTCCGCAGCGGCGGCGCTTCTTCGGTCTCTCGGTCGAGGCTACCCCAGCCATCGTCCATCCGCTCGCCGGTCAAGCGTTCGTAGCGGCCAGTGCGGTTGCTGACCGCCCCGCGGCCTTTGATCGGCGTCTTCGAAAGCGCTTGCTCCATGGTGATCATGATATAGACAAAACAGGAACAAAACAAGCCTATCGAAGCAGATCCTCCAGTCTAGGCGAGTCCAACCACTCTCCGCGCAACCGCCGCACGACGGCCGGGTCGAGGTAGTGGCGCGTACGCTCCTCGACATGGGCGATCAGGCCCGGATCGCTGCGGCCTGCCGCCCAACCGGCGCTGTTGTCTTCCGTAATCTCGGCTCGGTGCTCGACGCGCCAAAGGGCGCACCAGGTCAGCGCCCTCAGCAGGAGCAGGCGGCGCAGCGGCAGCAGTGTGGGCGCAACCAGCGCGGCCCGCTCCGGGCCGGCCGCGGCCAGGTAGCGTCGGTAGAAGTCGACGATCTCATCCGGTGCGAGCGTCGCCGAGGTTGCAAGATCCCAGGTGGTCGAGCTGTAGACGGTCGCATGGGCAAGGTCGATCGCGGGTGCGCCATAGAGTGCCTTCTCGAGGTCGACGATCACGGCTTCGGGTCCGGGTGTCCTCCTTATGAGGAAGTTGCCGGGGTGGGTGTCGGTCAGAACCAGGCTGCGCGGCTGGGCTACTCCTTTTTGGGTGCCTGTATAGGCGCGCGCCCAGTCGAGCTCCTCTTCGAGCTGTCTGCGGGTTTCGCCGGCTACCTCTGGTCCGTCCAGATAGAGGGCTTGGGTTTCGATCTCCCGAAGAGCGCCGGCGACGGGATCCCTGTGGTCCTCGAGCGGCGGCCGTTTGTCCTGCGACGGCAAGGGCAGGGCATGTACCGCCGCCATGGCCACGGCCAGAGCCGGCAGATCCTCGGGTAGATGTGGCGGCCGTCCCTCGATGTATTCCACCACCAGGGCCCCCATCGGCAGACGTGGGCCGGGCGGCAGGCTGGCGCGCAGTTTCGGGCCGTGACCGCTAGCGCTGACTCTCGCGAAGCAGGCGGCTTGATAGGCCAGATTCTCGGCGGCGGTGTAGCCGCGTTGGCTCTGCTTCGGAACGCGCAGCAGCCAAGGGCTGCCGTCGATGCGGTAGTGGTCGTGTGCGAGGCCGCTGTCGAGAAGCGGCAGCAACTCTCCCGTCAATTCTGGGCAGGCTTCGGCCAGAGCGGACTTCAAGCTCTCGTTATCGGCAAGCGGCTTGGGCATGGCGCGCTCGCCAAGTAGCATGGCCGCGTCATGTCGACCAGCGCCGCATCGCAGAGACCTCTTGCCGGCACGTACCGGACGTCAGCCGGAGCCGAGGCACCCGCGCTCGACCGGTTGTCCGTCGTTGTGCCGACGCTGCAGGCTGGCACGGTTCTGTCTGGTACCTTGGAAGCCTTGCAGCCGGGCGCACCGGGGCAAGTGATCGTGGTCGACGGCGGTTCCCGCGACAGCACACCGCAGATCGCAGAGCAGGCAGGGGCGCAGCTGATCGCGGCGGAGCGCGGTCGCGGAGGCCAACTTGCCGCTGGCGCGCGGGCTGCTGACGGCGACTGGCTGTTGTTCCTGCACGCCGACACAAGATTGACTGCCGACTGGCCACTGGCGGTGCAGGATTTCATCGCTCAGACCGGCGAGGGGTGGCGGGCCGGATGGTTTCGCCTGGCCTTTGACGATCGGAGTTCGGCTGCCCGGCGAGTTGCCGGCCTGGCCAACTGGCGGAGCCGTCGCTTGGGACTGCCCTACGGCGATCAAGGGCTGGTGATCCCCCGCAGCTTCTATCAGGCTCTGGGCGGCTACGGCCGGCAGCCGCTGATGGAGGATGTGGAGCTGGTGCGTCGCATCGGGCGGCGACGGCTGGTGGAGCTGCCGGCGATGGCCGTCACCTCGGCCGAGCGCTACCGACGCGATGGCTGGCTGCGGCGGCCGGCGACGAATCTGACCCTGCTGACGCTCTACTTTCTCGGCGTTCCGCCGACCCTGCTGGCGCGGCTCTATCGTTGATGCGCAACCGTTTGATCGTGATGGCGCGGGCACCGCGCTACGGGGTGGGGAAACGCCGTCTGGCCGCAGGAGCCGGCGAACTGGCGGCCTGGCGCTTCCAGCGAATCAATCTGTCGCGGCTGCTGCGGCGTCTCGGCCGGGATCCGCGCTGGCAGCTTTCGGTGGCCGTCACCCCGGATGACGGGGCCTTGCCGCGAGACGCTGGCCGGATCGCACGGCAGCCTCAGGGCCGGGGCGATCTAGGCGCGCGAATGGGGCGGGCGCTGTCGGCAGCGCCCGGCGGACCGACAATTCTGATCGGTGCCGATATTCCTGCTATTTCCCCGGCAGAGATCGCGCGTGCGTTTCAGTTGCTGGGCGGCAACGACTGGGTGTTCGGGCCAGCCGAAGACGGGGGCTACTGGCTGATCGGGGCGCGCCGCCGTCCTCATCTGCGGTTGCCTTTCGCGGGCGTACGCTGGTCCCATCCGGACACCCTGGCCGACACGTTGGCGAACCTGAAAACCAAGCGGGTCGCTTTCGTGGCCCAACTGGCCGACGTAGACGAAGTCAGCGACTTGCGAGGGCTGGATGTCGGCGTCAGCCGGCTTGTTTCAAATGCTCCTGCAGCCGCGGCATGAGTTCGACCAGATTGCAGGGCCTGTGACGGCTGTCGAGCTGCCACCGCAGGATCTCGTTCCAACCGTCCTTGCAGGCGCCGGGGGAGCCGGGCAGAGCGAAGAGGTAAGTTCCGCCGGCGACGCCGCCGAGCGCGCGCGACTGGATAGTCGAGGTGCCGATCTTACCGTAGCTGACCCAGCGGAACAGCTCGCCGAAGCCCTCGATCTCCTTTTCCATCACCCGTTTGAAGGCTTCCGGTGTCACATCGCGGCCCGTCACGCCTGTGCCGCCGGTAGAAATAACCACGTCTATGCCTGAGTCTGAGATGCAGTCCCGCAAGTAGACCTCGATCAGATCGGCTTCGTCCTTGCGGATTTCGCGCCGAACCACCCGATGTCCAGCTTCTGCGATCAGCCGCTGGAGCGTATCGCCGGAGCGGTCCTCCTCCAGGCTGCGGCTGTCGGAGACGGTCAGAAGGGCAACGTTGACCGGCAAGAAGGGAAGAGTCTCGTCGAGGCGGTGGGGTGCATCCATGCTGAAGCTCCTTTTCGCGCCCGCTCGAACTCTGACAGCGCCCCCCGGGATCGGGAAGGCTGGCGGTTGCCGCCTGGGAGCCGCTGCAACGAGCGCGTTCTAGTCGAGCTTTACATAGATCGGACGCACACCCGCCGCCAAGGCCTCCAGCGAGGGGGCGGGCTGACCGAGGCGCGCGCGATAGATCCAAAGGTTGGTCAGTACGCGCTCGATAAAGGTCCGCGTCTCCAGCGACGGCAAGGACTCGATGAAGAGCAGAGGGTCATCAAGCGGTGCTCCGGCCTCCTGGAGTCGTCGCTGCCATTTGCGCAGGTTGCCGGGGCCGCCGTTGTAAGCGGCAGCGAGACGGAAGAGGTCGTTGCCCGTCTGCGTTTCGTCCATCAGATGCAGCAGATAGCGTTGCGCAAGATCCAGGTTGAACGCCGGGTCGAACAGCCTGGCCCGACCGCTGTCTTTCAAACTGCTGTCGCCGGAAATGTAGCTGGCCGTGGCTGGCATCACCTGCATCAGACCGCGGGCGCCGTAGCGGCTTTCGGCATCGGGGTCGAAGGCTGACTCCTGACGCATCAGGGCGTAGAGCAGCGCGCGGTCGACTTTCCAGCCGCTTTGCGGTTCCCAAGGCGGTATCGGGAAGAGGGCAGCCGTCACGGCCGGATCGCTCGCCTCGGTCGGTGTCTCGTCCAGGTGGCTGGCCAGACGGTAGGAAAGACCGGGGATTTGCGCACGCTCCGTCAGGGCCAGAAGGGCGCGCGCGGTGTCGCGGTCGCGCCAGCCCTCCAGCATCATCAACTCGGCTTCCGCCAGATCCCGGCGACCGACCTGCAGCAAGGCCGCCGCGCGCAAGACGCGGGGTTGCTCCATCAGTCGCGCAAGGCCGTCCCGTGAAATCACAGGCCGTTCGAAGGCGACGCTGGTGTTGAGGCCTAGCGCCGCGCCCGCAAGCAGGCCGTAGAAGGTTCGTGAATGTTCCGAGGCTGTACGCAGCCATCCGCTCATTTCACCGGGGCGGCGAAGGCGCAACGCGCTGCGTGACGCCCAGAACCCGCCGGCGGCCTGCATCCAGCCGCTGACATGTTCGGCTCGGGCCAGGCTGGCGAAGCGTTGGTAGGCCGTCTCGATATCGCCGCTGCGCCACGCTGCAAGGCCACCGACCCAGAGAGAGACCGGCGCCTTGTCACCGCCCAGTCTGACAGCCGTGCGTGCGGCCGCCATGGCCTCCTGATCGTGGCCGAGGTAGAACCAGCCGGCGGCGACACGGCTGAAACCCTGGGCACGTTCTACGTCATCCAGAAGCCTTTTGACATCTCCGCGATTGAGGAGTTTTTCCGTCGCGGTCAGCCGTTGCTTGGCGACATTCCGCCGGATCTCCCTCTTGATCTCCGAAACGCGGTCGCGTTCGCTCGCGGTCCTTTCGCGCGGCGAAACATAGCGGAACAGAGCAGATCCGTTCCCGCCCAGAGAGATGCGCCTGCCCTCCGGTGCGCGCGGCGGTGCGGCCTCCGCCGTCTTGCGGCTGAGGGCCAAGCGATGGATGCGGTCGGCATCCGGAAGGTCGGCGTAGGAGGCGAGCCAACGGCTCAACTCTTCGTAGGAGGAGCGATAGGCCGTGGGATGCAGATAGCGTTGAAACTGAAGGTGGCCGAGCAGCCGGCGATCTTCCAACTGCGCAATGGCCTGGTCCGCTTCGTCCCAGCGGCCGTCTTCCTGCAACACGAAGATCTTGCGGTACCGTGCGGCATCTCGCGCTGAGAGCACGCGCGGCAGACCGCGGCTGTCGAGCCCGGTGATCCGCGGCAGGGCGGCCGTTTCCGTCTCGGCAGCACTGACCTGCGCGGCCACGGCGCCGGCGCCGACCGTCACAGCCACTAAAATGCCACACGAAAAAATAAGGCCCCTTAAGAGGCCTGTGTTGACCCTTTGACCCAAGACCCGCGTCCCCAAAGTTGCGATCTTAATGGTATCTTAATACAAATAGGGCGTTCCGGCCACCCCGGCAACGGTTGCACAGGGCAGCTATGCCTTGCGCATCACGTGCAGGTGGCGGCGCATGTGACATTTCTGCGATAGACCGACAGGCGTCTACCGTCGCGGTGCCTGGGGGTTTTTCAACCTTTGTGCAAAGGGTCGAGGTTGGCCTCGACCGTGGTTCGAAACGCGAGCAGGTCGCGCCAGGCAAGCCGTTTCTGGGCCGGTTGGCGAAGCAGATAGGCGGGATGGAACAGCGGCATGGCCGGAAGCGGGGCGGGCAGGCCAGCGTGCTGATAGGCGAGCCACTGTCCCCTAAGACGGGTGATACCCCGTGTTTCCGCCAGCAAGGCCTTGGCCGAGGTGCCGCCCAGGAAGAGCAGGTAGCGCGGTGCGACCAGCTCGATATGGCGCTCGGTGAAGGGCAAACAGAGCTGCAACTCCTGCTGTTGCGGCGTCCGGTTGCCGGGCGGTCGCCAGAACAGCATGTTCGTGATGTAGACATCGCGGGCAGGATCGAAGCCGGCCGCGCGCAGCATGGTATCCAGCAGTTGGCCCGCGGCGCCGACGAAGGGCTGCCCCTGCAGATCTTCGTCGCGGCCCGGCGCTTCGCCGATCAGCATGATTTTCGCCTGAGGTTCGCCACGCGCGACCACGGTGTTCTTGGCTGTGAGCTTGAGGTCGCAGCCGTCGAAGTTGCGAATCGCAGCCTCCAGAGCCTCCAGGGTTCCTGCCGAACGGGCGGCCTGTTCAGCCGCGGCTAGGTTCGCCTCGTGAGTCCTCAGTTCCCGGGAGGTCGCCTGCCAAACGGGCGGCGGCTCAGCTCCGGCGCGTGGGGGCGGAGCATTCTGACGACGCGGCCTCTCGTCCTGTCGCGGCGCGGTTTCGGGCAGCCTCGCGGTTTCGGGCTTGGCCGATCGCGCCAGGCGATCCAGGGGCTCGGCCTCGATCGCTTCGTCCGCTCCAGACTCAACGAGCCACGCGAGCGCTGCCAAGGCAGCCTGCCGATCCTGTGGAGTCGCTTTCGTCGCCATGCCGTGAGAACTAGCACGCAGCAGGGGGCTTAGACAGGGTCGCTGAACCGGCCGCGGGGAATCCTCCAAGGAATTCTACTTGGTGGAACGGTGGCCTCTGCGGCCTCGGGTCCCTTTCAAACCACGGCCCGGCTCGGCTATATCGGATCGAAAGCTGAGGGAGCGGAGCGCTATGGAACGCGAATACATGGACTACGACGTGGTTATCGTGGGGGCTGGACCGGCCGGTTTGGCAGCCGCCATACGGCTGCGTCAGCTCTCCGCCGAGAGCGGCCACGAAATCTCCGTCTGCGTACTGGAGAAAGGCTCCGAGGTCGGCGCTCACATCCTGTCCGGCGCCGTCCTGGAGCCGCGCGCGCTCAACGAGTTGATCCCGGACTGGAAAGACAAGGGCGCTCCCCTGAACGTGCCTGTCACGCAGGAGAAGTTCCTGATGCTGACCGAGCGTCGCAGTCTCAGCGTCCCGATCTGGATGCTGCCGCCCCAGACCAAGAACCACGGCAACTACATCGTCTCTCTCGGTAACGTCTGCCGGTGGATGGCGGAGCAGGCGGAGGCTTTGGGCGCGGAGATCTATCCGGGATTTGCGGCCTCCGAAGTCCTGTTCGACGAGCAAGGGCGGGTCACCGGAGTGGCGACGAACGATTTGGGCGTCGGCCGGGATGGCAGCCACAAGGACGGCTATCAGCCGGGTATGGAGCTGCGCGCCAAGTACACCTTCTTTGCCGAGGGCTGCCGTGGATCGCTCTCGAAGCAGTTGGAGCAGCGCTTCGATCTGCGCCGCAACGCTCAGCATCAGACCTACGGGATCGGCCTGAAGGAACTCTGGGAGCTGGATCCGGCGCAGCATCAGGAGGGCCTAGTCCTGCACACGGCTTTCTGGCCGATGGACGACCGCACCTGGGGTGGGTCCTTCATCTATCACCTGGACAACAACCAGGCCTATGTTGGCTTTGTCATCGGTCTCGACTACGAGAACCCTCACCTCTCTCCTTTCGACGAACTGCAGCGTTTCAAGCATCACCCGGCGATCGCGCCGATGCTGAAGGGGGGGCGGCGTGTGTCCTACGGCGCACGGGCGCTCAACGAGGGCGGTTTGCAGTCGATTCCGGATCTGGTCTTCCCCGGCGGCGCCTTGATCGGCTGCTCGGCCGGTTTCCTCAACGTGCCCAAGATCAAGGGCAGCCACACAGCCATGAAGACCGGCATGCTGGCGGCCGAGTCGGTGCATGCGGCTCTTGCCGGCGGAGACGAAGGTTACGGTCGGCTCGAGAGCTATCCGAAGGCCTTCGAGGACTCCTGGGTTTACGAGGAGCTGCACGCGGCACGCAATCTGCGTCCGGCCGGGGCCAAATGGGGAATGAAACTCGGGATGCTCTACGGGGGCATCGATCTGAAGCTGCTGAGGGGCAAGGCCCCCTGGACGCTGGCGCATCACAAGCCGGACCATGAGTGCCTCAAGCCGGCGGACAAGATGCCGAAGATCGACTATCCGAAGCCGGATGGCGTCCTCTCGTTCGACAAGCTCTCGAGCGTCTTCATCTCCAACACCAACCACGAGGAAGACCAGCCGGTCCACCTGCGCCTGAGCGACGCGAGCATTCCGATCGAGAAGAACCTGCCGGAGTTCGACGAGCCGGCGCAGCGCTACTGTCCGGCCGGCGTCTACGAGGTTGTCCGGGACGACGATGGCGCCAATCCAAGCTTCGTCATCAACGCGCAGAACTGCGTCCACTGCAAGACCTGCGACATCAAGGATCCGCGCCAGAACATCAACTGGACGACCCCGGAAGGCGGAGGAGGGCCGAACTACCCGAACATGTAGCCGTCATAAAGACGGTTCCCCGAAGGTTCGCCGTTTGGTAGCGTAGTGCTTACCTAGGGTAGTGTTTTCGGTGCGGATAGGTGGCTCGACTAGTTACGCTGCAAACGTTCCTCGATCGCGGCGACGCACTCTTCCTGCGCTCCTTTCTGAACGCGCAGGGGTTCTTCGTCTTTGCGGCCGACGAGGCGGTGACCGGTCAGGACTGGACGAGGGCGCTGGCAATTGGCGGCGTCCGTATTCAGGTTCTGGATTGCGAACTGGACGATATTCGCGCCGTCCTGACCGATGCCGGCTTGATGCAACGGTCGGTCGACGGCGAGGACACTTGCGATGTTCGTTTGCCCTTCCGTCGTCGTTGTGGGTTTCTGCGACGCCATTGCTCGATGACTCTGCTCGTGTCGACGGTCGTTGTCTTGTTGGGGGTCTCGTATTTCAAAAGCTCTGTCTGGCCGGAGACCGACCCATCGATATGGCAGCTGGCCGGACCGACTGTCCTGGCCTGGCTGACGGGTTTCCTACCGATGGTTCTGCCTCTTCTGCGCAGCCGTCATCCAGGTTTTGCGGCGCCGGATCGGGACGCGGTAATCGAGGCGCGCGACCCCAGCGGTGGCGGCTCGAACGGGGAAGCCCCCTGGGAAGCCCCTGTGAAAACGGCGGAAGCCCCGGACTCTTCCCATAGTTTCGACCTACGGAGTGTTCTGTCCCAGAATCTGGGCCTATTGCTGATGCTCGGCATCGTGGTTTTGATCGTCGCCGGGCCGCTTTGGCGGTTGTTGAGCGGCGCTGGCTAGAGCTGCCGACCCTTGGGTGCCGTCTGCCGGGTGGTGGCTGGCGCCCAGACTGTTCGGCCCTAAGTTTTGTGCGACTTGGTTCTGTCGGCTGGCGGAGAGTCCATCAGTCCGGCTAAGCTGTCGTTCACATCGCGTAAAAGGCAGGACAGGTCTTGATGCCCTATTTCTCGCGCCGTTTCCTGGCGCTGCTTCTTGCCGCACCGCTGGGCTTGGCTATGCCGGTCTTCTCTGCAGCGGCGGAGGCGTCCGATACGGCGACGGAGAACAGGCCCATCGCGACGACGCCGGACGGTGCGCTTTACGGCAACTATCTGGCTGGGGTGGTCGCCAGTCATCTGGGCGATTACGGGCGTGCGGCCACCTTCTTCGGTCGTGTGGCTCAGGATGGACAGATCGAGGATCTCGACCTGCTGCGCAACACCTTCGGCCTCCTCTTGGCCGAGGGGCGCCTGGACGAAGCGCGCGATCTGAGCGACCGCTTGCTCGAGCTCTCGCCCAGCGAGGGGTTGCCACATCTGCTGCGCGCGGTGGATGCGCTCATTGCCGGAGACGATGCGGCCGCCGCTGGGGAGCTGCGGCAGCTCGGCGAAGGCGGGATCGCGGATCTGCTGACCGACATGTTGGGAACCTGGGCAGCCGCGGACGTCGCGGGGAGCGAGGCCGTCAAGCGGCTCGAGGGCTTGGCGGAGCGCCGGGGGCTTGCCGTTCTGGCGCACCTCCAAAGTGCGCTGGTACTCGACTATCTGGGAGATCCGGCTGCCGCAGAGGCCTACGAGGCCGCGCTGGAATCCGGCGATGCCAATACCCTGCGCTTGACCTTGCTGGCGGGGAATTACTTCGAGCGGGCCGGCCGAGACGAGCGGGCAGAGGCCCTCTATGCCGATTATCTCGCCGCCAACCCGGAGGAGATCCTGCTCGCTCCGCTGCGTGCCGAGTTAACGGCTGCGGACGGCTCCGTCCGCCCGATCGTCGGTAGCTTGCGCCAAGGTGCAGCGGCAGCCTTGTTCGACCTGGCCGGCATTCTGGCGCGCGAACGGGGCGGCCAGCTTTCGATGGCTTACGCCAACCTCGCCCTCGCTCTCGACCCAGGGTTCCACGCGGCGCGCGTCCTGATCGGGGAACTGCTGCAGAGTCAGGAGCGTCATGCCGATGCGATTGCCGTCTATCGCGAGGTTCCGGAAGACTCGGCCTATGGTTGGGTTGTGGCATTGCGGATCGCCGAGGAGCTCCACGAACTGGAGCAGACCGATGCCGCGATTTCGGGCCTAGAAGCCCTCGCTGAAGCCAAGCCTGAGCGTTTCGAGCCCTGGTATCGAATCGGCAATTTCGAGCGCAGCCGCGAGAACTGGGAGGTGGCAGCCGAAGCTTACGAAGAGGCCGTCGCTCGTGTCGGAGAGATCGAGGAGCGCCACTGGGCGCTGCTGTATTTCCGCGGCATCGCCTACGAACGCAGCAAGCAGTGGCCGGAAGCGGAGGCCGACTTCCTGAAGGCCCTGGAGCTGAATCCCGAGCAGCCCTACGTGCTGAATTACCTCGCTTACTCCTGGGTCGAACATAAAACCAACTTGGATCGGGCCGAGGAGATGCTGCTCAAGGCGGTCGAACTTCGCCCCGATGACGGTTACATCGTCGATTCGCTCGGTTGGGTCTATTACCGGCTAGGTCGCTACGATGAAGCCGTGCAGCAGCTGGAACGCGCAGTGGAGTTGCGGCCCATGGATCCGACGATCAACGATCATCTGGGCGACGCCTATTGGCGCACGGGCCGGCTGCGCGAAGCCGAGGTGCAATGGCAGCGCGCACTTTCTTTGAATCCCACGGAAGAGGGACAGGCCGACAAGATCCGGCGCAAGTTGGAGGAAGGCATGCTGCCCGAGGGCGAAGACCTCTAGGCAGGGCCCGGTGATGTCATCCGATTCTCAGTCGGTGCCGGCCGTCTACACGGCGTCCGCCAAGGTGAACTTGACCCTGCATCTGCTCGGCAAGCGCGGCGACGGCTACCATCTGCTCGACAGTCTGGTCGCCTTTGCCGGAATCGGCGATCAAGTGGAGGTCGTCGCGGCCGACGGTCTGTCGTTGGAGGAGAGCGGCCCCGGCGCCGGCGCCATGGGGGCGAACGAGGACAATCTCGTTCTGCGGGCTGCTCGGCTGTTGATCGAGAGGTGCCGGCCCGATACCGGCGCACATATCCGGCTCGAGAAGCGTTTGCCGATTGCCGCAGGTCTCGGTGGCGGCTCCAGCGATGCGGCGGCGGTGCTGATCGCGCTCAATACTCTCTGGAACTGCAGGCTTGAGATAGAGGCGCTGCGGCAGTTGGCGGTTGCGGTCGGTGCCGATGTGCCGGTCTGCCTCTTCGGACGACCGGCTTGGGTCGGTGGGATCGGTGAGGCGCTGGAGGCCGCTGACACCCTGCCGCCCGTTTGGTGCGTGTTGGTCAATCCCGGCGTATCCCTTTCGACAGCCAGTGTTTTTCAGGCGCGCAGCGGTGGATTTTCCGAGCCGCTGCGCTGGGAGGTGGCGCCGGTCACGGCATGCGACCTGGCGAACTGGTTGGCGCTCGGCCGGAACGACCTTCAGGCTGCCGCTTGCGCTTTGGAGCCGGCCATTCCGGCGGTCCTCGAGGCTTTGGCTGCCACGCCGGCGTGTCTCTTGGCGCGGATGAGCGGTTCCGGCGCAACTTGCTTCGGTCTCTATGCGACGGAAAATGAAGCTGGCAAGGCAGCCGACTTGCTTGCAGCGGCTTGGCCCGACTGGTGGATTCGGGCCGCGCCTCTGCTCACCGGCCCGATCGAACGGCCTGCTGCCGCCTGCGTGCGAGCGGATCTTGCCGAACGCAGTCCGGCTCGCTAGGTTCCGGGTTCCGCGATTGGGGCGTAGCCAAGTTGGTAAGGCAGCGGCTTTTGGTGCCGCGATCCCAGGTTCGAGTCCTGGCGCCCCAGCCACGCACAGTCGAGACGACGCCGGCGATCCGAACGGTTGGTCGCGGGTTCCTCAGCGGCGCAGGGCAATGACGGCTTTGGCAGCTCCGATGAGCCGGTCGCGGATCTGCCGATAGGTTGCGAAAACTGTGCGATCCATCAGAAGTGCGCCTTTGCTTGGCGGTTCCGTGAGATCGAGTTCGACGGCGAAACGCTGTAGCCCCTCCGAGTTGCTCAACAGTTTGCCGCGGACGACGTTTGAGATGTTTCGGTCATGGACGACCTGCATCCACATCGGCGGCCCTTCCAGCTGATTTACCGGCAGAAACTTGCTCACTTCCGTGTGGAAGCCGTGCCATGCCGTTTCAAACTCCGATGTTCGTTCGAGGGTGGAGATGAAGGCGTTGCTCAGGTCGCTGTGCTGGAACAGGCGTCCATCGGCATAGATCACGCCATTGGAGAAGTTAAGGGCATGAGGCTCGAGGCCCGTGATGCTGCCGCGTAGCCGGGAACAGAAGTCGCGCGCGATTGCGTCGTCGTTGTCCAACCGTGTCGTCAGGATCCATGGCGTTTCATCCGGTAACTCTGCACGGATGTGGGCCTTGACCTTGTCGAGTGTTGCGCCACCGGGTGGCACGAAGATCGAGCGGATCCGCGTGTCGCCGTAACCCCTTACCCGTTCCTGGAATTCATCGGGTGTCTTCTCATCGAAATAGATGAGCCAACGGAAGTCGGTTTCGTCCTGGGACAGCACGCTGGGAAGACAGAAGCGTTCGAACAAGTCGAAGCGGTGGGTCAGCCACTCCAAGCTCGGCGCATCGGCCTGGGTTTGCTTGACCTTCAGGACGTTGAAGCGCGTCAGGATGAAATGGGGGATTTTTGAAGAGGGCAGAGGAATTCGACTGTCCGACATCGCTTTCAAACCCGGGGTCCGATCGGTTTGCAGATGATCGCGGCGTTTCGTCGGGCTGTAGCCCCTTAGTCCGGGCGGCGGATCTGTTTGCTCATCAGTCGCCATAAGAACGGAGAGCGGCGCACGAGACTACGGAGGAATTCGACTTTCCGCAGTCTGTTCATGATACCGCCCATCGACCCGGCGACGGGGAGCGTTTTGACGTCGATCGTCTCTACACCGAGTTCGATGTTCTTCGGCGCAGTCATCTGCGCTTTCTCGAAGATGACCATGCTGGACTCGAATCTGATGGCCCTTATCTGCTTGGTATAGTTGGAGACCTCTTCTGCTTTTTTACGCTGGCCGTGCCAGGCATTGACCTCGTCCACGAGGGTCTTCGAGAATTCGATGAAGGATCCGCTTTTGCGCAGTCCCCCGCCGTAGTCTCGCCAGTAGGATGTATGACAGTCTTCAACCACGTAGATGCCACCATCTCGTAAATTTTCGAAGAAAAACTTCTCAAATGTCGCTTTTTGGTGAAACGGAATATGGCTTCCGTCGTCTATGATGATGTCAAATTCTCCTGCTTCATTGGAAACGTTTGTTAAAAATCTTTCGTCTCCTTGGTCTCCGACGAAAATTCTCACCCTTTCATCTTCATGTTGCTTTGTTTGTGGTAAAATATCCAGGCCAACAATTTGCGATGATGGCGTTGTCAGGGCTTTCCAAAGTTCCAGTGAGCCGCCGTGCTGGACGCCAATTTCCAAGACTCGAATATCTTGGTTCTTGAATTTTAAAAATATGCTCTCGTAGAAGTCGATATAATTTTCGTACTTTCGTATTTTTGGCGACTCTGTTGGATAGTTTGCAATAAATTCTTTGACATTCTGGAACATCGCTTGCTTCCTCTTATCGTCGCCGGCTGGTTCGAAGCAGGGGTTCAGCTCAGGTTCGTGTAAAGCAGAGGACGTCAAAAATCCACTTTCGACCAGTGCCCGCAATTTAACTGGGCATTTTTGGATCCGGTGACCCGGGGGCAGCGGGGCAGTCGTCGATCTCGTCACAGGCGAACGGGAGTCTCGGCCCAGGGCACGATTGATCGGAGCGCTGCCAACGTCGAGCTGTCGGGAACGATCTCAAACAGGCCTGCAAACTTGCCTTATGGCTTTTCGTCACGAAAAAGTAGCTGGAGACGTGCAATCGTAGCTGGGATGAGAGGATATCTGTGAGACCGGCGAGACCTGAAGTTCAGGTTGCTCCTGTCCACGTCGCGGTGTGAATCCCTTGTCTCCAGTGAAACTGATGATGCACGTCAGCAATGGTTTCGCTTTGTGGCGGCCTTAGCCGGACGCGGCTAGAGGTCTCTAGAAGGGGATAAAGTAGTGACATTTTCGAACCATTTTGGTCTCAACTTGGTGATATTTGCGTTTTATTTGAATAAATATTCTCTTAACTATGTGCTGAAAGGCATTATTAAAGGGGCGCTGGTATTTATTACCACAACGCTTATCCTTTTAGCTTGTGGAGCTTCGGCAATGACTGCCTTTCAAGTATCGAACACCCAGGAACTCATGAGGGCCTTGGCGGAAGCGGAAGGCGGTGATCAGATCCTGCTTGCCCCCGGTGCGTATGACGATGTGATGTTGCATGGGGTGCGCAACAACTTTCTAAAAGAATTCGACGCTCCTGTTACCATTACCTCTAGCGATCCGGATAATCCGGCTGAAATTACCCAGCTGCGCTTACATGATGTGAGCAATATTCACTTTGAGAATATTGAATTTAATTACAGCTTCTCCTCCGGTGACATGTACCGGGACAAGCCCTTCCACGTCACGAAGTCGGACAACATCTCGTTCAGCGAGTCGTCCTTCACCGGCGAGCCGATTGCCGACAGCGGCACCTGGTTCGACGGCTACGGCGCCGGTTTCGGCCTTTCGGTTGAGGGGTCGTCCAACGTCTCTGTCGTGGACAACTCATTCGACACTTTCTTTCGCGCCGCGGTCTTTGGTGGCGTCGACAATCTCGAGGTGGTTGGCAACGAAGTCACCAAGATGAGCTCGGACGGGTTCAACTTCGTCGCCGTCAAGGACGTCACGATTGAGGAAAATCATTTCCATAACTTTTCCTTCAATCCCGAGAGCCAAGCCCACATGGACATGATCCAGTTCTGGACGAACGGCACGGGTAGCCCTTCGACGGACATCGTGATCCGGGGCAACATCATGGACAGTTCCGGCGGCGATCGGACCCAGTCGATCTTCATGCGGAATGAAGAGGTCGATACGGGTCGAGCCGGCGAGGAGATGTACTACAAGAACGTGCTGATCGAAGACAACGTGATCCACAACGCCCACACGCATGCGATCACGGTTGGTGCGACCGATGGCCTCGTCATTCGCCAGAACACCATCGTCCGGAATACCGAGACCGATCCGAGCGCCAGGGCCTCGAACCCTGCGATCACGTCCAACGACGAATCCTACAACGTCGAGATCTACAACAACATCGCCCCCAGCACGGTGACCGTCAAATCGAGCGCTGAGGGCAACAAGGTCTACGACAACATCCGGACCCAGAGCAGTGATCCCACGGCGGAGAACTACGTCCAGAACGTTTTCGTCAACGCCCTGGGTGGAGAGCATACCAGTCTGGAAGATCTGCAGGTCATTCCCGGAAGCGTGGCCGATGGAGCCGGTTCTCCGATCACCCAGTTCGAAGGAACGCCGGACGAACTCATTGCGGCCATCCGCATGCCGGAGGCGACGGTCATGGAGGGGCGCGGCATCTCCTTCGATGGCAGCTTCTCGCGCAGCGAGGACGGTTTCCTGACCGACAACGGTGACGCGGTGTTTGCACGCAGCGCTGCGACGTCGGACGGCCCGGCCACCTTCGAGTGGAAGATCTATGATGCCGACGGCAACATGGTCCATCAAAGCACCGGACCGAAGCTCGACTATGGAACAACGGCTCCGGGCGACTACGTTGCCGAGTTGACCGTCACCAAGCCAAGCGGCGAGACCGCCACCAATTCGACGCGGTTCGAAGTTGCCGATGCGAACATTCTGGACCTGAATGTTGTAGACGGCGTTGCGACCGACACCTCCACCTATGGCTCGAAAGTGAGCGTTGGCAGCAGCGGGACCTATGTCGAGGCCGGCGACATCTCGGTGATCAAGATGACCGAATCGACTGTTGTCTCAGTCGCGCGCGGTCCGCAGCTTTTCGGTCTCGACAGCTTCACGATCGATTTCGGCATGCAACGTGGCAGCGAGACCGCTGGGACGGGCGAGATCTTCCGCATGCATCTGTCGAAGACGCTCTCTCTCAACGACAACGGCGAACTGGTTTTCTCTATCGCCACTCAAGAGGGACGGTTCGAAATCACCACATCGGGCGCTGGTCTGTCGGATACCGACTGGCACCACGTCTCGGTCAGCTACTCCTCCGCTGACGAGATCGCGGAGATCTACGTCGACGGCACGCTGGTCGGCTCCGGTGAAGTCACCGGTCTGACGCAGGAGATGGCGTCTTGGGGACCGACTCTCGGCAATCCCTGGCGTCCTAGCTTCGACGGCTACATCTCGGATCTGTCCATGTCTGCGAATGCCTCTACCGAGGCCGAGATCCAGCAGGCGAGCAAGGAGCTTCATGCCGCGGTCCAGGGCGTCGATCTGCCGGATACCACGCCGACCGACCCGGACCCGGGCGATCAGGGCGGACTGCCCTTCCCCGAGACGATGTTCGCTTTCGACGGATCGCTGGACGGCGATGACGGGAGCCAGGTTTCGCTCAGCCGCAATGCCGTTCACGTGACCGACGATGCTCAGAACGAATACATCGACCTCTCGAACGGCTTTATCTCCTTCGGCAAGAACGATGCCTTCTTCGGCGCGTCCGAACTCAGCCTCTTCTTCGATTTCCAGACTGACGGCGTGAACGACGGAACGGCCCGGATGTTCTGGAACCATATGAGCTACGGTGTCGAGCTGGTCGGAGACGACAAGCTGCAGTTCCAGTTCTTCAACGGCGCCCGCCACAAGGTAGAGGTGGACGGTTTGGATATCGCGGCCGGTGAGTGGCACAAGGTCGGCTTCGCATTGGATACGAAGACAGGCGCCTTCTCCGCCTACCTGAACGGGGAAACGATCGCTCAAGAAACGTTGGATGGCGTTGCGATCAACGATGCTTCCTACTGGGGAGTCTACGCCGGCGGTACGCCTTGGGGCCGGGGACTCGACGGTGCTATCGACAATTTGGCCGTCTATCACGACTTCGTCGATGAGGAGCAGGCGAAGAGCCTGTCTCCCTCAACTGACGACGTTCTCGTCGCCTAGAGCGTCTTGTGATCGGCGGAATCGCTCGGCGGTTCCGCCGGTTATGACAGGCTCTAAAACACAATGCGGCCCGATGGAACGCCGTCGTCCTCCATCGAGGCGGTGTTCTCGTGGCGCAGGTTCAAATTTATATTTTGTTAGCCTGAGCGCCTGGCACCGATCGGTTCCGGGCGCTCACGCGTGACCATTCGGAAAACCCAGGTCGCGCCGATATCGAGATGGACTCCGCGGATTGAGAGCTGGCATCTGGGTATGGTCGCTTTTCTCCAAAAGAACGCGACGTCTTACTGAAATGCGTCAGTAGCCCTGAATCCATCCGACAGGTGACGGCTGACGTCTTTCCGAGAAGCCGGGCACGCCCGATCCTGCTAAAGATGGTGAACTGCGGATAGCGGCCGGTCGAGTTCGTTTGAGGACTTGGTCCTTTCAATTGAGGTTGGAGAGAACGGCGATGAAAAGCGGCGTCCGCTCGTCGAACTCGGGGCGAACGAGCGATTGCAAGCCGTGAGGTGCAGCTCCCTCCTGCTGTCGATGGTGCTCTGGCTCGTGCCTCTGGTCGCACTGTCGGACACCGAGGCCGGCGTTGGACGTCTGAACTTTGGCGGCCATAAGGAAACGACCAACTGTACTGCTTTTTTGACGGAGCGCGGACATCTGGTAACCGCGGCGCACTGTCTGAACCTGCCTGAAGATGCCAAGCTCCATTTCCTGGAGCGATACGACCGTGGCGGCTGGACGAGACATCTCGAACTCTTGCTGGACTGGTTCGCGCGCGACGGTCTCAAGGATCTTGCGGTGATCTGTCAGGCCGTTCCGGCGGATGGGGGCGCACTTGCGGTTTCCGAACGTCCCTTGGCGGTTGGGGAGCAACTCGAAGTTTGGGGCTACGGCGCACCCCGTAGCCATGTTCTCCAGCAGCGGACTTGCCCCCTGCTTCGCGCGTCGAACGACGGTACTCTGGTTTTGGGGTGCGACGTTTCCGGTGGAACTTCAGGGGCGCCGGTTTTGCGGCGCAAGGGGGCAGGGAGGGAAGTCGTCGGCGTTGTCTGGGGAACGGATGTCGCCCGATCCTACGCCCACAGGCTGACGTCCGAACTCTTGGAACACCACTGCGGCGGCTCTTAGAGTGCTGTCGCGGCGGTCGAGGCGCTCTGCGTCCTCCAAGTTTGCATTAACGGGTATAGTGTAGGATGCAGACGTCCAAACTTGATCCATTAAGTTTCAGTACTTTTGGGCGGTCTACAACAAAAGATTGCGAGATTTCACGATGGTGATCTGGGGCATAGCCTTCATTTGGTCGCTGGCTCTGCCAATCGCGGTGGAGTTGGGTGGGATCAATCTGCCCCTTTACCGAGTTTTTCTTATCATCAGCATCGTTCCCTCTCTGCTTCACATTATGAAGTCGTCGAATAGAGGCTTGGGGTCTGCCGATCTATTTCTACTATTGAACTTTTTCTGGGTTTTTGTCGCCTTGTCGGCAAACCACCCAATGCCTTCAATCATCGAGTCGACCGGATCCTATTTCTTGGAAGCGGTGGCTGCCTTTTGGCTTGGCAAGGCAGCTTGTGGTAACAGAAAAGAATTCATGCGGATATTCAAGCATGTATCCATTATTCTGATTTTGATTTTCCCGTTTGTCTTTTTTCAATCGCTCACTGGAAAGAACATCATACTTGATGTGTTTCGGAACATCTTTCCGATCCTGCCGCCTTCTATGGAAAGCCAGAGATTGGGCCTGTTCCGGGCGCACGCGAGTTTTCCGCATCCGATACTGTTTGGAGTTTTCGCGAGCTTTGCCTTGGCACTGACGGCCCTCACGTTTCGGCGCCTGAAGTTCTTCTCGGTTCCGATCATGGGCCTGTCGACTTTCTTCTCTCTTTCGACCGGACCTTTGCTGATCTTCGTGCTGCAAGTCATATTCCTGACGTGGAATGCTTTGCTTCGCCGCATGAAGAACCGGTGGTGGATCTTTCTTGTTTGTTTCCTGGTCTCCTACGCCGTCGTGGATCTCTTATCTAATCGTACGCCGTTCCACGTGTTCGTCGACTACATGACCCTCAACAGCGGGAGCGCCTATAACCGCATTCTGATCTGGGAGTTCGGAACGGCGGAGGTGGCGCGCCACCCGATCTTCGGGATCGGCTTCAACGAGTGGAACAATCCCAGTTGGATGAGCGACAGCATGGACAACTTCTGGCTGGTGCTCGCCGTACGTTACGGACTGCCGGGTTTCCTGCTTTTCTTCGCAGCCTTTCTGACGATTTTCATCAAGGCATGCCGAAGGCGTTTTCCCGACGACCCTCGCACCGCCGATATTCGACTCGGCTGGTGCCTGTCTTTGCTGGCCATCTCGATCGCCGGCACCACCGTGCATTTCTTCGGCGCAGTCTTTCCGCTGTTTCTATTCCTCTGGGGAACCGGCGCCTGGTTCTACGAGCGCCAACCGACCCGCCGTCCGAAGCGGGCGCCGATGATCGCGACGCCCGAGCCGGTTGAGAACGTGCCGTCGGGTAAAATCGCCTGATCTCACCCGAGATGTGAATCGCCCCGGCGATCCCAGCTAAGGCGATCCTGCTCTAGGCGACGGCGTAATCCTGGATGGAGGGCAGGCGCTCTTGGGGCAGCTCTGCAAGCCGGGGGAGGGCAACGTCCTTGTCGGAGAGGATCGGATCTTCCACCGGCCAGTCGATACCGATCTCCGGGTCGTTCCAAAGGATCCCCACTTCCGTTTGAGGGGCATAGAAGTCGGTGCACTTATAGCTGAAAATGACGGTTTCGCTGAGAACGCAGAAGCCGTGATGGAAACCCGGCGGTACCCAGAGTTGCTCGCCCTGTTCGCCCGTCAAGGTCGCTCCGACCCACCTTCCGAAATGAGACGAGCCGCGGCGCAGGTCGACGGCGACATCGAACACCTCGCCCTGCAGCACCTGCACCAGCTTTCCTTGCGCCTGTGGGTGCTGGAGATGCAGGCCACGCAAGACGCCCCGGCTGGACCGAGAAACGTTATCCTGCACGAAGGCCGTCGGCAGGCCGGCCTCGGCGTAGCGCTCGGCGTTCCACGTCTCCCAGAAGGCGCCGCGCGCATCCCCAAAGATACGTGGCTCTATCAATAGGACGCCGGGCAGCCCGGTTTCCGTGACTTTCATACCGTCCTACCTGTCCGCCTCAGCGGGCGTCGAGACTACAGAGTGAAATGAAATCAAGAGTGCTCCTCGCCGTCGGCTAGCAAACGACTGAGATACTCGCCATAGCCGCTCTTCAGCAGGGTGGCGGCAAGACGTGCGAGGGCTGCGTCGTCGATCCATCCCTTTCGCCAGGCAATTTCCTCGGGGCAGGCGACCTTCATACCTTGGCGCCGCTCCAGCACCGAGATGAACTCACCGGCTTCGAGCAGAGAGTCGTGGGTGCCGGTGTCCAGCCAGGCATAGCCGCGTCCCATGATTTCGACCTGCAGGCGCCCGGTCTCGAGATACAGTCTGTTGAGATCGGTAATCTCGAGCTCTCCCCGAGGCGAGGGCTTGAGTGTTTTCGCCAGAGAGACGACCTCGCTGTCGTAGAAGTAGAGGCCGGTGACCGCATAGTTCGATTTCGGGCGGGCCGGTTTCTCCTCCAGGGAGAGGGCGCGACCGTTGGCATCGAACTCGACCACGCCGTAACGTTCCGGGTCGTGTACGTGATAGGCCATCACCGTCGCCGTATCTACAGCCGCATCGGCGCGCTCGAGCAGATCCGGGAGGCCATGACCGAAGAAGATATTGTCGCCCAGGATCAAGGCGCTGGGGTCGCCGTCCACAAAGCTTTCGCCGATGAGAAAGGCCTGGGCCAAACCGTCCGGAGACGGCTGCACGGCGTAGCTGATGTTGAGGCCCCATTGATTGCCATCTCCAAACAGAGCCTCGAAACGCGGGGTGTCCTGAGGCGTCGAGATGATCAGAACGTCGCGGATATTGGCGAGCATCAGGGTGCTCAAAGGGTAGTAGATCATCGGCTTGTCGAAGATGGGCAGCAGTTGCTTCGACACCGACAGGGTTGCTGGATAGAGCCGTGTGCCCGAGCCGCCTGCCAGGATGATTCCCTTGCGTGCCATTCTGTCCTATCGCTCCACCAGTTCAGACACCGTGCGATCGACGTGATGACGCCAATCCGGCAGGTTGATTCCAAAGGTCTCGCGCAGTTTGCTCGTGTCGAGACGCGAGTTGGCCGGACGTTTGGCCGGGGTCGGGTAGTCCGCCGTGCCGATTGGCTCAACGTCGGCTGGGCCACAGGATAGGGGTGATCCGGCCTGTTCGGCCTGAGCAATCACCCGGCACGCCAGTCCGTGCCATGTGGTCTCCCCTGCCGCCGTCAGATGGTAGAGACCGCTCGCCGAGTCCGCATCCGCCCCGCGATCGAGAATCTGCTTCACCGCCAGTGCCGTAACGTCGGCGATCAGTTCCGCCGAGGTGGGGCTGCCAGTCTGGTCGGCAACCACGCGCAAGCTTTCGCGTTCGCCGGCAAGTCTTAGCATCGTGCGGACGAAGTTCTGTCCGCGGGCGGCGTAAACCCAAGACGTTCGGAAAATCAGGTGCCGTCCTGCCACGGCCCTGACGGCCTCCTCTCCTGCTAGCTTTGTGGCGCCGTAGACCCCGAGAGGCGCTGTCCGATCGGTCTCTTCGTAGGGTTCGGTTTTGACGCCATCGAACACGTAGTCAGTCGAGTAGTGGACGAACCAGCCGTTACGGGCAGCCATTGCTTCCGCCATCTCACCGACGGCGGCTGCATTGATGCGTTGTGCGGCGTCATGTTCCTCCTCCGCACGGTCGACCTGGGTATAGGCGGCCGCGTTGACCAGGATGTCCGGATCGTGCTCGGCGATGGATTCTGCCAGCGAGGCCGGGTCGGACAGATCGACCGAGGTTCGTCCGCAGGCTACAAGCTCTCCGAGCGGGGCCAAAGCGCGCTGTAATTCCCAACCGACCTGACCAGTTCGGCCGAGCACTAGAATACGCATATTGGAGACACCGGAAGGAGGTGAGGACGACGTGGGGCGCAGTCTATATCGCGAGCAAGCTCTGTCCAGGCGGAATTATTTCGCGAGCCTGCCGTCGACTTGTCAGTCTACGGGCAGTGGTGCCGATGTGCCTTGCTTTTGCGAACATCGTAGCGCCTGACATTCACTGTCAATTTCCGGAAATTCTCTGCGGGTCATCTTTACAAATGCTTAACCATACATCATAATGGGTATAAGTGGTGGTGGAGGAAGCGTTGCGTGTTTTAGTTGTAGAAGATAATATTGACGAGCTAAAATTAATCAAAACAGTCGTGGTGAACGCGGGTTTTGACTGCGTGACAGCAGAAACTGGCGCTGATGCACTACATCACGCGAGTCGGTCCGATTTTGATGCAATTTTGCTTGATTTGAATTTGCCGGATATAAACGGTGACGTCGTTCTCGAACGTTTGCGTTTATCGGGTAATCTGACGCCTCTATTGGTTCTTTCGGGAACCGGGGACGTCGAAACCCGAATTGCACTTTTGGCACAAGGTGCGGACGACTTCGTCACGAAACCCTTCAACCGACGGGAGCTATTGGCGCGATTGAGCGCCGTGATCCGCAGAGCGCGGGGTCTGTCCCGTCCGACGATTGAGTTCAAAGGACTTTATATAAACTTCGACGCCAAGTCGGTGATGGTCTACGGGCAGCCTGTCGAGCTCACGGGGCGGGAGTATGCCGTACTCACTCTGCTTGCGGCGAGAATGGGAAGCATCGTCTCCGACGAGGAGATACTGAACTCGATCTACGAGCCAGGCGAGGACGTATCGCCCCAGATCGTCAAGGTCTATGTGTCTCATCTGCGCAAGAAGCTGCAGAACTCCTCAGGTGGTGAGACTTTCATTGAGACCGTCTGGGGACGCGGCTATCGCCTGGGGTCCGCCGACGAAGCGGATGGCGGTATGAGCCGGCAGTCCAAAGCCGTCTGATCAGCGATCCTGCTCTAGGCGTACTGCTTCTCGACCCAGGTCCGATAGGAGCCATCGACGACCTTGGTCACCCAGGACTGGTTTTCCAGATACCACTCGATCGTCTTGCGGATCCCCGTCTCGAAGGTCTCCGAAGGGCGCCAGCCTAGGTCACGCTCGATTTTCGATGCATCGATCGCATAACGCCGGTCATGACCGGGGCGATCCTTCACAAAGGTGATCAGGTCGGCATAGCTCTGGCCATCGTTTCTTGGCCGTAGCGCGTCCAGAATCGAGCAGATTGTTTGAACGATCTCGATGTTCGGGCGTTCGTTCCAGCCACCGATGTTGTAGACCTCGCCCAAGCGCCCCTGCTCCAGGACCCGGCGAATGGCCGTGCAATGATCAGTTACGTACAGCCAGTCGCGTACCTGTCTGCCATCGCCATAGATCGGCAGAGGCTTGCCGTTCAAGGCGTTGTGAATGACCAGCGGAATCAGCTTTTCTGGGAACTGAAAAGGGCCGTAGTTGTTTGAACAGTTGGTCGTCAGGACCGGTAGGCCGTAGGTGTGAAAGTAGGCGCGTACGAGATGGTCGGAGCCGGCCTTCGAGGCTGAATAGGGACTGTTCGGCTCATAGCGGTTGGTTTCGCTGAAAGCAGGCGCCTCCGGAGCTAGCGAGCCGTAGACCTCGTCCGTCGAGACGTGCAGAAAGCGGAACTCCGAGGATTCCGATGCGGTCGTCGCGGCGAAGCCCCGCGCCGCCTCCAGCAATGTGAAGGTGCCGAGAAGATTGGTGCGGATGAAGTCTTCGGGACCGTGAATCGAGCGGTCGACGTGACTCTCCGCCGCGAAGTTCACGACGGCGCGCGGGCGATGCTCGGCGAAGAGGCGAGTGACGAGCTCCTTGTCTCCGATATCGCCTTGAACGAAGACGTGCCGCGGATCGTTCTTCAGCTTGGTCAGATTGTCGAGATTACCGGCATAGGTCAGCAGGTCGAGATTGATCACAGCCTCTTCCGACTGTGCCAGCCAGTCGAGCACGAAGTTTGAGCCGATGAAGCCCGCTCCGCCCGTCACCAAAATCGTCATTCCGGTCTCTCCTAGATCCGGCCCCTTGCCGGCAGTCGGTATGAAAGCTGGAACGGCCCGCAGGTCGGCAGGGCCGGTCGCCGACGCTCAATAGGCGTTCTCGTGTTTCAGAACCCTCGGGGTCATGAGAATGATCTTGAGGTCGAAGTACAACGACCACTCGTCGACGTAGTAGAGATCGTGCTCGATCCGCTTGCGCATCTTGTCGAGCGTTTCGGTCTCGCCGCGCCATCCGTTGACCTGAGCCCAGCCTGTCAGGCCAGGCTTCATGCGATGTCGCGCGATGTAGGAGTCGATCGCTTGACTGTATTCGCGATCGTGAGCAAGGGCATGGGGGCGCGGTCCGACCAGCGACATATCGCCGGCGATGACGTTGAGGAGTTGAGGGAGCTCATCAAGACTGGTGCGCCGCAGAAACCGGCCGATGCGTGTGATCCGGTCGTCGTCGCGTGCAGCCTGCCGAACTTTCGCGTCGTCATGCAGACGCATGGAGCGGAACTTGATCACTGTGAAGGGGCGGTTGTTGAAACCCGCGCGCGCCTGCCTGAACAGAACCGGGCCAGGGCTGTCCAGCTTGATCAAAAGGGCAATGACGGCCATGACCGGCGTCAGCAGAATAAAGAAAAGGGAGCCGAGGACGAGGTCTTCCAGGCGTTTGACCAAGACACTCAGATCGGATAGCGGCCGGGTCATCAGGCTGACCACCGGGATGTCGCCGACCAGTCTCGAGCTGCGGCCGAGCAAGGCGGGGTCGTATCCACCCGGCACAACGTCGACATCCAAGGACACCATACGCAAGGGGCGGGAGACGTCCTGGAGGTCGCGGGTGTCTTCGGGCGAGGGGATCAGGATGGCGCGGTCGAGTTCCAACTCACCCATGCTTTGAACGAAGTCCGAGGCATTGCGATAAACGCGTCCACCGTTTTCGCCGTCAGAGCCTTCGCGAGACAGGCTGTCCCCATCGATCGGTACGGTGGCTTCTATGACGTAGAGACTGCGCTCCAGCTGTCTCCTGACCTCACCGACATGTCGCGCGCCCTTGGCGTAGACGAGAGCGACGTGCTCGCGCATGAAGCCGACCTCGACACCGTGCTTCAGCAATCCGGCCCACCAGACTCGTGTCGACATGAGACTGACGTAACTGGATACGGCCCAGAAGACGGCCCAAAGCCGGGAGTAGTCCTCGATCGCACGTAGACCGAACCCGATCACCATGAGCACGGCGATCATGAGCGAGAAGGCGATCGTCACGCGTTTCAAGCCGCGCCAGGGGTGCTCAAGAGCCGCCAGTCCCGTGGCGCGCACTGCGGGAAACACGAACAGCAGAACAAGAATCGCGAGAAAGAGGGCGGCGATCTCGTCCTGACGGATCGGACCGGAGCCGAACCTCAGCAGGTGCGCGAGATAGGCGCCGAAGACGATGGAAAGGATATCGGTCGCATGAGTCGCGACTGCGAGCAGACGCCTCCCGACACGCGGTGAGATGACGCGCTGTCGCTTGGGCGCTGTGTGAAGCCTCGCCTCAGCCATGGGTAGCCTGTCCGGCGATCATGATATCTAGCATTCGATTTATGTTGCAGTGCATAACACACTGAGGATGTCACGTCGCGCCTGACTTTTCGGTAAACGACAGGTCCAGGCACCGTGTAGGGGGGTCGTCTTTACGGCGACGCACCCAGGGAGCGGCCGCTTCGGACCGGCCTACGGATGCAAGCAGAGGGGCGGAGACTGGCGGTGTCCGGAGGACGCCGGATAGCCCATTCGTTGGGGCTTGGGCCTAGTTCCCCCGGTTCGCAGCAGCCCCTTTTCTGCGCGAAGATCGCCCCGCGAATTCGGCTCAGTCGGGAATGTAACCATCCATCACGGGCAACGACTCCTGCAGGAAAGCCGTCAGGCGCGCGTCGGCCTCTGCATCGTCCTCGTTGGTCGCGATCGGTGTCACTAGACGAACCAGCGCACCGTCGGTGCGACCCAGCGCGATGGCGTCCCACACGTTGGCAAGCTTGATCGTGAACTCACTGGTCATCTGACGATGCCGCAGTTCGAACCAGTAGTAAACGAGCTGTCGTTGTACGCCGTTGACGATGATCGCGCGGTTCACGTTCAGCGGAGGCTGGGCGTCCAACGATGAGATCGTCTGGGTATCGAAGTGCGTGATTTCCCAACCTCCAGCCGGGATGCAAGCGGCCGGCGAGTGGATCGAGGCGCGCCGGTCCTGGGCGTCGTACCAGGCGACGTAGAGATTGACCGGGGCGCGGTGGTCGGGGCTGCTGTAGTCGGCAACGATGTAGTCGTCGACCTGAAGGATATCGAGATAGATCTGGTCGAGCGACTGCTCGCGTCCGGACCAGCTTCCCATCTGTAAGGGAAAGGCCGCGAGAGGCTTGCGATCAGGAACCGCGTTTGCGCCTTCCGGCAGGCTGGCGAGGGCAATGGCGGCGACCAGCAGACCGACGGTGGAGGCCATCAGCCCCTGGCTGCTGGCGCGAACCGGCTCGGGAAGACGGCCCTGCTTGGGCATGATCTTGTCGATGTCGAGCCGCATCACGAAGGCCTCGCGATGGCCGGTGATCCAGATCAAAACCTGGAGGAAGGCGAAGAGGAACAGCAGCCCAACGACGAAGATCACCCAGCCTTCGAAGGCGTGCATGAAGCCTTCTGCAGCGGAAATGCCTTTGTAGTTCACAAGTATCCCGGTCAAGGAGATCCGCGCGCTGTTGATCACGATGGTAATCGGTGCGACGGCGAGGAACAGCACGACGCGGTGCCATACAGGCCCGCGGTAGAGGTAGCCGATCAGATAGGCGAAGCTGGCCAGCGGGAAGAGATAGCGCAGTCCGTTGCAGGCTTCGGCGACCTGCAGCTGGAACAGCCCGAGATCGATGATGTTACCGTTCAGGAAGACGGAGTAACCGAGCGCACGCAGCGCTTCCGTCCCCAAGACCGAGGAAATCAACTGCATGGTCGTGGAGACGTTGACGTAGAGCGTCGAGGGCAGCGGCAGAGCGAAGATCAGGTAGGCTATGGGAAACAGCAGACGGCGGGTGCCATGCCAGCCGTAGAGGGTCAGCGCAAGACCGTAGAGCGCGACGATGAAACCATAAAAGGTAAAGGTCGGCATGCCGCCAACCTTCGCTGGAATGGTGATCGCGGCGGCGAGGAAGATCAGCGCGACGCCCCACCAGGTTCCGCGCGATTGCTGCGGCTGCATATCCCTGAGCGCGTGCCAGACCAGCAGCACTGTGAGTGGCGGCACGATGTAGCCGTAGCTGAACTCTTCGCGTTCCCAAGATACGACTGCGTGAATCAGCCCATCGAGAAAGACGAAAGCCAAGGCGACAGCAAAAAGGCACGCTGCAACCAAGAACTTGTTGTTAAGCGATGCCGGAAGGCCAATCGACCGACCTGGATTCGATACATGATCGGTCATGTGATTTGACCAGCCTTTCGCCCGCACCAATGCGCCTTTGTAATGCTGCGAAGACTACAGGATTGTCACTTGCTTGTCAGCCGCTTCGCAACAATGTGAACAAATTCTAATAAATGCCATGGTTAAGAAAAGCTTGGCGTTGTGTGGCTTTCGAGGGGATCGACACTCCTGCAGCCATCGCGGTTTCGGTGCCCTGGCCTTGCAGGATCGAACGCCATTCTTCGGATCCCGTCTACGCGTCCCCGGGAGCAACCGCCCGCAGTTGAACGTTGCTACTCCGATCGCCGGTCTCATCGGCGTCCTCTTGGTCGGGGCTCGCGCCGGTCCGGCCGTATAGGCGATCCAGAAGCTCCTGTTTGAAGGCATTGGCTGTCTGGCCGTCGGGCACGGACCGGAAAGCGCTCAGACCGCTGCCGATGCGGTTCTCGGCGACTTCGCAGACCGTGTCGAAGGTGACCGACTTACCGTCATCACCGTAGGCGTAGACCAAAGACAGATCGCAGAGTTGGTTGATCAGGCGGGGCGTACCGTTCGCGAAATGATGGACCGCCGCGCACGCGAGATCGTCGAACAGATCGCCCTTGCCGCCGGCGATATCGACGCGATGGCGGATATAGGCCAGGGTCTCGGGGAGCTCGAAGGTCTCCAGATGATAGCTGATGCCGACCCGCTGAACGAGCTGCACCAGTTCCGGCTTTTTGAGTGTTGCGAGCAGTTGCGGTTGTCCGACAAGAATGACCTGCAAAAGGAATCTCTCACCGGAATTCACGTTGGACAACATGCGCAGTTCCTCCAGCGTGTCAGCCGCGAGGTTCTGGGCTTCATCGACGATCAGGATGGCCCGCTTGCCGTCGGCATGCAGTGCTTCCAGCTTTTCCACGAAAGCCTCGTAGATCAGCTGATTGTCGCCAGAAGTATGTTCGACGTCGAAGACACCGGCGATCGATCGCATGATCGTACCGAAAGCCGCATGCGTGTGATGTACCACCCCGATCTCGACGTTCTCGAGGATGTTCTTCATCAGATACTGAATCAGAGTGGTCTTGCCGGCCCCGATCTCCCCGGTGATGACCGTGAAGCCCGTTTCTTCCAGCAGTCCGTACTGAAGAAGATGCAGAGCGAGCTTGTGTCTGCGCCCGAGATACATGAAGGAGGCGTCGGGCTGCAGAGAGAAGGGTTTTCGGTCCAGACCGAAAAACGATTCATACATCAGCCGGCGTCCTGCTCCAGATGTCTCAGCGGCCGTAATAGCGAGGCATGGTTTCCGAGGATCGGTTCAAGACGCTTCCGATCAAGGGGTAGCCCTGCAGCAGAGAGATGGTCTTCTTGACCTGATCTTCTTTCGTGTGCCCTTCGGCCGTCACCAGAAGACAGCAGTCGATATTCTTCATGAAGGCGAGGGCGTCGTCGGTCAGGAGGACCGGCGGCAGATCGTAGATCACGATGCGATCCTTGTAGGTGTCGCGCAGCTCCTTCGACAGCTGGAGCATGCGCGGCATCGTGATGATTTCCGAAGAGTTGTGCACCGGCCGTCCGTTGGGCAGGAGCACCAGGCGCTCGATACCCGGGTTCACGAGGCATTGGGACAACTCGAGCCCGCCGTTGAGAAAGCCCAACAATCCGGGTTCCGGGTCCACGCCGAAGTAGGTGTGAACGCTGGGAGAGCGGAGATCCAGATCGACCAGAAGAACCGTGCGGGTCAAGACCTTCGAGAGGCTGATCGCGAGGTTGCTGGCGACGAGGGTCTTGCCCTCCTGGCCGACCGAGCTGGCAATTCCGATGGTGCGGTAGTCCGAGGCTTCCATTCTGTTGAGGACGCGAGTCCGCAGCATGCGGAAGGTGTCGGAAAGCGCGTGCCGCTCGATGCCTGCCATCAGGCGGTGGCGCTCCAGTTTCGTATCGTGAACCGGGGCCACGCGGGTCGTGGTGTAGGAGATGTCCAGAGAGCCCGTGCCTCTGGTGGCCGGACGCGCTGCGCCGTTTACGCTCCCCGCTCGCCCACTCGGCGAGGGGGCGTCGCTTTGGCTCGTGCCGAGCGACTTCTCAAGCGCCTTCTGTATCTTTTCCATCTTTGCCGTCCTGGCTTAGAGGCCCAGCGCGCCGACCTGCGACTGCACTTGCCGTTCGATCTTGAGCAATATGAGGTCGAGCGGCGTGACCCGGGTGTGCACGTACCACAAGCTGGCGGCACAGGCAGCTGTTACAGCGCAAATCAGGGCGCCGCGTATAAGCCATCGCCGCAGAACGTCGCGGCGCGTGGTGATTTCGGGAATCAGGACCAGGGGCGGAACCCCCGTCAACTGCTCAAGCTTGCGCGCACTGCGGATCCGACTGTCGACGAACTCCACCGCCAGCATGCTGGCAACGCCAAGTCCGAAGGCCACGACAATACCGCCAAGTGCGATCATGGGCCGATTGGGGCTTTCAGGCGCGGATGGGGCCTGAGGAGCGTCGATCAGCGTAAACCGCTCAGCTTTCTGATTCAGCTCCAGGGACGCGCCCATCTCCGCCTCCAGAACTTTCCGGCGCAGTGTGTTGAAGTCCTGCACGGCGTTGCGGTATTCGCGCACGAGCGCCTGGTAGTCTTCGGAGATCAGAGCCGTCTGATCCAAGGACGCTTCGACCGCATCGATATCCGCCTGGATCGCTGTACGGCTGCGTTCCGCCGCACCGAACTCCCGCTCAAGCTCGGTCAAGATCCGCTCGACTTCCGCCCGGCTCGCCGTGCTGGCGACGAGCGCGCCGGCGGCCGAGGGGTCGATTGCCGGCGGAAGCTCTGCCAGCCGTTCTTCCAGTTGAGCGATCTGGCGATCGATCTGAATGATGTCGGGGTGCTGCTCGGTGAAGGTCGTCGAGAGACTGACTCGGTCGTTACGGAGCTGCTCCAGCATCCGGGAGACGGTCGCGGCCTCGCTGGAGCCGCCGCCGCCAGCTGAGCGTGGCAGGCTTTCCAGGCGCGCGGTCAGGGTGGTGCGCTCGTCGCCTAGAGCTTCCAGTCGGAAGTTCACGTCGCGCAGATTTCGGCGCAGCTGCTCGAGTTCAGCTTGATTGCGATCCTGCTGTTCCGGCAGAGCACCGGCATATTCGCTTTTGATCGCTGCAATTTCTTCTTCCAGGCGCTCGACATCGCGCTCGGCGGCAGCCGTTTCCTGCAGAAGAAAGTCAGCCGTCTCCTGGGCGCGCTCCTGACGCGTCCGGGCATTCTCGCTCAAGTACCAAGAGACCAGTTCGTCGGCCACTGCCTTCGCCTTCGCACCGTTTTCGTAGGCGAAGGCAACCGTGAAGGCGACCGTGAAGGAGGTGCGCCCGCGACGCTGTTCGATCAGAGAGACGGTGATGTCTCCTCTCATCGCGGCGGCGACCTGCGTCATCGGCAATTCAGCTTGGCGTTGCGGATAGAGGTCGTATTGGCGAATGAGCGCGATCAGATTGTCGGTTGCGATGAAGCGCCGCCTGATAATCTCAATGCGCTCGGCCGCCAGGCTAGTGACGGTTGAATCGATCAGATCGGGCGGCACGTTCGGCTGCTCGACCAGGATCGTCCCCGTCGACATGTATACCGGCGGCAGAGCTTTCGCGACGACCAGAGCGAGAGCACTGACAACGACGGCCGGAACGAGGAACAGCCAAAAGCGACGCTTGACCATCCTCCAGATGGCACCGAGATCAAGCTGGAAAGCCTGATCCTGCTCTTCATAGGTGCTGGCGGTCATTGTTCTCGCGGTGTCCCTGCTTCGTCATCGACCGCCGGATTGCGGCGGTTTTCATGGCTAACATTTAACTTGAGCTAAATGTTTTAGTCTAGCTACTGTCGGATCAATGATCCAGATAACGACAGGCGAGACCCCGACTATGCCTAGTTTCGGTTACCGATTCCTTGCCTGCATCCGTAAAAGCACAAAAGTCATTGCCTTCCTCTTCCTGGCGTTGCTTTTGGCGTCATGCGACGGTGCGGAAAGTCGACAGGCAGAATTTCTCGAACGCGGTAAGGAACTCTACGAAGCCGGCGACTATGTAAGGGCAAGTGTCGAGTTCCGCAACGTGCTGCAGATAGAGCCTCGGCATGTCGAAAGTCGCTACTATCTGGGATTGATCGCGGAAGCGCAGAGCGAGTTCGAGTCTGCCTACCGGACATTCGAAGCCGTTGCGCAGATGGATCCCGAGCACGTTGAGTCCCGCCTTCGGATGGCTCGTTACCTGCTGCTCGGCGCCCAGCTTGAGCGCGCCAAGGAAATGCAGCAGAACCTCCTGCAGTTGGCGCCGGACAACCTGGACGTCGATCTTTTGAGCGCCGCAATCGCCTTGCGAGAAGGCGATTTTGATGAAGCGCAGCGCTTGGCCGAGCAGGTCTTGGCCGCCCGGCCGGAGTCTCCTGAAGCCACCTCGGTTCTGGCCGGCGCTTATGCCGAGCGCGGCGAGTTGGAGACCGCGATCGCTACCGTCGACAGCACGCTTCAGCGGGCACCCGACGATACTTCCTTGAATCAGCTGATGTTGCGGCTGCTGGCCTCGGCCGGGCAGACCGATCGTGCCATCGCGCTCTATCGGGATCTGATGGAACGGGATCCCGACGATTTCGCACTCCGGGTCGAGTTCTCGCAGTTTCTCTTCGCCGAGGGCGATACCGAAGGAACCGCCGATCTGCTGCGTGCCGCCGTTCGCGACGACACCGACGATGCGCAGCCGCGCCTCGTGCTTTCCAGCTTCCTGGCGCAAACCGTAGGACCCGACGCTGCCATTGCCGAACTGCAGGCCGGCATCCAAGCCAGTCCCGACATCTACGAGTATCGCTTTGCCCTTGCCAATCTGCTGTTTCAAGAAGAACGCGTCGATGAAGCGAGAGCCGTTCTGGAAGAACAAGCCGAGCGGTCCGGGACCGATGATGAGGGCCTGAGTGCAAGAACGGCCCTGGCTCGCCTCGAACTCAGCGAAAACAATCGGGAGGCGGCGGAACAGATGATTGCCGAAGTGCTGGAGGTCGACGGCGATCATTCCGGATCGCGCCTTCTAAGTGGCACGCTGAGTTTGGCGGATGGGGACTCGGAAACCGCCATTTCGGACTTCCGTACAGCGTTGCGCGCCGATCCTGAGTCGGTTGAGGCCTTGCGCCTTCTGGCCCGAGCGGAACTGGCCGAGGGAGAGGTCGCGCTTGCGACCCAGACGCTCAACAGGCTGGTTCGTGCGGCCCCGCAGGACACGGATGCTCTTGGAACTCTAGCGACGCTTCAGGCGCAGCAGGGAAGTCCGTCCACGGCGCTGACAACGCTCGATCGTGCTCTGGGTCTCGATCCGCAATCTCCGGGTTTGCTCGGTGCGAAGGCGCAGCTCTCAACCAGCGAAGGGCGCTGGAGCGAGGCGGAAGACGCGATCAGTGCTCTGTTGGCACTGCCGGATCAGGCCGGTGTCGGCAATCTGTTGCTTGGCCGGCTTTACCACCAGCAGGGGCGCTACGAAGAAGCCTTCCAGGCCTTCGAGGCGATCCGTGCCGAGAACGCCGATGCTTACATCGCGATGGCCGGCAGTGTCCGTGCCTTGTTGGCCGCGGAGCAAGTCGACCGCGCAGTTGACTACCTGGAGGACATCCGCCGCGAACTGCCGGAGTCTCCGGACGTCGCGACGATGCAGGGCGAAGTCTTCATGGCTGCCCAGCGCTTCCCGGAGGCTGCCGCGAGTTTCCGGCAGGCTGTTGAGCTGGAGGCGCGTTCCATACCGGCGCATATCGGCTTGGCGGCGGCACTCCAGAGCGACGGAGATACGGAGGCTGCCTTGTCGGCCTATCGCGATGGCCTGCGAGCGGTCCCCGATAACCCCCTGCTGCTTTCTCAGTTGGGGGCGACGCTCGCCGGGCTGGAGCAGAACGAGGAAGCGCTCGATGTCTTCGGACAGCTTGTCGAGGTTCAGCCCAGAAACCTGATCGCCGTCAACAACTACGCGGCTCTGCTTGCCGGGCTTCAGCCGGAAAACAGGGAGGCGCTCGAGCATGCTGATGCTCTGCTGACCGACTTCCGCCGTACCAGCAATCCCTTCGTTCTCGATACGATCGGGGCCGTGATGCTCAGGCTGGAAGACTATCGCCAAGCTCAGGCCTATCTAGAGCGTGCCGTTGGCTTGGCGGAAGGCCTTCCTGAAGCGCACTACCATCTGGGCCTTGTGCATTTCGAGCTGGGCGAGCACGAGGCGGCGGTTCGGCACTTGCAGATAGCGTTAGGTGCAGAGCGGTCGTTCCTCGGGCGCGAGGAGGCGGTTGCCACCCTGGCGGCTGCCGAGGAAGCCGTGCAGAGCGCGGCGGAGGCCGCGGCGCCGAGCGGAGCTGCACAGTAGCTTTATCAGCGCAGGTGCTGAGGTTCTCGGAGAGTCCCTCCTGACCTTAGCGTGTCTCCGGTGCCGTCGCACGGCCACCGTCGTGGGCGGTGGGTGCCAAGCCTCGGATTGAGGGAGCGGCGAGCTCTTGTTGCTTGAGCTTTCTCCGACGACCTTCCGTCTCTTCTCTGCGCATGCTCGGACGGATGGGATATCGCAGTGCAACAGTGATTATGCTTTTACGTATATTTTTGCGATAGGAATATACGCAAAAGTTGATTTTTTCAGCTGTACGCATGCGGATAGCTGGATCGTCTCAAAAATTCTGACGCTAATTTCTTGCAAATTTGTATAAAATTTTGATATATCAGCGCCTAAATCTATCCCCTAAGCCCTTCCCGAGCAGGGTTCTTGATCCAGCTGAAAGTTGTAGGAACGAGTGCGGGGGAAGGCTTCGGGCCTGCGGAATTTTTCGATATATAACAATGCGCTAAGTCGAAGAGTTTTCAGGTCGATCGATTTCCGAGAGCTGGTTCAAAGGTCTTCGCGGTACTCCAATCCGTCAAAAATTCGTTAGGACACGTTGTTTTTAGAGATGCGAGTACCTCGAAATTGCCAGCTTGACATAACTTAAATTTTCGTAAATTTTGTCCGGCATCCGATCTTTGTCACATGGCCACCCAGGGGAGGGGTCTAATGGAAAGTCTCAAGGTATGGGGTGCGGCTGGCACGATGGTGCTGGCTGCGGCCACGTTTGTGCCCCATGACGCCGACGCTGCTTTGCTCGCCGACGGTGGTGTCACTGGTCCGGTTGCGACTGGTGGAGCCACGAACGACCTGGTCGACGACAACACCTTCGGCGTCTTCGGTGCGCAAATCTACATTACGGATCGCAGCCGGCCGCTGACGTTTACGTTCCGTGGTCTCGAGGCTGGTTTCCGGAATGCCTTCGGTCTCGACCTCGATGGCGACGGCGACTTCTTCAACGATCCGTCGACCGTTCTGTTCTCCGAAGTCGTCGCCCCGAGCAACGACACCGGTCTGATCAACGGTGCGAGCATCACAGTCGATTTCTCGTCGATCCCTCTTGCGTTCAACAGTGACGTGAACGGTTATCTTGTGCCGTTCGCCCTCGCCACCTGGAAGACCGCAGGCGGACCCGGCGATCCGATCGACGCCGGAGACGTTGCGGAGAACGGTACGAACCCGGTCAACGCCGACGGTTCTGCGGTTAACTTCTTCACGTCCTTCGGCCCGTCCAACACCTGGGGCGAATCTGGTCCGACCGGTAACCGCCTGGTGCTCCTGTTCGACGACAACGGTGCCGGCGACGACGACAACCACGACGACTTCGCCGTCGAGATTGCCGTCACGCCGCTTCCGGCTGCCGCTTGGTTCCTGATCACCGCGCTCAGCGGCTTGTTCGGAATGCGTTGGCTGCGCGGTCGTAACGAAGCCTAAGTCTCATCAAGTAGACTGGGCGGCAGTCAGCCGACTGTCAGCGACTTGAAAAAAGGGGGGCGACATGCCCCCCTTTCTTTCGTTTACCTTCTTCAGGGTTCAAGTCTTTCCAAGACTGTACGAGGCAGTGGCGACCAAGGCGTTCCGACGCGCCTATATCTCTGATCTGTCGCCTGCTGTCTGCGTCGTTGATTCTTGGGGCCTGCAGGCGGTTTCGGCAGGGGGGAATCGCCGCGGCTTTTCCCGCTCATCTGCGGCTTGCCATCTCACGAGAACCCTCCCGTCCCGGTTTGGAGATTGACGACCTATCCGTCGCCAGATCTTCTCCGGCCGAAATCAAGTTCGCCGGTGGAGTGCGAAAGATTTTCAGTCGACCGCCGTCAGGATCTTAAATCGTTGTATACTGCCAATAATGCCATGATCCCGGCCTGTCGTTTGCTTGATCTGTTTTCGCGGTCAGGGTACTAAACGCTGAGCCTGCGCCGCTTGGTGCGGATCCACAGCTAATGCGTGACCTCGGTATGGCGTGGGCAAGCCAGGCTCGTGAGGTCATTGGGGGAAGATCTGCTATGAAGTCGACCGGTCTAAGCCACTTGCATCTCTTTATCCTCGCAGCGCTCGCCATGGGACTCGCGGCTTGCGGTCCCACCTATCCCGATGCTCGAGACGCCCCTGTGGATATCGCCGATGAGGTGCCGGAGTATGTTATCGGCCCGCTGGATACGGTTGAGGTGTTCGTTTGGCGCAGTCCCGAATTGTCTCGCGAGGTTCCGGTGCGGCCGGACGGACGAATCTCGACGCCGTTGAACCCAGACATGCTGGCGGCCGGGAAGACATCGTCCCAGCTCTCCGAAGACATTGCCGAGGCTCTGCGTCCTTTCGTGCAGGAGCCGATCGTCACGGTGATCGTGAGGAGTTTCGGCGGACCGCTTGACGACCAGATTCGTGTGGTTGGCGAGGCGCAGACACCTGTCGCCATTCCCTACCGGGCCAACATGACTCTGCTCGATGTCATGATCGAGGTGGGGGGGCTGACAGAGTTTGCCGCCGGCAACCGTGCCGTTTTGATCCGTGGCCGCGGCGACGAGCGGGTGACCTATCGTCTCCGGCTGGAAGAGTTGCTGCGTGACGGTGAGGTCGAAGCGAATGTCGCGGTGCTGCCGGGCGATATCGTGCTGATCCCCGAGAGCTTCCTCTAGCGCCCGCGACGACCTGGCTTTCACTGGGATCATGCGGATCGCATCCCTGTCTCTCAAAACCCCGTGCAGGCGCCGTCGTGCGCGGCATGGCCGTCGTGGGCGTCTCTGCGCGGCCGCAAGCCTTCTTGCAGTGGCGGCCTCACTCCTGCCAGGATCCCTGCAAGCTGCGGAGTATCGCCTCGACCAATCGGTCGGAACCCAGGTCAGTATCACCGATAACATCGACTTGGATCCGGATGGGGAGAAGACGGCGGGCGTCGTCAACACCGTGAGCTATGGAACCGAGTTCTCCGCGGAAGGGCGCCGTCTCAATCTCAGCCTGTCGTCGGACTTGGCGGTTGAGAGCGAAAACGCGGAGAATCTGAGTCTCGACCAGGACGTCCGCGCCTTCGGATCCATGGAAGTCTTCGAAGACTTCTTCTTTCTCGAAGCCAGCGCCTCTTCGGCGAGGACGGTTATCGACAGCGGCAGTGCCGTGTCGGGCGAGCGTGGTGCCGACGAAGACGATACGGCATCGGTGCATATCTTGGAGGCCAGCCCCTACATCCAGCAGCGCTTCGGCCGCTGGGCGGATGGCGAGTTCCGTATCCGCCATACCGAGACACGGGTTACGGACGAGGAGGACGGCGACGACACCTCCGACGAACGCGACATGCAGCAGACGCTGACGGTGACCAGCGGCAGCGTGCTGAACCGTCTGGAGCTCGAGCTCGAACTGGATCGTCAGAAGACCATTCTCTTGGATCGGGACGGCCCAGGCAGCGATATCGAAGAGCGGCTCGGCAGCCTGACGCAGCGCTACGCCTTCACGCGACTTTTCACCGGTATCGTAAGAGGCGGCTATGTCGACGTCGACGATGGCGGAACACGCGATCTGGACGGTCCGCTATGGGATGTGGGTTTTGAGCTGACTGGGACGCGCGGTAGTCTCCTACTGACGTACGGTCGGCGCTACAACGACGACCGTGTCGAGGCACAGCTGGACTACGCATTGACGCCACGCCTGCAGGTTTTCGGTTCTCTCGACCGGACGCTCGATACGTCTCTCGGCGACATCGCGAACGACCGTCGTGGCGATCCGCTGGAGCCGACGATAGGTCTTCGTCCCAGCGAACTCGGTCAGGATCTCGATGAGGGTGCGGCCCTTGTCACAAGAGGCGAGGTGGGGCTGATCGGGACCTACGGCCGTAACACCCTCGGACTGACCGCAGGCTACACAGACAGGGAGTTCGAGACGCGGGACGAGACGACGGTCACGCTCGTGGCGGACTGGTCGCGCTCGTTGAGCCGAGACCTCTCGTCCAGCCTAATCTTCGACGCCAGCCAGATCGACGAGGGGCCCGACGATCTGGAAAGAACTTTCTCGGGGACAGCGCGCCTATCCTACTCCCTTGCCGAGAATGCTCAGGTGTTCACCGGTATCTCCAGGACGCAGCGGTTCAGCGATCAAGCTGAGGATGAATTCACGGAAAATACCGTTTTCTTCGGCGGGAGCTTGGGATTCTGACGCTACATTGCTCGTAGCGAACACCGTTTAGATCTGGTCCCTAAGGTCTCAACCAGTCCAATAGGTCGATATTTAAGTGCTTTCAAGTTCTAAATATAGAATTCAATATATTATAATATAATTTCTTCACGTTCTGAATTCCGATCAGACACCAATGGGTTGGCGCGGCCATTTTTGCTTGAAAAGCCAAGGGACGATTAAATTGATTGCATAATTATTATATTTTTACAGAGTTTATGAGAAATTTTGTGGGTTTGCGAAAGGGCGATATTTGGAAATCCCAGGCTACATCGACGGCCAACTTCGACTTCGCGCGCTAGAACTTTCTCTTCCTAATTTTGTCACAAAGTGCTTAGCGGAGCGCGATGTTAGGAAAACGTCGAAAATACGCTATTAACTTTCGGAACGTATAAAACCATCCGGACCGGGTCGGGATTCTGCCCCTCAGGAGCGGATTTTTTTATGGCATTGGTTAGGCGAGATCGCGAGAACCCGGCTCTTCGAGCTGTGGTGGCTGTGGTGCGGAGTGGTTTGGTTACCGTTACCGGCTTCAGCGTTCTCACCAACCTGCTGATGCTGACATCTCCGATCTACATGCTGCTGGTCTACGACAAGGTTCTGTCCAGCGGTCAGTCGGCGACGTTGCTGTACCTTACGATGATCGCCGCTCTCGCCTTGCTGGTGCTGGGACTTCTTGAGACCGTTCGTTTGCGATTGCTGGGCCGGATCGGGGCTGAGGTCGAGCACTCCCTTTCGCCGGAACTCTTGCGCACGGCCGTCGAAAGTACCTTGAACGGTACACCGACCTCGGCCCAGCCGATGCGCGACCTTGGGAGCGTACGCGGATTTCTCGGTGGCAGTCAGGTTACGGCCTTGCTCGATGCGCCCTGGGTTCCTTTCTTCGTCGCCGCCCTTGCGCTGTTGCATCCGCTGCTCGGGCTGTTGGGGCTCGGCTCGGCCGTTATTCTCTTCGCGCTCGCCATCCTCAACGACCGTCTGACACGAAAGCCTCTGGCGGTTTCCTCGGGTGCCGCTTTGGCCGGTAACCAGCGTCTGGAGTTCGCTTTGCGAAATGCCGAGGCCATCAAGTCCATGGGGATGTTCGATGCCTTGCGGGCGCGTTGGTCTGGCGACAACGCCACGGCGATCATCGGTCAGTTGGCCGCGGCCGATGCGGGAGCCGCGATCACCGGGGCCTCCCGATTTCTGAGACTGATGGCTCAGACTTTGGTGCTCGCGCTCGGCGCCTATCTGGTTCTGCAGAACGAGATGAGTGCCGGTGCCATGATCGCTGCCTCCATCTTGCTTGGGCGTGCTCTCGCGCCGGTCGAGCAGTCGATGGGCAGCTGGCGTACCTTCGTCGGCGCGCGAGATGCCTGGCGGCGCTTGACCGCCCTGTTGGATCGCTTTCCGCAGGAGTCCGATCGCATGGACCTGCCTGATCCGGAGGGGCAGGTGGTCTTCGATGATGTCTGGTTGGTGCCGCAGGGGCTTAGCGAACCGACCGTGGCCGCTGTATCGCTTGAGCTGTCGCCGGGCGAGGTGATCGGGATCATCGGCCCGTCCGGTGCTGGCAAATCGACCCTCTGCAAGCTTCTCATCGGGGTTTGGACACCCACGCGCGGTTCCGTGCGCCTGGACGGTGCCGAGATTCGGCATTGGAACCCGGCCCAATTGGGTCGGCATCTGGGGTACCTCCCGCAGGACGTGGAGCTGTTCGACGGAACCGTCCGCGAAAACATCGCGCGGATGGATGGTGAAGCCGATGCTGAGGATATCGTTTGGGCGGCGAAAACGGCCGGCGTCCATGAGTTCATCCTCTCGCTGCCAGACGCTTACGATACCCAGATCGGTGACGGAGGCTCCTCGCTCTCCGGGGGACAGCGCCAAAGGCTCGGGCTCGCCCGAGCGATCTACCGACGGCCGAAGCTTCTGGTTCTGGATGAACCCCATGCCAGCCTCGACGGACAGGGAGAGGCCGATCTGATGAAGGCCGTGGAGGCGGCCAAGGGCTGGGGTGCCACCGTCGTCCTGGTCGCGCATCGACCAGCGATTCTGCGGCCTGCTGACCGCTTGGTCGTTATTCATTCTGGGCGAATCGTTATGGCCGGCGAACGGACTGAGATCCTGCGTCGTTTGCAGGAGCCGGCGACTGTCGCACAGCCGGCGATCCCTTCACGCGCCGGCACCTTTCCAGTGACGGCGGGGCCGGACGAGACCAGACCTGCGGAGGATGTCGCGCAAATACACGCTCGTACCCCAGGCGCAACACGGCCTGGCCCGGGCGAGCTGTCGGAGGAGGGTCGTTCGGAAAACCGGGGTCTTTCTGAAAACGAGGCGTCGGATGGCGTCACTTGGAATGGCGGAACGCGAGACGACGCGACGCAGAGCAGTGCGGCCACGAGCGGTGCAGCCCGGAATGACGACAACGTCACGGCACCGGCCAAGTTCCAGACCGGCGCAACGGCTGTGTTGGAACGAGCGGAAGGGGCGCCAAAGACCCGAAGCCGACCTCTGGAGCGTCTCAGGGCGCGCCGTAAGGAGTCTTCCGCATGACTGACCGCATCAACTATGCCAGGCGCGGAACGATCCTCTTCGGCCTGACGGTGGCCAGTCTGTTTTTCGTCGTCGGTGGTGGCTGGGCGGCCTTGGCTCCCATATCCAGCGCGATCATCGCCAACGGCGAAGTCGGCCCTCTCAGCGAACGGCAGGTTATCCAGCATTTGGAAGGCGGTATCGTCGAGCAGATCAAGGTTACCAATGGCGATACGGTTGCGGCTGGAGACGAGCTCGTGGTTCTCCGGGCGGTCTCCGCCCAGTCCGACTTGACCGCTCTGCAGGCGCGGCAGCGGTCTCTGCTGGTCGAAGCGGCGCGCCTGACGGCCGAACGAGACGGTTCGGAGCGAATCTCTTTTGCCCATGAGGCGTTGAGATCGGATAGTGACGATTCGGTTGCCGAGTTGAAGGCGGCGGAGCGCAAACGCTTCGCGGCGCGGCGTAACGCTCTGGCCAACGAGGTGATGATTCGTCAGCGACAGATAGAGCAGACGGGTCAGGAAATCGCGGGTCTGCGCAATCAGATCGCGCAGACGCAAGAGCAGATGACTCTCATTTCTCAAGAGGTCGCGGGTGTCGCCGAGCTCTATGAAAAGAAGCTGGTTCCCGTCAGCCGTTATCTGGCCCTCAAGCGGGCGCGATCGGAACTGGCCGGCGAGCTGAGCCGGCTCGAGGCCGCCATTGCGGCTTCCGACTCGCGCATCAGCGAGTATGAACTACAGATCCTCGGTCTGCAGCGTCGGCGAGAAGCCGAAGTGGAGGATCGCCTGGCCGAAGTCGAAGCCAATCTGGCCGAGGTCGAGGCGACGCTTACCAAAAGTCAGGATACCCTCGAACGAACGGTTCTGAGAGCACCGAGCAGCGGGGTTGTGATCAATCTCGCCGTCACCGGCCCCGGAGCCGTCGTGCGTCAGGGCGACACGATCTTGGAACTGGTTCCCGACGACGATGATCTGGTCATCAACATCGAACTTCAACCCACTGACATCGACTCCGTCCAGGTCGGCCAAAGTGCGACGGTCATGTTTACGGGACTGCCGGCCCGGGACATGCAAAGGCTCGATGGTGAAGTCACCTGGGTTGCCGCGGACAGCATCGAGGACCAACGCACCGGTCTGCAGTCTTACCAGGCTCGCATTGCTCTTGCCGAAGGTGTCGCTGACACCCTCCCGGAGACCTTGAAGCTGACCTCCGGCATGCCAGCACAGGTCTTCATTCACGAAGGCTCGCAAACGCTGCTGCAATACACTATGAAACCCCTGATGGGCAGTTTCGAGCGAGCCTTTCGGGAGCAGTGAGGCAAAGGGCGTCAAGATCGCTCACCTCGGGTTTGCTTGAAACGAGACGGCTCGTGCCAATGCAGGCTGGCGGAGGTGTTGCCACCGCGAGGGACATAGCCTGCGTCGCAAGGCACATGAGAAGCGGCCTTTGCCTTGTGAGTTCGGAGTAACCGAGAATGCCTGCGCAGGCCGATCAGAGCATCCTCCACATCTCCGCGGACTTCCCCGATCCGCTGCAGCCGAACAAAACCAAAGCCGTCTCTACGCTGTTGGGTTTGACCAGCGAGCGCTTTCGGCATCACGTCTACTCGCTGAACCGTGTTGGGCTGGGCAAGGGCATCGCTGCCGTGGATTTCAGCGATGGCTGGCGGGCCGTCACTTACGAAGGTTTGCCGCGCGGCCTTTTCCTAAGACGCTACCTCTCGCGCGTTGCCACTTGGATCCTGGAGGACCTGGAGCGCCGGCGCGTGTCGGTCGATCTCGTACACGCCCACAAGCTTTCCACCGACGGTCTTGTCGGTGCCCAGGTAGCCGAGGCTCTGAAAGTGCCGCTTGTCGTATCGTCCCAGGGCAACTCCGATCTGAAGATCATCCGGGCCAAGCGGGATCTGCGTCCTGTCTGGCGAAAGATTTGGCAGGATGCCGCTCTGCTCTTCCCTTTCGCGCCCTGGACGGCCGATCGGTTGAGCGAGACGCTGGGCCCTAGGCAAAAGCCGACTCTGCCTTTGCCGTGTCCGACCTTGCAGGATCGGGTGCTCCCACCCCGCACGACGGGTCCGCTATTACGTACGGCGTTTCATTTGCGCGACTACAAAAACAAGAATGCAGAAACCCTGATTCGGGCCGTAGCCATCGCCGCCCGGCGGACGCCGGATCTTCGTCTTGAGATCATCGGGGGCGGCGACCCCCAGGCCTTCGCAGCCTTGAGCCGTACAGCTGCCCGTGAGGCTGCAGGCCGCGTGCGGCTGATCGGGCCGGTGGCGCATGGGCGCATGCAGGAGACTCTGAACGACAGCTGTGCCTTCGTCATGGCCTCCTTCCGGGAAAGCTACGGCATGGTCTATGCGGAATCGCTTCTGGCAGGCACACCAGTCGTTCACTCCGCGACCAATGGCATTTCCGGCTATCTCGACAGTCCGGCCGTCGTCGGTGTCGACCCGAGGGACTCTGCAGCCTTGGCAGAGGCGATGGCGCGCCTGATCTCGGATCAAGGAGATGTCAAAGCCGAGCTGCGTCGCCTCCAGGAGACCGGGCAACTCGACTTCTTGAGGCGAGACGCCATCGCGCAGGTCTACAGCCGCGCCGTCGTGTCTCTGTTGCAAGACGACGTAACCCGGATGGCGGCAAAGTGACGGATCGGACCGGCGTCACCAGATCGGAAGTTTTGCCGAGAGAGGCAGAGGGCTTGGCACGTCCGGCCGCAGCGGTGCCTTCTATCGGGGTCGTGGTTGTGACGTACGGCGCCGAGGATTTCATCGCCGACTGCCTGGCCAGCCTCCTGGAGAGCGGCTATCCAGCCTTGGATGTCGTCGTGATCGACAATGCCAGCAGGGATGGGACGGTCGCCCGCATCCGTCAGTGGTTTCAGAAGCAAGACACGCTGTCGCGGCTCAGCGGTGACGAGCCCGAGACCTGGCGGATGGTGGACGGCAAGGCGTCAGCCTTCACCTTGATCGAGAACACCGCGAATCTGGGTTTTGCAGGCGGTGTGAACAGTGGCCTGTCTTTTCTGATGGAGAAGAGGACTGTCGATTTCTATTGGATCCTCAATCCCGATACCGTCGTGGAGGCAGCGGCGCCGGCTGCCTTGGCCGCCAGGGCGCAGGTGAGCGACGATTGGGCCCTCATCGGAACCCGAGTTCTCTATCATGCCAGACCGGGCTATGTGCACACCGACGGTGGGATCTATCGTCGGTGGATGGGCTTCGCCAAGAGTGCCAACCTCGGTCGCAAGGCGGATGACTGCCGCCCTCCCAACGATGCCGAACTGGACTTTGTTTCGGGCGCCAGCATGCTGGCGTCGAAGGCCTTTCTGGAGAAGGCCGGTCTGATGGATGAGACTTGGTTTCTGTATTTCGAGGAGATCGACTGGGCTTTCCGGCGTGGGGATCTGAGTCTTGGGATCGCGTCCGATGCCGTCGTCCATCACCGTGCCGGCGCCTCCATCGGCTCGGGCAGCGGGCGTCGCGTGGATTCCCCTTTCTCCGTCTACTTCATGTATCGCAATCGCATTCGTTTTGCCTGGCGCTGGACGCCCTGGTTACTTCTCAGCGTTTACGGTTGGTCGTGGGCCATGCTGATCCGTCGATACTGGCGGCATCCGCAGCAGATGATTGCGGGCCTGTGGGGAATGCACGGTTTCGGACCGTCGCCGGCGGTTCGCCGGCGATTGCCCGCCTCGGACTGGCAGCTTGCCCTGAACGTTGCGAGGCCTTCGACTGAGGAAACAGCGAGCCAGAAGGGGGGTAAGCTGTGATGGCTGGGAGCGAGATCACGGTCGGTTTGCTTTGGCACAGCGCGAATTCCGGCAATCTCGGCGTCGGCGCCTTGACGGTGTCCCACTTGGCGATCTTGCGGGAAGCCGCCGCGGCCGCCGACGTTCGGGTGCGTTTCGTGATTCTGGGGTGGCTCGACCCCGGCAGTCCGATCTACGTCCGGGCCGACGACGTCGAGGTGGTGGGTCTCACGAGCCGAGCCTTCTTGCCCTTCGGCCGTCTGCAGCGGGCAATTCGGGCGTGCGACCTGGTGCTCGATATTGGCGGTGGCGACAGCTTTGCCGATATCTACGGCTGGCGGCGCTTCACCTATTTCTGCCTGTCCAAAAGCTATGCCCTGGCAGCCCGGCGTCCGCTGGTGCAGTCGCCACAGACGATTGGACCCTTCAACCGGCGGCTCTTGCGGTCTATCGCCACCTTCCTGATGAACCGCTCGCGCATGACCTTTGCCAGGGATGCGCTGTCGCTCGCCTATGCCAAGGATCTGGGCGTTCGGCGATTGGGCGAAGCGTCGGACGTGGCCTTCCGCCTGCCTGCCACCCCGCCTGAGACGGCGTTCAACTCCGCTAAGGTCAAGGTCGGTCTGAATGTTTCCGCCTTGCTCTACTTCGGTGGATACAATCGCTCCAACATGTTCGGCTTGAGTGTCGATTTCGCGGAATTCGTCGATCTTCTTCTGACCGAGCTGACAAGCCGCGAAGACCTGGAGGTGCATCTCGTTCCGCACGTCCTGCCGAGCGATTCCGAGGTCGAGGACGACGAGGCTCTGTGTCGTCGGCTTGCCGAGGCTCATCCGGGGGTAGTCGTCGCCCCGAGCTTCTCCCACCCGAGCGAGGCGAAAGGCTATATCGCCGCGCTGGACTTCTTTGCAGGTGCCCGCATGCATGCCTGTATCGCGGCGCTTTCGAGCGGCGTTCCGGTCGCGCCTCTGGCCTACAGCCGCAAGTTCGGAGGGTTGTTCGGCAGCCTGGGGTACGATGCGACGATCGACCTCAAGACCGAAACGACGCAGTCGGCTTGTGACAAAGTTCTGGATGCTTTCGAACGACGTGCGGCGCTGGCGTTGGAAGCCGGTCAGGTGAGGGAACGGGCGCTGCAGCGCCTTGGCGGCTATCAGCACTTCCTCGTTGATCTGCTGGGCGAAGTGAAAGGTCGGCATGCCAGCACTTCCCCCTAAACTGAAGGCTATCGTCGAGGGCGGCCTCTGCACCGGGTGCGGACTGTGCGCCGCGATGACCGGCAACACCGCGCTGCGCATGGTGTTGAGCGAAGAGGGGTTTCTGCGCCCGGAGGCCCAAGGCGACGTTGCGCCGGAAACCGACGACCTGATTGCCCAGGTCTGTCCTGGCGCGGTCGTTCGGATCGACGAACACGACGGTCACTTCGATCCGGACTGGGGCCCGATCGTCGAGCTGTCGACCGGACACGCCCGCGACCCCGAGATGCGGTTTCAAGGGTCGTCTGGTGGCGCCCTGTCCGCACTGCTGCAGTATCTGATGGACAGCGGAACCGTGAAGGGGATCGCGCAGACGGTGGTCGATCCCAATGATCCCATCGCCAATACCGGTCAGCTGAGCCGTACGAAAGACGATATCCTGCGCGCCGCCGGTTCGCGCTACGCCCCCTCGGCGCCTCTGGAGCAGCTTACGGAACTGCTTCGAACGCCCGAACCTCTGGCTTTCGTCGGGAAGCCCTGCGATGTAGCGGCCTTGCGGGCTTATGCGCGGCATCGACCGGAGCTTGCCGAGAAATTCCCCGTGGTCCTGTCTTTCATGTGTGGTGGGATTCCCAGCCGTGCCGGTGCCCTCGCCATTCTGGATAAGATGGGAGTCGACCCAAAGGAGCTTACCGACTTTCGGTACCGAGGGCAGGGCTGGCCCGGCAAGGCGCGCGCCGTCACCCAAGCGGGCGACACCCATGAGATGACCTATGCCGAAGCCTGGGGGGACTTCCTTAGCAGCCGGGTACAGCTGCGTTGTAAGATCTGTCCGGATGCCACGGGGATGACGGCGGATATCGTCTGTGCCGATGCCTGGTTCGGCGATGAGCGCGGCTATCCTCTCTTCGACGAGGCCGAGGGACGCAGCTTGATCATTGCGCGTACGGTTCGGGGGCAAGCAGTGCTGGAGGCCGCCCGAACTGCGCGTTTCATCGAGACGGAGCCAGCCACTCTCGAGGACGTCGGGCGCATGCAACCCTACCAGGCGCGGCGGCGGCGGCTGGTTCTTTCACGGGTGGCCGTTCTTGCGTTGCTGGGGCGCTTCTATCCCAGATATCGCGGTCTCAGGCTGGTATCGGCGGCCCGCCGGACCGGGCCTCTGGCGCATTTAAGAAGTTTTGCTGGAATGCTCCGGCGGAGTCTGACAAAGCGAAGCGCGTTAAGCCGATGATCAGCAATATCTGAAAGCGTACGATTTCTTCGGATCGTGGTACTTGATCCGACCGGAGTTGAGGGCTTGGTGGAAACGCGATTATCGAAGGAGAAGTCGGTTTCCTGCGCCCGTTCGGTTCTCCGCCGCGCGCCTATACGAGCGAAAGACATAAGATGCTGGCGTTGTACAAAAAAATATTTGGCGTCATGACGGGGCGAGAGCGCCGTAACTTCGGATTGCTATCGGCCCTGCTCGTCGTCGTCAGCTTTTTCGAGGCCTTTGGGCTGGCGTCCATCATGCCGTTCTTGGCGGTTCTGGCAGATCCCACGATTATCGAGCGGAATCAATATCTCGGGTTTTTGTACAACTATTTTGGATTCACCTCTGATTTTAATTTTCTCATCGCGCTTGGCGGATTGGTTTTTGTCGTCATCGTATTTGGGATGTCTCTGAAGCTGTTTTCTCTTTATTTCCTGATTAGGTTCGGGACGCGTCGTGTTTATAGTATTAGTATGAGACTTCTGAAGTCTTATCTGTCGCAGCCCTATGTTTGGTTTCTGTTGCGTGACAGCTCTCAGCTGTCGAAGTCGATTCTTTCCGAAGTCGATCAGCTTCTGGCAATCGTTCTGCTTCCGGCGCTGAAGGTTGTGGCGCAGATCGCGCTCTCTCTGGCGATGATCGTTGTGATCATCATCGTCAATCCTGTGATCTCCCTGGTCTTGACCGTGGTCCTGGTGACCGTTTACGGGGCCTTGTTCGCCTTTACCCGCACCTACCTCGCGAAGATCGGTCAGGAGCGCGTGATCGCCAACGGCCGCCGCTTTCAGGTGGCGAGCGAAGCCTTCGGCAGCGTCAAGGACGTCAAGCTGCTTGGCCTGGAGCGCCACTTTAGCGACGCCTTCCATCCCGCCGCCCGGGCTTGTGCGCATCTGACCGGAACCAGTCAGATCGTGCGCGAGCTGCCGCGCTGGGTGTTCGAGGCGATTGCCTTCGGCGGCATGCTGATCCTTATCCTCGTGTTGCTCAACATCCACCAGGGCGTTTTGGCGGACGTCCTGCCGATCCTGGGGTTCTACGCGATTGCCGGCTTCCGTCTGTTGCCTGCATTCCAGCAGATCTATCAGAACCTGAGCAGTATCCGGTACGGGGCGGCGGCTCTCGATTCCATCCATCGCGACCTGCAGGACATCGGTGCCGATCAGTCCGTATTCGACGCGGAGCGAGCGGTTTTGTCGCCGCTGACGGTAAAAAACCAGTTCCGCCTCAAGGACACGGTCTATCGCTACCCGGGCGCCGATCAGCCCTCGCTCAAGGGCGTGGACATGACGATTCGGGCCAATACCACCGTCGGCCTCGTCGGCGGAACCGGGGCCGGGAAAACCACTTTGGTCGATGTGATGCTCGGTTTGCTGCAACCCGAGACCGGTGCACTCCTGGTCGATGGAACCGAGGTCGGCGCAGACACCCTCGGGAACTGGCAGCGTGCCATCGGCTACGTGCCTCAACATATCTTCATCACGAACGACACGGTGGTCGGAAACATCGCCTTTGGCGTCTCTCCCGACCAGGTCGACATGGCCGCAGTGGAACAGGCCGCGCGCATGGCTGCGCTTCATCAGTTCGTGATCGACGAGTTGCCCGAAGGTTACGACACGGTCCTGGGCGAGCGTGGAATTCGCTTGTCGGGCGGTCAGCGGCAGAGAATTGGGATTGCGCGGGCGCTTTACCGGAACCCGTCGGTGCTGATCTTCGATGAAGCGACCAGTGCCTTGGACAACCTGACCGAAAAGGCCGTGATGGAAGCCATTTACAGTCTGGCGACGCAGAAGACGATCGTACTGATCGCACACCGTTTGAGCACTGTGGAACGCTGCGACAAGATCTTCATGCTGGGCGAAGGACGCGTTATCGCCGAAGGCACCTATCAGGAATTGTTGCAGAACAGCCCCCAGTTCAGGGCCCTGGCAGGTCGGGAAACGTCGAACTTCGAAAACTCCGAAACCATGAAGGAAGTTGCTGAACAACGGTAACTGTCGAGTTCGTGGTTTCAGTGCCGTGACGGTCTCCGTCCACGTTACCTTGACCGGCAGTTCTCGAAGACCATCGGTCCAAGCTCTCTTGAGCTGTACAGAGAAATCTCGAAAGGATCCTGGTCTCGCAAATCCGGATCCGGGGCGTGCGGTTTAGGGAAGGACAAGAGTGTATATGGACGAGACACGTCCGATGAGACTCAAGCAGCTTGGCGAGGAACCGCTCGTCTCTGTTGTCATTCCGGTCTTCAACCGCGCGAAGCAGATTTCCAACTGCCTACTGAGTGTTTGCAACCAGACCTACCGAAATACCGAGATCATCGTCGTCGACGATTGCTCCACCGATGAAACGCTCGCCGCCGTAGCGCGGTGCGAAGACCCACGGCTTCGGGTCGTGAAGGCGGACCGCAACGGTGGGGCGGCGACTGCCCGAAATCTCGGGATTGAAGCGGCCAGAGGTGATTTGGTCGCTTTTCAAGACTCCGATGACTACTGGGTGCCTCACAAGATCGAGGATCAGGTCGAGAGATTTCGCTCACTTTCCGATACCCATATCGGCCTCTACAGCGGCAAGATCCGTTACGGGAAGTACGGTCCTGGGGAGTGCAGTTTCGTGCCTCACCCTAATGACCATGCGTTATCCGACCGGATACTCGAGACAACCGCCTACAAAAATCACGTCACCATGCAGACGTTGATGGTGAGACGGGAGGTCTTCGACGGAGATCTTCGCTTCGATCCTCGGCTGCGCGCGAACGAGGACTGGGAGTTCACCTTGAGCCTGGCTCTTCTGGGCAAGATCGCGTTCGATCCTCAGCCCCACTGCATCGCCGAGGTGTCTCCTGACAGCATATCCCGCGGTCTGGGGCGCAACGTTTCATCGATGCTGTACATTGTTAGGAAACATCGCTGTCTGCTGAGCACCTATCCGCAAGCCTTAGGCCAACACTTCTATGGAATCTCGCGGATATTGTCGCGACTCAGAAAGTACCGCTTGGCGAACATCGTGATCCTGCACGCCCTGCGCTGTGACCGATACAACTGGCGCTGTTACGTCGCCTTTGCGCTCAACGCGATCTCGCGGTTCATGCCTATTCCGCGATGGTAGGCTGAGGGCGATTCGACGGCCGATGCTCTGATAGATCATTCAGAAATTCGCTCAGTCGGGCTCGTTGTTTCTCTTTTTGAGCATTGAAGTCTTCTTGTCTGCTCAATACGCCTTCCTGCTTCGCCAGCGCCGCCATCCGTTCGGATGCCTGCATCGTCAAGCTTCGGTTTTTTCGTTTCCCGAATTTTTCGAACAGAGCTTCCAGCGCGATAGTGCGGAGCCGCAGGTAGTTGATCCGGAATGCCTTCTTCGAGCCCGCCGACTTCGCGGTGGCCCTCTGCGCCTCCGCCATCCGCTCTATGTCGAGAAAGGTTCGGGTGCGGAAGTCGAAGAAAGGGGTCGTCATGTCGAAACCTGCGACCTTCGAGACGAGATTGTCGGTGGCCATGAGCAGGGATGGCGGGTCGAGTCGGTGGGGGGCAAGAGTTATGTTCAGCGAGAGAGACCAATCCGACCACTTCAATGCGTTGATTCTGTTGGATGTCCAAACCGGAAGCCAAGGGACGCGGTAGGCGTCCGCGATAATGGCTGCATGCATCGCTTCGGCAAGCACCAGGTCGGCCGACGCGATCTCCTCGACGACTGTCTTGGAGGGGTGCCGTGGATCGACTAAAACAACTCCTGCCGCGTCGCAAACTTCCTGCCAGGGCGCATTTGCGACAGAGTGAACGTGCGGCAGGTAGATGACCTTGCGTTTCGCAGTCTGGTCCGGCCGCGAAACCGGAAAGACATCGGGCAGGAGCATTGCGGGGTCACCGATCACCGTATCCCGGCTTAGTCCGCAGAGACGCGCCGTGATGGGGCCGCGCACCCCATAAACCCGCCATCCCAGGGCGGTTATGTCTTTGGGCGGGCCGTAGCCGGCTCCGGCACCGAGAACGTAAACCTTGGTGCTCGATGGAATCTGGTGGTCCAGCACCGTGCCGATGCCGACGAAGAGAGCGCCAGCAAGCTGGGGCCACCTCTGGTCGGCCAGCTCGTGCCACAGCCAGGTATTTATTTCGTCCCCGAAGTTCGAAACGCGATCGTTCCAATGATAAATGTCCATATCGCCGCAAACTTCCTTCAGGAGAGCCAAATAACCCTCCGCTCTTTCCGTGTTGGCGGCGAGGGGCGTTATTGTTTTATGCGATGAGGTATCAGTTCACTCTGAAAGGGCCTGTTTGCTCTTTGATCGCTCGATTTTGCCGGTGAAGGCTTCTGAGGGGACAAGAGGTCCGTTACCTTCTCTCTGGCCCCGAGATTTCAACGACTCAAGATAGGTGAGGGTTGATCTACAGGAATTTAAAAAATTTTTAGTTGCATCATATTGAAGTGGTCCCCAGTGTTTCACCCGTCATTCGCGGAGGAAATTCCTAGATCCGCGCTCCGGCCCTAGGTCTGGCATTAAAGAGTCAAGCGTACAGATGAATAGGCAGCCGCTCGACTTGGTAAGCACGTACTATCCTTACGGTCTGTTGCAGGACGTTTCTATATTGAAAGAAAGTTTTGAGCAGATTGGTTGCGATGTCAGGTGCTTTGACGACAAAGACAGAAGCATCTGGGATGTTCTGAGATTTAGGAAGCAATCCAAAACGATCGTTCATGTCGCACAAATACAAAGGCGCTGGTTGAACGCCGGCCGGAAACATATTCTGATTCCGAATCAGGAGTCTTTCCGACAAGATAGAGCTTGGGCCTTACGGTTCTTCGACAAAATTCTTGTCAAAAGTCAACATTCGCGCGCATGCTTCAATGGAATTCACCCTGATATTGTTTATACAGGATTTACATCGAAGGACATTTTTATTGAGGGCCATGAAAAGGACTGGACCTCTTTCTTCCATGTTTCGACCGATTTCATTCGTAAGGGCACCCAGGAGATTGTGCAGCTTTGGCAGCGCCACCCAGAATGGCCCCAGCTGGTTCTGAAGGTTACCAGGCGGGACCATCTGGATGCGGTTGGCCCGAACATGACAGTCATCGATGGTTACCTACCTTACGAGCAGCTGGTGGACCTGCAGAATCGCTATGGCCTCCACCTCTGTCCCTCGCGTAGCGAGGGTTGGGGGCATACCCTGGTCGAGGCGATGTCCAGCGGAGCTCTGGTCGTCACGACCGATGCTCCGCCGATGAACGAGATCGTGACGCCTGAAACCGGCAGGCTTGTTCCCTACAAGGATACGATGCCCCGGCGATTGGGAACTGACTTCCTGGTCGATTTGAACGCACTTGAACGCACGATTTCAGAACTCGTGGACATGTCCACTGAGGCTAAGCAGGCACTCGGCCAATCCGCGCGCGAGCGTTATTTTTTGCTGGACCGCGCCTTCCGCCAGCGTCTCGCCGCAGTGTTTGCGGGCGCCGATAGCTAGTTGCCGAACGTTCGAGAGGAACGCCCTCCTCGCATCCGCAAGATTTTCGCTTTTGCCGGGTATCGGCTCGCTTGATCCATTCTTACGAGGCGACTATTCGAGGCGAAGCGTTCCGGAGGCGTCACCAAGTCTTGGACGCGGTTGTGCTGGCGGTTATGTTGCAGTTCCGTAACCTCGAGTCGAGTCGCTGCCGGCAAATTGGCCCGGCGCCCACACCGGAGTGTTGAGATGGTGCAGAGTTCGTCAAGAGCGGTTGGCATGGATGCGATGCCGGAGCCGAACGGGGCCGCTGCTCAAGGCTCCGCCGTCAAAGGAACGGGTGTCAGAGAATCCGGTGTTGGGGCAGCTGGTGTCGGAGGAACCGACATTCTGGAGGCGGCGCGCAGCGTCGCGCGGCTGGAAGGGGCTGGCGTTCAGGCCCTAGGGCAGAGCTTCGAAAACGGTTTGGCCGAACCCTTTATCGCGGCCACTCGCCTGATCGCTCAGTCGTCCGGCCATGTCGTGGTCACGGGGATGGGCAAGAGCGGTCATATCGGTCGCAAGATCGCGGCAACTCTCGCCTCAACCGGCACGCCGGCCTTCTTCGTCCATCCGGGTGAGGCGAGCCATGGCGACATGGGGATGATCACACAAGCCAACGTGGTCCTTGCCATCTCCAACTCCGGAGAAACCTCGGAGCTGTCCGACCTGCTGATCTACACGCGGCGGTTCCGTATCCCTTTGATCGCTGTGACCTCCGCTTCGGCGAGCACGCTTGCGCGGGAAGCCGACGTCGCGCTTGTCCTGCCGGCAGCAGAAGAGGCCTGTCCGCTCGGTCTCGCTCCCACGACTTCGACCACTCTGACGCTCGTCCTCGGCGATGCTCTGGCCGTCGCCCTGCTACGCTCGAAAGGGTTCAGCCGGGACGACTTTCGCGAGTTCCACCCCGGCGGCCGGTTGGGCAATGTCCTGCGCCGTGTTCGGGACATTATGCACCGCGGTGAGGCCATGCCGCTGATCACGGCGGGCACCTCGATGTCGAAGGTTTTGATCGAGATGTCTGCGCGCGGCTTCGGCTGTGTCGGCGTCGTCGACGGCGAGGGAGCCCTGATGGGCATCGTAACCGACGGCGATTTGAGGCGTCACCTTTCGCCGGAGATCCTCGATCAACCGGTGGAAACCGTAATGACGCATGCGCCGAAGTCGATTACGCCGGATGCCTTGGCCGCCGAAGCCTTGAGTGTGATGCACGAGACGCGCATCAACGCCCTTTTCGTGCATGAGCCTGGCGTGGCGCAGCCGAGCGGTTTTCTGCATCTGCATGACTGCCTGCGCAACGGCGTCTACTGAGCCGCTTCACGCGCAAAGCGTCTCGACCCTTTCACAGAGGTAGTGATAGAGGCAGACGTGCACCTGCTGGATTTCAGGTGTGTGCCGTGAGGGGACGTCGATCAGCAGATCGCAGAGCTGCGCCAGTCTTCCGCCGCCTTTGCCGGTCATGGCGATCGTCACCATGCTCTTGGCTTTCGCAGCTTCCATCGCCGCGACCACGTTTTGCGAGTTGCCCGACGTGCTGATGCCGAGCAGAACGGCCCCCGGTCGACCGTAGGCCTCGACCTGGCGGGCGAAGACGGTGTCGTAGCTGTAGTCGTTCGACCAAGCCGTGAGAACCGCCGGATTGTCCGCGAGGCATATGACGTTGAGTGCGCGCCGCTCCTTTAGAAATCGGCCGACCAGTTCGCCCGTGATGTGTTGAGCGTCAGTGGCCGAACCGCCGTTACCGCAGACAAGAAGCGGTCTCTCTTGCATCAGCGCTTCGGAGATTCTGGCAACCGCCTCTTCCAGCTTTGCTGCCAGCGCTGGCGTATTGCTCTCCCGAAGCAAGGCGGAAGCCCGCTCGAGATAGCCGGCCAATCCAGATTCCATGGCGTTGCCCATTCCCGCACCAAAAGTCGCGGGACATGGATGGCAGGAGCCGCTGCTTCGCTCAACCGCTTTCTCGTTGGCGACGAGTCCGTGCGTCAGGCTGGACTGGAGCGATGCATGAGGATCATCGAGGCTCGTGAAACTTGAGTGGGGTCGACTTGATCCAGCGGCAGGACGCGTTGCTGCCCATGCGCCGTGCGTTCTATGTAACGCGATTTGGGGAGCAACCCGGTGACGGCGAGGCAGTCGCGGACCTTCGCGAAGTTTCCGCTCAACTCTATTACGGCCGCCGCGTCGGCCTCGGAGAGCCTGACGGTCAAAGTGCGCGCTGCCAGACTGGCAGGAATGATCAGAAGCTGTTCGTCCTGCGCAGCCAGCGGAGTTCCTAGCGCAGCAGCAGAGGCCGACAAAGAGGAGACGCCAGGTACGACCTCAATCGGAAACTGTTCAGCCAGGCGAAGGAAGAGCGGTTGAACGTCGTTGTAGAAAAGGGGGTCGCCTTCGCAGAGCAAGGCGACATCATGGCCGTCTTCGAGCGTTCTGCCGATTCTCTCGAATTCATCCATTTCTATGGTTTTGCGGGGGGTAGAGTTCGCGCTTGTCAGTCTGATCGCGATCTCGGTTCTGCCCGCGGGAATGTGGGGCGCGGCGATGGCTCGCGTTGGGGACTGCCCCTCCGCAGGCATTGGATATGCGATGACAGGCACCCGTTGCAGAAGTCGGTGAGCCTTCAATGTGATGAGCTCTGGATCGCCGGGCCCGATTCCCAGCCCGTAGAGTGTGCCTGTCATTCCCCTGCCGCCATCCCCTGCCGCCATCCCCTGGTACTCTCCGATGGCTTGTGGCGACATCCGCCGTCGCCGGGTCTTTCGATGGGCCTATTAACAAAATATTTATAACAAATTATATGTTATTCTGTGATCGTGAAAGGGTGTCGATGATAGGGGCAAGCACTGTCGGTTGATCGATGCATGCGTCGAAATCTTGAAGCGAACTAAGGGGTTGCGGCGAGCTCAGCTTCTTCGGGCAGCGATGCAGCCACAGTTCGACCGTATATGACAGATAAGAAGAGGCTCGCCGACGTATACCGACGAGCCCCTTTTGCACCGCAGCTTGCCACCGATCTTCAAATGCCGATCCAACGCGGCCGTTGGGGCCATCTTGCGGCTTTGAACAATCTACAGCTGTTTCAAGCGCTCTTCGCGCAAGCCTTAACCAGTCGGACGAGCTGGCTCTTCAGCATGTCGTCTTCGATCTTGTTGACCGCACGGGCGATCTCGAGTGTCTGACGATCGATGGGCTGCTCGCCATGCTCTTCCGACGTTTGGTCCAGGTTGATCTCCAGCCCGTCGAAGAAGAACCCGACCGGTACACGCAGGAGCGTAGCGATATCCCAGATGCGGCTGCCGCTGATGCGATTGGCGCCGCTCTCGTATTTCTGAACTTGCTGGAAGCTGATACCCAGACCTTCGGCCAGCTCCGACTGGCTCAGGCCCATTGCAACGCGGCGCTCGCGGACGCGGCGACCGATATGAACGTCGGTCTTGTGGTACATGACAGGTCCCTCCTCGGACTCTCGACTCTGAAATTCTCGGATCTGGCTCTTTTTCTGCTGCAAGTACGAAGGGATGCCGTCTGCGGTAGAAAACCCCGGTTGCACGTCCTTGGCTGTCCGTGTTCGCGTCGGCCTCTTCTTCGCGGCTAGCGAGCATGCTTTGGAAGCTAGCTGCTTTGCGTAACCGCTCAAACCATTCTATGTAAATATAGTGTAATATCTCGTGCCAAACATGAATGACGGCCGTCAGCGCGCACGCTTGGGGTGCGTCTTGCGTTTCAGGTCGGTCTCTCTTTTGCCGCTCAGCGGTGCGGCCGGCACAACTGTTGCAATTCTGTGGATGCTGCCAAGCTGCGTGCCGCCGCTTGTGTGCATAAGGTCGAAGGGGAACTGGTTAAGATGGCAAGGAAGTGTCTTTTCGGTCGATTCAGCACTGGAGCGCCCGTCCAGGTGTGATAGCGCCGATCATGAAAAGTGCTCAGAAAGAGACAGACGTACTGATCGCGGACTGTCCGTGTGACTCACTGGCGACCGCTTCCGTTGGAGATGGGGAGACGGTCTGGCAGCTTCCCGACTCGATAAGGCGTATTGCGGGCCTCGAGCCATAGCAGCAGAGCCGAGTGATCGGCCTCGGCCAGGCCTGACTCCACCAGCTCCGCGAACTGATCTCGAACCGCTTTAGTCAAGGGTAAGTCCAGTTTCAGCGTTTCGGCTGTCTCAAGAACTGTATTCATGTCCTTGAGATGGATGCTGCTTTTGCCTCCCGGTAGCCAGTCGCGCTCGATCATGCGCTTACCGTGCAGCTCCAAAATGCGACTGTCGCAAAATCCGCCCGAGATCGCATCGCGGACCGCAGCGGGATCGGCGCCGCCGGCGGTGGCAAGAAGTAGGCCTTCGGAAACGGCCGCGATGGTGACGGCAACGATCGCTTGATTGGCAAGCTTCGTCATCTGACCCGATCCGCTTGGGCCGACGTGAGTTGCGCGTCCGAGGGCCGCGAACAGCGGGGCGGCGCGTGAGAAGTCCTGCGGTGAGCCTCCGGCCATGATCGCCAGTGTTCCGGCCTCTGCGCCGGCCGTTCCGCCGGAGACCGGTGCGTCGAGATGGCAGAGCCCAAGGTCGCCCAACCTGGCCGCATGATCGCGGGCAAGCGACGGCGGGATCGAAGACATATCGACCACCAACGCGTCCGGTTGAGTTTTGGATGTCAGGTCGCTTCCGAAGAGGACATCGGTCACCACGGGGCCGTTCTCCAGCATGGTGACGATGGCCTCAGCGGCTTCGACCGCTTGGCCAGGCGAATCGCAGACGCTCGCGCCCAAGTCGGCCAGCGGCTCTGCCTTGGCGCGAGTCCGATTCCAGACGCGTAGGGAGAAGCCCGCCTTCAGCAGTCGTTCGGCCATGGGGCGTCCCATCAGACCGGTGCCCAGAACCGCGACGCTTCCAATCTCTCGCATAGGCTTTCGCTCTCCCTGCTGTCGACCATCGGGGGACCCGGTCTCCAGGGACTGGAGGTTAAGGCTGACCCGAAGGACAACTCCTTCTCGACGTGTCGGACCTCTTATACGGCAGACATCTTGGTGTGGCAGTACGAGTTTGCCCATGACCGTCTTGCCATGGAGCGAGCGACCCTAGGAGTCAAAGAGGGGCCGCGGCCTTGCCGCAGCCCCTCGTCGGGACTACGCGATACACCTGGTGGATCGCGCTCTAGACCTGTGATGAGACTAGGAGTGATGTCTGAGGTGGCATCGCTTACGCGAATCCACTTCAGACAATCCTGCTCTAGAAGTCCATATCACCCATACCGCCGGGCATGCCTGCACCTGCTGCCGGCTTCTTCTCCGGTGCATCGGCCACCATCGCCTCTGTGGTGATCAGCAGACCGGCGACCGACGCCGCATCCTGCAGCGCGGTGCGCACGACCTTTGTCGGGTCGATGATACCGGCCTTGACCAGATCGACGAACTTGCCTGTCTGGGCGTCGAAGCCGAACTTCGTGTCTTTCGACTCCAGCAACTTGCCGGCAATCACCGGTCCGTCGTGGCCCGCGTTTTCGACGATCTGGCGGATCGGGGACTGCAGCGCGCGGCGGACGATGTCGATGCCGACACGCTGGTCGTCGTTGGCAGGTTGCACCTTCGCCAAGACTTTGGAGGCGTAGAGCAGGGGCGAACCGCCGCCGGGAACGATGCCCTCCTCGACCGCCGCGCGGGTGGCGTGCAAGGCGTCGTCGACGCGGTCCTTCTTTTCCTTCACCTCGATCTCGGTCGAGCCGCCGACGCGGATCACCGCGACACCGCCAGCAAGCTTGGCCAGCCGCTCCTGCAGCTTCTCCCGATCGTAGTCCGAGCTGGTCTCTTCGATCTGTGCACGGATCTGACCGCAGCGGGCCTCGATGTCCTTCTTCTTGCCGCTGCCTTCGACGAGGGTGGTCTCTTCCTTCGTGATGACCACTTTCTTGGCGCGCCCCAGCATGTCGAGAGTCACGTTCTCGAGCTTGATGCCCAGGTCTTCGCTAATCGCCGTACCGGCTGTCAGGATGGCGAGATCCTGCAGCATGGCCTTGCGACGGTCGCCGAAGCCCGGCGCCTTGACGGCAGCGATCTTCAGGCCGCCGCGTAACTTGTTGACCACCAGAGTGGCCAAGGCCTCTCCCTCGACGTCTTCGGCGACGATCAGCAGGGGTTTGCCGGACTGGACCACCGCTTCGAGCACCGGCAGCAGAGCCTGAAGGTTCGACAGCTTCGACTCGTGGATCAGGATGTAGGGGTCTTCAAGAACCGCCTGCATCTTGTCGGCGTCGGTCACGAAGTAGGGGCTGAGGTAGCCGCGGTCGAACTGCATGCCCTCGACCACGTCCAGCTCGGTCTCCAGGCTCTTGGCCTCCTCGACCGTGATCACACCGTCGTTGCCGACGGTCTGCATCGCCTTGGCGATCATTTCGCCGACTTCCCGGTCCCCGTTCGCGGAGATCGTGCCGACCTGAGCGATTTCACTGTTGTTGGAGATCTTCTTGGAGCGTTTTTTGAGTTCCGCCACGACGGCTTCGACCGCCAGGTCGACACCGCGCTTCAGGTCCATCGGGTTCATGCCGGCGGCGACTGCCTTGGAGCCCTCGCGCACGATGGACTGGGCCAGTACGGTCGCCGTGGTGGTGCCGTCACCCGCCAGGTCGTTCGTCTTGCTGGCGACTTCGCGCACCATTTGGGCGCCCATGTTCTCGAACTTGTCGGAAAGCTCGATCTCCTTGGCCACCGTCACGCCGTCCTTGGTGATCCTTGGAGCACCGAAGGACTTGTCGAGCACCACGTTACGGCCCTTGGGACCGAGGGTGACCTTGACCGCGTCGGCCAGAACGTCGACGCCGCGCAGCATCCGCTCGCGCGCGTCGGTGGAGAATTTGACGTCTTTGGCTGCCATGTCTTGTTTAGCCCTTCTCGCCTTAGGCGGCTTTCCTGGAGGATTTGACGCCCTCGAGTACGCCCATGATGTCAGATTCGCGCATGATCAACAGATCTTCACCGCCGATCTTGACCTCTGTGCCGGACCACTTTCCGAACAGCACTTGATCGCCGGGCTTGACGTCCAAAGCATGGACTTTCCCGGTCTTTTCGTCGCGTGCGCCTTTTCCTACGGAAACAACCTCACCCTGCATGGGTTTCTCCTTGGCGGTATCGGGAATGATGATGCCGCCGCTGGTCTTGTCTTCTTCGCCGAGACGGCGGACGACCACGCGGTCGTGCAACGGCCGAAACTTCATCGGATCTACCTCCATCCTTTTCACTGGCCGTTGAAAACGGCCTGAAAGTCGCTCTGGCACTCTCGCGTAGAGAGTGCCAGACGGCCCATAAGTCGTGAAGTACGCCTGCAATGTCAAGACGCCGGCCGCAGCCATGATCGGCCCAGCAAAATCGCTCTAAAAATCAATGAATTTCAGAGTGTTAAGTGATTTGAAGTAAGAGCTTCTTTACCACCGCGAGGGTAGCTTGGAGGCTATGTTCGCTGTTCGTCCATCCGCTTGCCTCCGGCTGCCGTTCACGCTGGCACTGGCCACGGTCTTCCGCCGCCTGCGCCGGGAGCGGCAAGGAGCTGCGCTTGCCGAGTTCGCGATTGTCTTCCCCGCCTTCATCCTCTTGGCGATCGGGCTGATCGAGGTGGCCATGGTCCTCTTCGTCACGTCTCTGATGGAGGGGGGACTGCGGGAGGCCGCGCGTTTCGGCATCACCGGTTTCGCGCCGGACGGACAAACGCGCGTCGAACGCATTCTGCAGATCGTCGGCGAGCATACGCAGGGTTTGGTCGAGATGGACAAGGTGGATATCACCTTTTTCGTCTATCCCAGTTTCAACGACATCGGAGAGCCGGAGCCCTTCGCTGACGACAACGGGAACGGCAGCTTCGATAGCGGTGAGGCCTATACCGACGTGAACGGAAACGGTCAGTGGGACGCCGATATGGGGGCGGCCGGGCTCGGCGGACCGGGTGACATCGTGCTCTACACGCTGCGCTATCAATGGGATCTGCTGACAGGGCTGCTGGACCCGCTGATGGGCGACGATACCGGCCTGATGCGTCTGAGTGCCTCTATCGTCGTTCGCAACGAACCCTTCGGCAGCCCCGATAGCGAGTCGGGTGTACCATGACCTCGCTGTTGCCCAAACTGGAGGTGCGGCTCGGCGTTGCGGCGTCACTGCTGCGGCGGCTGCATCGCAGCCGCAGGGGAACCGTTCTGGTCGAGATGGCGGTTGTTACGCCGCTTCTGTTGGTGCTGTTGCTGGGCGCGGTCGAGTTCGCCCGCTACGTCCTGATCATGCAGAAGCTGGACCGGGCCGCGATGTCCGTCGGAGACCTGGTTTCACGCGGTGCGCAGGTCACATCGTTGGACTTGGCTAACATCTTCGACTCCGTCGACCATCTGATGCAGCCCTTCAGTTTCCCGGAAGAGGGTGTCGTACTCATTACCGCCGTGAACCGCGCTGCGGGTGCTCCACCTGCCGTCGTCTGGCAGCAGGCTGGGGCAGGCGAGCTTGTAGAGGCGAGCCGAGTGGGCGTCCCGGGAGCGGAGGCCGTTCTACCTCAGAACCTGCAACCGCGCGAGAACGAGAGCCTCTATGTGGCAGAGGTTTACTACAGCTACGCGCCGCTGATCTTCGACCGGTTCGTCCAAGAATCGACGCTCTATCACTGGTCGGTGTTCCGGGCGCGCCTGTCGGACCAGGTCATCACCGTCGACTGAGCGGCCGGCGGAGGCTTCGGCCCAGACCGTTCCCGGCCTAGACCGTTCTCGGCCCAGACCGTTCGCAACCTACTTCTCGACGAACGCCTTTTCGATGACGAACTGGGCCGGCTTCGACTGGCTGCCTTCCTGGAAGCCGCGGCTTTCCAGGAGCGCGACGCAGTCGGTCAGCATCATGGGGCTGCCGCAGAGCATGACCCGATCATGCTCTGCATCGAGCGGCGGGATATCCAGATCCTCGAAGATCTTGTGGCTCTCAACCAGGTCGGTGATGCGCCCGGTATAGCGTGAGGCCTCGCGCGTCGTGGTGGGATAGTAGAGCAGTTTCGGGCGGACGACTTCGCCGATCAACTCGTGTTCGAGAGTCTGCTCCACCACCAGTTCGCCGTACGCCAGGTCGGCGACACGACGGCAGCCGTGGATCAGTACGATCTTCTCGAAGCGCTCGTAGACCTCGGGGTCCTTGATGATGCTGCAGAAGGGGGCAATGCCCGTGCCGGTGCTGAAGAGATAGAGGTTCCGGCCCGGAATCAGACTATCCTGCACCAGCGTGCCGGTCGGCTTCTGACTGACAAGCAGCCGGTCGCCCTCCTGAATGTGCTGGAGCCGTGAGGTTAGGGGCCCGTTCTGTACCTTGATCGAGAAAAACTCGAGATGGTCTTCGTAGTTGGCGCTCGTCATCGAGTAGGCGCGCAGTAAGGGTTTCGCCTCGACAGTCAGTCCAATCATCGTGAACTGGCCGTTCAGAAAGCGGAAAGCGGGATCCCGCGTCGTGCTGAAGCTGAAGAGATCGTCCGTCCAGTGACGGACCGAAATGACACTTTCTTCTTGAATGGCTTTGCTCATGACGAAGGTGACGCATCCCGACTGCTGGCGGATATGGGGGTGACCGTACAGCAAGACACTGCACGTTGGCTTTCAGCTATCGGATTGCCCGACGGGGCGCAACCCTCCGGACCGACTGCCTCCAATGCTTCCGGTGCAGGGAGGCGGGTCGCGAGCTATTCGGCGATGCGGAGGTTGGAGAGCTGGGCCGCGATCACGCGGAAGGTTTGGCTGAGCCCGGATCCGCCGTAGGAATCGAAGAAGTGTCCGGGCGAGGTGGCGCAATCGCGAAAGGTGTCGCGGATGTCCTGGCCTCGGCTGTCGGTGCGCACGTCGAAGGTGATCGTGTAGATGATGATCCTCTCCGCCTTCATGGCATTGCAGATCTGCAGTGTGCGACTGTTCAGCTCGCGCCGCGCGGTGTTCTTGTTCGTCGTGCCGATCCGTCCGTCGGACAGACGCTGGTAACCGGTGTAGTCTGTGTCGCCTGACGGCGCATGGCCGTCATAGAACAGATTGTCTCCGTCGGTCAGGATGACGGCGACCTTCTGCATCAGCGGTTCGTCGTAGGGCAGTGGAAGGTCCGGATCGCCCCAGAGTCCGCGCCAGCGGGGTGACAGCAGACGCCAACCCCAGACCAGGCCAAGATTGGTGGTCGTTCCGCCGCGATGCCAGGAGTCCATTTCGTCGATCGCGTCTTCGACATCGCTTCGTTGATCGGTCCAAGGGGTGATCGCGGGGCCACAGCCGAGGTTCGGGCCCAGACCGTCGTTGCTTTCGGTATTGGTCGCCTCCGTCTCGTCGACTGCGGTGTTCTCGTTCTGGAGAAGAAGCTCGTTGTCGAATAGCCAGGAATTGTAGCGGCTTTCGATATCGTTACCGTTGCGCCAACGCGGCCAGTAGTAAGGCTGGAAAGGCGCGGTCGCCGGCGGCGTGTCAGTTACATCGTCGCCGGAACCGAAACGTGCCTCGACGCAGCCCTTCCAGGCATGGGACACGACGCACTCGTTGGTCAGCGCGACCCAAACGCCGACAGTCTCGCAGGCTGCTTCGGTCCATCCGCTGTGCACCACGGCATCGCCGACCGTACAGACGCTGCGCAGTAGGTCCCAGCTGACGTTGGTGCCGCGACAGTCCTCCTGGTCGACTTCGCTGGCATCCAGCTCGTAAACCGCACGGTCTAGCGACCCGGGCGCGAGCCAAGCGGTCTTGTCGGCGCCGACGTTCACCGTTGCGGTATAGGGAACAAGACTGACCCAGAAGTTCGGCACGACCGTACGGTCGGCATAGAGAATGTCGACCAGTTCGTGTGCCGCGTCGCGCATCTGAGACACCTTGGTGCCTCGCATCGAACCGGTGTTGTCCATGACCAGGACCAGCTCCATGCCGCGGTCGGCGCGCAGGACCACCGACCGGGCGGTGACGTTCAGGTGCTCGAAGCCGAGAACGCTGACCAGCGATGTGGGGATCTGCGCAGACGCCGCCACGGTCAGTCTGCCGTCTTCCGGGTTGTCGGCAATCGCCAAGTCGCTGACCGTCGCGCCGAGAAAACCGGGAGGGAAGTTGGCATCGAAGAAGGCGCGGATGTCCTCGTCGCGATCCGTTTCATAAAACACCCGACCGCCTGCCAGGGCGGCTGCATCGAGCGCCTGGTTGAGACGTGCCTTGACCAGATAGCCGCGGGTCGTGTCGATCGCGAGGCCCGCCGCGCCGACCAGAGGTATAAGACCGATCGCCAGGAACACGGCCATAATGCCGGAGCGATCGGATCTCAGCCTTGGCAAGGCGGCAGCCAAATGTCGGAAGGTGGAGATACCCCAGCCCCGTGTCCGGGTGTGTCGGCGCTGAACGCGAGAATACAGACTCGACATGCGCTTGATCCTCGTGGGGTTCTGTAAAGCTATAAATACAAGTGACTTCTACCGTATGATATATATGTAAAGATTGGATAAATAAAAATAGATTCGAGAAATTTCACGAGGATTGATAATATTGAATCTAAATTAGATTTTGCCGAGAGATTAATTACAATTTCTGATCAATCTACGAGATTTTTGCATCCACAAACAAATCAAAACAAATATCAAAATAAATGACGAGCTGTTCTTAGTAAAATTATGCAGAATTAACTGCTCATTCACGTTTATAGTTCTAAATCGCCCCATCCGAAACGCGCCGCAACGCAGCCAAATGGAGGTCCTTATGCGACGCCTCGTTACTTTGTTGATGAAGAGTAAGACTGGAGCGACGGCCATTGAATACGGCCTAATTGCCGCTCTGGTTGCGGTCGCCGCAATTGCGGGTATGACTCAGCTGGGCGATGCGCTCGACACGATTTTCAGCGGCGTCGGTGGCACGCTGGAAGCCAATACGCCGGCCGATCTGGGCGGTAGCTCTGGTGGCGGTACGACCGGCGGTACGACCGGCGGAACCACCGGCGGAACCACGGGCGGATAAGATTTCGCCATCTCTCCTGAGAAAGATGCCAAATCCGTCTCGAAGACCGAGGGCTGCAGCGCACCCCTCGGTCTTCGGGCGGTTTTTCATCCAAGGAGATCGGAGAATTTGAGGTGAAGACCTTCAGTCCCTCAGTGATTGCACCTGAGGATCACCTCCTGAACAGGACAAGTCTGTCATGACGCCCTACGTGATCCAGCTCAGCTTACTGGCCGCCGCTTTGGCACTCTTGGTCGCGGCTGGCAGCGATCTGCGGCGTTTTCTCATTCCCGACAGCTGTAGTCTCGCATTGATTGTGAGTTTCTCGCTCTATGCACTGGCTGGAGCGACACAGGGCGCATGGCCATTGCATCTGGCGGTCTTCGTGCTTGTTTTCCTAGTCGGACTCGGACTCTTCGCCGCTGGTCTGGCGGGCGGTGGTGACGTGAAACTCTTTGCCGCAACCGCTCTCTGGGCGGGACCGACGCTTCTGGTCGACCTCGTGGTGGTCATGTCGCTGGCCGGTGGGCTTCTTGCCGGGATCGCTTTGGCACGGCTCTGGCTGTTTCGCCGCGCCGTGCCGAGCAATTTGCGCAGTCACGTCGGTACCAGCCCAATGGCGCAACAACCGATTCCCTATGGAATTGCCATCGCGGTTGGCGGTCTCTTCGTGCTGGCCCATCACGCCGGTCTGTTCGGTTAACTCGTGATCCCCAGGAGGCTTCTTCATGTCGCCTAAGAAATTCGTGCTGTTGGGCGTTGCACTGGTGGCCGGTCTTGGAACCCTGTTCATGGCACGCAGTATCCTGCAGCCTCCGCCTCCTCCGCCGGTTGTCGCGCCCCAGCCCGTGGTGCAAGCGGCGCCGGAGCCGGATCTGCGTATTCTGGTCGCCGATGCCAACTTGCCGGCTGGTCACTTGATCAAGCCGGACGACTTGGTCTGGCGTGTCTGGGAGCGTGAGGACGAGCGCCTACCCAGTTACTTCGTCGAGGGTGACGAACAGCCGAACGCACTCCACGGAGCTGTCGTGCGTCGCGGCATCAGCGGTGGCGATCCGATTATTCAAGGGCTAGTCGTCAAGCCCGGGGAACAAGGCTTTCTTGCCGCCGTCATGGAGCCGGGCAAACGCGCCGTGTCCGTCCGGATCAATCCGGTTACCGGGATCGCAGGTTTGGTCTTTCCGGGCGACAGGGTCGATCTTCTTTTGACCCAGTCGGTCAGTCGGCCCAACGATCCGCGACGCTCTGAGCGTTTCGCCAGCGAAACCGTGCTCACAGACCTCCGCGTTCTCGCTATCGATCAGTCGACGGACGATCAGACGGCGACACCCAAGCAGGCGGAGATCGTGACGCTGGAAGTCACGCCCAAGCAGGCTGAACTGGTGATCTTGATCTCCGAACTCGGCCAGCTCTCTCTGTCTTTGCGGTCTCTGCAGGGCGGGACTGAGGAGTTGATCGCCGCACTGCCGGTGGGTGGCGAACCGGACGTGGAGTTGCACTCGGCAGGCGGGTACGGGATTGTCTCGTCTCAATCCGCTGGTGCTGTTGCGACTCTCCCTGGCCGCCTGCCGCTCACCGGCCCGCTGGCCGCAGCACTCGATGACGCTTTGCCGACTCTTCGGCAAAGTATCGCCGACCAGGAGTTGTCTCCAGACCTTGAAGTTCTTCTTTCTCGTCTCACGCCGACGGAACGGGCTGCCGCCCTGCGCAGTCTCAATGAGCGACCTTACTCTTGGGACAGCGATGTAAGTCTTCTTTTACCAAACCCATCGGATGCTACGTCGTCGGTGCGGAGGGTGCAGGTTTTGCGCGGTCCGGAAGCCGCAGTCATTCCGTTCCAGCGCTGACCGGATATCGATGTGATGGACCCCGTAGAACCGCTTCTCCTGGTATTGCGACGTGTCATCGTCCTGCTGGCTATCGCCTGTACATGGCTGCCAGCCGTCTCGGCCTGGGCCGTAGCGGACTCGATCTTGGCATTGGAGGTCGATCAGGGCGAAGTGGTGCGTCTCCCGGCGCCGGCGGCCTCGATCTTCGTGGCGAATCCCGGGATCGCCGATGTCCAGGTGATGTCGCCGACGCTCGTCTACATTTATGGCCGTCAAACCGGGGCAACGCGTCTCTTTGCCATCGACGAGAGCGAACGGCTCCTGGTCGACCGCCGGATAACCGTCAGTCATGATCTCACGACTCTGGAGCAAGGTTTGGCGCAGTTGCTGCCCGACCGGCTCCTTACCGTACGAACCGTAAGTGGCGGCATCCTGCTGACCGGGGAGGTCGCCGACTTGACCGAGGCCGAAGACGCGGCACGACTGGCTGCCCGCTTCATCGGTGAGAACGGCGAGATCATCAACCGACTGTCCATCACTGCGCCGTCGCAGGTCATGCTGCAGGTCCGGGTCGCTGAAGTTTCGCGTTCGGTCAACAAGGAGCTCGGTTTCAATTGGGAAGGTGCGGCCCGCTTCGGCAACTTCGACTTCCTCTATACGCTCGGTGACGGGATCCTGCAGAACGACGCCGGTCAGATTCTCGTCCCCGGCGAGAGTCAAGCTCTATTCGGATCCTGGCGTACCGATCGTCTCAATTTGAACGGCTTGATCGACGCCCTTGCCGACGATGGATTGATCACTCTGCTTGCAGAGCCTAACCTCACGGCTCTTTCAGGCGAGACGGCCACTTTCCTTGCAGGTGGCGAGTTCCCGATCTTCGTTCCACAAGAGGATGAAGGCGGAGCCTTCACGGTGGACTATCGAAGCTTTGGCGTCAGTCTCTCCTTCAATCCAACCGTGCTCAGTGGCGGTCGTATCAATCTGCGGGTTCGACCGGAGGTCAGCGAGCTATCCTCGGCCGGTGCCTTGCGCACCGGTACTGTCGAGATTCCGGCAATCGTCACGCGGCGGGCCGAAACAACTGTCGAATTGGGCAGCGGTCAGTCTTTCGCTATTGCAGGCTTGCTTGAGAGCTCCGTGAACCAGGGGATCTCGAAGTATCCCTTTCTGGGCGATCTCCCGGTGCTCGGAGCGCTGTTCCGGTCGACGACGTTCCAGCAGGAGGAGAGCGAGCTGGTCATCATCGTGACCCCCTACCTGGTCGAGCCTGTGTCCGCCAACCGAATCACGACGCCGGTGGACGGCTTCGTCGCTCCGACCGATGAGGAGCGAATTCTTAGCGGACGCCTCTGGAGTCAGACCGGTCCCGAGCGCAGGCCAGCCGAGGCGACGCGTGGAGGGGCAGTACAACCTGGTTCCGAGGCCGGACCGATCGGTCCGGTCGGTTTCATCCTCGATTGATCCGGCCGGTTTGGCTTGGGCAGTCAGAAAAGAGTCTCGCGATGCTCTCTAGAACCATCCCATCGTTGCTGGCCGTTGCCGCCCTTGCTGTCTTGGCAGCTTGCAGCGAGGTGTTGCCAGAGCCACGCCTGACCAAAGAGCCGCAGGTCACGCAGGTTACCAGCTTGCACGCGGTCCGCTTTGCTCCGGAAGGCAGCCAGGTGTCCTCGGCCGAGTGGGACCGTCTGGTCGACTTTCTTCTCGATCTCCGGCTGCGCGAGGGCGATCGGATTCTTGTCGAGTTTCCGATGTCTTCGGACGGCCGCGATCTGCAGAGACGCAGAGCCTTGACGGTCATGCAGTTTCTGGCACGCGAAGGCATTTCCGCTGACCCTTTCGCCCTGGCGGAGTCGGGCGGACAGGTGCTACGTGTCGGTGTGGAGCGGGTCGCAATCAATGCCCCGGCCGATTGCCCCGATTGGCCGGAACCGCGTAACTTCGGCGCCTTCGTCAACGATAGCCTGCCCAACTTCGGCTGCGCCAGCGCCAACAACTTTGCGGTCATGTTGGCCAATCCGCGCGACGCCGTCGAAGGCCGGGCGCTCAGTAAGGCTGACGTAGAGCGACTGACGCTCGGCCTGCGGGCCTATCGTATCGGTAAGAATCTTCCGTTCGAGCCCTTGCCTTACAGCGAGGGAGACGAGTAGTGGCCGATCCGGCATCACAGTTGTCTCTGGAACGAACGGCGGAGGGGTCCGTTCGGACAACGTCCGGTCTCCCCGGCCCGGAGGCGCTAGAACTCAATTCGCATTTCGCGGCGTTGGTGACCGATGACGTCAGCTTGGCGGCCTGTCAGAAGCTCGCGGATGTTAACGGTTGGTCGCGGCAGGCCATCTGCCATGGCAATATCGATTCCATCCAGTTGCTGTTGGACGCACCTGTGCTGCCCAAGCTTCTGGTGGTGGACTTGGACGGTGCGGCGGACACCACAACGCTCTTGCCGGCCCTAGCCCAGCGCATCGCACAAGGCGGTGCGCTGGTGGCCATCGGGTCGATGAATGACGTCACGCTGTATCGGCACCTCCTGACCGCGGGAGCTGCCGACTATCTGCTTAAGCCGCTCGATCCGGAAAGCCTGATCGCTGCCTCCGCGGACGTGTCCCGTATGGCGGGACAGCTCCGCAAACCGGCCGGACCCGGGGGCAGTGCCTCGGCTCAGGGCCGCCTATCTCTGATCACAGGTGTGCGCGGCGGTGTCGGGGCCAGCACGATCGCTGTCAATCTTGCTTGGATCATGGCGCAGGAACAGGGGGTCAAGACCTGTCTGCTGGATCTCGATCTGCATTTCGGGATCTCGGCACTGGCCTTGGATCTAGAGCCCGGCTACGGCCTGCGCGAAGCACTGGAGAGTCCGGAGCGTATGGACTCCCTCATGCTGGTCTCTTCGATGGTAAAGGCGAGCGAGACCCTCTCAGTTCTGGGGGCGGAGGAGCCGATCGAGAACAGCGTGCGTCTGGACCCGACCGCCGTCGCGCAGTTGATCGACGGGCTGACTGACAGTTTTGAAGCCGTTGTGGTCGATCTTCCGCGACACGCCTTGACCAATCAGACGGAGCTGTTAGCGCGAGCCGACGATCTGGTGATGGTGACCGACCTTTCGCTTGCCGGAGTTCGCGACTGCGGCCGCGTCAGAGGAGCAGTTCAGACGGCCGGCAGTCAGGCGAGGTTGATGACCGTCGCAAGCCGTGTCGGCAAGGACCGACCCTGCCAGATCGACGCGAAGAACTTCGAGCGGTCGTTCGGTGGCAAGCTCACGAGCATCGTGCCGGAGGACATCAAGACGCTTGCGGCCTGCGCCAACGCTGGCAAGGCGATTGCGGCCGCTGCCGGCAAGCAGCCGATTACTCAAGTTCTGCGGAATCTCGCGACCGATCTCACCGGACAGTCGCAACAGGCGAAGCCTGGTTTCTTCGACAGAGTGAGGCGGATGTCCGCTTCCTTTTAAGGGAGCGCGTCTCGGAGGAGTGAGTCCATGGGGTGGCTGAGCGGACGTGGAGGATCCGTCCCCGACGGATCGGAAGAGGCGGCATCGGCTCCAAGGTTCGACGCCGGGTCCAGAGGGGATGGCGGGCGCAGCGGCAGCGATCTGTCCGGCGTCGCCAACCGCCTGGAGCCACTGATGGTGGCGCAGATAGACCCTGCCAGGGCTGGTCTTATGTCGCGCGGCGAACTGGCAAAGGAGATAAAGCTGACTCTGCCTGAACTTCTGCCTCAGGACTGGGCAGCTTTCAATCTTCTGGAACAGCGGGATCTGGTCACGCAGATGATCAACCGGATCCTGGCCCTGGCGCCGAAACCGGCAGCCAAGCCGGCTACCGTTTCGGCCTTTCCCGTTGTTACCAAACCCGAAGTCTCGGATAGGGAGTCCGAAGGACCAGGACTGTCCGTTCTGCCTGAGACCGCCACGGAGACCTCATCTCTTGCATCGCTACTTGGCGGTCCGGACAGATCCGCCGCGTCTTCCGATCGCCACGGACTGACAGCCGGAGCCAAGTCCCGGGTCGCCGCCGCGAAACACAAAGTTCAATCCCGTCTGCTGGACCGAATCGAGGCTGCGACAGCTGCGAGTATGTCGCGTGACGATCTGGTTCGAGAGATGACACCGATTGTTGCCGAACTATTGGCCGAAGAGAAACTCCAGCTCAACATGCAAGAGCGTGCGGGGCTGATCGAAGAACTGCTCGACGACATGCTGGGCCTAGGCCCCTTGGAGCCGCTGTTGGCCGACGAGTCCGTCAACGACATCATGGTCAACGGGCCTAAGCAGATCTATGTCGAGCGAAAGGGCAAGCTCGAGCTGGCTGATGTCACCTTCCGCAACGACGCTCACGTCATGCAGGTGGCGACGCGTATCGTAACCGCCGTCGGACGCCGCATCGACGAATCTGTGCCGCTCGTGGATGCGCGTCTGGCTGATGGAAGTCGAGTGAACATCATCGTGCCCCCGCTCGCGATCGACGGCCCCTCGATCTCAATCCGCAAGTTTGCCAAGAAGAAAATCACCCTCGAGGTGATGGCACGCCAAGCCAATATCTCGCCGAACATGGCGACGGTTCTTAAGATCGCCGCGCGGTCTCGGCTCAACATTCTGATCTCCGGCGGAACCGGCTCGGGCAAGACAACTCTGCTGAATGCCCTTTCGCAAATGATCGATCCCGGTGAACGTGTGGTCACCATCGAAGACGCAGCCGAGCTTCAGTTACAGCAACCGCATGTGGTTCGCTTGGAGACCCGCCCCGCCAACCTGGAAGGTAAGGGTGAAATCTCCATGCGCGATCTGGTGAAGAACTCTCTGCGTATGCGCCCCGACCGCATCATCCTCGGCGAAATCCGCAGCGCCGAGGCGATCGACATGCTCCAGGCCATGAACACTGGCCATGACGGTTCGCTCTCCACGATCCACGCCAACCGTCCGCGCGAAGCGCTGATGCGTCTTGAGAACATGGTGTCCATGTCCGGCTTCAAGCTGCCAACCAGCGCCGTTCGTTCCCTGATCGCGTCGGCAATCGACGTCATCATCCAAATCAGCCGAATGCGCGACGGCGTACGACGTGTCACCTACATTTCGGAGGTGGTCGGCATGGAAGGCGACATCATCACGATGCAGGATCTCTTCACCTTCGCCTATTCCGGCGAAGGGCCGGACGGCAAACTGCAGGGTAGCTTCAAGCCGCACGGGATCCGTCCGCACTTTACCGAGAAAGCGTCCTACTTTGGTCTCGAGCGCGCTCTGCTGGAGGCGATGTAATGCAGGTCTCGCCCGATCAGACGATCTGGCTGCTGGGCGCGGGAGCGGTTTTCACGGTCCTTCTGCTCGGACTCGGATTGGCCAGCGACGATCTCGCCGGCGGCCGCGCTGCGAAGCGCCGGCTTTCTCGTGTTTCTCCGGATCGGACAACGGCTGCCGGACAGGCAACAACGCCTCTGCGAAGATCGAATCGCGATAGCTCCATCCCGCTGATCGACCGCCTCATCAAGTCGCTGCTTCCTGCTCCTGACAAGCTGCGCGACCGCCTGCAACGGACCGGACGGGATATTGCCATCAGTAAGTATTTGCTTGTGTCGTTCCTGGTGGCGTTCCTCGTGGGCCTGGCGGTCCATCTTCTTCTACCCGTCTCGGTCTGGGTGGCGATTGCGCAGGGTATTTCCTCCGGCGCCATTCTTCCGCACCTGCTTGTGGGGCTATTGGCTCGCCGGCGTCTCAATGGCTTCATCGAGCTCTTCCCGGATGCCATCGATCTGATCGTGCGCGGTCTTCGCTCGGGTCTGCCGGTTACCGAGTCGATCGCGACGGTCGGTCAGGAAATGCGGGATCCGGTCGGGATCGAGTTTCGCCGTATCTCCGACGCAGTGCGTGTCGGCGCGAATCTGGAAGAGGCCATGTGGTCAGTTGCGCGCAGGATTGATGTGCCGGAGTACAAGTATCTCATTATCACTCTGTCGATTCAGCGCGAGACGGGAGGTAACCTTGCGGAGACCCTGGCGAATCTCTCCGACCTTCTTCGCAAGCGCCGCCAGATGAAGCTCAAGGTGAAGTCGATGAGTTCAGAGGCACGTGCCAGTGCCTGGATTATCGGTAGCTTGCCCTTCATCATGTTCGTACTGCTGTTTCTGTTGAACGCCAGCTACATGATCTCTCTGATCCAGGATCCGCGAGGCAACCTTTTGCTCGGTGTTGCACTCGCCTTCATCGCGACCGGAGCCGGCGTGATGTGGAAGATGGTCAGGTTCGAGATATGACCTTGGATCTGCCTTTCGGCCTGACCGAGACGGACGTGATCTCCGTGACCGCGGCCGTTTCCGCCATTTCCGTGGTTTTGCTGGTCTGGTATTCGCTTATCGACCGCGACCCGCTTCCTGCCCGTCTGAAAGCTCTAGAGGCACGTCGCAAGGCCTTGAAGGCCGGTATCGTCGCGCCGACGCGCCGCAAACCTCTCTCGAGTGGGCGCTCCTGGATGCGGCAGACTGTTCAGCGTCTCAAACTGATGAAGGGCCAGAGTACTGCCAAATTGTCGCTGACTCTGGCGCGCGCCGGCTACCGGTCCCGCGACGCTCTTGTCATCTATCTCTTCGCCAAAGTCACACTGCCGCTGGTTTCCGGTGCTTTCGGTCTTCTTCTGTTCCAGGGTCTGGGTGTGTTCGATCTGCCGGAGTTGGCGGCTCTCGCTGCCAGTCTTACGTCCGTTGTCCTGGGCGCGTTTGCACCGGAGGTCTTTGTCAAGAACTCCGCACAGAAGCGCATCGAGAAGATTCGAAAGGCTCTCCCCGACGCCTTCGATTTGATGGTGATCTGCGCCGAGGCCGGTCTGAGCCTCGACGCTACTCTGGACCGCGTCGCGCGGGAGGTCGGGCGCTCCAGTCCAGAGCTGACGGATGAGCTCGGACTGGCATCGCTCGAACTGAGTTTCCTGCCGGATCGGCACAAGGCGCTCGAAGGCTTGGCAGAAAGGGTTCCGCTCTCCCAGGTGAGAGCCCTCGTCAGCACCTTGATCCAGACTGAGCGCTACGGGACGCCTTTGGCTGACTCTCTCAGAGTTCTGGCGGCTGAACTGCGGCACGAGCGGTTGATGCGTGCGGAGGAACGCGCAGCGCGCCTACCGGCCATCATGACGGTACCGATGATCCTCTTCATCCTACCGCCGCTCTTCATCGTACTGGTCGGACCGGCGGCTCTCCGGATCGCCGATCAGTTCGTGACTATGCAGTAACCGGCGCTGAGTGAAGGCCGGTAGAAAACGTTTCAACTGATCGCAGTTTCTTAGCCCGAATATTTGACCCGTATACCGGATCAGTCGGTAAGCAGGCCTTCAAGCTCGAGGGTCGCCTCCTGCTCTTCGGCTGCGTCTTCGACCGCACCCGCCGGTTCGGTCTCGACAGCTTCCGTTGGTGCGGCCTGCGCCAGGGGTTTGCGAAGCGGAAGCGGTGTCTGGCTTTGATCCGGGGCCTGCGGCTGGCCAATGCGCCGCGCCCGATAGTACGTGAGGTTGCGGGCGACCTCGCCATCTCCGAAGTCCATGCGGATCATTCGGGCGGCTTCGGCCTCGCGGCCCGCCAAGCCGTAGGCAAGGGCGAGATTCTGCCGGTGCTGAGCCGTGGCTTCCGGTAACACCGTTGCCATCTCCAGAAGGGAAATCGCCTCCCGATAGTCGCCGGAGAGAATCAGCGAGTAGCCGAGATTGTTGAGAAGGGTAACGCTGTCGGGCTCCTGCTCCAGACCGCGCCGCAGGTAAGCCTGTGCACGCTCGCGCTCCCCGGCCAGATCGGCGGCAACACCGGCACCACTGAGGGCTGTGACGTCGTCAGGGTTTTGACCGAGTACGACTTCGAACTGCTGCAAGGCGGCCAAGGGCTGATCGAGTCGGATCAAAGCGCCGCCGAGGCCCAGGAGTACGCGGGTGCGGCCTGGCTGCAGATCGAGTGCCCCTCGGAAAGCTGCGGCGGCCTCGAGAGGATCGTCCACCTCGATCAAGGTTTCGCCGATCAGGATCAGAGGCAGCGGTTCGTCGGGCGCCTGCATGTGAGCTTGGCGATAGAACTGAAGGGCCGTCGTCGGTTCGCCGCCGGCGCGGCTCTTGTCGCCGAGATCCACCAGCTTTGACCAGGCCGCACTCTGAAAGGTTGTCGTTTTCGCAAGATCGCCGGAAGCTCCGCCGACAGTGCAACCGGCCGTCAGAAGGATCAACGCGAGGGTGGCGACGCCCCTGGTGAACAACGAGCGGCTCGAGAGTCCGCGAGCGGGGGCGTTCGACACTTCAGCCATAGGTTCGGCTTTCGTTTGGGTAACGACAGATTGTCGTTTTGTAGGTTCCTCAATTCTGTATAAATTACTCGACGTCCCTTTAAGAGATGTTAAGGCTTCAATGGCTTGACTAGGACGCTGGAGCGTATTCGTCCGGCGTGCGGGGCCAGGCTTCCGTCTTGCAACCGGCAACAACAGTTTGCGACGTTCAAAAGGAAGAGGTAATGGCGCTCGGGCAGGAACAACTACGTCAGGCTGCCAAGGCACAAGGCGAGAGAAGCGAAGCTGCAGTCGATGGGCAGGCCGGTTCCCTGTCAGCGGTCGCCCGAGACCCGGAAGCGCAGCTTTACCGTGAGGTTACGCGCCTGGTAGAACGGATGCATCGCCGGCTGCTCGACGTGGTGCGCATCGAATTGAACCGCCAAGGCATCGATGATGTCAGTCCTGCTCAGGTCCTGATGCTGCTCAACATCGGCGACGAGGAAGTGTCGGTTCGCGATTTGATCGAACGCGGCTACTACCTCGCCTCCAACGCCTCCTACAATCTCAAGGCACTTCACGAGGGCGGCTACATAGATCGAAGCACCGCGGCACGCGACAAGCGGGCGGCGCGTATTCGCCTTTCGGAAAAGGGGCTTCAGCTTTGTGCCGCGCTGGCGGAACTGGAAAGTGTGCATGCGGCTCGACTGGTGACAAATGACGCCGACCGAGAGGCTTTTGAGAATACCTTTCGCATGTTGCGAAATCTGGAGATGACCTGGTCCGATGCCGTACGGTATGGAGACCGACAATTTCTCTAAATATTCGATGCTATAAATAAAATTTGCCGCAAATATTGAATATAAGAGCCGGCCATTCACTCAATTTCACTTTTTGCTTACGGTTGTAGTCTAGATTTCAGTTTGCAAGGTGGTTTCGCGATTGAATTCGCTGCCCGTCGGGAGTCTTTGACTTATGGAAGCTACGCGCCGCTCGCTGTCGTACCGGGATGTGGAACGTCTGCTCGCGGATCGCTCGGCCAGCGCGCAGATCGAAACGTTGCAGAACGTCGTCGGCGAGCTGAAAAGCGAGGGGCTTTCATACGAGGCACGGCGATTGGCTGAAGGCGTGGTGCAAGCCTACAGCCGCACTGCTGAGCAGTCCGTGCGGGAAGCGCTTGCCTGGCAGATTTCTCACTCCACCCTGCTTGACAAGGACCTTGCCGAGCGGCTGGCTCAGGACGTCGCTTCTGTGGCTTTTCCTGTCCTGCGTTACAGCCAAGAGCTCGACGACGCGCTGTTGCTCGAAGTCATCGCCGAGGGCGACGGCCGCAAACAGGTTGCGGTGGCCATGCGCGATGAAGTTTCCTCGACCGTTTCGAATGCGCTGGTAGATCAGGGAAGCGAGGACGCGGTGGTGGCCTTGATGGGGAACCGCGGTGCCGATATTCCCGACCCGGCTTACGATCGCGTTCTGACTCGTTTTGAAGACAAGCCTGCGGTCGCTCATGCTGTTGCCTCGCGAAACGGGTTGCCGGCGCACATTGCCGAGAAGCTGCTTCATCGCGTCGCCGAGGAGATGCGGCGTACATTGGTGGCGCGCTATAATTTGTCTCCGGTGCTGCTGCGCGGACTTGTGAACCACGCGCGGGAGTCGGTGACCGCCCTGATCCTCCAACCTGTGGCGGGCCGGCAAGGCGATCTTGACCTCTTCGTCGAACATCTTCTCGTAAACAATCGCCTGTCACCCAGCTTGATGTTGCGTGCCCTCTGTGCCGGTGATGTCAACTTCTTCATCGTCGCCTTGGCGAAACTCTGTCGGATTTCGGCCGAGAATGCGCGCTGCCTTGCGCTTCAGGGAGGAGCTCTTGGCTTACGGGCGGCATTTGAGAAAGCCGGCATCCCGACCGCTTTGATGCCTCCCTTCAGTTCGGCCATCGACGTGGTCAACGAGTTCGATAGCGTCGAAGGCGACGAGATACAGCGGCGCGCCTTTCAGGTCCGGGCGCTCTCCAGGGTGTTCGGTGTCAACAGCGCGAATGAAGACCCTGCCGTTGACGAACTTCTGCGACAGCTGTTCGACGGCAAACCCGAGCCGGTGGTTCAACAGGCCATGGACGAAGCCGGTATTCCCTTTGCCCCGGTTTTCGCACGCGATTAGGACGCCCCGTCGCCGTTGAGGCTCCCCGAAAGCCTTCGGTCGTTCTCAGAAGCGGCGCAGGCTTGTCATCGCACCAACTTCCGCTCCTCCGGTTTGTTGCGTTTTCGGACGCCGCTAGGTCAGGCTCGTGCGCAATTGACAGTGGCGTGCCATAGGGTCACCCTTCCCATATTCAATAATCCGTAATCGATAAAGAAAAGCGGGAAGGAAACGTCATGAGGAGAGGTCTGTTCGCCGTGGCTCTCGCCGCGGCGCTTACGGCTGGTCTGTCGATACCAGCCAACGCCGATACGGCTGCCGATACCGCGATCCTTGCTGGCACCTGCGCTGGTTGTCACGGTGCGGAACTGGGGGGATCGGGTGCCATTCCCACACTGCGCGGCCATAGCGCCGAGTACATCCGCTTTACGCTCAAGGCCTTTCAGAACGGCGAGCGCCAAGCAACGGTGATGAATCGTCTCGCGGCCGGCTACTCCGATGCGGAGATCGACGCCTTGGCTATCTATCTCAGCAAGCTGCAATGACGCGGAGGGCGCTCAAATGAAAAAGAAGACACAATCTGCTTTCACGCGGCGCAGATTTACGCAGCTCGCCGCGGCTGCAGCAGCAACGCCTTTGCTGGCCGCACCGCAAATCGCAAAGGGTCAGGCGGCAGCTCATGTGGTCGTGATCGGTGGAGGCTTCGGCGGTGCGACGGCTGCGAAGTATCTCAAGAAAGCGGAACCGGATCTGCGCGTCACTTTGGTCGAGCCGAACGACAGCTTCATCACTTGCCCCTACAGCAACCTGGTGCTCGGCGGGTGGCGCGATCTCGCTTCGATTACTCACAGTTACGATCATCTGCGTGACCGTTGGAATGTCGCGCACGCCAAGGACACGGCAACCGGTATCGATGCCGACAGCCGCAACGTGACCTTGGCGGGTGGAGAGACCCTGACGTACGATCGACTGATCGTCTCTCCCGGGATCGATTTGCGTCCGCCTGAGGACGGCGGCATCGCTGGTTACGACGAGGCAGCATATGAGGCTATGCCCCATGCCTGGAAGCCGGGGGCGCAGACTCTGCTTTTGCGCAGCCAGTTGGAGGCCATGGAGGACGGTGGCCTCTTCGTCTTGGCCTCGCCACCGAACCCCTTTCGCTGTCCGCCGGGCCCTTACGAGCGTGTCTCAATGATCGCGGACTACTTCAAGAAGGAAAAGCCGAGCTCAAAGATTCTGATCCTCGATGCTAAGGAGAGGTTCTCAAAGCAGGGCTTGTTCCAGCAAGGTTGGGATCGCTTCTACGGCGACATGATCGAGTGGGTGAATCTGCCCAACGATGGCCAAGTGGTTGAGGTCGACCCTGCGACTCGCACGCTGATCACCGAGTTCGGTATGGAGTATCAGGCCGAGGTGGCGAACGTCGTGCCGCCTCAGTACGCCAAGGCGATCGCGCGAAACAGCGGTCTGGCGGACGCCTCGGGCTGGTGCCCGGTCGATGGGCGGACCTTCGAGTCGACACTCGTGCCGGGCGTCCATGTGGTCGGTGACGCCTCGATCGCCTCGCCGATGCCGAAGTCGGGCTTCGCGGCGAACAGCCAGGGCAAGACGGCGGCTGCGGCGGCTATCGCTTTGCTTGCGGGGCGTGAGCTGGCTAATCCGGCTTGGGTCAATACCTGTTACAGTCACGTCGCGCCCGACTACGCCATCTCTGTTGCCGGTGTGTACAAGGCGACCGATGACGGGATTATCTCAGTGGAAGGCTCCGGCGGTGTCAGTCCGATGGAGGCTGACGAGGCGTCCCGGAAGCTCGAGTCGGTTTACGCGGATGGTTGGTACAAGTCTATTACGGCGGACATGTTCACCTGATCCGGTGATACAGGCGAGCGGCCGCTTCTGAACGCATGCGGCCGCTCGCCCCGGTCCGCGTTGCCCGATCTTATCTCGCCTGTTCCGCCTCGTGCCCGGTTTTCCGGTCGATCAGTTGCGCCAGAAGTGCGGCGTGAAGAGCACCAGGATGGTGAAGAGTTCCAGACGCCCGAGCAGCATGCCGGCCGAAAGCAGCCATTTCGCGGCATCTGGCAAAGGCGCGTAGGTACCGGCGGGACCGATCACCTCCCCCAGGCCGGGACCCACGTTGGCGATTGCCGAAGCCGCTCCCGACAGCGCCGTCACGAAGTCCAGCCCGATCAGTCCAAGTCCGACTGAGAGCAGTCCGAAGGTGGCGGCGAAGAAGAAGAAGAAACTCATGACCGAGATCGAGACGCTCTCGGGAATGGGTCGGCCGTTGTAGTAGGGGATGAAGACTCCGTTGGGCTGCATCAAGCGCTTGAGCTGTGTGCCGGCAATGGCGCCCAGAACCTGAAAGCGGAAGATCTTGATGCCGCAGGTGGTGGAGCCGGCGCAGCCGCCGATGAACATGAGCATGAAGAACATGCTCATCGCGAAGCCGCCCCAGGTATCGAAAGCCGTGGTCGCGTAACCGGTGCCGGTCATGATGGAAATGGCGTTGAAAGTGGCGTAACGCAGGCTGTCCTCGGCGTTCATGATTTCGTTGCGCGTCAGTTCGATGACCAGGATCGCGATGGCCGCGGCTAGCACCGCCAGCATCCAGCGCACCTGACTGTCGCGCAAAAGGGCAAGCAGATTGCCGCGCGCGGCGCGCAGATACAGCACGAAGGGCACGCTGCCGAGCAGCATGAACACGCAGATGGCGTAGTCGATTGCCGCAGAGTCGAAGTGGCCGATGGAGCCGTCGCGCGTCGAGTAGCCACCGGTTGCAATGGACGTCATGGCGTGGGCGACCGCGTCGAAGGCCCCCATGCCGAGGTATCCCAGGATCAGCGCGGCCATCGCAGTCAGCGCGATGTAGACTATGCCGATCCCCCCTGCGATCGCCGCGGCGCGGGGCATGACCTTGTCGGCATCGAAGGCCTCGACGCGGAAGAGCTGCATGCCGCCAACCTGCAGCATCGGCAAGACCGCAACCGCCATGACGATGATGCCGATGCCACCGAGCCACTGTAGAATCGCCCGCCACAGCAGAATACCGGGGGGAGCCTGGTCCAGACCGACGATCACCGTCGCCCCGGTCGTGGTGACACCGGACATGGATTCGAAAAAGGCGTCGGTCAGGCCCAGTTGCAGTTCCGAGAAGGCGAAGGGCAGGGCGCCGAAGGTTGCCGTGACCAGCCAGGCCAGGGTGGTCATCAGAAAGCCCTGGCGCAGCGTGAAACGGCTCCAGCCGCTGCGTGTGGTCAGCATCAACGCGACGCCGACGAAAAGTGTCACGGCGAAGCTGGCTGCAAAGACCTGCCAGTCAGGATGGCCGACCGCTAGATCGACCAGAGCCGGTACGATCATGGCCACGGCCAGGACCGATAGCAGCAGGCCGACAACAAAAAGAACGGGGCGTAGATCAAGCATGGAAGTGGCGGGAATCCCTGACAGAACGGCGACCGTGCCCCTCGGATGCGGCCAGCGGGAGGCTAAACCGGATTCAAGCCGCGCGGAACCACCTGGGTTTCAGAGGCGCGGGCCTTTTCGCCCAGGCCCATTCGAAGTCAGCGGCGCCTTTGGGCGGCGTTTCAGACCTTCTCCCAAGCGCGGATGTTTTCTTCCAGGTGTACGACAGATGTCGTGCCGGGAATGACGATGATATTGGGGGAGCGTTTCAGCAGCCAAGCCAAGGCTGCGCCGGGTTCGAGAGTGGCTCCCTGTCGCATGGGGTTCGCGCCCAGTGGGCCGTAGGGGATGAAGGCGATCCCTTTCTCGGCCGTGTAGTCGACCAGATCGGACTCCGCCGTTTCGGCCATGTTGAGACGGTTTTGGACGCTGACGATGGGGGCGACTGTCAGCGCACGATCCAGCTCTTCGCGAGTTACGTTGGACAGGCCGATGTGTCGAATGCGGCCTTCGGCCTGTGCCTCCGCCAAAGCCGCCATTGAATCCTCGATGGGCGTTTGCGGGTCGATCCGGTGGAGTTGAAAGAGACTAATCGAGTCCCGGCGAAGATTTATCAGCGCTTTATCGATCTGTCGGAAAAGCCGATCGCGAGAGCCGTCGATAACGATACGGCCAGGCTCGGGTTTATCGACTCCGCCTTTCGTGGCCAGGACCACATCACGGCCTTCCAGGGCTTCCCCGACGATCTGATCCGCAGCCTCAGGTCCGTAAGCCCAGGCACTATCGAAGAAATTGATGCCGAGATCTGCGGCACGGCGCAGTAACCGCAAACCTGCCTGCCAGTCTTGGTAGGGGCCGTAGTTGCCCGGTTGCCCGGTCAGCCTCATGGCGCCGTAGCCGAGCCGGTCGACGATCAGATCTCCGCCTAAGGCGAAGTGGCGCGAAACTTCGGCAGGGGATGACATGGTTTCTCTCCTCGCTTTTCGGCGCCAGCCATCGGCGCCGTCTATGCGAAGGAAAGTGAGGCAGGGGCCAGATTTCCTGTAGACGGTTAATAAGTCTATTGGCTATCCGTTATACGAATGAGCAGAGGTACTGATCGCCTTTCGCTGCTCGCGACCTTCATGCGTATTGCCGAGCGTGGGTCGATCAGCGCAGCGGCCCGGGACTTGAACCTCTCCCAAGCCTCGGCCAGCCGACAGCTTGCCGAGCTGGAGCGGCGGTTGGGCGCGTCCCTCATTCATCGTACGACCCATAGTCTGGCGCTGACGGAGACTGGCGAGGACTGTCTGGCCGAGGCGCGTCAGCTCTTGGACGGATGGGAGGCCCTTGCGGAACGCTACCTGGAGACGGGCGCAAGTCTGCGAGGCAGGCTCAGGGTGGTTGCGCCGGTAGCGCTTGGTCAGCTCCATCTCGCCGAGGCGGCGTTGCGATTCCAGCAGTCCCACCCGGATCTGACGATCGCCTGGTTGCTTCAGGACGGCCCGATCCGCTTCGCCGAGATCGGTTGCGATCTCTGGATCAAGGTCGGCCGCGTTCCGGATGAAAGATTGGTGGTGCGCCCGCTCGGCAGGGTCGAGCGTCTGCTTGTGGCCTCGCCCAGTCTAACGGGCAATCGCAAGTTCGAGCTGCCCGCCGATCTGGGCGATCTTCCCTGTGCGGCGTTGGAGCCTTTCGAGGCCGGGCAGATCCCTCTCTTCAATCGGAAGGGCGAAACGGCGACGCTCGCGGCGCAGGTCGCACTCTCGACCAACAACATCTTCGCGGCCCAGAAGGCTGCGCGCCTCGGCATAGGCTATTCCGTGATGCCGCTTTGGCTGGTTTGCCCCGATCTGGAGAGCGGCGCCCTGGTCGACCTTCTGCCGACCTGGCGCGCAGCATCCTTACCGATCAATGCAGCTTACCTGCCCTCACGCCACCAGACCCGTCGGCTGCGGCTTCTCCTGGAAGAGATGGCTCAGGCGGTCGCTTCGCTGCCCGGTATCGAAGGGCCGTAAGCGCCAGGGCATAACCCCGTCTGTCTCGTGTCTTTGGACTTCCTCGGGTCGTCGCGATTACAGTGGTGTGGATACGACCCTTAGTAGGGGCACCGCGCGGAGCACGGCTTCCCTCGGTGTCGGAGGATTATGACCCTCGCGCGTGTTCTGTCCGACCGTCGCCGCATGCTGGCGTCGCTTCGGCGCTTCGGTCGCAGCGACCAGGTGGTGCTGTCGATCATGGCCGTGGTGATCGGGGTTGCCGGCGGGGGGGCGGCCATCGGATTCCGCTACGCCATCGATGCCATACAGTGGCTGGGTTTTGGCTACGCGGGCGAGGCATTGGCGAGTCATGCCGAGACTCTCGACTGGTGGTTGTTGCTTCTGGTTCCCAGCCTGGGCGGCCTGCTCGTGGGTCTCTTCATCCATCGATTTCTCCCGAACGGCCAGCCTCAGGGGGTGGCCAACGTCATGGAGGCGACCGCGCTCTATGGAGGGCGCATGTCTATGGCAACAGGACTGCGGGCCGCCGTTGCTTCCGCCGCCTCGATCGGATGCGGAGCCTCGGTGGGACGAGAGGGGCCGGTGGTGCATCTCGGCGCCGTCGTGGGGTCTTGGCTGGCTCTGCGTTTTCACCTCGGCCGGCGCTTGACCCGTACGCTGCTGGGTTGCGGTGTCGCCGCCGCCGTCGCGGCCTCTTTCAATGCGCCGATCGCAGGGGTTTTCTTTGCACTGGAGGTGGTGGTCGGCCACTACGCCCTCTCGGCCTTCGCGCCGATCGTCATCGCGGGTGTCGTCGGGACGCTGGTAAGCCGGATGCACTTCGGCGACTACCCGGCCTTCGTTCTCGACGAGCAGTTCCAGATCGTGTCGTTCTGGGAGTTTCCCGCCTTCGCGCTCCTCGGGGCCGTGGCGGCCGTGGTCGCGATCGTCTTCATCCGGTCCGTGGCCGTCAGTCAGAAGGGTTTCGCGCGCTTGCCTGGCCCGACGTGGATACGACCGGCCGTCGCCGGCCTTCTGGTCGGCATGATCGCTCTGCTCTTTCCTCAGGTCTTGGGAGTCGGCTACGAGGCGACCGATAAGGCCCTCGGCCAGCAGTACACGCTAGAGCTGCTGATCGCCTTGGCCGTGGTCAAGATGGCTGCGACCGCGATCTCCCTGGGCGGCGGCTTCGGCGGCGGTGTCTTCTCGCCCTCGCTGTTCGTCGGCGCCATGACGGGCGGAGCCTTCGGTCTGATCGCAGCCGGTGCTTTCCCGCATCTGGCGAGCGATCACGGCGCCTACACGATCGTCGGCATGGGTGCGGTCGCGGGTGCCGTTCTGGGCGCGCCGATCTCGACCATCCTGATGGTGTTCGAGCTGACGGGCGATTACGAGATCACCATCGCGTTGATGGTCGCCACGGCGATTGCCAGCGTCGTGGTCAAGGGGACCTTCGGGCGCTCTTTCTTCCAGTGGCAGTTGGCGCAACGGGACGTGGATGTCGGCCGAGGCCAGGAAGCCACCCTGTTGGCTCAGACCAAAGTTCGGTCCTTGCTCGATCGGTCCTACGCTGCAGTCGCCCCTGACAGCCCCTTAGAAGAAATCAAACGGGAACTGGCGCGTGCGCCCTGTAGCGAACTGCTGGTGGTGGACGGCGAGGGCGCGCTGATCGGGGTCATCACCTTCACTGACATTGCCGCCGTGGCGTTCGACGGTGAAGTCCACGAAGAATTGACGGCAGCAAAGCTGGCCCGGAATGCACCTCTGCTGACGGCCGAGGAGGATCTTCAAGAGGCCGTGCGTGTTTTCGTCGGTTCGGGTGAGCCGCACCTTGCCGTGGTCGATAGCCGCGAAGACCGGCGTTTACTGGGTCTTGTCCACGAGCATGAGGTTATGGCCGCCTATCAACGCGTTCTGGCGCGTGCTCGCGCTGAAGAACGCGGAGAGCGGTGAAGGAGACGTCCCTGCACCCCTGGCTGCCGCTCGGTGTTTGGAAGATCGCTGGAGGCTTGGCTCTCCAGTCGTGGGCTCTCTGGGGACTTGACTCTTCGGCGACGGCCAGCGATGGGGAAGCAAAGCGGCGGTCCGGCGGACTTTGCTTGGACCGGCTCTGAAAAAGAAGACCGGTTTCCATGGGAGGACTTTGAGATGACGATCACCCTGACCCGCCGCCGAGCGCTCGGGACGTTGGCGGCGGTGGCGGCTGTCGGCGGTTTCACGGCGCCGGCTCTCTCGCGCGAGAAAGTTAAGGTTGGTGCGCTGCGTTTCACCAGTCATGCGCCGAGCTTCGTCGCCTACGAGCGCGGTTACTTCGCGGAGGCTGGGCTCGACGTCGAGTTCGAATTCTTCCAGGCAGCGCAGCCGATGGCGGTCGCCATTGCCTCCGGCGATGTCGACTTCGGCGTGACCGCGATTACCGGCGGTCTGATCAGCTTAGCGGAAAAGGGAGCCGTCAAGGTCGTCGGTGGTGCGCTGCAGGAAGAAGCCGGGATCGATGGCCAAGTCGTCCTGGCGTCGAATGCCGCCCACGACGCCGGCTTGACCTCGCCCGCCGCGCTGAAAGGCAAGACCTTCGGAATCAGCACCGCCGGCTCCTCCTTCCACTACATGGCAGAGAAGATCGCCGCGGCCGAAGGTTTTCCGGGCGAGGTCGGACTGCGGCCTCTGCAGAAGGTCTCCGCAATCATCGGGGCCTTGAAGTCCGGGCAGATCGATGCCTGGGCGATCGTTCCTCACATTGCCAAGGCACTAACCGCTGCGGAGGCCGTTCGTCCTATCGGCCGGATCGCGGATTACATCCCCGATTATCAGGTCACGACCGTATTCACCTCGGCCGACAACGCGCTGGAGGAGCGGGCGAAGACAGCCGCCTTCCTGGCCGCTTTCTCGCGTGGTGCCGCCGACTTCAACGCCGCACTGGTCGATAGCGATAGCGATACGGCTGCAGCCGAGGAGATGGTGAGGCTGATCCATACCTACGTCTATACCGACCGGCCCCTCGAGAAGGCGGCACCGTCGATCCGCAACGGCGCCATGCGCATCACGCCCGAGGCGGCTCTCAAGATGGGATCGATCACCGATCAGCTTGATTGGTTCAAGGCCGAGGATCTGGTGCGCGGAGACATTTCCATCGAACAGTTGGTCGACACCTCCTACGTCGCGTCCATCTAAGGTTTGCCAGCTCCAGCCTCGACTGGAGATGGCTCCGCAAAAGGAAGGCGACCATGGATCTGCATCTCGACGGGATCAGCCACCGCTATGGCGAAACCGAGGTTCTGAGCGAGATCGACTTGCAGATCCCTCAGGGCAGCGTGGTCTGCCTCGTTGGCCCCTCCGGTTGCGGCAAGTCGACTTTGCTGCGCTTCATCGGGGGGCTGGAGCAACCGGATCGAGGCGTCGTACTGCAGCTCGGTCGGCCGCCTGAGACCTCTTTGAATCCACTGACCTACGTGTTCCAGCACTTCGCGTTGCTGCCTTGGCGCAGCGTCGAGGGGAACGTCACGCTGGTCTTGGAGGATCATGGCCTCTCCAGTGCGCAGATGCGGGAGATTGTCGACGATGTCCTGGCACGGACCCGACTGTCCGACTTCGCCAAGGCTTTGCCCAAGCAGCTCTCGGGCGGCATGAAGCAACGTGTGGCTCTGGCCCGGGCCTTGGCCGTGCGTCCCGCGGTGATGCTGATGGACGAGCCGCTTTCGGCGCTCGACAGTCAGACCCGCGACCTGCTGATGGACGACCTGGTCGGTCTTTGGACGCGTCAGCCCTTTACGGCTGTCTATGTGACCCACAATCTCGCCGAGGCGGTTCGCTTGGGGCATCGCGTTGTCGTGCTCTCGCGTCGTCCCGGTCGCATTCGTGAAATCGTCGAGATCGATCGGCCGCTCGCGGAGCGCAGTTTTGGAGATGCCGAGTTGGAGCGCACGCAACGCCACCTCTGGCAGGTGATGCGCGACGAGGCGATGGCGGCGGACCGGGAGTTGATCGATGCCTGACGCCGCCCCTTCCGGTGCCGTCGAGGCTGCGCAGTCCAGCCGCGCACGGCCGGTGCCGTTCCGTGGCGGCGGTTTCGCGCCGCGCCGCGTTCTCTTTGTCGGTCCGATTGTTTTCGTCGTCCTGATCGGCCTGCTGGAGGCGGGGACGCGCACGGGCGTGATCTCGAACCTTGTTTTGCCCAGTCCCTCCGCCGTGTTCTGGACTTTCGTGGAGCTCTATCGGAGCGGTCTGCTGTGGAAGCACCTGCTCCCCTCGCTCGAGCGCTTGATCGTCGGGGGCGCAATGGGGGCGACCGCCGGCATCGCGGTGGGGGTCATGATCGGGCTGTTCAGTCTGGCGCGCGCGGGCCTGGTGCCTCTGGTCGCGGCGATCTTTCCGATTCCGAAGATCGCGTTGTTGCCGTTGTTCGTGATCTGGTTCGGCATAGACGAGGGCTCCAAGTATGCCCTCATCGCCTTCGGGACCTTCACGCCGACGGTGGTGGCGACTTACGGCGGTGTCGACAACGTGGATCGCAGCCTGATTCGTATGGGGCAGAGCTTCGGTCTGACCTGGTGGTCCATCGTCCGAAAGATCGTGTTGCCGGCCGCCCTGCCGGCGATCCTGTCGGGACTTCGCGTGTCGCTCGCGATTGCCATTATCCTCCTGGTTGCCGCCGAGATGCTGGGGGCCGAGTTCGGTGTCGGCGCCTACATCCTGGAGGCCGGTGCGCTCTACGATCTCGAGCGTCTTTTTGCGGGTGTCACGCTTCTTTCGATCATGGGGGTCACGGTGAGCTGGCTGATCGGGCGTCTGGAGCAGCGCCTTCTGGCTTGGCGCACGTGATTGTGTCCGGACGTCGCCGGTTGCCGCGCCCGTCGCCATCGCTAAGGCATTGCCCTAGAGGATATTCTCTCCCATCTTGCACAACATGACGCCTCGCTTCCTCCTCGCTGCCCTCCCCACTGCATTCTTCCTCGCAACCGCACTCCCTCCGGAGCCGGCCTTGGCCGGCTGCACCGATCCGCCGGTTCCCGGCGTGAACTGGCAGCGGTGCAACTTCGACGGGCTCGATCTGTCCCAGGTCGATTTGGCGGGGGCGCGCTTGCGCGACGGAAGCTTCTTCCGCACGACCCTGGATGGTGCGGATCTCTCGGGCAGCGAGAGCTATCGTGCAAAGTTCATCAACGCGAGCTTGATCGATAGTGTCTTCGAAGGGGCCGATCTACAGCAGGCCGACTTCACGAAGGCGGACTTGAACGGCGCGGATCTGTCGAACGCCGATTTGCGTAACGCCCGTCTGACGCGAGCCAGCCTGCGCGGTGCGAACCTGACGGGCGCTCGGACCGGTGGAACCGACTTCTTCCGGGCCGATCTGACCGGTGCCACCTGGACCGACGGCCAGCGCGTTTGCGGCGAAGACTCCATCGGCCGCTGCAACTAGAAACCATCTCCGAACTTTGGTGGTTCCACAGCTGCGGGAGCATCGCCGCTACGAGAGTGCAGGCACCGGAACAGGAACCGGGTCGACCTCTCCGTGAACCAGAGGCTTGGTTTAGAGGGAGCTTCGCGTTTCCTCCCACAAGGCTTCCAGATCTTCCGTGTCGATCACTCGTCGGCAGAGCGCCGGTGCAAAGCCGCGACGGGCGAGGGCCGCCAGATCCTTCAGGCGCGTTTCGGCGCGAAGGGTGGGATCCGTGCGATAGGGACCGATCCGGCGGCGTCTGGCGTAGGCCAAAGCCGCAGCCAACTCCGGATCCTCGCTCTCTTCATGGCGTGCAGCCAGCGCCCGAGCGATCTCCGCTTCGGCGATCCCGCGCTGTTGCAGTTTCTGGCGGATCGCGCGTTCGGAGCTGCCACGCCGTGCCAGGCTTAGGGCTTGGCCACGGGCGTAGAGACCGTCGTCGAGTAGCCCGGCACGGAGGAATCGGGCAATTAGGGCTTCGACCGCCTCGGCCCCCTCGGTCGGATCGTTTCCGTGCGCTTCACTCGCGCGGCGGACCTTGCGCAGGAGCACGCGGCGCAGACTTTCCGCCGAAGCGGCGTAGCGCTCCAGATAGAAGAGCGCGGCCCGCTCCAGGTAGGCGGGTGTCGCCTTCTTCGGCGCCCGGCGCGCTGGCGACCTTTTCTCGTTCGACTCCGAAATCATGGGCCTTAGCCTGCCACGCCGCGAGAGGATTTGTATCCCCGTCGCTGGCAAGACCTCCGCGAAGCGATGTTGTGCTCTCGTCGCGCTTGCCGACTGAAGCCGCGACCGCTATCTCACGCTCCCATGACCGAACTGCCCCGACCGACTGCCGTCACTCTGCCCCCGCCTCGTCCGCGTCCCATGGGTGCGGTCAACTGGGTCGGCCTCTGGACGCTTTACCTCAAGGAGGTCAAGCGCTTCGTCAATGTGCTGACGCAGACCGTTCTGGCGCCAATGGTGACGATGCTGCTGTTCCTGGCGGTCTTTACCTTGGCACTGGGGCGCGGCAACCTGAAGTTCGGAGATATCCCCTATGCGGAGTTTCTGGCGCCCGGCCTGATCATGATGGCCATGCTGCAGAACGCCTTCGCAAACACCTCCTCGTCGATCCTGATTTCGAAGATTCAGGGCAACATCGTCGATGTCCTGATGCCACCCCTCTCCACTGTCGAGCTGGCCCTTGGGTTCGCGCTTGGCGGTCTGACCCGGGGGCTGTTGGTGGGCGTCACGACGGCCCTGGCGATGGCGATCTTCGTACCCCTGTCGCTGCACAACTTTGGGCTGATAGTCTATTACGGTACGGCGGCAGCTCTCATGCTCTCGCTTCTGGGAATGATCGGGGGCATTTGGGCGGAGAAGTTCGACCACATCGCGGCGCTGACCAACTTCGTGATCGTGCCGCTGTCCTTCCTGTCGGGGACCTTCTATTCGGTGGCCCGCCTCCCTGAAAACTGGCAGTTCGTGGCTCACTTGAATCCTTTCTTCTACTTGATCGATGGCTTCCGCTACGGCTTTCTCGGCCGCAACGACGGCGATCTTCTGACCGGGATGGCGGTTGTCGCCGGCGTCAACGCGCTCCTGATCGCCTTGGTCTGGTTCATGCTGTCGCGTGGCTACAAGCTGAAGCCTTAGGAGCCTTCGCCGATGTCCCTGCCGGTGCCCCGCGTCCGTCGTTTTCCCTCAGCGATCAACGGACGTGGGCTCTGGACGCTTTTCCTGCGCGGTTTCACGCGGTTTCTGCGCTTCGCCGTCGAAGGCATCGGCGGCACGCTGGTATCGGCTCTGCTTTTCCTCGCGGTCTTCGTCTTTGCCTGGGCGGGCGACAGCGGTCCCGTGCCGGGCGGCAGCTTCCCCGCTTTCGTGGCACCGGGTATCGTTGCCTTCTCCCTGACGCTCAACGCTTATGGCAACGCGGCCTTCCCTCTGATCTTCGATAAGCTGGAAGGGATGATCGGCGATATGCTGATGGCGCCACTGACGCCGGGGGAGCTGGTGGCGGGCTACGTGCTTTCGGCAGCTGCTGGGGGGCTGATCACTGGAGCTGCCGTGCTGGCGGCTCTGTCACTCTTCGTGGCCTTGCCGATTCCGGACCCGCTGCTGCTGCTCGCCTACGCAGTGCTGGGGTCGCTCCTCTTTGCCCTGATGGGCTTCATTACAGGTCTTTGGGCGGAGAAGTGGGACCGCTATAGCGCCGTTGAGACCTTTCTGATCCTCCCGCTCGGCCTGCTGTCCGGCACGTTCTTTGCTATCGAAACCCTGCCTCCGCTTGGCCAGCAGATCATTCAAGCCAACCCGGTCTTCTATCTGGTCGACGGTCTACGGGGTGCCGTGATCGGGTACAGCGATACCTCGCCCGGCCTGGGCTTGACCGTTCTGGCGGGTCTGACCGGCCTGTTTTGGCTGATTGCCTGGCGGCTGGTCGTGCGGGGCTACAAGATTAAGTCCTAGGGCCAGTAGGTAGATCGGGCTCGGACGGTCTTGCCCTCCCTGCTATGCCTGAGGTGCAAGCTCAGCATCCTTGGCTGCTGGTTGACACCCGATCCGCCGCGCCGCACTGTCGCGCCCTTCCAGAAGGGGGTCCGCAGCGGATCCCCGGGTCCCGAGCGAGAGGAGGGGCGCCATGACCGATGCATTGATGAACACCTATGCCCGCGCCGACCTCGCCTTCGATCACGGCGAGGGGGCCTACCTGATCGGGACCAACGGACGACGATACCTGGATTTTGCTAGCGGCATCGCAGTGACGGCTCTGGGGCACGCTCATCCGCACTTGGTGAAAGCTCTGACGACCCAAGCCGCCAAGTTGTGGCACTGCTCCAACCTCTTTCGCATACCGGCTGGCGAACAGCTCGCGGCTCGGCTGGCCGAGGCGTCTTTCGCCGACCGGGTCTTCTTCTGCAATTCCGGGCTGGAGGCTTGTGAGGCGGCGATCAAGCTGACACGTCGCTACTTCGACGTGATCGGACAGCCGCAGCGGCATCGCATCATCACCTGTCAGGGCGCTTTCCATGGCCGCTCTCTGACGGGGATCGCCGCGGCGGGAAACCCGAAGTACCTGGAGGGATTCGGCCCCCATGCCGACGGTTTCCGGACGGTCGCCTTCAACAATCTCAACGAGTTGCGCAGTGCGATCACCGACGATACCGCCGCAATCATGGTTGAGCCTGTTCAGGGCGAAGGGGGTATTCGTCCGGCGGCGCTGCAGTTTCTGACCGATTTGCGAACGGTCTGCGACGAATTCGGCCTGTTGCTGGTCTACGACGAGATCCAGTGCGGTATGGGCCGGACGGGGAAGCTCTTCGCCTATGAGTGGGCCGAGGCGGCGGCGCCCGACGTCATGCTGCTCGCCAAAGGTTTGGGGGGAGGCTTCCCCGTCGGCGCGGTCCTGGCGACGGAGGAGGCCTCGAAGGGTCTTGCGCCGGGCACCCACGGCACGACTTTCGGCGGTAATCCGCTGGCGATGGCCTGCGGCAACGCCGTTCTGGATGTCGTCACGGCGCCAGGGTTTCTGACTGAAGTCGATCGTGTCGCGCGCTTGCTCTGGCACCGCCTGACCGACCTGGTGGCGCGTCATCCCCATGTGTTCGCGGAGGTCCGGGGGGCCGGGCTGATGCTCGGACTGCGCTGTCAGGCAGAGGCACCTCGGCTGATTGCAGAGTTCCGCGATGCCGGCCTGCTGACGGTTGGGGCGGCTGAAAACACCATTCGCCTCCTACCGCCTTTGATTATCTCGGAGGCGCAGGTCGAGGAAGCGCTGGACATCCTGGACAGTGTGGCTTCGGCCCAGGCGGTTGCGGCATGAGCGGGATGGCATCCAAGCCTCTTCGGCACTTTCTGGATCTCGATCGCCTGAATGCCGCTACGCTGCGGGACGTTCTCGATCTCGGGCGCGCCATCAAAGCTGGCGAAACGGGCGCTGAAAAGCCTTTGTCCGGCAAGGCTTTGGCGATGATTTTCGAGAAACCCTCGACCCGTACCCGCGTCTCCTTCGAGGTGGGCATCCGGCAATTGGGCGGCGAGGCCATCGTTCTCGAGCCAAGCGGAACCCAGCTCGGGCGCGGCGAGACCGTCGCGGACACCGCCCGCGTACTCTCCCGCTACGTCGATGCGATCATGATTCGCACGACGAAGGAGGAGAAGCTGTTGGAGCTGGCGGAGTATGCGAGCGTGCCGGTGATCAACGGTCTGACCGACCGCACGCATCCCTGCCAGTTGATGGCCGACGTCATGACCTTCGAGGAGCATTGCGGACCGATCGCCGGTCGCGTCGTGGCCTGGTCCGGAGACGGGAACAATATGGCCGCGTCCTGGATCCATGCCGCTGCGCGCTTCGACTTCGAGCTGCGCTTGGCCACGCCCGAGGCGCTCCGGCCGCCGTCGGACGTGCTCGAATGGGCTGCCGCACAGCCCGGCGGTCGCACCGTTGTCACCTCCGATGTCGAAGAGGCGGTCGAAGGTGCGGATTGTGTCGTCACGGATACCTGGGTCTCGATGGGCGACGACAACGGCGACTCGCTGCGCCGCCACAATCTGCTGAAACCCTATCAGGTCAACCGTCGGCTGATGGACAAGGCGAAACCCGAAGCCATCTTCATGCATTGTCTGCCGGCACACCGCGGCGAGGAGGTGACCGACGAGGTGATCGACGGTCCACGCTCCGTGGTGTGGGACGAGGCGGAGAACCGCCTGCATGCGCAAAAGGGTATTTTGCTCTGGTGCCTGGAATCGTAGTTCCTAATCCGACCGGGCCTTCGGGCCCGGTCGACGACCTGGTTCAGCCTTTCGTGATCGAGCAGTCCGGTGTTCGCGGGCGTCTGTTGCGCCTGGGAGCTCCGGTCGACACCATCTTGACACGCCCCGGCTATCCTAAAGCGGTGGCGCGGTTGCTCGCGGAGCTTCTGGCCTTGACCGGCGTGCTGGCCTCGACGCTGAAGTACGACGGCGTCTTTACCTTGCAGCTCAAGGGCGAGGGCCCGATCCGTACCATGGTCGCGGACATGACCAGCGCCGGCGAACTGCGCGGCTACGCCGGCTTCGATCCCGAGGGTGTGGCGAAGCTGGAGCAGGAGCTCGGCCCGGTGGCCGATGCGGAAGAGCCCTTGGACGTTCGCCAGTGGCTCGGCACAGGCCATATGGCCTTTACCGTCGATCAAGGCTCGCACACCCAGCGATACCAGGGCCTTGTCGAACTTTCGGGACCGAGCCTCGCGGACTGCCTGCTGCACTACTTCCGTCAGTCGCAGCAGATCAATGCGGGTATTCTGCTCGCTGCGGCCCCGCCGGACTCGCCGCTTGGGGGGCCGGGCTGGCGCGCCAGCGCCCTTCTGATCGAACGGGTTCCCGAGGCCGGCGGATCGCAGGCTGCGATCGACAACCTGCCGGAGATCTCCGGCGAAGACTGGAATCGGGCTCTCATCCTGACCGCAAGTTGCACGCGCGCGGAACTGCTCGATCCCGCGCTGCCACCGAACACCCTGCTCTATCGCCTATTTCACGAAGATGGCGTGCGGGTCTTCCGGCCGCGACCGCTGTCGCTCGGCTGCCGCTGTTCGCGAACAAAGGTCGAGAACATCCTGCGTTCGCTCGGTCCCGACGCCATCGAAGAGTACAAGGTCGATGGTGAGGTCGTCATGACCTGCGAATTCTGCGCCTTCGACTTCCGCTTCGATGACAAGGCGCTTGCGCAGCTGCATGAAGAGCAGAGAGCTGACGGTAATCCCAGCGGTCTTTGAAGGTCGAAAAGGGGCTTTGGAAGACGCTGAATAGCGCCTTCCAAGCCCTCTCGCAAAGACCGCTCTAAAAGGGAAGTTGGCTCTCGATGGAGGCGATTCCTGCGAGGGCGCAGGCGTGGTCTTCGGTTCCGCCGGGGGCACCGGAGACACCAACCGCACCGACCATCCGACCCTGCACCAGGATCTGGACGCCGCCGCCGAGCATCAGCGCGTTGGTGATGTCGCGGGCGCCACTCTGCGGGCCGCTGGCCGTAGCCTCCACCAGGGTCTGAGTGTCCTCACGAAAGCTGACCGTGGTCCAGGCCTTGCGGGCGGCGGTGTCCGGTGTGTGCGGACCGGCAAAACGGTCGCGCAGGAAGGCTTGCAGCACGCCGAAGCGGTCCACGACCGCCACGCCGACCTGAAATCCCTCGTCGCGACAGGCGAGAAGGGTGTTGGTGGCAAGCTCGCTCGCCAGTTCCGGTGTCAGAACCTCGAAAGTGACAAGGGCGTCTTCGTCGGCCGAGACCTCTCCGGTGGTCCCGAAGGTCGCCACGCCTTTCACCAGCAGGGCTGCCGCCAGAACGTTGCGGATCGTCGGTGTTTTGCGGGTCATTCGTCCTCCCTCTCCTGTTTGTCGGCGGCCGATCGGCGCCGCCGTTAGTTTGTCTGTACCCCAACTTCGTCCAGCAGGTTGGCCAACAAGGGCCAGAAGAAGTGCTCGCCGGGATATCCGGCAATCCGGCCGACCTCTTCGCCCCCCAGCATCAGCACGAAGGTCGGCGTGTAGATCACGCCTCTTTGGATCTCCCGAAGGTCGCTTGGCGGCGTCTCGTGCAGGTCGACTCGACGCAAGGGGGCCGCGCGCCCTTCCGGTGTGTTCGCATAGATGCCGCCGATTTCTTCGTCCCACTGTCGACAGAAGGGACAGGCGGCGGAGTCGAACATGACAAGCTCAAGTGCGGCCGTTTGCGCGCGCAACAGTGCACCGGGTCCGACAAGCAAGACGACCAGGCCGATAGATAGGATTCGACGCACCTTATTGGGCACCCTGATCACATTCGATCTTGATATAATGTTCCAGGACGGTACGATTGACGCAACAAAACATCGAACGACCCAGGCATGCAGTCGCCGACGGTCGCTCCGCTCTGCAGCGGCTGGGAAGGTCCCAAAGAGGACTTGGCTGCTTTCGGAGTCGAACAAATGAGTAGCGCGTCAGTCAGGGGAGGACGCCTGTTGAACTGGAAGCTGCTGACGGTCGCTGCCGCGGCCGCGGCCACTCTTTCCGCCGTTGCGACGACAACCGAAGCGGAAGAGTTGGTGGCCTACGAGATCGTCGACTTCAGCATTGCCGAACCGCTGACCAGCGAGCCCGGCGATGCCGAACGCGGTCGTGCCGTCGTCATCAACCGGCAGCTGGGCAACTGCTTGTCCTGCCATGCCATGCCGATCCCGGAACAAGCCTTTCATGGTGAAGTCGGACCGCCGCTCGATGGCGTCGGAGATCGCCTCGACGAAGGCCAACTCCGCATGCAGGTCGTCAATTCCCACGAGCTGAACCCCTACAGCATGATGCCGGCCTTCTACGACGTCGGCGACAAGCATCGGGTGTCCGAACAGTTCGAGGGCAAGCCGATCCTGTCGGCGCAGCAGGTAGAGGATGTCGTCGCCTACCTGACAACCCTGAAGGAGTAGTTGGACGGGCCTGCTGGGCGAAGGGCTGCGAAGTGTGACGGGTTCCGAAGTCTGCCGGCAAGATGCAGACGCGGCAGAGGGAGAGGCCAAAGCGAGATGCAAGAGGAGTTGCAACGCATGAGCAAGCCGATGACGGCGGCGGGGATCACCCGGCGCCACTTCATCATTACCGTCGGGGCCGGGAGTGCTGCGGCTGCGGCCCTGGTCGCTGCCGCGCCGGCCAAGGCGGATCTGGCGATGGTCGAGGAGTCTCTAAGCAAGCTGATCGGCGATGCGACCGTGGAAGACGGCGCCGAGATCATTCGTCTCGATCTGCCCCAGATCGCGGAAAATGGGAACACCGTGCCGCTTGGTGTCTCGATCGACAGTCCGATGACACCCGACAGCTACGTCCGGCATCTGCACGTCTTCGCCGACGGCAATCCGCGTCCTGACGTGGTGAGTTTCCATTTCTCGCCGAAGTCCGGCTTGGCCGAGGCTTCGACCCGCATGCGTCTGGCGCAGACCCAAAACATCGTGGCGGTGGCCGAGATGTCCGACGGAAAGGTCTATCGGACTCAGGCCGAGGTCAAGGTCACCATCGGCGGCTGCGGCGGCTGAGGCAGAAGGAGAATTCGGATGGCAAAGACGCCCAAGCCCCGTGTGAAGGCTCCGAAGTCCGCGAGCGCGGGCGAGGTGATGGAGATCAAGACTCTGATCTCGCATGAAATGGAGTCGGGCCAGCGCAAGGACCGAAAGACCGGTGAGCTGATCCCGCGTCAGATCATCAATAAGTTCGAGTGCAAGTACAACGGAGAGACGGTTTTTTCCGTAGACCTGCATCCGGCGATCTCGGCCAACCCCTACGTCGCCTTTTATGTGACAGCGAACGAAAGCGGCGCGTTGGAGTTTCTTTGGCACGATGACAACGGTGAAGTCTACAAGCACAGCCAAGACCTGACGGTGTCTTGAGGGTCTGCGCATCCCGTCGCTCGCCTCTCGCAGTTCGCCGAGTGACGGGATGCGCGAACCAAAGACCCTGAGCCATCGAAAAGGGCCGGGGCGGTATGAAAAGAATAAAAATGACGGTTAGGGGAGAGACGGGTGACTGTGAGATCCTACGGATTGGCTTTGGTCCTCGGCGGCCTGGCCAGCGTGGCTTCTATTGCCGGCTTAGGCGGCGAGGCGGCGGCGCAGGACAGCGGAATTCCCTATCGGGACGGTGACTACAACTCGGTTTCGCCGCCCGACGGCAGCCCCCTGTCGGAGTTGATCAGCGGCTACTACTTCCGCACGCCCGAGACGCGTGAACTTCAGGACGACGAGTTCATGAACCCCGCCTTCATCTGGATGGAGCAGGCGGAGGATCTCTGGTCCACGGTGGACGGCCAGGCTGGCAAGGCCTGCGCCGACTGTCATACCGACGCCACCGAGACCATGCGGGGCGTTGGTGCGACCTACCCGAAGTATCACGAGGCCTCGGGCAAGCTGATCAATCTGGAGCAGCGGATCAATCTTTGCCGCACGCAGAACATGCAGGCGGACCCCTGGAAGTGGGAGTCCGACGAACTGCTCGGCATGACGGCTTATGTCCGTCATCAGTCCATCGGTATGCCGGTCGACGTCGCGATCGATGGCGAGGCCGCGCCGTTTTTCGAGAAGGGTAAGGATTTCTACTACGAACGCCGGGGCCAGCTCGACATGGCCTGCGCGACCTGCCACGAAACCAACTACGGGATGTACATCCGGGCAGACCTGCTGAGTCAGGGCCATAGCAATGGTTTTCCGACCTATCGCCTCAAGTGGCAGAAAGTCGGTTCGCTGCATCGGCGGTTCCGGGGTTGTAATCGCCAGGTCCGTTCCGTGCCTTTCGCCAACGGATCGGAGGAATACGTGAATCTTGAGCTTTACCTGGCATGGCGTGGCCAAGGTCTGCCGATCGAGGCGCCGTCCGTCCGCCAGTAGGTTCGATCTTTGAGACGTGACTCCGCTGGTCTCGGCTCGTGAGATGACCGGCATTCTGATTCGTCGCCTGGACGACCTTTGAGAAGGCCCGGCGGGACCCGACAATAGACAGTGGGTGGGACCGATGTTTTCACGGCGCGATTTTCTGACGGTGGCGGCCGCCACGGCGGTTCTGACCGGCGGCAAAGGAGATCTCGGTCGCCTTGCGACCCAACAACGCATCGGTCAGAAGGAACTGTTGGAGTTCGACTCGCTCGGCCAAGTCACCTTGCTGCATGTCACCGACATGCATGCACAGCTCAAGCCGATCTACTTCCGCGAGCCCTCGATCAATCTGGGCGTCGGCGAGGTGACGGGCCTGCCACCGCACCTGACCGGGAAAGACTTTCTCACACACTACGGGCTGACACCGGGGAGCCTCGGCGCCTATACCATGACGGATCAGGACTTCGTGGCCTTGGCCCGAGACTACGGCAAGGTCGGCGGTGTCGACCGACTCGCCACGCTGATCAAGGCGATCCGTTCCGAGCGGCCTGACAACACCCTTTTCCTCGACGGCGGCGATACCTGGCAAGGCTCCTACACCTCGCTGATGTCCAAAGGCAGCGACATGGTGAAGGTGTTCCAGGAACTCGGCTGCGATGCGATGACCGCGCACTGGGAGTTCACCTACGGGCAAGAGCGGGTCGAGGAGCTGATCGCGGAGCTTGGCTTTCCGTTTCTCTGCGGCAACGTGCGGGACACTGATTGGGACGAGCCGGTCTTTGAGAACACGGCTTTCTTCGAGCGCGGCGGCGTCAAGGTCGCCGTTGTCGGTCAGGCCTTCCCCTACACGCCGGTCGCCAACCCACGCTACAAGATCCCGCAGTGGTCCTTCGGCATTCGCGAAGAGGAGGTAGCGCAGCACGTCAGCCGGGCACGCGCCGAGGGTGCCGAGGTTGTGGTTCTGCTGAGCCACAACGGTTTTGATGTGGACCGCAAGATGGCCGGCCGCGTTCCGGGTATCGATGTCATCTTGACCGGTCACACGCACGATGCCCTGCCGCAGGTCGAGCAGGTCGGCAATACTCTGCTGGTCGCCTCAGGCAGTCACGGTAAGTTCCTGTCTCGCCTTGATCTGAAGGTGGAGGGCGGACGCGTTGCCGATTTCCGCTACCGTCTGATCCCCGTCCTGTCGGATGCGATCCAGCCGGATCCGGAGATGGCCACGCTTGTCCAGGAAATCCGGGCGCCCTTCGCCGGCGAGATCGACAGGGTGCTTGGCACGACCGACCAGCTTCTCTATCGCCGGGGCAATTTCAACGGCACCTTCGACGATCTGATCTGTCAGGCTTTGCTGGACGAGCGCGATGCCGAGATTGCGCTCTCGCCCGGCTTCCGCTGGGGCGCAACCCTGCTGCCCGGTCAGGAGATCACGGTCGACGATGTCTACTCGATGACGTCCATTACTTATCCGGCCGCTTACCGGCAGGAGATGACCGGGGAGATGCTGAAGCTGATTCTGGAGGATGTGGGCGACAATCTCTTCAACCCCGACCCCTACTACCAGCAGGGTGGCGACATGGTGCGCGTGGGGGGAATGGGCTACACGATCGACGTGCATAAGCCTATCGGACAGCGAATCTCAAACATGACGCTGCTCAAGGACGGCAGCCCGATAGATCCGGACCGCAGTTACGTCGTGACCGGTTGGGCCAGTGTGAACGAGGGGACCGAAGGTCCGCCAGTCTACGACGTTGTGAGCCAATGGATCGAAAAGCAGGGTACCGTTCAGCTAAAGCCGAACGAGTCTATCAAGGTTATCGGTTAGGGGGCTGGCAGGGCTCCGGTCGACCTTCAACGGAACAGCGCGCATGGACTTCGGGGTGACCTACCTGGGCGCACTCGGGGCGGGGGCTCTCTCCTTCCTCAGCCCCTGCGTTCTGCCACTTGTTCCAGCCTATCTGGCGTTTCTCTCCGGTGTCACTCTTCAGGCGTCCGGTCAGGGCACTGCGGTCGTCGAGCCCGGAGTGACGCGCAAGGTCTTCGTCACTGCCGTCGCCTTTGTGCTCGGTTTCTCGACGGTTTTCGTCCTGATGGGGTTGGGCGCCAGCGCCATATCGGCGTTCATCGCCCGCTACAGCCATATCCTGGCGCCGCTAGCCGGGATCATCATCATTCTGCTCGGTCTGCACTTTCTCGGCGTCTTGCGCATCGGGCTGCTATACCGCGAGGCGCGCTTTCAGGTCGCCAGCAAGCCGGCCAGCGTTCTGGGCGCCTACGTTATCGGACTTGCCTTCGCCTTCGGTTGGACGCCCTGTGCCGGTCCCGTCCTCTCCGCCGTGCTGGCGACCGCAGCGACCGACGACAGTTTGCTCTACGGTGCGAGCCTGCTGGGCACCTACGCCGCCGGCATCGGTATTCCCTTCCTGCTCGCCGCGCTCTTTCTCGAGCGCTTCCTGCGCTGGTTTCAAAGTTTCAAGCGCCACTTGCCGAAAGTCGAGAAGGCGATGGGCGGTTTTCTGATCATCACCGGCCTCCTGTTCGTCACCGGGTCCATGAACGTGATCGGCGAGTGGATGTACGAGGAGATCGAGATTTTTCAGCAGCTGGAGTTTTAGAGTCTATTCGGCACCGGGACGGCTTATGCCCAACGACTGACCGCGCGAACCAGATCGGTACCGTCTGCCTCGCGGACCAGGGCGTGGTGCCTCACTCCGTCCGTCTCCAAACCCGCCCGACTCAGAACGGTGTCACCGCTTTGGCACTCTCCACGAAAGGCACTGTCGATCTCGATGAGGCGGCGATTCGGCATCTCGGGCAGCGGCTCCAGCAACCAACCGAGCAGATGCGCGTTATTGACGTGGCCGTTGACGTCCAGCTCCGAACGGCGCGGTACCAGCCGTGTCTCGGCCGCAACTTGGGTGGGGCCTGGAAGGCTGCGTTGCGTGAAGTCGATCGGGGCGGGCCGGTCAGCCTGGATCTTCGCCACGAACCAGCCGGGGAAGGATGTCAAACGCCGCCGCTCGATATCGAACACGCCCCAGTGGGCGATGGCGGTTGCGACGGAGGCCCCCTCGCTGTCCGTGAGCTGCCAAGCGCGAAGAGCCAGGCGTCTGTCCAGCTTCGCCGGCCAGGTTTCCACCGAGAGCTGCTCACCCAACCGAGGCGGCCGGACCAAGGTGAGCCTGAGGCGTGTCAGGATCCAAGCCAATCCTTCAGTCGCCATCGGTACGGCGCCGACGCCAAGCAGATCGGCGTGGCTGGCCGCACTTTCCTGCAGGTAGTTCGCTAGGGTTTCCGGGCCTGCGACGCCGCCCGGTCCAGCTTCGTAGACCCGAACTCGAAAGGAGGTACGATAGGGCTTCACCATGCACCTACACCTCCCCGCGACTTGGCCAACCGTCCAACACCGCTCCGACGCGGATCGCCGACGGCTTCGAACCCTCTACCGGGCGTGGCCGCTACGGCGTGAACGCCGCCGAAGTAGAGATTGGGTGCTCTCCACAGCTGCAGGTCGCTCACCTCGCGGTCGAGCGCGTTCAGTGCGACTTCGGAGTAGCCCGGTTCCGCGTGGGCAATCCCCTTCTCGACATGCAGACGCGGGGCCGCGACGGCATCCGATAGAGAGTGTCGGAAGTCGGTCAGATTGAGCAGGACCTGCAAGATTGCCCCCCTCAGCCGGTTGGATCCGCCGGACCCGAGGGCGACGCGCCGTCCGTCGGCAAGCACGGCCGTGGTCGGGGCCATCATCGATCCCATACGCACACCTGCGGGCCAGCGATGGAAGCCTCGCGGATTCAGGTCTTCTTCGCCCAGCATGTTGTTGAGGTGGATCCCCGTGCCGGGTAGCAGGTAGCCGCAGCCCTCGCCGTTGGACAGGCTGACAGAGGCGAGATTTCCCTCTCCATCCACCACCGAGATGTGGGTGGTTCCGCGGACGATCTGGGGGGTTGCGGACATCTTGCGAGCGTAGCTTTGAAGAAGCTGGGGGTCGGCGAGGCGGCGCGTGGCGGCCTCCTCGGCAGTTTCGCCTGAAGCGTCCGCCAGGCCGGTCTCTTGGCGGGCTCGGTCCGTGAGTGTCATGATCCGCGACAGGGCGATCAGATGGTCGGGACCGCCGAAGCCTCCGAGGTCCAGATGGGCAGCTAAGTCGAGTGCGAAGGCGGTGAGCAGCCCTCCCGACGAGGGAGCGGGCATCGTCAGGACTTCGGCACCGGCATGACGTCGTCGCAAGGGCCGGCGATGTATGACTCGCATGGCCTTGAGGTCCTCGGCTCCCAGGTGGCCGCCATCCTTCATCAGATCCAGCAAAGCCGCCGCCGGTTCGCCCTCCTGAAAGGGCCGTAGACCTTCGCGGCCGAGGAGATCCAAGGTATCGGCGAGTTCGGGTTGCCGCAGGTTGTCCCCCGCGCCGAGGCGGTAACCTTCCTCGGTCCGAAACAAAGTGTCGAGCGCTGGGCTGTGCGCCTGGATCGGCTCGACGATCCCGAGGATGTAGGCCTGCAATTCGGAGAGCTGGAAGCCGTCGCGCGCGAAGCGCCTGGCTGGCTGCAGCAGCTCCATCATCGGCAGCCGCGCGAGAGTCCGTTGAAGCTCTGCGAGGCCAGACAGCATGCCGGGCACGGCGACGGCGCCGCGGCCGATATGGAACGTCTGGGTGGTTGTGCCGAAATCGCAGACCGCAGCGTGGAAATCCAGCTCTGTCTCCGGCTTTGGCCGCAGGGGAGTGTCGACGAAGAAATCGTAGACCGCTGCCTCTCCATCTGCCGGGTCCCATAGCAGGAAACCGCCGCCGCCGAGCGACGCCAGCACAGGTTCGACCACGCAGGCGGCCGCGGCGGCTGCAATGGCGGCGTCTGCCGCCGAGCCTCCAGCGTCGAGGACCTCGAGCGCAGCGTCTGCCGTTAGCGGATGGCCGGCCGCGACGGCGCCCCCGGACGTCATGCGGGCACGCGGTCCTCCGCGAGCGGAGGCAAGGCGACCGGAGCGGATTCTTCAAAGGCCCTGGCGGCGCGCAGCACCAGCGCATCGGCATAGCGCGGACCAACCAACTGAAGCGCCATCGGCAGTCCGCCTGCTGTCAGTCCGCAGGGCAGGCTTATCGCGGGCTGCCCGGTCAGATTGAAGGGATAGGAAAAGGGCGTCCATTCCGTCCAGCGCTGCATTCCGCTGCCCGGAGGGACCTCATGGCCCGCCTGAAAGGCGGGAATCGGTAGGCAGGGGAGCAGCAGCAGGTCGTAGTTCGCGTGTAGCCGGTTCATCCAGACCGAGAGGCTTTCGCGTGCCGCGACCGCATCAAAAAGGTCGTTGGCGCTGTAGGTGGCGCCCTCGGCAGCCACCTCCTGCAATCCCGGATCGATTTCGCCCCACTGCTCCGCTGTGAAGCGACGAAAGAGGTTGGCGGCGCCAGCGAACCAAACGGTGCGGAAAGTTCGCGATGTATCCGGTACGTCCAGGTCGGGCTGCTCCACGTTAGCGCCGAGAGCGACGAAGGTTTGCGCCGCCGACGCCAAAGCCGCAGCGATCTCCGGCTCGACTCGCTGTGAGCCGAAGGTAGGGCAGAGGGCGATCCGCAGTCCGGCTACGCCGCCGTCGAGACCCTGAGTGTAGTCCTCCCCTTGGTAGGGTAGGTTGTAGGGGTCGCGCAGGTCCGGTTCCGCCATCACGGTCAGCATCAGCGCACAGTCGCCGACGCTGCGCGCCATCGGGCCGACATGGGACACCGTGCCGAACGGGCTGAGCGGCCAGGCCGCGACGCGTCCGAAGCTCGGTTTGAAGCCGGGAATGCCTGTAAAGCCGGCAGGAATACGGATCGATCCACCGCCGTCGGTCCCGATATGCAGCGCGCCCATTCCGACCGCCGCCGCCGCCGCCGCCCCGCCGCTGGATCCGCCGGGGGTCATCTGCGTGTTCCAGGGGTTTCGGGTGATTCCGGTCAGCTGATTGTCGGTCACACCCTTCCAGCCAAACTCCGGCGTCGTGGTCTTGCCGAGAAGAACCGCGCCGTGGCTGCGGAGTCTGGCGGTCGCTGGGGAGTCTTCGGCGTCGAGGCCCGCTTCGCCCAGAACCCGGGACCCCCGTTTCGTCGGCCAGCCTTTGGCCTGGATCACATCCTTGACGGTGGTCGGCACGCCGTCGAGCTTTCCCTGCGGCTTTCCCGCCCGCCACCGTTCCTCCGACGCGCGGGCGGCCGCGAGGGCGCCTTCGTGGTCGACCAGGCAGAACGCGTTGAGCTGGCTGTCCAGTCGATCGATCCGACTCAAGGCCGCTTGCGTAGCCTCGACCGGAGACAGCGTTTTTGCCGCATAGGCATGCAAAAGGTCTTGAGCGCTGAGAAGCGCCGGATCGGTGATCATGGTCGGGGCCGTTTCCTTAGTGTGCAGGCGGGGCTGTGCAAGCGGGGATGTGCGAGCCGATCGGCTGCGACGCACGTGTCTGTCTACATCTTGGCCTCGCGCAAAGGCCGTGAGCAAGAGCCTCTGCTCCCGCGCCTGGCTCTGGCGAGTACGACAGGCCAGGGCGCTAGCGGTGGGTCGCAGCCTTCGAGCCGTTCCATACAATCGCGCCAGTCTGTCGACACTATGGTAGACTGAATTTATGAGAGTTCTGCGAACTACGGTGCTGGCGGTCGCGATCTGCGCTCTGATGCCTCTTTCGGCTGCAGCCTTCACCGGCGGCAACCAAGCGAGCGAAGCCGAAGCGCCGCCCCGCTCGGATCCTGGCTCTGAGGCGCGCGAGTTGGCACGGGACTCCATCGAGAGGCTGATGCGCGCAATGGAGTTGCTGCTCGACTCTATTCCCCAGTACGAGGCACCGGAGATCACCGAGAACGGTGACATCATCATTCGCCGTAGGCGGGACTCCGAAGATCAGCCGCAGCAGCCGGACCCAGAGACCGACCGGAGAGAGATCTGAGGCGATTGTCCGATCGTTCTCGGCCTCGTGGCTGGACAGGGAGAGGAAGGGTCGTGTCTAGTTGCCCTTATGGCTGGCTCCTCTTTCGACTTCGATTCGTTCGGTCGCGGCAGTGAAGCTGATCGCGATCCGCTCGGCGCTTTCGTCCCCGGTCCTCGTGTGCATCTGGAGCCGACGGCGGTCGGGCCGCTTGCCGGGCTGACCTTCGCCATCAAGGACATTTTCGATACGGCCGGTCAGGTGACCGGCTGTGGAAACCCGGACTGGGCCAACAGTCACGAACCCGCCGAAGCCAACGCGCCGGCCGTGGAGCGGTTGTTGGCCAACGGCGCCACCGCCGTGGGAAAGACCGTCACCGACGAACTGGCCTACAGCCTCAACGGCCAGAACGCTCACTACGGCACGCCGACCAACAGCAATGCGCCGGGGCGTATTCCCGGTGGATCCTCCAGTGGATCGGCCGCTGCGGTCGCGGGTGGGCTTGCAGATGTTGCACTTGGCAGCGATACGGGCGGATCGGTTCGTATTCCGGCCAGCTACTGCGGCATCAGCGGCATCAGAACTACTCACGGCCGCATTGCGCTTGAGGGCATTATGCCGCTAGCGCCGTCCTTCGACACTATCGGTTGGTTTGCGCGGGACGCGCAGACTTTGGCGCGCGTGGGGGCTGTTCTGTTGGAGCCGGACGCCGCGCCGGCAACCTTTCGGCGACTGCTGGTTGCCGAAGATGCTTTCGCTCTGGCGCAACCAGAGACGGCTGGAGCGCTCTCACCTGTTTTGGAGCGGCTCACCCAACGCTTCGCTCAGAGCGAGACGGTCGCCGTCGGCGATGTCGTCACGATCGAACGAGGGGATGGCCTCGCCGGGTGGATGCTGTGCTTCCGGGCTCTTCAGGCCTTCGAGATCTGGCGCGTTCATGGGCCCTGGATCGAACAAACCGCGCCCCGGTTCGGTCCCGAGATTGCCGAACGCTTCGACTGGGTGCGCACCGTGGAAAAAGATCAGGCTTCGGCGGCGGCTTCGGATCGTGCGCGCTTCGCAGAGCGACTTCAGGCGATGATGACGCCCGGCACGCTGCTGGTGTTACCGACTGCGCCCGATATCGCACCGCTTACGTCGAGCGACGCCGCCTCTCTGCGCGATCATCGCGACCGCGTCCTCAGCCTGACCTGCATCGCCGGCCTGGCGGGGTTGCCTCAGGTCAGTCTGCCCTTAGCACAGATCCGAGGGTGTCCGCTTGGACTGTCGCTCATCGCGCCGAAAGGTGCGGACCGGGCGCTGCTGACCTTCGCTGCCAAGTTCGCACCTTCGCCGTCGATTGGCGAGGCCGCTGCCTGGCCTGAAGTGGCGTCCTGACTTTGGCATAGCGGCCAACGGTCCGCCGTCGCACCTCGATTACGGGACAGACCGTAACACAACCGGGTGAGTCAGTCGGCTTCCGCACTGGCCAGTTCCGTGTGCCTTGATGTGATCAGACGTTCCGACGGCAGGGTCACTTTGGCAACCGTGCCTTGAGACTCGATGCTTGTCAGTGTCAGTCTCCCGCCGTGCATTTCGACGAGTGCGCGGGTAAGGGGGAGTCCCAAACCGGTCCCTTCATGTCGTCTGCTGAGACTGGAGTCTGCCTGAGTGAAAGGTTCTAGCACCCGTTCCAGATCGTCTTCTGAAATACCGATGCCCTGATCGCTGACTTCGATGACCAGATGGCCGGCGCTATCGATGTTCGCACTCAGTGACACCTGCTTTCCCCAAGGCGTGAACTTGACCGCATTCGAGAGTAGGTTCAGCAGGATCTGTTTCATGCGCCGTGGGTCCGCCCAGATCGACGGCATCTGCTGTGGCAGAGAAATCTCGATCTTGACGCCGCTGCTCTCGGCTCGTTGTCGAACGAGACGGTGGGCTGCCTCGGCAATTTCGGCTAGACGGACATCTTCCTCCATCAAGTCCAGCATGCCGGCTTCCGCTTTCGAGACATCCAGGATGTCGTTGATAATATTTAGCAGATGCGTTCCACTGTCCCAGATATCCTCGGCATAGGACCGGTAGCGGCGTCCGCCGAGCGGCCCCATCACTTCGTGCTTCATGATCTCGGAGAAGCCAATGATCGCGTTGAGCGGGGTGCGAAGCTCGTGGCTCATGTTGGCGAGAAACTCGGACTTGGTCCGGTTGGCAATTTCGGCCGACTCCTTCGCGGCACGCAGTGCGAGTTCGGCCCGTTTGCGTTCCGTGATATCCTGTGCGGCGCCCAGAATCCTGATCAGACGACCGCTGCTCGGATCGCGTTCCGGCCTGGCCACTGACCTGAACCAGCGGACCGAACCATCACGATTCACAAGCCGTAGCTCGTCAATCGAGAGTTCACCTGTTTGAAGACGCTGACGGCGCTGTCTGAGAAGCGCGTGATCGTCGGGGTGGATCAGTTCATACCAGGAGGTGACCTGGTTGCCGTTCCCGTCAGGCATTGCAAAGCCGTCCGGCAAACTGCCGGCGAACCACTCCGCCTCGCTGCGGCCATCGGCATCGACCCTGTAGGAATAGAGAAAGTCGGAGGTGAGTTCCGAGATCAAGCGGTAGCGCGCCTCAGAATCCTGCAGAGCTGTCTGCACGCGTTGATGCTCGGTCACATCGGCATAGGTGGTCACGAAACCGCCGCCGGGCAGGGGGTTTCCGCGAACTTCGATCGCCGTATCGTTCGGCCTGACTCGGACGAAGCGATGAGGTTCGAAGTTTAGAGCCAAGTCGATGCGCTCGCGCACCATCTGCTCGACGTCGCCAGCTCCGTAGTCTCCGCGTTCGGCATTGTAGCGAATGACATCTTCGAAGAGGTTGCGCTGGAGAACCTTTGCCGGAAGATCGAGCATTTCGAGAAAGCGCTTGTTGTAGCGCAGGATCCGCAGATCGCCATCGACGATGGTCACACCTTCCGGCATGTTGTCGACAATGGCGCTGAGAATTTGGCTGCTTTCTTCGCGATCCTGCTGAGCCTCGATCTGCGCTGTCTCGTCCGCCGCCACGCCCCGATAGCCGGTGAAGTTCCCGTCGGTATCGAACAGTGGCCTCGCGCTCAGGCGAAGGTGACGGACACTTCCGTCGGATCTCTCCACCGAGAGATGCGCCTCGCGAAAGGCGCGTTTGGCGCGCAGATTTTCGACGATGGGCTTCCACTCGGCCGAACCGGGATCTGCGTCCATTGCATCCCAGGGCCTTTGGCCGAGAACTTCGGAGGCAGGCCGGCTTGTGATCTCTCGCGTTTCTTCCGACAGGAAGGTGAAGCGAAGATCCCGATCCAACTCCCAGTACCAATCGGTGTCGATCTCCACCAGGTCCCGGAAGCGAGCTTCGCTTCGCGCGAGAGCTTGTGCCGTCTCGCGCCACTTGAGCTGCATGGAAACCCAGTTGGCGATCAAGGCGATAAGGTCGTCGTCGGGCGGCCGCTCGCTGTCCGGCATGTCGTTGAAAGCGAGGATGTGGCCTCGTATGGCCCCGTCGTCTGCGCGCAGAATTCTTCCAACAAAGGCCTGCGCGCCCAGGTCTCTTAACAGCACGTCGTCTGGAAAGTGTTCCGCGACACCAGCCGGATAGTAGCAGGTTCCGGATTGATAGACTTCGTTACAGGGGGTTCCGGCCAAGCAGTAGTCGAAGTCCCGCTGAACGATCTGCCCGTCCCACATTGCGAGAATGCGAGCCCGATCCCTATCGAGGCGCTGGGTGACGCCGCCCCACCGGTAACCGAGCGCCACGGCCAAGGCTTCGGCGGCTGTCTCGATCACGTCGCGCCGGCTGGCGCCCGCTTCGATCAAAAGCGACAAAGCGCGCTCGCGACGCCGGAAGCTGGTCACGTCGACCCACTGCAGCAGGCTTTCGCCACTGGCGAGTCGCGTCTCGCTGGTCTGCAGAATGCGTCCGTCGGCGTAATCCTGCTCGAAGGTGGCGGTTTCGGCTCTTTTCGCAAGGCGTTGTGCGACGATTTCCTCGATGGAGCGACCGTCGACGTTTTTGAACAGACCCGTCTTCGCGCCGGCTCGAACCAGTTCGTGAAAGTGTACCCCTGGTTTGGCGCTCTCGGCGACACCGGGGTGCATGACTCGGTAGGCTGCGTTCACGGCGAGCAGTCTGTCGTTCGCGTCGAATAACGCGACTCCGTGCGAGATGGCGTCGATGGCACGCTGTAACTGCTGAAGACTCTGCTCCGACTTCTGTTCGGCTAACACCTCCTTCGTCACGTCGGTGCCAAGGCCTCGATAGCCGACAAACCGGCCTCCTGCATCGAACCGCGGCCGTCCGCTAATGCGAAACCATCGGGTCGTCTTACCGACGGTAATCGCGTAGACGGTATTCGCAAAAGCGTCGCGACGATCCAGGGTGGCCTTGTGCGCGGCCCAGAAAGGGTCGCTCATGTCAGCTTTCGTCAGCTCGAAGCGGGAGCGGCCGATCAGGGAGTCCGGACTATGACCGGTAATCTCCGCGAAGCGGCTTGAGAGATAGGTGAGACGATGCTGCTCGTCCGTCTCCCAAAGCCAGTCATAGCCCAACTCTAAGACGTCGCGGAAGCGGGCCAGATCCTCGTTGAGGTCGAAGGACGCAGCGGGCGGCGCAAGTCGGGTTGCTTTCGCACCGTTGAACAGCCTCTGTAACGACACGCCCAGAACCAGCCCGAGACTGACGGCGACGAGCGCTGCGAGAGCTGTAGCTAGGGAAAGCTCCATTCATCCGCCTTGCCTGCCGGATCACCCCCGCAGGTCTCGTGATCTGGGACCAGATCTCGACGCTACCTCTACGGAATTATCCAATTTGCGTGTTAATGACAAATTAAATACGCGCATTTGGCGACTTTCGGCGGAAACTCTGGCTCCCCTAGGCGGCAATCAGGCTGCTGTTTCGGCAGGTAGGTGACGCTTCCTCTAGTCGTCGTAGGCGACCAGGCTGGTCACCGGCACGTCCAACCGTTTGCGGCCTTCAAGGAAGCTGAGCTCTATGATGCAACCGACGCCACACACGTTCGCCCCTTGTTTCTGCAGCAGGTCGACGGTCGCACACATGGTTCCACCGGTCGCCAGCAAATCGTCGAGAACCACCACTCTCTGACCCGGAGAGATTGCGTCGGCCTGAATCTCCAGCGTGTCGCTGCCATACTCCAGATCGTAGGTGTGTCTGGCCGTTGTGCCGGGCAGTTTGCCTTTCTTGCGCACCATGATGAAGCCGAGCCCGAGATGCAGTGCCAGGGGTGCGGCGGTCAGAAAGCCACGCGATTCGATACCGACCAACAGATCCGGTTTGTACGGCTCCATAGCCGTGCCGAGGGTTTCCACTGTGTGCCGCCAAGCCCCTGGGTGCATCAGCAGTGTCGAGATGTCGTAGAAAAGAATGCCGGGCTTGGGAAAGTCCGGAACCGTGCGGATGTGCGCCTTGAGGTCCATGGTGTCCGTCGCTGTGATGATGACCGGGCGGTCGTCGAGAAATGAGTGTGCGGGAGCGTTCCGGCCGCGGAGTCGCGGCGCGGCAAGCTAGCCTGCATGGCGCCGGCCCGCAATTGGCGCTTGCCGCCTGTATGAGCGCGGTTAAGCTCCGGCCGCATGAGCTACATTCTGCATCGACAGTTCGTTCACGACTATCCGGTGGCGGTGAGCGGTGACGGCCCTTACCTGATCGACGATCGCGGACGGAGATACCTGGATGCCTCGGGGGGCGCCGCCGTGTCCTGCCTGGGCCATAGCCACAAGGCGGTGGTCGAGGCCATCAAGGCTCAGTTGGATCGGCTGCCCTACGCTCATTCCGGATTCTTCACGAACCAACCGGCTGAGGCTCTGGCCGAGTATCTGGTGACCCGCGCGCCGGAGCGGCTTAGCAAGGTCTACTTCCTGTCCGGCGGTTCGGAGGCGAACGAGACGGCGCTCAAGCTTGCGCGAAGCTATTGGGTCGAACGGGGCGAACCGCAGCGCGTGAACTTCATTTCGCGCCGTCAGTCCTACCACGGCAATACCTTGGCGACCCTGTCGATTGGCGGCAATCCAGGGCGTCGTGCCGTCTACGAGCCGCTTTTGATGTCTGTTGCCCAGATCGCCCCCTGCTATCCCTACCGGGACAAGCGCCCTGACGAAAGCGAGACCGACTATGGTCTGCGGGTTGCCGATGAACTGGAGGCCGCGATCCAACGCCTAGGTCCGGAAACCGTCATCGGGTTCGTCGCGGAAACGGTTGTCGGTGCTACTGCCGGTGCCTTGGCTCCGGCTCCCGGATACCTCAAACGTATTCGCGACATCTGCGACCGGCATGGAATTCTGCTGATCCTGGACGAGGTCATGTCCGGAATGGGGCGTACTGGGCACCTCTTCGCCTGCGCCGAAGACGGCATCAGTCCCGATCTGCTGACCTGTGCGAAAGGGCTGGGGGCCGGTTACCAGGCGATCGGGGCCTGTCTGATCTCGGACCGGATCGTCGAGACGATGTCGCAGGGGTCCGGCAGCTTCCAACACGGCTTTACCTACATCGGCCACCCAACGGCCTGTGCTGGCGGGCTGGCCGTTCAGCAGGTCATCGAGCGCGAGTGCCTGCTCGACCGAGTCCGGGTCCAGGGCGCGAGGCTGCGCAGCTGTCTGGAGGAGCGTTTCGGCAATCATCGCCACGTGGGCGAGATCCGCGGGCGAGGGTTGTTTCTGGCTTTGGAACTCGTCGAGGACCGGGCGAGCAAACGACCCTTCGATCCCAAGCACAAGCTGCATGCCAAGGTGAAGAGCGAGGCCATGAGCCGAGGGCTGATGTGCTACCCCAACGGCGGGACAGCCGACGGCCTACGGGGCGATCACGTGCTGCTCGCCCCGCCCTTCATTATCTCGGACTCTCAGATCGAGGAACTGGTCGACAAGCTCGGTGCGGCGATCGATGCGGCGTTGCCCCCAGCAACTTCATGATGGGGGACCGATAATGATTACAGCCGCGGGTCGAGGGGACCCGACGTGGGAACCGTTGGTCCTAGCCGTCGCACCCAACGGTGCGCGGAAGAGCAAGGCTGATCATCCGGCCCTACCTATTGAGCTCGACGAGGTCGCCGAGGTTGCGAGGACCTGCGCTGCGGCCGGCGCCTCCATGATCCATCTGCATGTTCGTGACGCCGAGGGGCAGCACTCCTTGGATGTGGGGCGATACCAGGCAGCGACGGAGGCTGTACGCGCCGCCGTCGGCTCCGATCTGGTCGTTCAGATTACGACCGAGGCCGTCGGGCGCTACGATCCGGCCGAACAGATGGATTGTGTGCGCCGGCTACAGCCCGAGGCCGCGAGCTTTGCCTTGCGGGAACTGATCCCGGACGCCGAGAGCGAGGCCGAGGCTGCCCGGTTCTTCGCCTGGGTGAACGAAACGGGCATTCAGGCTCAGTTCATCCTCTACGACGCTGACGACCTGCGTCGCTTCCGCGCACTGCGGGCGCGAGGGATTCTGCCGGCGGGACCGCAGCTCCTTCTCTTTGTGCTGGGGCGCTATGCCGCCGGACAGCGCTCCGAACCGTCGGATTTGCTGCGGTTTCTCGCCGCTCATGACGAGAACGATCCCTGGGCCGTCTGCGCCTTCGGACCCAAGGAAGCGGCTGCTGCTGTCGCCGCAGCCGCGCTGGGCGGTCATGCCCGTATCGGCTTCGAAAACAACCTGCTGTTACCGGATGGGTCTGTGGCAGCGGATAACGCCGCCCTGGTGGCGTGGGTCGCCGAAACCGTGGCCCGCCTGAACCGACCGCTGGCGACCGCTGACCAACTGCGCGCCTTGGTCGCGTCTTCGTCCTGAGCAGGCCGTCGGCGGCAAGTCCGCTCTAATCGTAAGGTCAGAGTGCGGTGCCCCTGTTTGGCGGGAGCAGCTCCACTTCCATCAAACGCGATCACGCTCTAGTCAGCCGCGGCGAATGCGTGTTCAATGCTGCGAATTGGGGTCGAAAGACGCAAGGCCGATTAACGGCTGGACCCCACAGGAGGCGGGATTGACAGCACACGAATGGAGACGCTTCGGCGCTGCAACAGGCAGTGTCGCCGATACCGCTAGGTCGGTGTCGGTGTCGGGACAGGTGGGCCCGGCGGAAGGCAAAGACCCACCAGACATCCGCAAAGTGCGAATCAAAGCAATTCAGGGAGCTGAAGGACGATGCGAAAACTCGTTCTGACCGGGGCAGCCGTAGCGTTGGCTGCGGGCGCCTACGTGGCCGCTTCGGCCGGTGGCGCCGTTGCCCAAGAGCAGCAGTTCATCTCGATCGGCACCGGTGGTGTGACCGGCGTCTACTATCCGACGGGCGGTGCGATCTGCCGTCTCGTTAACCGGAATCGCAAAGATCATGGAATCCGCTGTTCGGTCGAGTCGACCGGCGGTTCAGTCTACAACATCAATACCATCCGTGCCGGTGAACTGGAATTCGGCGTAGCCCAGTCCGACTGGCAGTTCCACGCCTACAACGGCACCACTCGATTTGAGGACCAAGGCCCCTTCGAGGAGCTTCGGGCCGTTTTTTCCGTGCATCCGGAGCCTTTCACCGTCGTGGCGCGGGCCGACTCCGGCATCGAAACCTTCGACGATCTGCGCGGTAAGCGCGTCAACATCGGCAATCCCGGTTCCGGTCAACGCGGAACCATGGAAGTCGTCATGGAAGCCTATGGCTGGGAAATGAGCGATTTCGCTCTGGCGTCCGAGCTGAAGGCCGCGGAGCAGAGCCAGGCCCTCTGCGACAACAACATTGATGCGATGATCTACACGGTGGGGCATCCCTCCGGTTCGATTCAGGAGGCCACGACCGCCTGTGAATCCGTTCTGGTGGAGGTCGCCGGCCCGACGGTCGATGGTCTGGTCGAGCAACACAGCTACTACCGAACCGCTACGATTCCGGGCGGCATGTATCGCGGCACCGATGAGGACACCATGACCTTCGGTGTCGGTGCCACCTTCGTCACGCGCGCCGATGTGGCTGACGAGGTGGTTTACGAGCTGGTCAAGGCTGTCTTCGAAAACTTCGACGACTTCAAGGCTCTACATCCGGCCTTCGCGAACCTCGAGAAGGAAGAGATGGTTTCCGACGGTATCTCCGCGCCGCTTCATCCCGGTGCCGAGCGCTACTACAAGGAAGCCGGCCTGATGTAGGGGCCTCGGCTTTTGACGTGGGGCGGGCACTGTTTGCAGCGTCCGTCCCCGTCCGGCCGACAGTTACTTTCTCTCAGCGTCTTTTCAGGCTTCGCGTCAGACCTTCGCCAGACCACTCGACAGGAGCGACATCTCGATAGGGACGACATCCGAAAACGGGGCGTACCCTCGGCCTCAGTGCAGGCGCATCTTGTCGAGGCAACTGGCAACAAGTCGCGGAAGCAAACTTGATCCGGGGGGGATCGAGACGATGTCCGACAGTCAGGTGAACTCTGCCAACAAAGCTTTGTCGGATGAGGAGTTGGCGGATCTCGTCGCCTCTACCGACACCGGCGCACGCACGGTCCAGGGCTCGATCGGCGTTCTGCTGGCAGGCGTCGCGCTCGTCTGGTCCCTGTTTCAGCTCTGGATCGCCTCTCCCTTGCCGTTTCTCGTGCAGAGCGGTCTGGGCTTGCCGGTGGTGCTCAACAACACCGAGACGCGGTCGATCCATCTCGCTTTCGCGCTCTTCTTGGCATTCACGGCTTTCCCCGCGCCCGGAAAAACGCGCTCCGGTGCTTTCCTCCAACGTTTGTCGTCGAGCCTAATCGTAGGGTTGGCGCTCATCTTCTTTACGTTGCTGTTGGCCGGATCGCTTGGCAGCGATACCTCTATCGGCGGTGCTTTAGCCGGCCTGGTCAGCGAGCCCCGATACTTCGCGCCTGCACTCGCCCTGCTGCTGGTCTGTCTCGCTATGTCTGACAAGGCCCGCGACCGTGTTCCGATACTCGACTGGATTCTGGCGCTCGGAGGGGCCTTCTGCGGCGCCTACCTCTATCTGTTTTACGCGGCGCTCGCGGAGCGGCCCGGTCTACCCAGTTGGTATGACCTGACCATTGCCGGGGTCGGCCTGGTGATGCTGCTCGAGGCGACGCGGCGCAGCCTCGGCCCGCCCTTGATGGTCGTGGCGCTGGTATTCCTCGCCTACGTCTTCTTCGGTAACTCGCCGGTCTTCCCGGAGGTGATTCAGTGGAAAGGCGCCTCCGTCGAGCGCGCCATGAGCCACATGTACCTCACGACCGAAGGCGTCTTCGGCGTCGCGCTTGGCGTCTCCAGTTCATTCGTCTTTCTGTTCGTTCTGTTCGGGTCTCTGCTCGATAAGGGCGGTGCCGGTAACTACTTCATCAAGCTCGCCTTCGCCTTGCTCGGCCATCTGCGCGGCGGCCCGGCCAAGGCCGCGGTGCTGGCCTCCGCCATGACTGGCCTGATCTCGGGCTCCTCGATCGCCAACGTCGTGACGACCGGCACCTTCACGATCCCGCTGATGCGCAGGGTCGGCTTCACACCGGAACGCGCCGGTGCGGTCGAGGTCGGCTCCTCGGTCAACGGTCAGATCATGCCACCTGTGATGGGCGCTGCCGCCTTCCTGATGGTCGAGTACGTCGGGATTTCCTATGCCGAGGTGGTGAAGCACGCCTTCCTGCCGGCCGCGATCAGCTACATCGCGTTGCTCTATCTCGTGCATCTGGAAGCGCTCAAGCAGCAGATGCAGGCACTCCCGAAGCCGGTCGTGCATCCCCTGAAGGCGCAACTCCTGCGCAGCGGCATAATCGTATCGTCGATCTTCATTCTGGCCGGAGTGGTCTACTACGGTCTCAGGGGTATTCAGGCAGTCGTCGGCGATGTCGCCTGGCTTCCCGTCGTGCTGATTCTTGCTGCCGTATACATCGCTCTGGTTTGGTTGGCCGCGCGCGATCCGGACCTTCAGATGGATGATCCCGAAGCGCAGGTCGTGAAGCTTCCGGTCGCTGGCGAAGTCGTCAAAACAGGCCTCTACTACCTTTTGCCGATCATCGTTCTGGTGTGGTTTCTGATGATCGAGCTGAAATCGCCCGGTTTGTCGGCCTTCTGGGCGACGACGCTGATGATCGCCATTCTGCTTACGCAGCGCCCCCTCAAGGCCTTCTTTCGCGGCGCCGGTTCGGAGATCGCCCAGCAAGCGCTGCAGGGCGTCGGCGACCTGGGTGCCGGCATGATCGCCGGCGCGCGCAACATGATCGGTATCGCGGTCGCCACCGCCGCCGCCGGTATTATCGTCGGGACGGTGACCCTCACGGGGATCGGTCAGGTCATGGCCGAGTTCGTGGAGTTCATTTCCGGCGGCAGCTTGATCTTGATCCTGGTCTTTACCGCCTTGATCAGCCTGATTCTCGGCATGGGGCTCCCGACGACCGCCAACTACATCGTGGTGTCGTCGCTCATGGCCCCCGTGGTTGTCGAATTGGGTGCGGCGAATGGGCTGATCGTGCCGTTGATCGCTGTTCACCTCTTCGTTTTCTACTACGGCATCATGGCCGATGTGACGCCGCCGGTCGGTCTGGCGTCCTTCGCGGCTGCGGCGGTCTCCGGCGGCGATCCGATCCGCACCGGCTTTACGGCCTTCTTCTATAGTCTGCGAACCGTCATCCTGCCGTTCCTGTTCATTTTCAACACAGACTTGTTGCTGATCGACGTCGACTTCGCGGGAGGTGTTCTGATCTTCATAAAGGCGACGGTCGCGATGCTGATCTTCGCCGCAGCGACGCAAGGCTACTTCTTTGCCCGCTCTCGGATATGGGAGTCTGCCGTCCTCTTGCTCGTCGCTTTCACCCTGTTCCGGCCCGGATTCTGGCTGGACCAGGTGCAACCGCCTTTCGAGACGATACCAGCCGCTCAGGTCTTCGAAGCCATTGAAAGCAAGCCGGAGGCCGCGCAGGTTCGCGTCAGACTGGAGGGGCCCGATTTCCAGAATTTCGACCAGATCCGCAGCCTGACTCTGGCCTTCGACTTGGGACAACCCGATGGGGGCGCGGCCCGCCTGGAGGCCGCTACGGGCTTGGCTCTCGAACTGGAAGGCGACCGATTGATCGCGCTGGACGAGCCCTTACCCGGGGCGCCCAATGAAGAGCAGTGGCGCGAGTTCGACTTCTACGGCGATACCCCCGTGACGGTGACAGAGGTGCTCGTTCCGGCCGACCGCCTGCCGAAGGAGGTCTTCTACCTTCCGGCTCTTCTCCTGCTGGCTCTCGTCGTCTTGGTTCAGCGCCGCCGCGCAACCGCGCCGGCTTTCTGAGAGGGGGGATCTACAGGATGTACAAGGAGATACTGCTCGCCGTCGATCTGGGCCATCCCGATACTCAAGACCGGGCGGTTTCAACGGCGCTTGAGTACTGCCGAGCGTTCGGTGCTCGTTTGCACGTGATCACCGTCGTTCCGGATTTCGGCATGTCGATCGTCGGGTCTTTCTTCCCGGCTGGCTACGAGCAGCAGGCGCTCGAACAGGCACGAGACGCCTTGCATGCCTTCACGGCCGCGCGATTGCCGACCGATCTCAAGGCTCAACACATCATCGGCCACGGCACGATCTATCAGGAGATCTTGCGGTCCGCCGAGGGCGTCTCGGCAGACCTGATCGTTATGGCCTCCCATCGTCCCGGCCTGGAGGATTATCTGCTCGGCCCGAATGCTGCCAGGGTGATGCGTCATGCTTCGACATCGGTGCTGGTGGTCCGTGACTGATCCCGTTTCAGGTCCTCTCACGCCCGTTTCAAGACCCTGTGTCTGGCCAAGGGCCTAGGGGCGCGCTATGTCTGATGCTATGCGCCTGACAGCAGTTGCCGCCCTTCCGGAGACTTGTCGCCCCGTCAGCCCTCAGTTGGCCGCCTTGCCTCGCGATACGCTGCAGGGCATGGCCGATGCGGGGAACGAGATCCTTGAGATCTACCGCGTTCTCACCAAAACGGGCGACAACGTCGTCGGCGAGCTCCTTCGAGAAGCCGAGACCTTTTACGAGTGGGATCACTATCCGCCGGGCGACGTCTACGACGCCGAAACCCATTCGCAATACTACTATCACGCGCATCCAAGCGATCAGCGTTTCGAAAGCGAGCATGGTCACTTCCACACGTTTCTGCGCCCCGGAGGCATGCCAGAGGGCGTGAAACCCGCACCAGTTCCTCGCGACACCCTGCCACTCGATCCCGATGAGCGATTGAGCCATCTGATCGCCATCGCCATGACGCCCCAGGGACTGCCGTTCCGGCTTTTCACCGTCAATCGCTGGGTAACGGGCGAAACCTGGTATGCCGCGGAAGACGTGGTCTCCATGCTCGACCGCTTCGACATCGATCACGCGCGCCCCTCGTGGCCGGTTAACCGCTGGGTGACCGCGATGATGCGGCTGTTCCGTCCAGAGATCGTCGAGCTCATCCGCGCCCGAGATCGGGCTGTCGAAGCCTGGCAATGCCAGCGAAATCCGCCGGACGTCTTCGAAGACCGGAATCTGGAGATCACCTCCATGCTGGAGATATCCGTGACGGATCAGATTCAGGGAGTGGCGCTCGCCCTCGGCGGCTGAACTGGCTCGCAAGCGCTCCGAGACGGCGCGGGCTTGCCGTAACCGCTGCGATCCCGCTCCAACGCGCTGCCTAGGCCTAACATTCCCTGCAGCTTCGAACCGGCAGATTCTGTTTGAGCCATCCGGCACCCGCGCTCGAACCCAGCATACCCTCGCTCACGTCGAAGACCTGATCATAGCCCTCCTCGCGTAGCAGGTTGGCGGCGAAGCTGGAGCGAACGCCCGTTGCGCAAATCAGGGCGATCGGCCGGTCCGGTGACTGGTCGGCAAGAGCGCGGACCTTGGCCAGGAAGGCCGGCAAGCCGCCCGGATCGTGGATACTGACGGTCTGAGCCCCCCGAGGTACGCCGGTTTGCCGCCATTCTTGCGGGTGACGCACATCGATCAAGAGAACCGCATCTTCGGCCGCTAGGTCTTGTGCCCCTTGCGCCGACAGTTCTTGCGCGTTTGCCGGAGCTGGCATCAGAAAGATGAGTGTGAGGAGTAGAAGTACCCGCATGCCGTCCCTCCTGAGTCTGCCGCGCATGTTGGATGGTAGTGCCTCGCCGTCCAGTCGAATGACGCAATTGTGTAGGAATTAAGGGCTGTTTAACGCCTCCCGGTCCACACTCTGGCGAGGAGCGTGGACCGCATTGACGGCCTGCGCCGGGCAGATCGTTCACAGGATCGTCGCGCATGTCCAAAGATGTTCTAGCGTTCGACGGGGACCGACCCCGGAAGCCTCAGATGCTTACCGAGGCCGACGTTAAGCGTCTGCTCGAAGATCCTGCACCGGAGACGCGCGCGCAGACGGCCGCGAAGATCGCCGATAACTATGCCGAGGCCATGCTTGGTCCGGGTGAACGACGCTTGGCGCAAGAAATCTTCGCGGTCCTGGTCCGCGATACCGCCGTCATCGTTCGTGAAGCTCTGGCGGAACACCTGAAGCACGCGCCGGATCTGCCGAACGGCATCGCCATGACGCTGGCGCGTGACGTCGATTCGGTCGCGCTGCCGATCCTGCGACACTCCGAGGCTTTCAGTGATGCCGAGCTTCTGAGCCTCGTCCAAGAGGCGGCTCCCCGGCGGCTGAATGCGATCGCCCGGCGCAACCAACTGTCGGCGGCCGTTTGTGAAGCTGTGATCGACACCGGCCAGTCCGAGGCTGTGGCCCATCTGGTTGGAAACGAAGGTGCTGAGATCGCGGAAGGCGATCTGGAACGCGTGTTGCGCGATTTTGCCGAAGAACCTGCCGTTGGGGATCAACTGGCCCGGCGCCGCCACGTGCCGCCGCTGATCGCCGAACAGCTGGTAACCCGTATGTCGGCGCAACTTCGCGATGTGCTCACGACGCGCGGAGAACTCGATTCCAACCGCGTTTCGGACCTCGTTCTGCAGGTACGGGACCGAGCCGTGCTTCAGATTGCAGACAAGAATCGCGAGGGTGGCGATCTGGACGCCTTGGTCGCCGGACTTGCTAAGCGTGGGCGCTTGAGCGACTCCCTGATCTTGAGGGCGCTTTGTGTCGGCGATCTCGCTTTCTTCGAAGCGGCGATGGCCAAACTGGCCAGTGTCCCACTCGCCAATGCCCGTATCCTGATCTACGACGAAGGTAAGCTCGGTTTGACGTCTCTCTATCGTCGGGCCGGACTCTCGGAAGAGAAACTACCGGTTTTCCGTGCCGCCGTGCAGGTTGTCCAGGAAACCGAGTACGACGGCGGCGCCAACGACCGCGGGCGTTTTACCGAACGTCTGCTGGAGCGTTTGCTGACGCAGTTCGATCAGGACGGCACCTGGCCTGGCGACGATCTCTACTATCTGATTGATCGTTTGACGCGTTCGGCAGCCTGAAGCGCTTTTCCCGGACCACCTTTCGAGAGGCCGGTTAAGCAGATACACGCTCGCCTCGGCGTCGCACAGCCGTTCAGACTCGACAGTCTTTGTTCAACGATCTTTCCGGCTTCTCAGACGCGCAGCGTCAGGTATCCAGGAACGAGCGGAGTTTTCGGCTGCGCGAGGGGTGCTTCAGCTTGCGCAGCGCCTTGGCTTCGATCTGGCGGATACGCTCGCGGGTGACCGAGAACTGTTGCCCCACCTCTTCCAGAGTATGGTCGGTGTTCATCCCGATGCCGAAGCGCATGCGCAACACGCGTTCCTCACGAGGCGTGAGGCTGGCCAGAACGCGTGTCGTAGTGTCGCGCAAGTTGTGCTGAATCGCGGCATCCAGAGGAATCACCGCGTTCTTGTCCTCGATGAAGTCGCCCAGGTGGCTGTCTTCCTCATCGCCGATCGGCGTCTCGAGGGAGATCGGTTCCTTTGCAATCTTGAGGACCTTGCGAACCTTCTCCAGCGGCATGACGAGCCGTTCGGCAAGCTCTTCCGGTGTCGGCTCGCGGCCGATCTCGTGCAGCATCTGTCGGCTGGTGCGGACCAGCTTGTTGATGGTCTCGATCATGTGCACCGGAATGCGGATGGTACGCGCCTGATCGGCGATCGAGCGGGTGATCGCCTGGCGGATCCACCAGGTGGCATAGGTCGAGAACTTGTAGCCGCGACGATACTCGAACTTATCGACGGCCTTCATGAGGCCGATGTTGCCTTCCTGGATCAGGTCCAGGAACTGCAGGCCGCGGTTGGTGTACTTCTTCGCGATCGAGATGACGAGCCGCAGATTGGCTTCGACCATCTCGGTCTTAGCCTTATTTGCTTCTCGCTCGCCGCTACGGACGGTCGAGACGATCCGCCGGAATTCGCCGATCGGAAGGCCGGTCGCCTCGGAGATCGTACCGATCTGCTCACGAATGCCGACGACCTCGTCGCCGTGCTTTTCGGCAAGCTTGCCCCAGCCCTTGCCGGGAAGCTGGCTGACCCGCGTCAGCCAATTGGGATCGAGCTCGTTACCCTGATATTCCTGCAGAAAGGCGGTTCGCGCGACGCCGGCGGACTCGACCAGCCGCAGCAGGCGCCCCTCCAAACCGAGCAGCCGCTTGTTATGACCGTAGAGCTGGTCGACCAGTTGTTCGATGCGGGCGTTGTTGAGGTGCACGAGCGTCATCAGCTCGACAAGCTGGTCCCGGTTGCGCTGGTAGCGTTTCTCGACCGCTGCCGGCACGGCCTCTCCCTGCTGGAGCAGAGCGAGGCGCTCGTTCATGGCCTTGTAGAGCTTCTTGTAGGTGACTGCGATCTTGTCGAAGGTCTCGAGAACCTGAGGTAGAAGCTGCAGCTCCATGGCCGCGAGGGAGAGGTTGCTCTCCTCCTCGTCCTCTTCGTCGCCGTCTTCGACGTCTTCCGACTCGGTCTCGTCACCCTCGGCAGCCTTGGCGCTGCCGTTCACGGCGCCGTTGCCAGGCTTCTCGCCGGCGGCCGCACCGTTGGCCTTGCCCGTGCCGTTGGACTGCGACCCCTCGGCAGCGTCGACGGTCTGGCCGTTTGCCTGCTGCTGGCCATTGGCCTGTTGGGTGCCGTTAGCATCCTGATTTCCGTCAGGTCCCGCGCCGTAGGTCGCATCGAGATCGATAATTTCGCGCAGGAGAATTTGTCCGTCGAGAAGTGCCTGGCGCCAAGCCAACAGGGCACGAATCGTCAGCGGGCTCTCGCAGATGCCGCCGATCATCTTTTCGCGGCCCGCCTCGATCCGCTTGGCGATCGCGATTTCGCCTTCACGGCTCAACAGCTCGACCGAGCCCATCTCGCGCAGATACATCCGAACCGGATCGTCGGTGCGGCCAACATCCGCATCGTCAAGGTTGCCGGCAGCCCGGGTCCGGCTTTCGTCGTCTCCGGACTCGTCCTTATCGTTGTCGTCCTGCTCTTCGGCCTCAACGGCGGAGATCCCCATCTCCGACAGTTGTGCCATGACATCCTCGATCTGCTCCGAGGATACCTGGTCGGGCGGCAAGACTTGATTGAGCTCGTCGTAGGTGACGTAGCCGCGCTCTTTCGCGCGCGCGATCATCTTCTTCACCGCGGCGGTCAAGGAGTCGACCATCGGGCCTTCGGTGCCCTCATCCCGGTTTTCGGTCGTCTCTTCCGCTTCGGTTGCTTTACTCGCCATGCTCGCTCGTCTTCCTGCCCCTAACGACACATCGAAAAACGTAGACACCATCTCCGGAACGCCAGTACTTCGCCGAAATTCTCAGCCGCTCATCGCTTGCGCGGTTGTCCCCATCCGACGCTGGTTTCGGTCGGTCTGCGGTCATGCGCTCCGGCGCTTGACCGGCTCCGCTCCCCTAGGTTCAAACTCGCTTTCAGTCCGACCTCGATGTTCGGTCTGACCGTAATCCTCTAATCCGCCTCTCGCCCCTAGTCCGCCTCTCCAACGTCATCACGTCCCGGAGCGGCGCGTCCTACCGGGTGACGCCCCTAACTATTCACCTGAGCCCGCGGGTTCAACGTCTGGATCGCTTCCGCCAGACTCTGTTTTTGGACCGGTGCGAAGGCCTGGGTCGGTTCTTTGGTTCAACTGTTGGCGGATGCGTAAACGTTCGAGCGACTCTTCCTTCATATCGGCCGCCAGCTGACGGGCTGTGTCGATATCCTCGTGGGCCTGCTGGGCGATCCACAAGCGGTCCATCAAATCGCGCCACCCTTGCCGCGCCTCCGCAAGTGGCCGGTTGGCCCGAGCGAAGGGAGCGTGAAGATAGACAGGCTCGCTTAAAACGGCCGCGAGGGCTTCAGCAAAACCCAGTTGGCTCAAGTGGTCTTGGAGCGTATCCGAGTCAAGATCTGGTCGATTCGCCAGTGCATCCGCTACGGCGCGTCGCAAACGGTCGAAGTCGGGGCTGGACAGCCGCACTGCCGCGAGGTTCTCGCAGTCTTCGGCGGCCAGTTCCGGATGATTCAGGGCGCAGGCCAGCAGCATCTGCTCAGGGCGCCGGCGCAAAAGGCCCGGCGCCGGCCGATCGAAGGCAGCCGAACCGGATCCTTGCGATCCGAGGAGATCTCCACCGTATCGCCCTTTGCGCACTTGAAAGCGACCGTCCTGGCGACCGCGTCGACGCGACCCGAAACCGTAGGCTTCGTCGTAGCGCGCCAGCAAGTCATCCCGGTAAGCGGCTTTGACACCCTCGTCCGCAATGACACCGGTCAGCTTCATGATCTCCTGACGCAGTCCGGCGCGCCGCTCCGGGGTTGCCAGCTCGCGGCCCGTCGTGAGCATCAGCCAAACCAGATCGCTGAGCGGTCTGGCCGCGTCCAGCACCTGTCGCAACGCCTGAGGCCCCTGGGCTCGCAGCAGACTGTCCGGATCCTCGCCGGGCGGGAGGAGGGCGAAGCGGAGGGAACGGCCCGGCTGCAGCCCTGGCAGGGCCCGTTCGGCCACGCGCATGCCGGCTTTCTGCCCGGCCTGGTCGCCGTCCAGACAGATCAAGGGTTCCGGTGCGAGGCGCCAGAGCTCGGCGATCTGCTCCTCCGTCACGGCAGTACCGAGCGGGGCGACGCAGGCGGGAAAGCCAGCTTGATCGAGGGCAATCACGTCCATGTAGCCCTCTGCGACGACGACTTCGCCGGCCGTGTGCGCCGCTTTGCGCGCGCGGTCGAGATTGTAGAGCGACCGTCCTTTGCGGAAGACGACCGTCTCGGGCGTATTGAGATACTTCGGTTTGCCGTCGGGCTCCAGAGTTCGACCGCCGAAGCCGATGATCCGGCCCTGTCGGTCGGCAATCGGGAAGAGGACGCGGTTGAAAAAGTAGTCGCGGGGTTCGCCGCCGCCTTCCGGCAGCTTTACCAAGCCAGCGGACGCGGCGAGTTCCAGGTCGACCTTGTTGGCCCGGAGGTGTTTGAGCAGGAGGCCCCGGTCGCTGGGTGCGTAGCCAAGACGAAAGCGTTCGATGGTGGCTGCGGACAGTCCGCGCCGTTCCAGATAACTCTTCGCCTGTTCCCCCCAACTCCGCCTGAGCTGCTGCTCGAAGAATGCGCAGGCCATTTCCAGGACGTCGTGGACCGATTTACGCTTCTCCGCCTCCGCCTTGGCTTCCGGAGTCGGTCGAGGGACCTGCAGCCCGGCTTCACCTGCCAGCTTCTCGACCGCTTCGGGAAACGACAGGCCCTCCATCCGCATGACCCAACCGATTGCGTCGCCGTGCTCTCCGCTGGAAAAACAGTGGAAGAAGCCCTTTTCGGGCACGACGGTAAAGGAGGGGCTCTTTTCGCTCTGGAAGGGGGAGAGCCCGACCCATTCACGCCCGCGCTTCTTCAACGGCACGCGTCGGCCGATCAGGTCGGTAAGCGAGACGCGGCTGCGCAGTTCGTCTAGGAAATCGGGCGGGAAGGCCATCTACGCGGTGCCCTGGGAGCGCTGAACCAAAGGTCCGCTATCATAACGTAGCCGGCGGCAGCGCGCTCCCGATCTTAACCGCAAGTCAGCAAGGAAGTCGGGGAAAATTCCGCCAGTCAGACCTGTCGGGCTCGTCCTGCGCGCTCGTTAAGCGAGTTGACCCTTCGCGAGAGCGCTGGCCTTGGCGAAGTCCATGCGCCCGGCATAGCGCTCCTTCAGGGCAGCCATGACGCGTCCCATGTCCTTGATCGAGCCGGCCTCCAGCTCGACGATCATTCCGTCAACTGCGGCACGCGTTTCGCCGTCGTCGAGCTGCTGCGGCATGAACCGCTGGATGACGTCGATCTCGGCCTGTTCTTTTTCGACGAGATCTTGCCGATCGCCCTTCGCATAGAGGTCAATCGATTCGCGGCGCTGCTTGACCATCTTCTGCAACATGTCCAGCACCTCCTCTTCGGGAATGCCGTCACAGTTGCCCGCGCCGCGTGCCGCGATATCCCGATCCTTCAGGGCCGCCAAGATTAGGCGGACCGTCCCAAGGGTCTGCTTGTCCTGATCCTTGAGCGCCTCTTTCAAGGCGTCATTCAGCTCCGTACGCAGCATCGCCGTCTCTCGCCATGTTCCATTCAGATCTGTCGTCCGACAGCCGTTCCGTCGAACGCTCCGCTGCGGCCGCCTCGGCCGCCGTGCCGGAAAGTGCCGTGACTGGCGGTCTTGACCGCCTACCACCCTGCGCGGTAATCGCCTTCGTGCAGGTCAATTGAGGCCCCTATATAGAAGAGTCGGAGGTCTGCGCAACCGCGCGACCCCACCTCGGTAGCTGGACAAGGTTTGCCCATGACAGAGATGAACGACGCGGCTGCGCGGTCGCTTGCGGCGCGCGGTCTCGACGTGCGCGACGAGGCCGGCCCGCCGCCGGGCGCTACAGCGGCCCTGGTTTTGGCCGACGGAACGATTTTCTGGGGGCGCGGAGTCGGGGCGACCGGCGTAACGGAAGGCGAGGTGTGCTTCAACACCTCAATGACCGGATATCAGGAGATCCTGACGGACCCCTCCTATGCCGGACAGATCATTACCTTCACCTTCCCGCACGTCGGAAACGTCGGTGCGAATCCCGAGGACATCGAAACCATGACGCCGGCGGCACGCGGTCTAATCCTGCGCGCCGACATCACGGAGCCCTCCAGTTGGCGGGCCACGCAGCATCTGGACGCTTGGCTGAGAAGTCACGGGTTGATCGGATTGGCCGGAGTCGATACCCGGCAATTGACCCACCATATCCGCGACAGCGGCGCGCCAAGCGGCGTAGTCGCTCATGCGCCGGACGGACGCTTCGATCTGCCGGCCTTACGCGACAAGGCTAAAGCCTGGCCGGGTCTGGCCGGAATGGATCTGGCAAAGACGGTGACCTGCGCCCAAACCTACCTGTGGGATGAAACCCGCTGGCGCTTGGGCGAAGGCTACAGCCGATTGACGGAGCCGAAGTATCGCGTCGTTGCCGTCGATTATGGTGCGAAGCGCAATATCCTGCGCTGCCTCGCCGATCTTGGCTGCCACGTCACCGTGGTGCCGGCTACGACGACGGGTGAGGAAATCTTGAAGCACAAGCCGGACGGCGTCTTCCTGTCGAACGGTCCGGGCGACCCTGCGGCCACCGGGACCTACGCCGTGCCGGCACTCCAGAGGCTGCTTGCCGACACCGGATTGCCCATCTTCGGCATCTGTCTGGGCCATCAGTTGTTGTCGCTCGCGCTCGGAGCCAAGACCGAGAAGATGCATCTCGGCCATCGCGGCGCCAATCATCCCGTGAAGGACTTGGCCAGCGGGCGCGTCGAGATCACCAGCCAGAATCATGGCTTTGTGGTTCAGGACGACACCTTGCCGGAGGCCCTTGAGCCGACGCACGTCAGCCTGTTCGACGGATCCAACGAAGGCATTCGGGTCAAGGGGCGCCCGGTCTTTTCCGTCCAATACCACCCCGAAGCCTCGCCCGGACCGCAGGACAGCCACTACCTCTTCGAGCGCTTCGTCGACGCGATTGCTGAAAGCAAGAGGTAGCGGGACTGCGGATCGGGGGCGCCACCGGCTGCTACGCGGTATGTCCTACCGCCAGCATCGACCTTCAGGTCGAAGGGCGATCAGTCCGTGGGGGGGGGCGATCAGTCGGTCGGAGCGCTCCGATTGCCAGCTCCCAGTGCACGCTGCATGAAAAGCGTGTCGAGCCAGACGTCGTGTTTCCAGCCTACGCTGCGCAGGTGGCCTGCCTGCTCGAAGCCGAGACTGCGATGCAGCTGAATAGAGGCAGCGTTCGCGCTGTCGCCGATCACGGCGATCATCTGCCGCCGACCGGCCAGGGTCGCCTGCTCGATGACGGCTTGAAGCAGGGCGCGCCCGACCCCTTTGCCTTGCGCGTCGGCGGCCACGTAGACGCTATCCTCGACCGCGAAGCGGTAGGCCGGACGCGGTCGGTAGGGACTTGCATAGGCGAAACCCAGAAACTGGCCCTCTTGCTGCGCGATCAGGTAGGGCAGGCCGGCCGATTGGATGGCCTCGATCCGGAGCGCCATTTCGGTCTCCGTCGGCGGTGTCAGCTCGAATGAGGCTCTGCCTTCGCGGACATGCCAGCCGTAGAGTTCGGAGATGGCCAGGGCATCGGCGGGGGCCGCGTTCCGCACTGGGACCGGCAGCTCGTCGGAGGACGAGGGTGGGGGCGAAGCTTCGAACATGGGCCGACCTGGACAAGAAAATCTAGCTGTAGCACGGGACGCGATGTCGGGTCGAAGGCCGGTGCCGAGCCGCCGGTTTGCCGTTTCAGGGACGGCGGTTCCCTCTAGCTCGGCGCGAGCTCGCTATGATCGAGCGCGCCGAGGTCGGCGACCAGCGTCGCCATGTCCCTTGCCACAGCCTGGAAGCCGTCGGCGTGCCGATAGGTCCCCTCATTCATATAGAGCGCCCGATTGATTTCGATCTGCAGAGCATGCAGGCCCTCGGCAGGCCGGCCGTAATGCCGGGTCACGAAGCCGCCGGAATAGGGCTGATTGCGCGAGACCCGATAGCCCAGACGCTTGAGGACCTCTGTTGCCCGTTCGACGACCGCCGGGCTGCAGGCGGTGCCATGGCAATCGCCCAGGACGATATCGACTCGCCCTGCTGCCTTCCCACCGCCGACGGCAGTCCGCCCCTTGCTTGTACCATTCATAGCTTGAGGAGCAATGCCGCCCGACGGCATGGAATGACAGTCGAGCAGGAGGCAGACCCCGAAGCGCCCCAGTGTGTCGTCTATCAGCTCTCTTAGGGCCTTGTGATAAGGCCAATAGTAGCTGCGGATCCGCTGCAGGGCTTCGGCAACGGTCAGCTTCTCGCGATAGATTTCGGCGCCGTTGGCCACGACCCTGGCGATGGTGCCGAGACCGGCCGCGACCCGTGGCGAGCGGGTGTTGGCATAGTCAGGTAGAGCATCGATGAACATCGCGGGATCGAGTTCGAAAGGCTCACGGTTCGGATCCACGTAGGCGCGAGGGAAAAGGGCCCGCAACAAAGGCAGGCCGAGATCCACCGCCGGAGCGAAAAGTTCGTCGACGAAAGCGTCTTCCGAGCGCCGAAGCTGTCGCGCGTCCAGACGGGAGCGGGCGACGAAATCATCCGAGTAGTCGCGTCCGCTGTGAGGCGAAGCGAGGACGAGAGGCAGACTCTGCTCGGCCGGCCGCAGGACATGATGCGTGGTAAGCGGTGGGCTGGGCGGCAGATCGGCCCGATATGCGGTAAAAGCGTCCATCAATTCGATGAGAATGCCTCGCAGACTTCGTCCGGCCAAGGCAAAAAGCCCTATCGTCCGCCTGCCAATGATCTGCCAAGAAACACTTTGGCAAGATTTGCCGATCAGGTTAACGGTTCCGAAGTGTCTCTCTTGCGAGCTCGGGCCTTCGCCAGCTTCACGGCAGACTGCACTCGCAAGTCGATCGTAGCAAGGAACAGCTATTCTCAACACTCGATGGCGGTGCGCGCGCGCCGGCTTCTGCAGTAAAACGGCTTGCATAGGAGCGAGGCGCGATTCATGACGGCAGCGACGATCGATAAACTTCCCTCACCGCCGACAGCACTCTAGGTTCGACGTTATGGCAAAGATCCTTCTCGCCGAGGATGACCAATCCATGCGCAGCTTCCTCGCGACAGCGCTTCAGCGTGCTGGGCACGAGGTGATGAGCTATGGCGACGGCATGTCGGCCCTGACACGTCTGCACGAGGAGGAGTTCGACCTGCTGCTCGCGGACGTGGTGATGCCCGGTCTGGACGGTGTCGAGTTGGCGCGTCGCGCCGGGGAAGCCCGGCCGGGTTTGAAGGTTATGTTCATCACCGGTTTCGCGGCCGTCGCCCTGCGGGCGCGCAACCGCGAGCAGCCAGGCGCCAGGGTGTTGTCCAAGCCGTTTCACCTGCGAGAACTGGTCCAGGAAGTCGACGCTATCCTGGCGGCCTGACACTCGAGACCACGCAAGACAAGGCAGGCTTGTCAAAACCGCCGGCTCTTGCTACATCGCTGCCTCCCGACCGCGGGCCATCTGGCACCGCTAGCGCGATGGGCGCGTAGCTCAGCGGGAGAGCACTACGTTGACATCGTAGGGGTCGCTGGTTCAATCCCAGCCGCGCCCACCATCGCAAAACGTTGATTTTCCAGGGAAATTAAGGTTTAGCATTTGCGCATAGACGCATGTGCTTTCTCTGGATTTTCTCTAATCTGTTTTTGTTCTGTTTATGGTCTGAGCTTAAACCCACCGACAAATCTCGACCCGCGAGCGGATGCCGCAACAGCGAGGTAGGAGCATACCGCTGCATCTCCCATGGTGCTCCGGCCACAACAAAGTGAGTATTCAGTCTCATAACCTGAAGGTCGCAGGTTCAAATCCTGCCCCCGCAACCACCGATACCGACACGCCCAAAAGGGACGTGTCGGTTTGGTGCTTTAGAGCCCGGGTTTCCGCCAACTCCTGCCGTTTCTCCGCTGCCCAGTCGAGGATGGTTCCGAGGTCGCCATGCAGCGTGGCGTCGATCTGGCCGCGCTTGGGGCCGGGCGTCAGCGTGATCCTGCCGACGATATCCCGGATGGCCTGGGTCGCCGCGGCGCGCTCCTCAGGGTGCTGCAGCGCCTCGGCGAGGCGCTCCACCTTGCGGCGGTAGAGGCCGGCAAGGGTGGGCAATGTATCGGGCAGCTCCTCCGTCGTGCTCTCCAACCGCCTCTTGAGGTCCGCCTGTTCGGCCTCCAGGGTCTGCAGGCGCGCCATCAGCGCGCGGCTGTAGCCGCCCGCCTCCATCACGGCGACGATCTCCGCAATGCGCCTGTCCACCTGGACCAGCGCCCGGCGGTCTGCGCCGGCCATGGCGCGGCCTTCGCGTTTCAAGCGGTTGCTCTCCTCCACGTAGGCGCGCATGGCCGTGGCCGCGACCTCCGGGGCCATCAGCCGGTCGCGCAAGCCGGCCATGACGCGCTCCTCCAGGACGCCGCGCGCGATGGTGCGGCTGTTGGGGCAGCTGCCATTCATGATGTGGTTCGCGCAGCCGTAGCGGTTCTGGCCGCGCAGCACATAGCGTCCGCCACAGCTCCCGCAGAAGATCAAGCCGGAGAGCAGGGCGCGCGGCCGGTGGGTCCGGTGCAGGCGCTCGGCATGGCCGGCCTTGATGGCGGGGGCGTAGGTGATCGCAAGCACGGCCTGCCGCTCCTTGACCGCCTGCCACAGGTCGTCCTCGACGATGCGCAGGTCCGGCACCTCCTTGACGATCCACTGCTCTGGCGGATTGAGCCGCGAGACCCGTTTGCCGCTCGCCGGGTCTTTCATGTAGCGCAGGCGGTTCCAGACCAGCCGGCCGATGTAGAGTTCGTTGTTGATGAGCCCGGTGCCGCGCCGGGCGTGGCCGCGCAGGGTGGTGTCGATCCAGAGCTTGCCGGCCGGGCCGGGGATGCCCTCGGCGTTGAGGTGCTGCGCGATGGCGCGCGGGCTGACACCCGCTGCGAAGTCCCGGAAGACCCGACGCACGATCTCGGCCTCGGCCGCGTTGATGCTGCGCCCGCCCCGGATGGGCGCGCCCGCGCCGTCGAGATCTTTCACCACATCGTAGCCGTAGCAAAGGCCGCCGCCCGACTTGCCCTGCTCGACCCGGCCGCGCAGTCCGCGATGGGTTTTGGCCGCGAGGTCCTTGAGGAAGAGCGCGTTCATGGTGCCCTTGAGGCCCACGTGCAGTTCGCAGATCGCGCCCTCGGCCAGGGTGACGATCTCCACGCCGGCAAACCTCAGGTGCTTGAAGAGCGTCGCTACGTCGGCCTGATCGCGGCTCACCCGGTCCAGGGCCTCGGCCAGCACCACATCGAAGCGCCCGGCTAGCGCGTCCTGCAACAGCGCCTGCACGCCCGGTCGCAGGGTGACGCTTGCGCCGGAGAGGGCGGCGTCCTGGTAGGTCTCTACCACGCTCCAGCCCTCCCGTTCGGCCTGCTCGCGGCAGAGGCGGAACTGGTCTGCGATCGAGGCCGCGTTCTGAGCATCGGAGGAGTAGCGGGCGTAGAGGGCGGCGCGGGTCATCTTACGAAGTCTCCTGGCCGTTGTCGGTCGGACGGTTGTCGTTGGCGGCGCTCAACTGCTCGAAGGTTTCCCTTGCCATCTGCCGGCCGATCAGACGGGCGAGGGTCAGCACGGCGGCATCCAGTCTCGTCGCCGCCGTCCCGCTGTCGTTGGCCGCCGTCCCGCCCTTGGACGCGGCCGGATGAGACTCGTCCTCCGGCATGGCTGGACCTTTCCCCGAGTCTTGTGGGTAAGGAGTCCGACGTGGGCGTGTCTCCTCGGGCGATCAACCGCGAACTCCCAGTCTTTGTCTGCAGTCAGGTCAGGCCGCAGCCAGCGCGAGCGGGAATGAGACAGCGCCGTCGAGCCTGGGCCAATTCACTCCAAGATTCTTTTTTTGGGCATGGCAGCAGTCTCGCCGGGCCGAGGAAGCCGGGCTGTCAAGGGCGGCCGTCAGGCCGCCGCCTGCGGCGGTCGCCAGACCCTTGACAGTCCGGCGCGGCCCGGCAGGCTTGCCGGCAAGCCCAAACGAAAAAGCCGTTTCCGGCCGGTCATGCGCCAGGTGCGGTCGCCTCGGCCAGACGCCTAAGGTCGACCAGGGCCGTCTCCAGCCACTCGCGGTCCTCGTAGAGGTAGACCCGCGCCCGGCCCCGCCGTGAAGCGACGGCGGCGAGGCTGAGCTTGGCGTGGAGGCCGGTGGCCGTGTGGGCCGGCAGCGCCACCGCCGCGCGCACTGCCTCGGCGTAGCGCCGGAACAGTTCGGCATGCTGCAGAGAGGCTGGGTCGGCGTAGGGCGGGAAGGGGCCGCGCCAGGGGAGGGGTGGGAGATCCGCCTGGGCCGCGCGCGCCGCGCGGAGGCGGTCGCGGATCCGCTGCGCCCGGGCGCAGCGCTTGCGCAGGCGCTTGGCCTGCGCGATGCGCCGGAAGAGTTCCGCGTCGGGGCCGGGATCGGAGGCGGTTAGAGCGGCAGGCGTCGGGATGGTGGCGAAGGTCTGCGCGGCTGGAAAAACCGCCGCCGGCAGAGCGAAACTGCGGGCCAGCATGGCCCGCCGCGAAAGGCTTGTGCTACGGATAGGCTTAGCCATGACCGGACTCCTCAGAAGTCAGGTTGTGGTCAGGCGCGGGAGGGTGTTGGCGCATCCTCTCGTGCCGCTCGATATCACCAAAATACCGTAACCTCACGATATTATCGTGATATCGTGAGGTCAAGATAATCTCGTAACCTTGACTGAATTTATGACTAAGGAAAGTATCGGCGCGTGATGACGCCTTCCCAATGCCGCGCTGCCCGTGGACTGCTCAGATGGAACCTACCAGCACTTGCCGAAGCTTCTGGGGTGAGTGTCAGTACCGTCAATAGTTTCGAGCTGGAGCGGAGGACGCCGATTCCGGCGAACCTTGCGGCTATCAAGTCTGCTTTCGAGAAAGCCGGCGTCGAGTTCCTTGACGCTAATGGTGGCGGGCCAGGCGTGCGGCTGCGGGAATGACGCCGACAAGACCGGCAGCCGGGCATTCTAGTCGTTCTCTCTGCGTGATATCAGCCATCGTTTCAAGCGGATGAGAAAAAGTCCCACCCAAGACTGTTGTTTATGCCGTTGAAGGCGAACGACTGCTATGCGGGACAAAATCACCCTTTCGCTGCGGTTGCTCTCAATCGCGGCTCTCGTCCAGCCGGTGACTGCGCCTCGCCCTCCAATGGACTTCGTTCTGTGACACTTCTGGAAATACTATTGCGGCTCAACCAATGGCCTTTGATGTCCGCGCTGAAGATTTCGCGAATATTGATAGAGGGCTATGATATTTGGAGCCAAGTCACGCACTTCGTCAGCAATGAGTGCAGAGTTTATTGCATCTTCCATACGGTAACTCGCCACTTCCTTGCGAAGACGGTCATGTTCAGACCGAACACTTTGAAACGTTTCCGAACGAAGGTACGCTCTGCTCTCTAACTCTAAGAAGCCGGGTAGCCTTGTCATGAAGAGCGGTGTTGCTTCGGGCGCATCGGATGGCCAACTAATCTTTAGAAGGAAGTTGGTTTGATATCGATTGCCCAAAATGCTGTCACAGACCGTAGCTGTTTTAGCCTCACCAATACATTCTACCTGAATTCTGAGCCTGTCTCCAAACGCACGATCTAGATAGGTTTCAACTTGGCTTCGATTGCCACCCGCAAGTACGATGCGATATTGAGTTGGACTATTTCGCTCGTTGTCTGTTGCAGCTCGAAACAGCGCATATCTGGCAAAGTTTTCCCGAATAAGTGAGCTGGTTGAAAGCACTGTTTGAGCGTGCTGCCACCGCTTCTCATCTTGACTGTGCAAATCGCGCCAAAGCAACTCGACCAATGATGTACCATCGATCATTGCCTGCTGCGCTCTTAAGATCTCGACAACTTGCAACGCTTGGATCAGCAGTCGTAAGGCGTCCTCCTCACTGTGAGCAAGCCCTCCGACTACCTGACTATTATCCTGCATTGCAAATTGCTCTGGCCGCTTCCCCATCAGGCCAAAGATGCTGTGCAGATCGCCAACGCTGTTGGAAGCATACAAGACGCTTGGAGCCGACAAAGGGCGTGAAATCTCGTTATAGATTGCCGCAGTGAAGTACCTTTCCAATGCGGAACGTGCTTCCGAATGATCACGCACAAGCCTGGATCGTTGCTCTACAGGCGCATCCATGTCCGTTGTTATTTCAATCGCCGAAAACTGCGTGACAAGAGGTGGCGAAAAGGCAAGAGCAATAGCAGCCTTCTCTGCGTCAGAAGTGGATAGCCCCTGTTCAGCTTCCAAGAGTTCTGCCATACGCGGCAAATAATATCCAGTTACGACAGGCCTAAAAAGATTATCCCTGAAAGACTTGGCTAATATGGTCGTTCTTTCTGCGTCCTGCTGTTGCTCTGCAGTGACGTCGCCAGAAACGGCCTTCTCTAAATCCAAATCATCCACAAGACGGTTCATGAAAAAGTACTCATCAATCGGTCGTCCGCCTTGAAGACTATTAAAAAGATCAGAAAGCGCTACGTAACAGCGTCTCAAATCGCGACCGTACCTGTTCGAGATGTATTTCAGTTTCTCAGATACAGGTGGGGGGTTCTTCATCCAATTGTCCCGCACTGTCTGCGGCAACCCGGCCCGATTTGGTTCGACAAACAGGTCTATACTCTCAGCGCTTTCTGGGAACAGAACCGGATTTATAGAGTCCGATACTGAACTGCATACTGCCATGGCGCGATCATCTCCGGCGAAAATCGCGCGCAAGATTAAAATGGTACTCTCTTGCAACGAAGCCTCAAGATTCTGAAACCCAGACTCCATCGTCCATTGCATCCGATCCAACTGCTGCATGATCCGCGCTTGCCCCTCAAGCAAGCGAGCTTGGTTTTTCAGGACTAAATGTAACTTTCGATCAATTCGATTGAGAGCGCCCATAATCGCCCGATGCCGCAACTCGTCAGCACTTGGCCTTTTAGGACCAAAGAATTTAAAGACGCTTGTTGCAGCGCCTAAAAAATTCCCATTCGCGAGTTGGGTTGCCGCGCCGGTGGCGAAGTTCGCAAAATTCAGCGCTTTTGCTGCCGGTTCCGGGATATCCACCCTTGCGGCGTCTAGTAACGCAGCCACTTCATTGGCGGTCTTGGTTACCTCACTTGCACCCGCAACAAACTCTTTTGCAGAGTCCACCAGTTCCTGAAATTCTTCCTTCTCTTCTCGGCTCTCGCCATAACCACCATCTTGTAGTCTTTGGGAAATCTCATCGAGGTCGTCAGCACCCGAGATACTTCGGAGTTCTTCTACCAGACTCTGCGCAGCGGCATTTACGGACGTAGAACCATCCGATGAATTCTCCAAGCTGTCTTCTAGTCGGTACAAATTGGCTAAGAAGTTTGCGCCCTTCTCAAGTTGCGTACGCTGCGCTTCTTCCAAGGCTTTGATTGCGTCAACGTGTAGAGCGTCTGAGTACGCTCTGAGAGTCGTCGGTGCGACGACGTTGTCTCGAAGTGCGCCTGCGACCCACATCTTCCCAGCACTTTCGACGCGGTTTAACAGTTCGCTACCCGCCGCCGCTGGGAACGCAAGCAACTTGATCTCTGACGCAACAATTTCAGTACCCATCGCAACCCGGTCGCTATCCCTGGCCCCAGAGTTGTAACCCTGAGCATGACTGCCGATCAAAGCGTCGGTGAAAACACCCATGCGTTGAGCAGTTCGAGCTTCAATGTAATCCATCAGTCCGGCAGTTTCGAGCAAGGCATCTGTTGTCTGCTCCGGCCGGAGCCATGGCTGGCTCAAATCGGAACCATCGTCATCCCAAGGCATCCGCGTGAGTTCGCGTTCGAATTCTTGAAGCAACTTGTAGTCGTTATAAAGGCTTTTACCACTTGGTTTGGTGACCGCAGATGTGGCTAATGACCAAAACTGCTCCGATACTTCCTGAGCTCTGGCTGTCGAACAGCTGAAGCTGACGACAACCGCAGCCATCATCAAAAGATAGCGTCTCATTTTAGTTGTTCGTGATTTGCGTTAAGGCGTCGAGACGCGTCTCAAGGCTGTCAAGTCGAGCACCGATCACAGCCGCATCCTGCTCATCTACCACAGACAAAAGTGAACGGATTTCTGCCACCTCAGCGATAAGAATATCAATTTGGATCGCAAAGCTCTGAGCAACCGTCTGTTGAACTTCAACTGTGTTTGCTTTGATTTTCGCGTTTATTGTCGCCAGATGCTCGCTCAAGGCTGAGCTTACTTGCGCATTGGTAACGGGTCGAGTATGTCGGTGCTTACAGGAAAAATCTCTAGGGTCAATAATTCTAGGAGGCAGTGGGGTTGTAAAGAACCGGTTCTCAAGCGCACTCCCTAAACCTGGAACAATTTGAATCTCAACGATTCGATTAACGGATGTTTGAGCACGTTCATTGGTAGCCTTAGCAGAAATCACCGCACAATCGGAGAATGCCGATAAGTCTAACGCATGCGTTGGATGACTCACACCAACAAAGCTTATCACAGAAACAACGCCCAAAATGCAGATATTCTGAAATGCATTCATGAAATATTCCCCCAAGTTTTTCTTAGGACATGGCTTTCACCCTAGAAGAGCAACTTTCGTGAGTGCAGCATAAACTAAATCAAGAAACAACAGTTTTTTGCAACCACAGATTCTTTTTCATGCTCTCGCTACGCCTTTTGCATGTGCAGCAGGAACCTTGCGTCTTTCGTGGCTATTTCGTCTGCAAACCATTCAATAAGAAGCTGACCTGAGCTGCCAACCCGCCCCCATTTTCGCAGCGGCCTCAATCCCGGAATAAGCCGTGCACAGCTTAAAGGCGATGGAAACAATGCATGTTCGCGGTTGGATCGGTCTTTATCAGACACATTCGGCACCTCCACATTCTGGCAGCGATGTCCTGCTCTTCTTTGCCAACGGCATTGGCGTGAATGCTGTCGCATTGAGCTGTGAGTAAAGCCCTTGTTAGTAAATTAGGCGGTGCAATCGGCATAAGTGGACATTAATGCAATGCGCAGCGTTTCTAATTCTTGGCTCGAAGCGGTCGTCCGCAGCAGGCCCGATGAATGACCGGACTCGGTCATAGGTGACAAATGGCTTTCAAGGCCCGGTCGCCTAATTCAGTAGGCTTTGACTTCGCTGTGACATGCAGCGGGATATCATCCTACACACCGGTACCGGGTCCTCGCTTGCGGCCAAACTCCCAAGAGATACCGCTGCCTCGGATGAGGCCGGAGACCTGCCGACCCAGCGCGTTCTCGATGACCGGCCGCCAGAGGACCAGTGTGAAATCCTTTGAGCGCTCCACCAAGGGCGTACTTGCCGCTGACGAGCTGCAAGAACTACCGGTAGTTTGCGCTGATGCGCTCGCTGCTATTGGCTATGCGAGACTCCATGCCGTTCCGCTGAGCTGACTTCTTGCCGGAGTTCTCAACTTCGCGTCGGGTTAGGGCGACTAGCATGTCGTAGTGGGCGACAAACCCGGCGACGGTCTTTCTCGCCAGTTCGTCCGCGATCAGCTACCGGCGACGTCTGACGAGCGCAGTAGATACACTGTTGCCGAAGCTGGATTCCCTGACATCGAGACCTGATGCATGACCCGGCTGATGTAGCTTTTGGTGCAGCCGTCGCCGATGCTGCCGATGTGTCCTAGCTTTGCCTAGGAGATGTCTTCGCTGTCGTCCGACATGGTCGCTCACTGACTTATGCGCGCCGTTGCCTTCCGAAAACGCCGCCTTCATCCTTGCACCAACAATCCCGCAATCCCATCAGCGCTTTAGCGTTGACCGCCTGCACAGGGCGCGCGGCCCCCTGTGCAGGCCAACCCGATGTGCAGACTGGGAAAAGCGCCGCTTTGCACCATGACCTTTTATCTTGCGCTCTTAAATTGATGACTATCCCGTTGCTTTCTCATGGATCTTCTTTCCTTAAGTTGGACAGTAGAGTCTCGGGCATCACCCTTATCTTTACTCTAGACGCGGGCGCGCGACGGGGCCAGGGGGGACGATCGGACGGTCCATACACTCTTTCGAACTCAGCCGCAGAGAGGGTGCGGCGGTTCACTTTCCGATCGGACAGGGCGGGGCGTCAGTCACCTGCACTCACGCGTGATCGCACCTCCCAAGGAGGGCGTCACAGGCAAGATAGCGCGCTTCCCGCCGCTCATCAGTCTCCCGTCCCACCGTTCCGCCCTCGGGCGGAACCCGTCAAACCCGAACCGTTTTTCGCTGCCTGCGGCTCAGCCTTTCGGTGCGATCATCGCCGTCGCCTTTCTTGGAGATCCGCCCACCGTAATCGACCGTGGTGCCCGACTGCCAACGCCGCGGCGTGAGCCCGAAATGAGCGCCGACCGTGCGCGACTTGGCGTAGAAGCGCGCGATCGCGATGGGAACCGAGGAGGCCGGTGTCAGCGAGACGCCAGGGTCTTCCGCGTCTGGCACATCGCTGCCATTCGCCTCCGTGTCTCGGATGTTCGCTTGTGGCGGCTAAGCGGACACGACCAAGTGTCCGCTCTGTGGGATGGAGGGGACTTTCACTGCGCTATGCAGCAAGGTCCGGTCCACCAGAGTATATTTTGTGAAACTGCCCCGCCCTCGGATAGCGCTTTTGCCAAGAATTAGGCTCGTACCTGAACGCGCTCACGAACACGGTTGTAAATCCTGATCTCCGGTCGGTGCTCGAGTTCCACGACTACGGCGAACCGCTGATTGAGAACTTGGTCCACGGCCCAATGGGATAGGCATCGCACAACGAGGTAGTACACCTCGCCGTACTCCTCTGTATCACGCCTGAAGGTGACAGAGGCCGTCTGAAGCGTGCTATTCGCCCGCTCGTCTGACCCGGGTTGGAGCTTGCACTTAAACCTCTGCGGCACGGCTGGCGCTGCCCCTTCCAACGTCTTGTCCCGATTGCGAAAATGCTCAAAGAGCTCTGCCTCATCAATGCCGCGCAGGAGGCGGAAATCCATCTTGGTGCCGAGATAGTCATTCCGGGTGCGGCGGACAGGCGGGTCGTAGGCAAGGGAAACCCGGATCGTACGCGCCCCACCGGTTCGGAACTCGGGTGGGATGGGTAGGCGGTATACAGCAAATTGATCCATCTCCAAGGCGTCCTCGGCGTAGAGGACGACACGATGGTCATCCGAGTAGGCGGCGCGGATGGGATCGACGACCCCGCTGCCTCCGATACTGACTCGCTCGGCGGCGGTCATCGCCCCCAACCGTCGTTCGAAGGCATCGGGCGAGCGCGCCGCGCCCACGAGGAGCGCTCGCAAGAGGTTGGCAGACGCATTGGGCATACGGCCGAGCAGGCGCGCGGCCTTGTGGATCAACAGCGGCGCGGCAAAGGATGTGCCCCCGGCGGCGGTGAGGAACTGCTCTGTGTAGCGATGATTCAGAGTGATCACCCCCGCTGCGGGCAGATGCGGCGCGCCAGCCAAGCTGATGGAAGGCACATCGAAGACAGCCGTCCCGCCAAGGTCGACGACATCGGGCTTCCGCGCACCACCCGCCCCGGGTCCGATCCGCGTGAAGGGCGACGGCTCGCCCCATTCCTGCGTGATCGGCCGAACATTTGCGTCCTGCGCATGCCGGGCATCGAGACCGGTTCCTCCCGCCACCGCACCGACCGTCACGACGTTCGCCGCGCCCGCGGGCTCGGCCAGCCGGTTTTCCGGCTCGAGCAGGTAGGTGGGGTATACGGTTACCAGTTCCTCGGACGTAGCTGACCTGAATGGTCTCGGCCGACCCCGATTGCCGGCGGAGACGACGATTAGTACGTCGAGCTCGCGAGCGAGCGCATCCAGGGTTGCGGCCCAGGGACCGACCCGACCCTGTGGAAGGTTGGCGTTCGTATCGCCAAGCGACAGCACGAACAGCCGACAGCCTTGGTCCGCGTGTAGCGTGCGGATCGCTGCGTCCATCACACGGGGCACCGTGCGTCGTTCCGGGAACCGGCCGTTATCGCCTACGACTTTGGCCACGGCCAGCCGCCCGACCGGTTCCAGCGCACCCAACGGAATCGCGTCGCGCAGATCACCAAAAATCGCCGTTCCTGCGACGGAAGTGCCGTGTCCCCAAACATCGGCGGTGTCCACGATGCCCTCGCCGAGGTGACGACCAACGACCAGCCCGTTCAAAAGTGGATGATCATTCACTCCGCTGTCGAGGACGCCGATGACCGGCGCACCTTCCGCCGGCTGGAGGACGGCTGGGACTCCGCCCGCGTCCAGGGCTACCATTGGCTGGGCTACGAGATCCGGCTCCGGTGGAAGGTCGATGATCGCGATCTCGGGTACGCCGAGAAGAGGCCGGATGCCGCGCCCCGTTGCTTCGACGCGCATCACGGTGATGGAGGGGCCGATATAGGTGTCGTAAACGGCTCCGCTTTGGGCGGTCAGGAACTGTTCGATCTCCGCCACCTTGGCTTCGCGCCGGGGCCGGGTGCCGAACTCCCAAAGTTCAATATCGAGGACGTAACGAGTATCGTCCTGAAGATCCTCGGCTTCAGTGAAGCCCTCGGCCTTGATCTTCGGCCCGAGCCGATCCCGCGGGGCGAGTGCGCCGATCCCGTCGATCCGTCCCACTAGGCCGGCGTAGTTCGGATTCTTCTGATGCGGTTTGGCAGGGGGAGCGTCGAACTTGCTGAGGCGATCCACGAACTCGGTCACGTCGCCCGTCGAGGAGAAGAGCAGGACAGTGCGATCCGCATCGCTGGAGACGACCGAGAGGCCGAGCCTCTCCCACTCGCTCTCGGCGATATGCCCATCCACTTGGACGCGAAGAAGTAGAGAGGGATCGACGAAGGCAGCTGGCTTTGCGGCTTGCTGCTCCGCGACCGCAGCCTGGGTCTCGGTCCGAAGGGCACCGCCATGACCGCCGCCTCGTCCGGGCGGGGCACCGCCACCGCCGGTCTTGCGCCGCGCGATCGGCAGGCGGGCACGGATCAGTTGCAGGTGGTCGAGCTGGGCCATCCCGCCTTCCTATTCGGGAGTGGCTCCCGCGCCACCTCTGTGCATCCTCGCACGCCGACGCTCCGAATTGCGCAGGGCTGAGCGCAGATGACCGTCGGTTACACCAGTGTTGCCATCGAGTATCGACAGCTTGATCGCTTGTTGGGTGATCCGGGCCAGTTCCGCGTAGGAGCTTCCCGTCAGGCGCTCGACGTAGGTCGTAGGATCGATGGTTGTCGTCACGTTGCGAAAGGCGTGGCGCAGGTAGGCTTCGATCATCCGCGCGTCGGGTAGGTCAAACCAGACCACCTCGTCGAATCTCCGCCAAATTGCAGGATCGAGCTGGCCCGCGAGGTTAGTTGCCGCGATCAAAAAACCGCCAGGTTCTATCTTCTCGATAAACATCAGGAGGCTGTTTACCACACGGCGCAACTCGCCAGTCTCGGTCGCTTCTTCCCGTGAGCGCGCCAGCGCGTCGAACTCGTCGAAGAAGAGGACGCAAGGCTGGCGCCGGGCAAACTCGAAGGTCTTGCGGATGTTGGTGGCCGTCTCACCGAGATAGGACGACACAAGGCTGTCGAGACGCACGTGAAAGAAGGGCAGTCCCAACTCGCCGGCGAACACCTCGGCGCACATGGTTTTCCCCGTCCCCGGCGGGCCACAGAAGAGCAGCTTTGAGCGCACGTCAAGACCATGGCGGTGTAAGCGATCGGCCTGCCGGAACTCGCGGATGATGCCAGCGAAGAGCTCGGTGTTCTCCCGCGACAGGTGAAGCTCGGCGGGCGTGCGTTGCGGTTCCACCCGCTGGATGAAATCGCGGGCCTCGTCCGGGAAGGGTAGGAGCTTAGTCGCGGGAGCCGTTTGGGTCGCTCCTTCACCGAGGCGATCGAGGGACTTGCGCAGGGAGCCTGCGAGCACGCGATTGCCCTTCCGCTCCTCCTCGCTGATGATCTGTTCGACCACGGTGCGGAAACTGTCATCCCGACCGTAGCTCGTGATGAGCTTCTTCATCAGTTCGCCGCGCGCCATCTTGCCTCCCTCGTCCTTTCCTCTCTACCTGTTCGATAAATGCCTTGCCAACGATAACTGAAGTCCTCACCTCCCCTGCCGAAACGGATTTCTGTAGTCGCGTGGGCGCACCCCGGCAGCACGCCCGAGTGAAATGGATCGACCCTTACGATAGCGTCATTACTGGTTTCGGAACACTGCTGCAGCAGGTCTCGATCCAAATGGAACGCCCTGCTACACCGGCAGCCCTTTTCGCCAAAGCCGCTAAGCGCGCACTGTCTAGCGTTCGGAAGACTGGGCTATGGAGCCGACTTGCGGCCGCGCGCCTGGAACGGCTTGACGCCTATGTCGGCTATTTTGCAAATCTCGGCCAGGAACAGGAAACCCTGGAGGAGCTTTACGCCCCCGTTTCGGCCCGCCTTACCGGGGAAACCGCAGCAGAACAGGAGCAGGATCTGGAGTTTTCGATCCGTTGGGAAGCCAATCTTGACGAATGGCTTGAACGCGGCGGCGCGTTGTTCGACCAGAGGCGGGCCATTCCCTACGGCACGATGGACGGCCTCGCGCAGGCGGCGCGCAAAATCCTCGAGCCTGCATGGATTTCCGGCCATCCGGAACGTATCCGGCCCGCGATGGAGGTGTTTCTGGCAGAGTTCCGAAAAGCCGACCTGCCGCCGAAAAACTACATGCGCAGTGGCGTTACCGTTCAGGATGTCTTCGAGTGGCTGTATGAGGTCGAGCACGTCCGGCTCAGCTACGGCCCTAAGTATAATGGTGTCGATCTCGAAAAGCTGTCGCCGGGCACGACGGGCATCGTCCTGCTGATCCTGTATCTCGGCGTGGATGTCGCCGACACCCGCCCGCTGATCGTCGATCAGCCCGACGAGAACCTGGACAACGAGTCGATCTACGAACTGCTGACGGCCTATTTCAAGACGGCGAAGAAGCGGCGCCAGATCATTCTCATCACGCACAACCCCAACCTGGTCGTAAACGCCGACTCCGAACAGGTCCTCGTGGCGGCAGCCGAGCCGCGCGACAACGGCCTTCCGCATATCACCTACGAGTCGGGCGCGCTGGAGAACAATACGCCCGAAGACCGGGGCATCAGGCAGCAGGTCTGCCGAATACTCGAAGGCGGCTCGTACGCCTTCCGCAAGCGGGAACGGCGCTACGCCCTGCCCGAAGGACAGAGCTGATCATGGCGGGACCTGAATGGATCGATGAAACCCTGTCCGCGGAACTACCGCTGCTACGGGACCGGGGCGAGGGACAGCATCTGGAATTTATGGAGCGTTACCCCGATAACGGTCACGAGCTCAGCCGGGAGATCGCGGCGTTCGCCTCCTCGAATCCCGGCAACATCCTGATCGGCGTCGCCGATGACGGCTCGCTCGCGGGACTGGAGGATGTTGACACCGCCGAAGGGCGCGATCGCCTGTGCCGCCGGATCGAAGGCGTGTGCTCCGGCAATGTCCGCCCTGCCATTACGCCGGTTATCAAGTTCGCCAAGGAAGATGAGGCGGTCGTGCTGGCGATCGAGGTTCCGCGCGGCGGACAGCCCGTGTATTACAGCCGGAACACCCCCTATGTTCGGCACCTGTCGCGCTCCCGTCCGGCCGAGCCGCACGAGGTCATCGAGCGCGTCGGCGAATGGCTTGCCAGGAACCCGCTCGCCCCGGCCGCGGACGAAGCCGGCAGCCGCTTCCTTTCCAATCTGGCCGCGACGCTGATCGAGGTCCTGATCTATGGCGGCGAACTTGAGCAGCGGAACGTCAATCCGTGGCTCGATCTCGTCAGGACACAGCTTGGCCGCGCCGGACAGGAACTGCGGCGGCTTGCCAGCGAAGACAGCGCCGTGGAGAAAGGACTTGATGACCGGCTCCGCTCCATCGCCGAAAAGCTGGATGCCGCCGCGTCGCACCGGCTAGTGATGGGCGGCGATTCCTGGAAGACACTGGCGGGCTATGTCTCCGATGCCATAGCCGAAGCTTCTCGCCTGAAAGCTGAGCATATCGACAGCGTGCCTCTTGCCGATCAGGCCAGGCGGGATAGTAACGACATGATCCGGCGGTCCGCGCGAGAGCTATCGGACCTTGATCGCCGGGCAGAAGCGATCGCTAGTGACGGCCGGGTCGAGGAGCTTCAGGAAGAGGCAAGCCGCATCGGGCAGCTGCTCCTCACAACAAGCCATTACCAAATCCCCGAGCACGATGAGGATTTTGTTGCACAGCTGCGTGAGATAGGTACCGGACTTCACCTCATCGAAACCCAACGTCTCTACATGGACGGCGGCCAGTCCATGCGGCGGATTGTCGGGCGCGTTCACGATCTAAACACCAAGCTCCAGACCCTGCTTTCGGTAGATTAGGACCATTGACCGCGCGTCAGCTTTAGCTTTCGGCAGGAGTCCTGGGCAAGGTCAAAGACGGTCGGCCTGTGGCGCACGCCCGATCTGGTCCCGCCGTGGAAGGAGCGGCGGGGGCAGAAAGCGGACGCGAGACCCGAAGCCAGCAGTTAAATCAGTGCCTTCAGCGAATGTCGGTCTCGGTGGTTGCGTGCCCCCGCAACCAACTCTGTGACACGCACGCAAGCGTCGCTTTCATCGAGCGGCGTTTTGGCTTTTGCGGCCATGGCCCAGGAAGTGACGATGCACTGGCACTCGGTGCCGACCACTCAGTGGGGACCGGCCAAGTTCTTGCGCGACAACTGGCTATCGAACCGCGCGTTCACTGGCTACGACGATATCCGGACCCACTGCTGCGTCGCCTGAACCAGGCTCTTCGATCAGCTCTGGCGCCTCGCCCCCATCGGCCTGCGCCGCTGGGCTAGAAGTGCACATCGGTGAGCGCAGGTCTTGAGGGTTCACGTTTTCGCTGCAGCCGCCAACACGCGCGTCAGGATCTCGTCGATCGCATTACCTGCCGGGATCAGGGACTCGAATTCCTCCCCGATGTAGATCGCCGTCGAGCGCATCCGGTTGGCCGGCTTGTGGCCAAGGTACTGGCCGATCTCCGCGTCCGGGAAGCGCTGGCGCTTCAGCCAGTAGGCGAAGGTATGGCGGAAGGAGTAGGGCTTGACCGCCTCGTCCAGCTGCGCGCGGGTGCGCAGCTTGCGCCAGGCCGCCTTGAAGTCCGTGATGGGTCGCCCGTCGATCGCGAGCAGCGGGCCGGGCGCGGCCTCGGCGAGTTCGTCGCGCAGGCTGCCGATCAACGGGACGACCGGGCGGACCTTCTTGGTCTGGCGGCGTCCACGCGGATTCAGGCGGATGCAGCCGAGCTCGACGTCGACCTGTTCGCGGGTCAGCGCGCGCACGGCTTGCGGCCGGCCGAGCGTGCCGGCGAGCAGGAGCAGATAGCGCCGCTGCTGGCGGTCGATCGCTGCCGCGAAGAGTCGCGCCATTTCAGCCTCGCTGAGCCGCCGTCCCTTGGGTGTCTGCGTCTCCCGATCGTGCTCCCCGAAGACCTCCGGGATGAAGGGCTTGCTGGCCAGCCGCCGCTTCTTGCAGGCGTGGTTGAGGGCGGCCCGCAGGGTCGAAAGCGACCGGCTGACGCTGGAGAGCGCGTAGCCGCGGGCGAGCTGCTCGTCCTTGAAGGTCGTGATCGTCTCCTCGCTCAGCTCCGAGACGAGACAGCCCCCGAAGCTGTCCCTTAGCCGGGCCAGTTCGCTCCGGGCCGCGGTGGCGCTCGGCAGCGCGGCGGCGTGCTCTTCCCAATAGGCCAGCAGGCAGCGCACGACCGGCGTCTCGCAGGCCGGCGCCGGCTCGCCGGTCTCCGCCCGCTGCAGACGCTCGGAGACGGCCTGAGCGATCAGCAGCGCTTGCTGAAGGTCTGCTGTGCCAGTCGATTCAAGTGCGCGAGTTCCTTGGCCGGCGTTCCAGGCGACGTAGTAGTTCGGCGACCGCGCGAGCTTGACGAGCCAGCAGTTGCCGAGGTCGACGAGGCCGCGCGGCCTTCGGGTGCGCCGTCCTGACATGCGAGGGCCTCCTTGAGTTGGGCGATCTGCGAGGGCGTGTAGCGGATGTTGCGCTCGGTGACCCTTTGGTGCGGCAGCCGATGGGTGCGACGCAGCTTCTGCAGGGTCTTGAGGTGGATGCCGAGGTCGCGTGCGAGATCCTTCTCCGCGCGCCAGCTGCGGGGATCGTCGTCGGGCGTCGGGCTCCAGGGAGGTGTCTGCGAGCTGTCCATGGCGGGAAGATGGGTCGCCGGACTCCGGTTGGGCCGGCGGGGGCGAAAATTTTCGTCGTGGCATGGTGCGAGACCTCTCGGGGCGCGACAGCTGAGGGGGGAAGGTCACTGGCCGGCCGGCTCTTTCGGCGGCGCGGTAAGCGACGCCGCGACCAGACTCCGGGCCCGCGCGTCCGACAGGCGCAGGACGCGCGCGCCGGGCTGCTGCGGCAAGCGGAAGTAGGGTGCCAGCGCTTCGATCCAGGTCTGCGGCCAGGGCAGCGCCAGCGCCTCGCGCAGCTGTCCGCGCAGGCCCTCGCTGTCGCCGCGGGCGCCCGGCCCGCACAGGCGTCCGGCCTCGATCTCGAGGCCCTGCAGGGCGGCTGCCAGCTGCCAGGTGACTTCGCAGCGCAGCAGCTCCGGGCCGGGGGTCTCGAAGCTGGCGAGCGCCAAGACCAGCAGACTGCGGGTGCGGCGGCGCACCTCGGCCAAGCGCCGGGTCAGCGGTCGGGCCGCGGGCCGGCGGCGGCAGCGCGCATAGGTGCGGGCGGTGCCGATGTGGCTGCGGATCCGGGCCGGAAAGCGGCGGCTTTGCCCGATGTAGACGAAGGGCGGTTCCGGCGCCGGACGGTCGTAGAGCAGGATCGCATAGACGCAGGCGCTGTTCTCGTCGATCGGGCGGCCGGTCAGATTGAGGCACCAGACGGTGAGGCCGCCGCTGCGGAAGAGGGGGGCGAGCAGCATGGAAATCTCCTTCGGAATGTAAAGTCGATTAGGAATAAATATTAGTAATACAGAAAAAAATTTGGCAATTGCTATTATTGATTAATCAAGAAGAGTAAAAATGAAATAATAATCTCCGCGCTCTTATTTAATATTTAAGAAGAGCGCGCGCGGGCCCTGGCGCTGGGCTCCGCCTGGGGGTGCGGCGCGGCCGGCGCGGCTGGTTCCCTCAGGGTCATTGGGGAACCACCCCCACTGGGAGCCTGCCGGCAGGGACCGCGCGCGCGCGCGCCAAACCGGGGCCCGGACCGGGAGGCGCCGCGCCGATGACGGCTCCCTCTTCTGACCCGGGGCTCGTGCCCCAGAGCGGCGCCGGCCGGCGCTGCGCAGCGCAGCGGCGTGCAGCGCGGTGGCCCCCTCCTCGAACCGGCGACCCATCTCCTCGTCGCGCCGCCCGCCTGGCGCCGCTCGCAGGGAGAGCCCGTGATGCCGTCCGCCTGTCTGACTTCAGCCTGCACCCATGCCCGCGACTCGGCCGCGCGGCGACCGGACGGGGTGCGTCCTGTGCTGCTGGAGGAAACTGCGGAGGCGCCGCCGACGACCCCGGCGCCGCTGGCGGAGGTGGCGGAGCAGCGGCGCCGGCTGCGGTGGCTGCAGCATGCCGGCGCGCCGCTTCAGATCCTGCAGCTCTGGCTGCGCTACCGGCCGCCGCGTGCAGTCGCCACGGCTTTCTTCGGGCGGGCAGTGCAGCTGCACGACTACCGGGTGCGCAGCGTCACGCTGCCACCGAGCGAGGGGCTACCGACCCAGGCGCGCCTCAGCTATCCGCGTTACCGCGACGCCGAGACGGGGCGCGTGCTCGGCCCGCTCCTGCCGCCCGAGCTCGAGCCCGCGACGGGCATTCACCGTGGCGTCGAGCGCCTGGCGGCGCGCCGCCTAAGCGAGGGCGACACGCTGCGCTCGGTCGGCCGCCAGACCCTGCTGCCCCGCCGTCGCCTGAAGCAGCTGCTGGCCGCGCTGGCGGCGCGGGACCGGGCCGCGGCCGCCGCCTCGCCGGGTCCGGAGGTGCTGGGGATCGACGGCGTCTTTCCCGCCGACCGGCGCCGCCAGAAACGCGAGGCCCTGCTGGTGCGCTGCACCGAGCTGGGCCGCGGCCTCCACTACGTCCAGGATCTCAAGCGCTTCGGCAGCCAGGCGGGCCCAGCGGAGCGACTGGCCTGGTTGCTCGAGGTACTGCGGGCCCTGCCTTCGCCTTTGCGCCTGCGCGCCATCACCATCGACGGCGATGCCGCCCTGCGTCAGGCCGTCGAAACGGCCCTGCGCCGCCTCGCGCAGGAGGAGCCGGCCTTCGCCCGGGTGGTCATCGCGCCGGACCGTTGGCACGCGCAGAAAAGTGTCACCGACGCCCTGCGCGGCGCGGTGGCCGCCGAGAAGCGCCGCCTGAAGCGGGGCCTGCTGCCCAGCGGTCTCCTCCAGCCCAAAGGGCTGACGGTCGCCGATCTTCTGCGGCTGCTGGTACAGAACCGCAGGCTCCTGGAGATCCGCTGGGCCAGGCTCTGCGGCGAACCGCGCCGCCTGCGCGATCTCCGGCGCCTCTTTCGCCACTTCCCCAAGCTGCGCCGCGCCTACCTGCTGCGCGAACGCTTCTGCCGGATCTTCGACGCGCCGGGACCGGAGGCGCTGGAGGCGCGGCTGCAGCGGGTCGAACGGCTGGCGGAGGGCCCGCTGGCCCGCGAGGCCGGCATGGCGCGCGCTGCCCGCGAGGCGGCAGCTCAGGTTCGGCGCTGGTTGCCGAACCACCGCGCGAAGGGGGCCTTGGAGGCGGAGCTCTCGCGCCAATTCGCCCGGAGCATCAAGATCTCCACCGGGCCGAACGAGGCGCTCAACCGGGTCGCCAAGGCGCATGCCCGTGTCGCTCCACGCCAGTCCTGCGACACGCTGCGCGACCGGCTCCACCTGCACCAGGGCTATCTGGCCGCCTGCCGGCGCAAGGCCGCCACCGAGGCGCGCCGGCGCTGCGACGTTCCGGCCGGCGGGCCAGCGATCAGCCCCGCGGCCGCGGCGGCAGGGCGCAGGCTCGAGACACCGGAGCGTCCGGGGTGCAGGACGCGCCGCGGCCCGAGCGTTTCCGCGCCTCCTCGATCGGCGGTCGCTGCGGGGCCGCTGCCGGCTGGCTCTGGAGACGGCTGTGCAGCCGGGCGACGGCCCCCAGCGCCGGGAGCAGATCCTGCGCATAGCGGGCCGGCATCCGCGGCGACACCCAGCCCCCGGCCAGCTGGACCTCGATCAAGCTGGCGCCGCTGGCGACCAGCTCGATCGCCGCGCCGATGCGTGTCGAGCGGCAGCTGATGCGGCTTGCATCGAGGCCGGCCTGGCGCGCTAGCGCCTTGAAGCGCCGGGCCAGACCCTGCGGCGTCATCTCGGCGCCGGGCCCGCGTCCATTCACCGTCGCCTGGAACAGCGGGCCAACCACAGTCCCGGACACCTTCAGCCAGGCGGCCAGGGCGGCCATGGTCTCGGGCGCGAGCCAGGCGACCCGCCCCTCGCCGAGTGGATCGGCCTTGTGGCGGCGCACCAGGATGCTGCCGGCGCCGTCACGGCCCGCTGCCAGGTCTTCGCGGCGCAGCGCCGCCAGTTCGCTGCGCCGGCAGAGACTGTCCCGGGCCACCAGTAGGAGGGCGCGATCGCGGCGGTCGCAAGCGGTGTCGCCAAGGCCTGCCAGCATCTGCGCCACCAGTCTGCGATCCAGCGGGAGGGGCCGGCGCGGACGGATCCCCTGGCGCCGCTGCGCGCGGCGGAGGGCCAGACTAACGCCCCGGGCCTTGGTCGGATCCTGGTGACCGCAGGCTCGGTGCAGATGAGACAGGCTCGCCAGCTGTCGTTGCAGCGTCGCGGGGCGGTATCCGCGCCGCTCGAGCTCGCCAAGGTAGGCCGCGAGCGCGCTCGCCTCGGCCGGAAAGGGCCTCCGCCCGGCGCATCGGCACCAGACCTGGAAGCTGCGGAAGTCGCTGGCCAGCGCCTCCAGGGTGCGGGCGGCATAGGCGCCCTCGGCCTCTTTTAGATAGCGGGCGATGCGGCGGGGCAGCCGCGCCCGGACAGGATCGCGAGACAGCTTTCGCACCTGACGGCACCCGAGGTTCTCTGCCAAGCGCCGGAACGGAAAGGTCGGTCCTGCAGGCCGATCGTCGATGGCTGACATGAGCGGCTGCTCCGCGAAAGCTCCGCGCGCGCCGCCCCTGCCATGGCGGCTGCGTCTCTGCCCACCGATCGAAGGATGAAACGGCTTGAACGCGCCTGAGACAAGATTGATGGCGGTTTGGAGAGCGCTCGATCACAGTGATTCCACCGAGGCCGGTTGCGCGCCGCCGCCCCGCCGTTCTGGCATGGGCACCCTGTCCCCCGGTCGTGCGGACGCTGCCGCAACGAGTAGACCGTCGCGTCAGCGGGTGCCTCTGATGGAGCGGCTTGATCGGGTGCTGCGGCACTGACGTCCGGCAGCACGGCTGCCGTCCCCACTTGCAAGTCAGGGTCACCGCTGCAATGATGTCTGCTATGGAATTTTTAGTGCGCTCTCTTCCGGCTCTGACGACGACCCGCCTGCGGGCGGGCGCCGGAACGCGCGCGTCGGCTGCCAGCGCACGACCGCGCTGACATCAGCCGACAGACGAGCGGTAATCCGGAGGCCACGCCCGAGCCAGGGCGTGGCCTCAGTTGTATTGAACGCCCTGGCTCTTTCCTTTCACGGATGGAGCAGGGATATGCAGAAGGGTTCAAGAGAGATAGACGCCGACCAGGGCGCGCCACGCGAGCGGCCGCCTCAGGTAAGGGAGGCCCAGCAGCCGGAGGGCGTCGATCACCGCGAGATCGGCCGTAGGCTCGATCTCTTTCATCAGCAGGAAGAAGCGGCCGGTCAGGTCTTCTGGCACGCTAATGGCTGGCGGCTCTTCCGACTTGTGGAGTCCCGCGTACGCGCCGAGATGGAGGCGGCCGGCTACCTGGAGATCCGCACCCCACAGCTTCTACGCGCCGAGATTTGGCAGCGTTCGGGACACTGGCAGGCCTTTGACGAGGGCATGGTTCGCGTGGGCGAGCAGCGGGCCCTGAAGCCGGTCAGCTGTCCGGGCGCGCTCTCGGTCTTCGCGCGGGGATCGCGCTCCTTCCGTGACTTGCCTCTGCGCTACTTCGAGCTCGGCCAGGTCTTCCGCGAAGAGCCCTCAGGCGCATTGAACGGGCTGTTCCGGCTCAAGGCCTTCACCCAGGACGATGGTCATGTACTGCTGGCACTCGACCAGGTCGAAGAGGAGGTTGCGCGCTTCTGTCGGCTGCTCGAACGGCTTTGGTCCGCCTTCGGCTTCTCCGTGGGACGGGTCTGTCTCTCGACCCGCCCTGAGCGCCGGATTGGTTCCGAGGCTGAGTGGGATGTAGCGGAGGCAGGGCTCGCCGCGGCGGCGGCCGCTGCCGGGCTGGCAGTCGAGCTCTTGCCAGGCGAGGGGGCGCTCTATGGCCCCAAACTTGAGTTTGCCCTCAGTGACTCGCGAGGCCGCGAGTGGCAGTGCGGCACCGTCCAGCTCGATCTGCAGATGCCGCGGCGCTTTGACCTGCACTACGTCGACGACCAGGGACAGCGCGCCGTGCCTTGCCTGCTCCATCATGCGGTCCTGGGCAGTCTAGAACGCTTCATCGCGCTGCTGCTCGAGCAGTGCGGTGGCCGCTTGCCGCTCTGGCTTGCACCGGTCCAGACCGTGGTCGCCAACGTCGGCGGCGCAGAGCGCGACGCAGCTCGGACCGCTGTTCGATACCTGACAGAGGCGGGCCTGCGCGTCCGTGCCGACCTGCGGGCGGCCCCGCTGGGACGAAAGGTGCATGATGCGCATCGCAGCGGCATTCCCGCCTTTGTCGCGATTGGCCCAACCGAGGCCGCCGCCGGCGAAGCCGTCCTGGATCTGCATAGAGAGCGGAAGGGTCGCCTCAACCTCGCGGACTTGGCGAAGTGTCTCGCCCAGCAGTCATGATGACGTCTTGGTCCCCTCGCCCCTAGCTTTTCGTGGAGCGAGGACGTGAGGAGTTCACGGAGGTTCTGACGATCACTCCGCCGCCCTGTCTATCCCCGGCCACGTCGCGAGCTTCGGCGAGCTGCGGAGGTTCGAAACCGCCTCATCTTTCTGGCTGCGGCGGGGACCATCCATGCTGCGACTCTCCCGTGGCTGTGATGCACGACCGCCCTACCCCACAACCTATTCTCTGTGGGGTTTGGCGGTCTCAAGCGCGGGCGATGGGGCGTCCGGGTCGCAGATTGCGCTCAATCATCGAGGGGTGCACGCAGGTCTTTCATCAACAAGAAGAGATAGTACGGATCTGTGGGGCTCGTGACCCTGCCCCTTTAAACAAGCCATTCCTCCACTATGGGTGGCTGCGTTCAAAGGGGCAGGATCAGAGGCCGATCCATGACATTTGGGATCCGTGCCAGCGATGAGGACTCGGTCGGCACGCTCATTCCCGCAGGTAGCCGGACCGCCCGAACGTGCGCTGCTATCTCTGGTTGACAGACGCTGTCGCCCTGCACAGATTGTCTCAAGGCGAAAGTTCTCTGATCCGAGGTAGCTTAGAGGCCAAAGCACCGGGCTTCAGACCCGGAGAGCGCGGGTTCAAATCCCGCCCTCGGACCAACCTACTCCAAGTATGACCGTCTCGGCGCCCTCGGAAAGCGAGCGCAAACCATCCTGGAGGCTCCTTTGAGGTCGCGGTCCGGGACCTCGATCTCCGAAGCAACCGCGAGAGTCAGATGAGCCAGACGATCGGCGACCTTTATGCCCAGTTCCAGCTTGCCAAGGCCCTGTCCTCCGGTGCGTCCGGCAAGGCTGCCCAGTGGCGCGAGGTGCTGGCGGGCATGCGCACCGCAGACCTGCGGATCGGTGACCGGGCACCGGTGGTCGGCATGCCGGTCTGGGCGACGCCCGAGATCGTACGCGGCGGCTTCGCTACCGGCGCCTATGCGGCCGGCGGAGCGTTGCGTCCTCATGAACTCGCACTCGCAGAGACTCTGGACCTGGATCCGACGGACCCGGGCCGCCTGCGCAGCAGCCTGAATCTCTGGCACTTGAGCGATCCGGGACTGGCCCGTCTGCGCGACATGGCAGAGAGCGGATGCTTCGAGACGGACACGCCGGAGGAGTCCGCCCTGCTCGCCGTCGCATTGCTGGCCGAGCGCGCACCGCAGGCAGCCGATGCGATTCTGGACGCGATCACACCCTTCTTCGATCGCCTGCGATTCTATCCTGTTCCGACCAATGACCCCCGGCCCGATGGCGTCTTCGTACAGAACGTCGGCGGTCTTCGGCGCGCTCTGGCGCGCAAGCGGCCTTCGGATGCCGTGCGTCGTCAAGACGCCGCTCTGACCCTTTGGATTCCCCTCTACGACCGACTGGTCGATCTTCTGAGTGAGCCTGTAACCAAAGACTGGTTTCATCGCGCGGACACGTGGCTGCAGGACTATCGCCGCGCCGAAGGCAAGGATATGGCCAGGCGCTGGGCGCGTCCCGACGGACCCTTTCAAAGCTGTCGTGCGGCGCTTGAGCAAAGATGCCATGAGGGGCCGCTCTCTGCTGAGCAGGAACGCTACGTGAGCTTGGTGATCGAGCGCCGTGCCGCGAAGTACGGCCGCGGCGAGGAGCGCGACGCTTACCGGGCCGATCAGGCCCGTCAGAATGTTGAAGTGTGGCTGGACGCTCTGGCCGCGGCGCTGCTCGCGCGCCTGGAGGGACTGCCCGGCGACAGGGGTGTCGAGGATGTCCAGTCGCTCCAAGCGCCGATCGCGGAACAAGAAGCTCGGCCGGGTGCCAAGGCGGGCAGCGAGCTGCCGCCGAGCTTTGCCCGCAAGGTTTCAGCCGTGCAGATCGCACCGGTGTCGGATCTCGTCCGCGGAGGTCAGATCGCCTCTCCGGAGGTACTCGCGGCCGTGCTGCCTCAGATCACGGCCAACCTCCATGCCCGCGGCTTTGCCGATCCGGCCACCGGGACGGTCTTCGCCAGCCTCTACCGCAGCTTCCGCCTTCGCCGGTCGCTGCTCCTCCTCGACCTCCAGAGCCAAATCCAGCTGCGGGAGTTGCCCTGGGCGGCGGCTCTACTTGAGCGGCGCAAAACTGAATCGGCGGACCGCGACCTGGCACTGACCGCGCTGCGAGAGATCGCCACGCTCTCGCTCGAACACTTCCCCCACGTTCAGCTTCCGAACAGCTTGACCGAGGAGATGCTGCGTCTGGCGCAGCGCGCAAACCTTCCGACGCCCTTCACGCGTGAGCTGGCCGCCGACATCTTCATGGGCGACTTCTCCGAGACCTTCGAGAAGGCCGCCGCGCTCGCGCTGAAGCGCTACGCCGGTACGCTCTACGCCCGCTACTACGACTTGCCGGCCGCTGTCGCCCGGGGTCGGTTCGCCGAGCTGTGTTTCGAGCGAGCCGGAGCTCGGCTTTCCGGCAACAGATCGGTCGCCTGGAACGGTATGGTGATCGAACAGCAGCTCATCCTGACAACGCACAACCTAGCCGCCGTCTTCGACGCGATGGATCTGTCGGACCTCGACCATGGCGCTCTCGCGCAGCACTGTTTCGACTGGATCTGCCGGCGGCTGCAACGTCCCGGACCGGACTGGCGAAGCCGCTTGCAAGGCCTCAAGAACGCGGCCTACGCCTGGCGCCAGATGATCGTCTTTCTCTCCGAACTCGACGCCGATCGACAGAGTCGTGCCTGGGCGCCCATCGAAGAGACCTTCGCGGCACAGCCGGAGGCCTTCCGCGGCAGGTTCGATCCCGCCATGATCGGCCTGCGAAACGCGCTGGCGGGCGCGCCGCCGGACGCCAACGGCGGCCGGGCCTTTCTGGGTTGGGCGCTCGACCGCCATCCCTTCGCCGAGCCCCGGAGTTGACCGCTCCAGACCGTACGGGCAGGGGAGGACTGAGAGAAGAGATTGGAAGCGACCGTCGAGCTCCGCTGTTGCTGCTGTCTCCACATCTCGAGGTGCATTTCGGCGACAGATCTGCCCCCGGGAAGACGCCTCTTTCTCCCCTTTTATGATACGAAGTTGCTCACCCTGGGCCCTGAAGTGTGAGATTTTGCATCACCTACGCTGTCCGGTCGGTTCTCTCAACGTGGGCATGGGAAGGCTTTTCCCTTATGACCCTTCTAACATGCTGCTCTCCGCACCCTGATCAGCGACGGTCCATCCGAAGCCTGTGGGCATTTCTCGGACAGAGCGTGCACCGAGCTGCGCTTCGACTGCGATCGCTTCATCCTCCCGCTCTTCGCATCGGTGCAGCCTTAGGCCAAGAGCTCCTCTCTTGCTCGTCAAACCAAGCCCTTATCCTTCATCAGGTGGGCCAGTTCGCCATTCTGATGCATCTCGCGAACGATGTCGCAGCCGCCGACGAACTCGCCCTTGACATAGAGTTGCGGAATGGTGGGCCAGCTCGAGTATTCCTTGACGGCCTGACGCAGAGAATCGTCTTCCAGCACGTTCATCGGGGTAAAGGGAACGCCAAGGTGCGTCAGTGTCTTCGCAACGACGGCCGAGAATCCGCATTGTGGGGCCTGCGGTGTCCCCTTCATGAAGAGCACCACGTCGTTCTCGGACACCGCCGCACTGATACGTTCCAAGGCCTGGTTACTATTCATTTCCATGGTCTCCATTCGTCGTTGGGGGGTCACAATGTCAATGCCGCGCCGTCGACCTTATCTCCGCCCGATCGTTACTGTCCTTGCCGATCATCTCAGCCGACCGCATCGCGAGATCAGCAAGCGAGACGTCATTCAGAAACGACAGGACATGGCTTCTGAGCCCTTCCCAGGGGAGGTCGATTCCTGAGAGGCCTTGGGTTTGCTCGGCTACGAGCGTATTCCTACTCGGTGGACGGCTCGCAAAGCTCGCAGGTGCGTCGACGGCCCGAAAGATCTCCGCGACAGTAATCCGCCGGGCGGGTTTAGCGAGGACGTAGCCACCGCCCCGTCCACGCCGTGAAACAACGAGCCCGGCGCTGCGCAACCGCGCCATGAGAGCTTCCGTATAGGACACGGACCGATTGATGCTTTCTGCGAGAGCTTGCGTTGTACTGGGCTTGTCCGCCTTCTGCGCCGCCAAGCGCACCAGGGTCTCGACGCCGGTATAGGCGCTGTTACTGATCTGCATTGCGCTGCACCTCCAACAGATATCGACTCGATGCTTCCTGGGATGCGACTGAGTTAGTGTCGAATCGAAATCGTTCTCTTGTCAATCTAGTTTCGGAACGCTATCATCTGATTCACCTTGGCGGACAAGGAAAAGGAGTTCGAATTGGACGGCCGCGGTATCGCCGAACTGCTCCTGCACCTGGGGCGGATCGCCTCGGGCGACGGCCTCGTCGCAGGTCTCACGACGGGCCAGTGGGCCGTCGTGAGGTACTTCACGCGGGCCAATCGCTTCTCGCGCACGCCGTCGGCCTTCGCGGCATTTCACGGAACGACACGCGGCACGGCCTCTCAGACGATCAAAGGTCTGGTCTCTCAAGGTTTCCTGAGACAAACCCGGTCCGAAACCGATGGCCGCAGTGTCCGACTGGACCCAACTGATAAGGCTAAGGCCATAATCGCGAACGATCCTATCGAAGCCTTGGTCCGTGCCACGGACGCCCTTCCCCCCGGCGTTCGTGGGACGCTTTCTTTGACGCTGCAACGCCTGCTGAGTCGGGTCGCGACGGAGACGGAGAAGCCGCTTTTCGGTACCTGTGAGAACTGCGCGCATTTCCAAGACGGCGGCTGCCTTCAGGAAGGAGTGTCGGTCCATGCCTGCGGATTCCTGAACGAACCGCTGATGGACGAGGAGTTGGAACAGCTCTGCATCAACTTTGCATCTGGCCGGTCCGGACCGCCGCGAACCAACAGTGTTGGAGACACGTAGCAATGAACCAGATTCCCGCGACGCACGTCTCTATGGGCGAAGGTCAAATCACGGTCGAGGCCGACCTGCTGGCGCCGAAACTCGGCCTCTCTGTCGAGGGGCTTAAAGACAAAATGACGAAAGGTCTGGTCACCAGCGTTGCCGAAACCGGTCAGGGTGAGGATGCGGGGCGGACCCGTCTCACCTTCTTCTATCGGGCAAAGATCTGGCGCGTCGTCTTGACCCCCGACGGCATGCTCGAAGAAGATCCCCTACAGCTCCCCAAATCTCGCGCGGCAAAGCACCGCCCAAGCCTGCTCGATCTTGTAGCGGATCTGTGAGGATGGTCGCATCCCTTTGCCATCCCCGACTCGAAGAGGTGGCCCATCGATGAACGAGCCGAATGTCTGGTCCAGATTCACGACGGTCGAGCTGGAGACAAAGCGCGGAGAACTCCAGGAGCTGATCGGCAGCGGCATGCTGACGGAGCGTTCGCTAGAGCACCAACTTACGGAGATCGCGATCATCGAGAACGAGTTGTCACGGCGCCATGGGGACTGACAACTATGCCAAGTTCAAGAACGATCGCGGTCTTGGTGAGATCCGTATCGGAGTCAAAGAGTTCAAGTGCGCCGGCGCGTCGGCGCCGCACGACCACCCGCACATCTATCTCGAGATGGGCACGGCGGACAGCATTCCCTGCCCCTACTGCGCGACCCTGTTCCGCTACGATCCGCGGCTGGGCCCGAACGAGGCAGATCCGCCGGACAGCGTGTTTTTGGACACGAGAGAGGCATAGGGAAACCACCCGGAGCTCGAATGGAATGGGCAACTGTGCCGGAGACTGAAGATGACGCCCCACGAAATCGACGTTCTGGCCCTGGCGGAGATGCGCGCCGCGGGTGAAGCCCATACGGTGCTTGATGTCCGCGAGGCGGACGAAGTGAAGATCTGCGCCCTCGCCGACAGTCTGTGGATTCCGATGAGGTTCGTGGCCGAGCAGCTAGACAAGCTGCCCCGCGCGCACCCACTCGTCGTGCTTTGTCATCACGGTGTACGCAGCGACATGATGACCGCCTTCCTCCGCCATAACGGTTTCGACAAGGCCTGGAACTTGCGCGGTGGAATAGACGCCTGGGCGCGATTGGTGGGCCCCGATATACCGCGCTACTAGAGGCCAGAAGCGATCCTGGCATGAGATCGGTCCCTGGGACTCTCTGCCCACCTTGGAGCGGTCTTCAGGGGAGGTGCGCCTCGACCCGACAGAGGCTATGCAAAACCCAACAGTCGTGCGGATCGACGCGGCGGCGTTCTGGCTCGCCCCGGACGCTGCGACGCAAACTGGGTCGGGGCGGCGTCAACGATCAGAGCATCGCGGGTCTCCATCAGAAGGTTGTCCATGAAACAGAGCCGACTGCTCTGGCTGTTGCCCTTGCGGTAGCGTTTGGAGTTGGGATCGCTGGTCGAAACGTGGGTCTCGTTCGAGTGCTTCTGGCCCCGGAAGTTCCGCTCGGCATCGCGCCCGGCCGGAACAGACCCTATCTATCGCAGCCAACACGATACGGAAATGTAGCGACGAGGAGTGTGGTCTTGCTGATCCGACATCTGTCGTTCTTCATAACGCTCGCTCGGGAGCGACACTTCGCCCGGGCGGCGGCGGCTTGCAATGTAACGCAACCCACACTGTCGGCTACCATTCGAAAGCTGGAAGAAGAACTCGACGTTCACCTCGTCATCCGGGATCATCGCTTCGTCGGTTTGACTGAGGAAGGCGAAAAGCTCCTCACTTGGGGGAGGCAAATCCTCGCCGACTACGACAGTCTCAAGAAGGACCTCTCCGGAGACAAGCGTGGCTTGACCGGTACGCTGCGTCTCGGTGTCATACCTGCCACGATGCCGGCCGTATCGTTCGTCACCAGCCGATACTCCGCAACGCATCCGGCTGTGACGATCGACATCAGGTCGATGTCGTCCCGTTCCATCCAGGCGGGGTTGGACGCATTCGAACTCGATGGCGGGATGACGTATCTCGACAACGAACCGCTCGAAAATGTCCAAAAGATACAGCTCTACGAAGAGCGCTATGTCCTCGTGGTGCCGAAGGATCATCGACTGGCCTCGAGCAGGACAGCGACCTGGAAAGCGGCGCTCAAAGAGCGCCTGTGTCTCCTCAGTGAAGACATGCAGAACCGACGAATTCTGAACAGGCTGGCTGAAAGCGCCGGGCTCGAGATCCATCCTCATGTGGTCAGCAACTCGTTCCTGGCCCTGTTCTCGCACCTACGGCAAGGTGAATGGGCCAGCATCATGCCGCATACCTTCGCCTATGTCGTTGCAGCGGTTCCGGGTCTGGTCGCCATCGACCTGGTCGATCCGGTTCACACCCAGCCGATCGGACTGGTGCTTCCGGACCGCGATCCCTTGTCTCCCCTGGCAAGCGCGCTGCTGGCCTGCTTCAAGGAGCAGGCCATGGTGCTTGAGCCGGTGTTCGGGAGTCGCAGTTGATTGATTTTGTCTATTGTTCAGTCTGTCCTTTTCATTGGGCTTGCTGTCGCATTTCCGGGAGTATTGACCAACCGGATGACAAGGGACTGAAAAGGGTCCGGGTCGTTCGGGGAGGAACGCCGATTTTACCTGAGACAATGTGATCGCTCGCGCTCAAAGCGCGATCGAACGCTGCATCTTGAGCTCTGAAGTTGGCGGCACTCAATCCAACCCGGAAGGGAGGCTGTCAATATGGCAAAAGTTGTCTGCGTTCTTTACGATGATCCGGTCGACGGTTACCCGAAATCCTATGCCCGTGACGATCTGCCGGAACTGACAGGATATCCCGACGGGCAGACACTGCCTACACCGAAGGCCATCGACTTCCAGCCCGGCGCGTTGCTCGGATCGGTTTCGGGCGAGCTTGGCCTGCGCAAGTATCTGGAATCGCAGGGGCACGAGTTCATTGTCACCTCATCGAAGGACGGTCCGGAGTCGGACCTGGAAAAGCACCTCGCCGACGCGGAAGTACTGATCTCGCAGCCTTTCTGGCCCGCCTATCTCACCGCCGAGCGTATCGCCGGGGCGCCGAAGCTCAAACTGGCCCTGACTGCGGGGATCGGGTCCGACCACGTCGATCTGCAGGCTGCCATCGATCACAACATCACGGTGGCCGAAGTCACCTACTGCAACTCGAATTCCGTGGCCGAGCATGTGGTGATGATGATCCTTGGCCTCGTGCGCAACTACATCCCCTCCTACAACTGGGTCATCAAGGGAGGCTGGAACATCGCCGACTGCGTGGCGCGATCCTATGACGTGGAAGGCATGCATGTCGGGACGGTGGCGGCAGGCCGTATTGGCCTCGGAGTGCTAAAGCGACTGAAGCCCTTTGATGTTCACCTGCACTACAACGATCGCCATCGGCTACCGGAAGCGGTCGAGAAGGAACTGGGACTGACCTGGCACGCCAAACGCGAAGACCTGTATGCCGCGTGCGATGTGGTGACCCTGAATTGCCCTTTGCACCCCGAAACCGAGCACATGATCAACGAGGATACGCTCAAGCTGTTCAAGCGGGGCGCCTATCTCGTCAACACCGCGCGCGGCAAGCTATGCGATCGCGACGCGGTCGCCCGCGCACTGGAGAACGGTCAGCTCGCTGGCTATGCAGGCGACGTCTGGTTCCCGCAGCCAGCGCCGCAGGACCATCCGTGGCGCACCATGCCGCACCATGGCATGACACCGCACATTTCGGGAACGTCTCTGTCGGCTCAGACCCGCTATGCTGCCGGCACACGCGAGATCCTGGAGTGCTATTTCGAAGGCCGTCCAATCCGCGACGAGTATCTCATCGTCCAGGGTGGAGCGCTTGCAGGCACTGGAGCGCATTCCTACTCGGAGGGCAGTGCGACGGGCGGCTCGGAAGAAGCCGCGAAGTTCAAGAGGGTCAGCTGACCGGCTCGGCCCGTGCGGGTTGCCCCGCACGGGCCGACATAGCTTGAAGAGGCGCAAAAGTCTCTTCCAACGCCGGGACGTCCTCGATCCCAAGATCGGACGCCATCGTCAAGCAAATCAGCATATCCGGCATCGGCATGATGGGACGACAAAAGTAGTCTAACGGGCGTCGCCGGTAGGCAGAAGGAAGCTGTTGGTGTCGTCCAACCCCATCGTTGACGGGGCAGGGAGGAAACATGACGGCTCCTCACCAAACCTGGGGGCGGAGCAGCAGTATGTCTGCGCTCCTGTCCCGTGAACGCATCATCGCGCAATCGGGATACAATCGATGGCTGGTGCCCCCCGCAGCGCTCGCCATTCATCTCTGCATTGGCATGGCCTATGGCTTCTCGGTGTTCTGGTTGCCGTTGTCTCGCGCCATCGGCGTATCGGAGCCTGCGGCCTGCGAAGGTATGAGCCTCGTGACCGCGCTGTTCACGACGAGTTGCGATTGGCGCGTATCGGATCTCGGGTGGATCTACACCCTGTTCTTCGTGCTGCTTGGTTCTTCCGCTGCGATTTGGGGCGGCTGGCTTGAAGCGGCCGGTCCTCGGAAAGCCGGTTTCGTCTCGGCGATATGTTGGTGCGGGGGAATGGTCGTCGCGGCGATCGGTATCATGACGCATCAATTGTGGTTGCTGTGGCTTGGTGCTGGAGTCATCGGCGGCATTGGGCTGGGACTGGGCTACATCTCCCCGGTCTCGACCCTGATCAAGTGGTTTCCGGATCGACGAGGCATGGCGACCGGCATGGCGATCATGGGATTCGGTGGCGGCGCTGTGATCGGCGCTCCACTTGCCGATATTCTCATGGGTTGGTTTGCCACCTCAACATCGGTGGGTGTCTGGCAAACCTTTCTCGTGATGGCAGCAATCTACTTCGTTTTTATGATGGTTGGCGCCTTCGGATATCGGGTTCCCCCGGCAGGATGGCAGCCGGAAGGTTGGACGCCGCCCCAAGCGAAAACCAACACCATGATCACACGCGGTCACGTCCACTTGCGCGACGCGCACAAGACCAGGCAGTTCTGGTTGATCTGGATCGTGCTGTGTATGAATGTCTCCGCTGGCATTGGCGTCATCGGTATGGCTTCGCCGATGCTCCAGGAGATTTTTGCCGGCCGGCTTATCGGTGAGCCCGGCCTCGGCTTCACGCAGCTGGACAGCGGTCAGCTTGCAGCGATCGCTGCAATCGCCGCGGGCTTTGCCGGGCTCTTGTCGTTATTCAACATCGGTGGGAGGTTCTTCTGGGCGTCCCTGTCGGACAAGATCGGTCGCAAGACCACGTACTATGCCTTCTTCATACTCGGCATTGCGCTCTACGCGCTGGCGCCGACTGCTGCTGGCATGGGTAGCCAAGTGCTGTTCGTGGCGATCTTCTGCATCATCCTATCCATGTATGGCGGCGGCTTCGCGACAGTGCCCGCATACTTGGCCGATATCTTCGGCACCCAGTTCGTGGGCGCGATTCACGGCAGGCTTTTAACGGCTTGGGCAACAGCGGGTGTCCTCGGACCGGTCGTTGTGAACTACATCCGGGAAGCGCAGATCGCAGCAGGGGTTCCTCGCGCGCAGGTCTATGATTTCACGTTGTACATTCTTGCCGGATTCCTTGCGCTTGGACTGCTCGCGAACGCACTTGTGCGCCCACTCGACAAGAAGTGGTTCATGTCGGCCGAGGAACTTGCCGCGCTCCAAGCGCAGGACCGGTCCACGCCAGTCAGGAGCGGTTCCTACGGCATTGGCCGGGGACGATTCGATCTTCCAGCGATACTGGCCTGGATGGCCGTCGGATTGCCGCTTACGTGGGGAGTCTGGGCCACACTGCAAAAGACTCTCGCTCTCTTCGGCTGATTGTCGGCGTTCAGCAACTTGTGTTCTTGGAGGGCGGCAACCTTCGTGAGGCAGCGGGTGTTTTCGGTCTAAGCCGTGAGACCGCTGTAAAGGCTTATCGGGTCTCGCTTCCGCCGAGCTATATGCTTACGAGATCGTTCGTGCCGGGCCTATAAAGCAGGGCCACTCGGCCGGGCGGACCTTTGAGGGACGTCGTGACGAGCACGGCTATGACGGCGACGATATGGCGGTGAAGAACTGTGTCTAGCGGGTGATACGCAAGTGAACTTTGGCGAGATGGTGGGCAGTGTCCGGCAGAAGATACTCAAGTAAGAACACTGATTTGCGTTTCGCTTCGGACCTTTCCGATGAAAGGTGGAAGCGGCGTACCCGTCCGCATATCGTCATTGTCGGTGCCGGCTTCGGAGGGCTCACCGTTGCGAGGAAGCTCGCGAAAGCCCCCGTGGACATTACGCTGATCGACCGCGAGAACCACCACCTGTTTCAACCGCTGCTCTATCAGGTGGCGACAGCCGGACTGTCGCCGGCCGACATCGCTTGGCCTATTCGTCGATTGGTCCGATCACAGAAGAACACACGCGTGCTCTTGGGCGAGGTTACGGACGTCGACCAAGCGGGGAAGCGGGTTCGCCTCAGTGACCGTTACATCGGTTACGACGTTCTCGTGCTCGCGACTGGCGCGACACACGGCTATTTCGGCAATGACGGCTGGGCCGCCCATGCGCCTGGTCTCAAGGCGATCGACGACGCCACCGAAGTCCGTCGCCGGCTGCTCCTCGCCTTCGAGCGGGCGGAGATGGAGCGCGATGCAGCCAGACGGCACCGGCTATTGACCATCGTCATTGTCGGCGGCGGACCGACCGGGGTCGAAATGGCCGGCGCTGTGGCGGAACTTGCACGCAAAGCGCTCGCGGCTGATTTTCGTGACGTCGATCCTGGCCAAGCGCAAGTGGTGTTGGTCGAAGCTGGGCCTCGCGTGCTTGCGGGATTTCCGGAACATCTATCGGACTACGCCGCCGACGCGCTTGCCCGCCTTGGTGTCGATGTGCGGCTAGGCAAGGCCGTGACCGCGTGCGACGCCGAGGGCGTGGCGCTGGGTGATGAACGCGTGAACGCTGAAACGATCGTTTGGGCGGCGGGCGTGAAAGCCTCGCCGGCGGCCTCTTGGTTGGGTTTGGATGGCGATCAGGCCGGTCGTGTGCCGGTAGGTGCAGACCTGAAACCGGTGGGTACCCAGGATGTCTTTGTGATCGGCGATACGGCGCTCACGCATGACGCCGCCGGCCGGCCGCTGCCTGGCATCGCCCCCGTCGCCAAGCAACAAGGCACCTACGTCGCTGATGCAATCAAGGTGCGGGTTGCCGGCAGACCGCCACCCGCGCCGTTTCGATATCGCGATCTGGGCCAGCTCGCCACGATCGGCCGAAAGGCGGCTGTCATCGCGTTCCGGCGTCTACGGCTTAAAAGATGGCTTGCCTGGTGGCTGTGGGGCATCGCCCACATCTACTTTCTGATCAGCCTGCGCAACCGGCTCATCGTCGCGACGCAATGGCTTTGGTCCTATGTCAGCTTCGAGCGCGGCGCCAGGCTGATCACTGGACCGCATATCTATGCCGGCCGCAGTTCCACCGATCATGGCCCTGATCTTGTCCCACCCGACGATGAGCGGCACTCTGCGTGAAGGCTCAAGCAATCCATACGCTTGACCGTATAAGTACGACTTATGCGGCTTAGCGTATATTTTTACTTTACACGCTTTGCCGTATACCGACGTTTTACACGCTGCACCGTATATTTCTTTCGCATGAGCACTATGATTCGGACGCCAAAATAGCTTGGCAGCGCGATCCAGCAGCACCGCAAGGCGTTGAAGCTGACCCAAACCGATCTGAGCCAGAAGGCGGGCCTACGTCAGGCCACGATCTCGCAAATCGAGCGCGATGAGAATGCTCACCTCGAGAGCCTGTTTGCGGTGTTGGCTGCTCTCGACCTCGAACTGACGGTCCACGAGCGTACGCGGGGAAGCTCTTCCGACATCGAGAAGATCTTCTGATGGCGCGCCTGCAGGGACTCAGCCTGCGCGCTGCACGCTGCACGCTGCCGGGGCTGGGGTGCTGCACGGCCATACGAAAAGCTTCCAATTGGCGAAGATTCATAGGCTACCGCTGGCCCGACGTCTCCGGTTGGGACGCACAGCCAACGCAATCCTTCGCTTCTGACAAGTCGTCTTCACGAACCGCAAGCAGAATGCCAGAAGCGCTGCGAGGCGGAGAAGGGCAAACAGCGAAAGGGCAAAGCTATCCTGCGACCTGGCGAAGGCCTTTCCCGGGGCTTTCTCTGGTTCCGGCTTCCTTCACCGCGCGTTCGTCGCCTCGGCTGCGCGTAAGTACCTGAAAATGCCTATCGGCTCCCGTCCGCTGCGCGTTGACATCGTAGGGGTCGCTGGTTCAATCCCAGCCGCGCCCACCATCGCAACCCGTTGATTATCCTTCATCTTCTGTGTTTTGCGGGCACCACGCGAGATCGGCGTTTCCGGCACGCTGTTACTGAAATTCCCGAGCGATTCTGTCATATCGGCGAGATCGTCCATGCTCTTGTGGCGTTAGACTCGCTTACCCGCCGCTTTGTCGATGAAGCAAAAACACTGAACCTTTTGGAAACTCCCACCGACTAAGGAACGGGAGGCCAGAAAACGCGCCGCAGTGTACGTTTCAGCGCGAGGGATCGGCCTGCTTTGACGGCTGAAAGAGGAGACTCTGACGATCGTCTTCGTTCTTGCTGTGCTAATTGCGGTGCTCTTGCTTTGGGCCGTAGTGATCTACAACCGCTTGGTTGCCAAGCGGCAAAGCGTGGAGGAGGGCTGGAGCGGCATCGACGTGCAGCTTAAGCGGCGCACCAATCTGATCCCTAATCTGGTCGACACCGTGCAGACCTACGCCACCCATGAACGCGAGGTGTTGGAGCGGGTCACGACGCTCAGAACGAAGTCCGAGGCGGTGCAGAGCAGCTCGGCCGGGGAACGCTCTGTCGTCGAGAGCGACCTGAGCGGAGCCCTGGTCAATCTGATGGCTGTGGCGGAAAGCTATCCGGATCTGAAAGCCGACAGGAACTACCTCGCCTTGCAAGAGACCCTGGAGGAGATCGAGGATCATATTCAGATGTCGCGACGCTACTACAATGGCGCCGTACGTAATCTGAACATCCAGATTGACTCCTTCCCATGCCGTCTTGTGGCCGGGCGCTTCGGTTTCATCAAAGCGACCTATTACGAGGTCGACTCGCTCAAGGATCGCGCTGTGCCGAAGATCAGTGGCGGACAGGTCACGTGATCCGCCTCGCTCGACGGCGCTCTTCGGTTCCAGCGCTGCTGATTGCCTGTCTGCTGTTCTCGTCTCCGGTCGTGGCGGAGCTCGGCGGCGACCCTGATCGTATCTCTCGCTTCACTGCAGACATCGTCGTTCAGGAAAACGGAGACCTTCTTGTTACGGAGGAAATCGACTTCCTGGTGACCCCCGGCGGCCGCAAGCGCGGCATCTTCCGGGACTTTCCGACGGCCTACCGCACGACCTGGGGGCTCACCGAGAGGGTCGGCTTCGAACTGCTGGAGGTGACCCGCGACGGCAGTTCCGAAGCCTATCTTCTGCAGCCTGGTTTGGCCGGCCTACGGATCCGTATCGGCCGAGAGAGCGTCTTCCTGGACGAGGGTCTGCATCGCTACCGGATCGCCTACCTCACCGACCGACAGCTTCTGTTCCTCGACGACGTCGACGAACTGTATTGGAACGTGACCGGCAACGACTGGGGACATCCGATCAATCGGGCGGAAGCGCGCATTCGTCTGCCGGGCGACGCGGAGCACCGGGATGCAACGGCCTACACGGGTTACGTCGAGGGAGCTGGAGAGGACTTCACGCTCGGCAGGTTGCCCGACGGTGGCCTTGTTTTTAGGACAACCCGAAGCCTGAGTCCCGGCGAGGGCCTGACCGTCGCCGTGTCCTGGCCCAAGGGCTTCGTGACACAGCCAAGCGCCGCGAATCATCTTCGGGATGTTGTGCAGGATAATCCAGGTCTGTTGTTGGCCCTGATCGGTCTGATCGCGACCTTCACCTATTTCTATTGGCAGTGGCGACGGATCGGGCGCGATCCGCGCAAGGGTCTGATCATCCCACTCTTCGCACCGCCCGACGACCTGTCGCCCGCGGCGACGGGACAGATCTGGAGTCTGCCGCATGGCAGTTTCGGTCGGGCCACGGCTTTCACCGTCGCACTGACTAACCTCGCGATCAAAGGTTGGCTGACCATCGAAGAGGGCGACAATCGCTTTACGATCCGTAAGGGAGCACGCACGGCCGAGGGAGAGGACCCCGAAACCTTACCGCCCGGCGAGGCCGAAGTGCTGGAGGGTTTGTTTCCCAACGGCAGCGGCGAGGTGGTGATCCGCCCAAGCTATACACCGGCGGTCGCGGAGGCCGTACGCCGGCAGGCCGCCGTGTTGAGGGACGACTACGGACAGGCCTATTTCCGCGCCAACACCGGGATATGGAGCGCCGGCGCCGCTTTGGCGGTCTTGAGCGGTTTGGGCGGATTGGCGCTGCAGGCTTTGCCGGCTGGTGCGCCGGAGTTCGCGATCCTGCCGCCTTTCCTGGGCGTCTTTGCCATCATGCTTCTGGTCGCGGCACTCGTGGTCGGCCAGGAGTTCCTGCCGTCAATCAGAGAGCTGCTGCAGGGGCGCAGAAAGAGGGCGGGGCGTGCGCTGCTCGGCCTGTTGCTGATTGCGCTCCTTTGCCTTTTGCCGTTGCTCGCACTCGCGTTGGCTTCCCATGTCTTCGGCTGGCTTCTCGCCGCGGCTCTGGTAGCGCTTCTGGTTTCGACCGGTTTGTTCTGGCATCTCCTAAAGGCTCCGACGCCGAAGGGACGCGAAGTTCTCGATCGGATCGCGGGCTACCGTCTCTATCTCTCGGTCGCCGAGGGCGATCGCATGAACCAGCTCACAGCCGCGCCGGAGATGACGCTGGAGACCTTTGAGCGGCATCTGCCTTATGCCATGGCTCTGGGCGTCGAGCAGGAGTGGACCGTCCGCTTCCAGGCGACAGCCAGTGCCGCCAGCTTGGCGCAGGCCAAGCGGCAGCCGCGTTGGTATCGCTCTTCCAGTTTTCGGGATGACAGGCCGAATTTGGCAGGTGTCGGTTCCCGTCTCAGCGGCGGTCTCAGCCGTACGCTCTCGACAGCCTCCAGCCGCCCCAGCAAGAGGTCAAGCGGTTCGCGTGGCGGCGGATCCTCCGGCAGTGGCGGCGGTGGGGGCGGTGGGGGAAGCTGGTAAGACGGCGCCGCTCGATCACACCCAATCGGATTGAACCGTTATCGGTTCCGAACCGACTTACGGGCAAGTAGTGGTCGGACAAAACCGCTAGGACGCGAGCCGACAGAGTTGCCGGCCAAGCCCATGCTGCCGCATCGCGAGTGATGGGTGCGGGTGGCCGGGTCGTTGCGTCCTCTTGCACAGGTTGGCTCCGCTCCTGCGCCACCTTCGGCGCCGTTCTTGGTGTCGGCAAAACGAGAGGTCATTCATGTCCCGTCCTTTGACGTCCAAAGGTCTCTTTGTGTCCGTCGTCGCAATTCTAGGAGTGTTATCCATGCCAGTGAAAGCTTGCGAGGAGAAGTTGGGAATCGCCTACCAGACCGGCGGCGACGGTCGGCTGCATATTCTTGTCAACGAAGTCACTCTTCATCCCGATTTGGCGTCGTCGCAGGGAAACTGGATCGCGCCTGACTTGCTGCTGCCGGGAGAGAATACGTTGGAGATCGTACTGTCCGGTCCCGAGGGGGTGGCCAATGCCAAGACCGAGATCTTCGTCGGCTGTGAGGGCGTGTTTCCGGATGCGCCGGGAGAGAATGCCGAAAGCCTGCTGCTGACAGAGATCGATACGCCGGGCCGCGTGTCGGAGGCGTTCTTCTACGACGATGTCCCCGGTTACGTTTATCTAAACGCGGAGCCGACCGACGACGACGGCCTGGAGGCGGCGATCGAGGATCTGCGCAAGGTCGCTCGCAGCGGCGATGTCGCTGGCTTCCTGACGTACCATGACCCGCTGTTGCACGATGCGAGGCTCGTCCATCCAGAGCGGGAAGGTCTCCTCAATCATATGGCCATGCTTTTTCTGACCAGCGGGGACTTCGACGTGATGGCGCCTAAAGAGATCACGATCAAACCGGTTCTGGGCGGGCGCGCCTATCAGGCCATCGACCCGAGCGGTCAGGGACCACTGCGGTTTGTCGGGAAGGATGGCAGCGAGAGTGCCGGCCAGACGATTGCCCAGGCCCGTATCTGGATGAAGACGGCAGAAGGTTGGCGGGTACTGCGCAACTAGCTTTTGAGACGCGTCCGAAGACTGCCTCACCAGAGGTGCCCGGCGGGTCCAGCCGGGCATTTTTTTGGTCGGTGTCGTGGATTTCCGTGAACCCTATCGCTCTCGCCTTCGACCAAAGGGAAGACCGCGGCTTGGCCGCCTTGTCTTGAAGGAGCAGTGCGATGCTGTCCAAGATCTCCAATCTACTTACAGGCGCGGCCCTAGTGGCGCTGACCGGCTCTCCGGCGCTGGCTTTTGAGAGTGCAATGTTCTTCCCCAAGAGTCTCGATCCGGCAGCCCTGGTGGTGGTGAGCAACGGCAGTGAATACACCGGGCTGAAGGATCCCTCTGGATGGACGAAGCTCCATGTTCAGGTGGATATCGACACTGGGAAGGCCGGCCGCGTGAAGAGTTGGAGTTTCTGGCCGACGGTAGTCAATGGTAGCACCATTGCTGCTGAAATCGAGGGTCTCGAGCCCTACAAGAGGTCAAGGGACTATGCGGTCGGCGACCGGCCCAAGAGCGTCAAAGAGACGAGTTGGACGTCCATCCCGCACGCAGCGGTCGAAGCCAACGCGGTCTTCATGTGCAACGCGCTGGCGAACGGACTTCGCGCCGATGGCTTGTCGAATCAGGCGATCTTCGGCGTGGATCGCGAGGTGCATTTCGACGTCACCGCCGCCGGCGACGCAGAGACGACCGGGCCAGGATCGAATTCGCTCTGGGTTGCAAGTGGCGCCTACCATCCCTGGACCGTGGTCTGCGAGCGCTGGACCGGCCCGCAGCTTCCGGGTGGCATGAGTCAGATCGATCCGACCGTTTTTGAAGCGGACGACATTCTGGATCAGGCCGACGATATGCCGATCGAGATCATGGGTGGAACCATTGTCGCGCTGGATCCGCCCTATGTCGGGCAGTGCCCGGCCACGGCCAACTTCCGGGTCGTGTTGCAGGCGACGGGACAAGGAACCGTTCACTTGGGGTTCCGTGATGGAGCCGGCGAGCTCCATGAGATCACCGACCCCGGCATGCCCTTCTACAACAAGTCCGGCGATTGGACGCTCGACTTCCCCTACACCGTGGCATGGGAAGGCCCGAACCCGACGGCGACCAAGGGGCATTCGCTGCAGCTCATTGTGAACGGGCAGAACAAGGACGAGGCTCTGGATCACCTGAACACTCTGGAGCTCGGTCACGTCACCTGGACATCGCGTTGTCTGCCGAAGACGACGGTCGACCTGGGCGGCGCGGAGGATTCGGGCATGGGTAGCTTCGGCGCCGCACCGCAAGCCAACGCGCCCGGCGGGTCGATTTTCCAGCCGTCCGCTGGCCAACCCCAGCCGGTGCTGCAGCCTCGCCGGAGCTTGCAACTGCAGCCGGCGAGGCCCGTGCAGGCTCCAACCGCGACCTTCCAGCGCCAGCCGGCTCCGTCCGGCAGAGTGATGGCGCCACGTGTCGGCGGTCCCGGGGAGCCTCCGCCGCGCCGCCTGCAGCTCCGCAGCCAACCCGTCCCGCAGTAATCCCCCTGCCGGACGGCGGTGGCCCGGATCCGAATGCCCTCGGGTTCGGGCTGCTCCGCCGTTCAATACTCTCTCTCCATCTCCATTGTTTTGAACCGTCTTCGCCAGGTCGCCGACTTACGGAAGAACCGCCGCGCTGCGGTCCGGGACGACAGGGAGAAGAAAGATGATGATCCGTACTTCTCGTTTCCTCCTTCGAACGATTTCGGCTTTCGCGCTGATCGGGGCCGGTGCGTTGGTTGCTTCGTCGCCATCGGCTGCAGGTCCAATCCTCTGGGGACACGCCGAGGCGGTTCAGCTCGACTTTGGCCTCAGTGGACAGCCGATCGACGTCCGAAGCAACGGCGAGAGCTATACCGGCCCAGCTGTCCCGCCACTGAACTTCGACATCACCTACAAGGTTTCCGGCACCTCCGATGCGAATGTCTGGACAAGGGTCAAGGGCTTCTCGCTTTACCCTCGCTTCCTTCCCGCCAAAGGTACGGAGGGGCCGGAATTTCCCAGTCTTCAAGAGTATGGCATGTCCCACACTTGGCCGGTTGGTCAGAGGCCGAAAGAGTTCGAGCAGACGGTTACGTTGACGGTCTACGTCCCCGGCGTGGTTGGTGACTTCATGACCGCGCGTTGTAACGCCTTAGCGGCCAGCTTGGCTGAGCAGGGCCTAAGCAAGCAGGAGATCTTCGGCGAGGACCGCTTGCTCCAATACAACGTCGGAGCTGACGGGTTGATCTGGCAGACCGGCATCGCCGCCGAAACGAGCCAGATGGTCGGCCTGAGCGACCTGCTTCTGACGGTACGCTGTATGAAGTTCGTGCCGGAGATACAGCATCCAGATATCGCGGACGGTGTGGCGCCACTCCCTCCCTTCGCCGCTGACAGTATTCTCGATGAAGCTGAGGAGATGCCGATCCAGATCACCGGAGGCACGATCACGGCATTGGATCCGCCCTATGTCGGACACTGCCCGGCCCAGGCGGACTTCCGAGCGACCCTGCAGGGTACCGGGCACGGCGAGGTGCGGGTCTGGGCCTTCAACGAGAACCAGGATCCGGTCTACGTTTCGGGACCCTTGCCCTTCTATAACACCGAAGGCGCCTGGAGCTTCGACTTTCCCTACGACATCAAGTGGGAGGGTCCGCAATCGCTGGAAACCAAGGAGCATGTGCTGCAGCTGCGCGTCACCTACAAGAACAAGGATGAGCCCTACTTCCCGGCCAACCAGGTTGTCCTCGACCATACCTCCTGGAGCGCTCGTTGCCTGCCCAAGACGACTGTCGATCTCGGCGGTTCGGACGGTGGCGGTCTAGGGGCTTTCCAGCAGGCGCCGGGGGGCGATTCAGCGTCCGAGCTGACCCTGCAGCCGGTCACCGACTTGCCGAGCGCAACGATTCAGTTTCCCACGGCCGGACAGCAGCAGCCGTTGCAACGCGACCGCGTCGAACGGCAGCGCGAGACGTCGCCGCGTTTGCGGGAGCGGCGACCGCAGGCGCCGGCCCAGCCGATTCCACAGTGATCGATCGATTGCGGAGGTATCTCGCGAGCTTGGGGCGGCTGCCTCACCTCTCCGGTCGGCAGTAGGCCGCCACCCGCGGACTGGACGGCGGCCCGGGATCGCACGGTCGGATTCCGGGCTGTCACCGGTTCTGTTGTCGGTGGTTGCGGAGTTTGAGGAATACCTGTTCTGCATAAACGGGAGCAGGACTTGCCGAATACTTATCGGAACGAGTAGAAAGTTTATGGGAAAACCGCATGCCAACCGTTGGGGGGAATCTGGCATGTTTGCGGTGTTCGGGCCGATAGTCCGTAACCTTTGGGGGCGACTTGTCTCGCCTGGCTCGCTTGGCAGCCTTCTCGTGCTGGCCTCACTGATCTGCCTGCCTTTGTCTCCGCGCTTAGCGCTTGCTCAGAGTCTAGATCTCATCCATCCAAGCGGAGACCCCTACCGCAATGAGGAGCCCTTGCAGCTCCGGATTCCTCCCGACCTGCCAGGGATCGACTACAGCACGCTGCAAATCGAGATCGACCAAATCGACGTGACGGCGTTGGTAGAGGTTCAGGGCGACCTCTACCTCGTGACGCCGCCCGAACCCCTGACGTCGGGGATACATCTGCTGAGCGTGCTGGCCTACACTGATGAGGGGCAGTTCGTCGAGCTCGGGAGCTGGACCTTTACCGTCGAGGCCCTGCCAACCGCCGAGGCGGTGCTGGGCGATGATCTCGATGCGGAGTTCGAATCCAACAACGCTCTGGAGATCATCGGCCGCCTGCTGGAGGAGGGCGGCGGCCGCTCCGGTGATCGCTTTGCGGTTTCAGGTGGTGGCGGCAGCCAGGTCGAGGCCTATGGGGAAGGCAGGTGGCGTTTTTCCGGCGCCGCCAACTACTTCCTGGAAAGCGACAGCGCTGCACGCCTGACCGACGAGGTTTTCGACATCGGAGAGCATAGCAGCCAGCTCCTCTACGAAGGCGAAGAGCTCACGGCCGCCTTCACTGCCGGCAACCACGACCTGGGTTTCGACAACTTCCTGGCCTCCGGCTTCTATCGCCGCGGGCTCTCGGCCCATGGCGGTCTTGGGACAGGACGACTGAGCGGCCAGATCTTTACCCTCGGCGCGGAGAGCCAGGTCGGCGCGCGCGATCCTTTCGGATTGGGTGACCGCAGCGGTCATGTCCACGGCGGTGCCATCACGGCAAGACCCTTCGAGCTGATCGAAGACGACTTTGCGATCACCGGCTTTTACTATACCGGAGAAGAGGGTACGGCAGACTCCTTCGGCATCGAAGACGAAGACTTCGATCCGGGCGAGGGACAGGGCTGGGCGGTGTCTTTCGACTCGCTTTGGATGCAAAGGCGCCTCAGCCTGAACGGAGAGTTTGCGCGCAGCCACTTCGACGTCGACGGCGACTCCGGGAGCGTCAGGCAGGAGAGCGGCAACGCCGTGGCTTTGCGTGCCGGCTATCAGCTTCTGCAGGGAGAAGACTTGGCCGGCGAAACGATGGATCTTCGACTGGGAGCCGGTTGGGAACGCCTAGATACGTTCTTCGGCTCCGTGGCGAATCAAGGGGCGGCTGAGGATCGTGAGAGCCTCTTTGCCTCGGCCGAGTTGGCCTGGGGCGGTTTCTTCGGAACCTTGGCCGGGCGCGATGAAACCAACAACGTCGACGACTTGTCGGGCTTGCCGACCGACCGCTTGCGCAGCTTCGACTTCAACGGGCAGTACAGTTTCCTGCTCGATCCCAATGACGCTGAGCTTCGGGAGCTGCTCGGCTCGCCTTTCGCGACCTTCGGGGCGGCGCACTCCAGGCTGCGGCGTAAGGATACGCCGGACGCCTACGCCGGTCCCGATAGCGATAGCGATCTCCTCTCCTGGTACATCGGTGTCGGATCCAGCTATGACGACTGGAGCTGGCAGTTGCAGCACCAGCGCAGCTCTCTGGAGGACCGCGGCGCAACCGACGGCGACAGCGATAGCGCGACGACCGATCTCTCGGTTTTCTGGAGCGTCACCGACCGGCTCGGAGTTTCGTTGGGCGCCCAGTATAGTGGAGTCGAAGATTCCGGCGGCGACGGCAACACGGTCAATGGCTTGATCGGGTTCGATGCCGAGGTCGTTCCGGAGCGGCTGAGCCTCTCGCTTGACTATAATATGAACCTCTCCAGCGGAGACGCAGACTTACCCGACAGACACCTGGTGAACGGGGAACTGGCGTGGAGGCTGCGTGCTGCGGAGGCGAACGAGGCAGGGCTCGAATTCGCGTTGCGCGGCTCCTTTGAGACGGGGGACAGCAGCAGCGATGAGGATCAATCCTATGAAGCTTTCGCGGTTATTCGGCTCTTGGCGCCGGTCTCCTACTAAGGACGGGTGGGCTCTGCCGCGTCTGCAAGCCACCCTTCGCGCCGGAGCGCTGCTGCTTGCTCTGACCGCAGGGCTTCATGCCTGGCCGACGGGCGCGCGCGCGGAGGTGAACAGTGTCGGCGTCTCTCCCTCACAGGTCACAGTGGGACCCAACGGCGGCGCTGTGTCCCTGACCTGGCGGGTCAATCGCAGTCAACCGCGCGATCCTTTCGGGTCGACGGTTCCGGTCTCCGACACGACCCGCTCGACGGAGGTGCGGATCACGCTGGGCGGGCGGACCCTTTTGAGCCAGCCGCGCTTGCTCGCCCGGACCACCAGCATTCCACCGGATAGCAGCGAGACGCTCGTGTTCCGCGAGACCCTGTCGCTTCCGCCTTCGGTGGCAAGGGCCCTGGCCCAAGGCAGCGGTCAGTCCGCGGTGATCATTCGAACGTTCCAGGACAGCGGAGCCGCTGCGACCCAGACGGCGCGTTTAAGCCCCGGCGGCGGACAGGCTTTACTGGCCGTGCAGCGTATCGATCTTCAGTTCGAGACTGGGTCGCGCACCCAGGTGGTGGCGCGCGACGGCGGCTTACGGGCCGTGGCCGATGTCCGCTTCTCCGGCAGCGGACTGCTGCAGGCGGAGTGGCAGGTGAGTGTCGCCGACGGCTTGCGCGGTAGCGGCCGGTTCCGCACTTTGGCTTTGGTTCGCCGGCCGTTGCTGAGTTCCGGGACCGGGCGCTTGCGCCTCTTCAGCCCTCCTTTGCCGACTGAGTCGGCCGGTCTCTACGAAGTCGCCTTGGTGGTAACGGAGCCCGACAGTCTCACCGAGCGTTCGGCAATCCGCTACTTCGTTACTCCCTCCGCTCTGCCGCCAGTCGCCGACATCGATCTCCTGTCGCCCGTCGACGGTTCCGCCTTGACCGAGGCGACCCTCTTCTCCTGGCGCGGTTTGCCGAATGCGGCGGCCTATCAGATAGAGGTCTTTGCCGACGACGGGGGATCTCCCGCCGAGACGCTGCAAGTGCCCTTGCTGCGAGACGGCCCGCCGTCCGCCACCGCCCCGCTGTCCGGTCGCGTGGTGTCCGGGACAGAGACGCAGACGCGCCTCAGCCAACTCAGTCTGCGGCATCTGCCGCTGGGACAGGACTATCGCTGGCGCCTGCGCGCTCTCGGTTCCTCTGGTGAAGTGATCGGCGTATCGCCGTTCCGCCGGCTCTCGCGGCAATGACCCGACAGGCGGTTCCTCCCGAAGAAGAGAGTCACCGTGCCCTGCTGCGTCGCGTCGCGCAGCAGGATCACGAGGCCTTTGCCGAGATCTACCGGGCCTACGAGGGGCGGGTCTTTCGCTTCATCCAAAAGAAGTTGAACGATCCCTTCGAAGCTGCCGACGTACTCCACAACGTCTTCCTGGATGTCTGGAGGACGGCCGCAAACTTCGGGGAGAAGTCGCGCGTGTCGACCTGGCTTTTGGGGATCGCCTTCAACAAGACGATGGACCGGCTGCGCAAGAAGAGTCCGGTGACGGATCTCGACGACGGCGAAGGTAGGGAAGTTGCCAGCGACGATCCCAGCGCTCTGGACCTGATCGAAGTGGCTGAAGAGGCCGCGGAAGTGCGCCATTGTCTGGACAAGCTGTCGGCCGAGCAGCGCACGGTGGTGGAGCTCGCCTTCTATCAGGAGCTCTCCTATGCCGACATCGCCCAGGTCATCGGACGTCCCGAAGGTACGGTGAAGACTCGCGTGTTCCATGCCAAGCAGTCCCTGAAGCGCTGTCTGGTCCGCCGCCTGAGGAGGAGCGCATGACCCGCCGGACTCCGTCTTTCGACCGGGAAGTCGAAGAGCTTCTACCTCTCTACGTCAACGGAACGCTCGGAGACGCCGACCGTCGGCGGATCGATGCGCTGCGGGCGGAGAACGCCGAGTTGGACGCAGAAATCGCTTTTCTCTCCGCTCTGGCCCGCGGGGTAAAAGCTGCTGAAGACAACGATCGGGAGGTTCGCAGTCCCGGGGAGCTTGGGTTGCGCCGACTACAGCGAGAGCTCCGCACGCAAGACGAGACCGCTGGCCAGACGCCTGCTCCGCGCGCCGCTTCTCCAGCGGTTTCGGTCAAGGGTGGTCCGGTCGGACGCTTGGCCCTGGTCGCCAGCCTTGCCCTTGTGATCGGGCTCGGCGCCGGCATGTTGACCATGAACCTCGTCCAGACCGACCGCTTCACTGCTGCCGGTGGCGACCCGGGGACGGAGCGTGAGCGGGGCGGTGCCAGGCTCCATCTGGTTTTCCGCTCCGATGCGACGGCGGCCGACATCGAAGCGCTACTGCGCAGCGAAAGATTGGAGATCGTGGCCGGGCCCTCGGCCCTGGGGCTCTACACTGTCGCTGCCGACGCCCGGGATGGGGGGGTACAGGCTCTTTTACAGAGCCTGCGTGCCCGGGACGATGTGGTCGAGCAGGTGACGCTCGAATGAAACCCTGGTTGAATCTCCTGGCCGCCGCTTGGATCGCGATCCTCGCGGTCCCTGTGTCCGACGCCCTATCGCAGCCCGCGCGGCAGGACTCCGACGGAAGCCGCCTTTTGCCCGAGCGGCCAGGGGGGCCGGCCGCGCCGCAGCCGTCGCGACCCGGCGGACAACCGACTACGCCGCCGCGGCTCCAGCCGCAAGCTGTTCCGGTCGACCCAACTCGTCCCTTCACCATTCAGCAGATCGTCGCGGGGTGTCTGAGACCTGGTAGCCTGATCGTAGCGCGCGGCCGGAATCTGGCGGAGGGATTGTCCGGAGACGTCTCCGATCGCGAGCTGTCCCTGGTCCTTCGTTCGGGCGAGCAGTCGATCACGTTGGAAACGCTGCGCCACGGTGCGTCGGAATGGAGCGCTCGCATACCGCTTCAGGCAGACTTGCTACTCGACCGCAGTTATCGTCTGGTGGTTGTCCGCGACGTTCGCTTGCGCGACGCGATCGACCTCGGTGGTCCGCTCCGCGCCTGTCCCGACGCATCGGTGCCCGCCGTGGCCGATGGTGACTCCGGGTTCGAGATCCTGGCCACGGCACGTTTGCAGGGCACGGCGGTGCTCTCGCCTCTTTTCCTCGGTTCGGTCGACGCTCTGGTGGGCGATCTCGTTCAGCGCGATCTGATCTTGGTCGAGCGCTTGGATCTCGACGGGCTCGGCATGGTGCTCTTGCGGTTGGTGCCGCGCGACGCCGCGGCCCTGCCAGGCGGGATCGGGGCTTTGCTAGACGACTTACGCACCGCCTTTCCGCAGGTCGTGTTCGATTTCAACACGGCCTTCCGAGCGGCGGCTGCCCGGACCTATGCGGCGGCAATGATCGGCCTCGCACGGCCGCCGCCCGGCTGTCGGCTGCCGGCTGGGTCTCTGGAACTCGGGCTCCTGGACGGCGCGGTCGACTGGGATCACCCGGCGTTTTCCGGTTTGGCGGCCCCCTCTGCGGCAAGCTTCCTGTCGGGAGATGAGGCGGTCGGGGCGAGCGACCACGGGACCGCGCTTGCGGCCCTGCTGGTCGGCCAAGATCCCCACTCCGGGACAGCCGGTCTTCTGGAAGGGCAGCGTCTCCATGCGGCGGCCGCCCTGGCCGACTCGCCGCAAGGGCTCAGTACGACCGCCGGTCGTTTGATCGCCGCGCTCGATTGGCTCGGGCGGCAGAGCGCTGATTTGGTGCTCATGGCCCTGGAGGGGGAGGAGAATGCAGCGGTCGAAACGGCCCTTCTCGCCGCTGCAGACCGCGGCATGCTGTTCGTCGCGGCGACCGGCAACGGCGGAGCCGACAGCCCTGTAGCGTTCCCGGCTTCGAGCCGATGGACTTACGCAGTTACAGCCGTTGATGTGGAAGGCGCAGTCTACGCCCGGGCCGCCCGCGGGCCGGAGGTCGCTTTCGCGGCGCCGGGTGTGGATATCTGGGCGGCGGCGTCAGACGGTAGTCACAAGTACTATTCGGGGACCTCTTTTGCTCTACCTTTTGCCGCTGCTGTCCTTGCTCTGCATCTAAGGGAGTTTCCGAAGTCGGAGCGCGGCGGCCTCGCAGCCTTAACGTTACGTGGTGACCTGCAACGCCGTCTTGCTCAGAACGCTCTCGACCTGGGATCGCCAGGGCGTGATGAAATCTTCGGATGGGGCCTTGTTCAAGCAGCAGCCTGCTGAGCCCAGCGCCGCCGCGTCGCCGAGGCCGGCCGGCATATGCCTCACCAGCCTGCAGTCCAACGGGATCGGCCGACGCGGACGGACCCCCTGGCGCCGCTGCGCGCGGCGGAGAGCCTGACCACCGCCTCTGGCCTAGGTCGGATCCGGCCGCAGGCCCGGTGCAGATGAGACAGAATCGCCAAGCTATCGCTGGACGGCGGTCGCGGCGCTCCAGATCGCCGAGGTAGGCCGCGAGCGCGGTCGCCTCGGGGAAGTTGCTGTGGGCGGTGTTGCTGCAGGCGTTCTAGTCAATCCGCTGGGAGCGTCAGTTGATGGAGCGTCTGGAGTTCGACCTGCTGTTCTGCTGGTTCGTTGGTATCGGCATCGACGAGCCGGTGGGGGATCATTCAAGCTTGTCCGCGAACTGAGACCGACTGCTGAATGGGACGTTCGCGGTGAGGTTCCTGGCTGCGGTGTTCGAACAGCCTTGCGTCAAGCGGCTGTTGTCGAACCGCCACTTCAGCGTCGACGGCACGCTGATCGAGGCGTGAGCGTCGATGAAGAGCTTCAAGCCGTGAGGGCCGAAGGACAACGGCGACGAAGACAGAGGGGGGTCGCCAAGTGTCGCCGGACCAACTTTGAGTTCTGTCATTGCGATCCAACCCAATCTGCGTCCGGGAGTCAGACTGTACCCTCTGCACTCAGTTCGAGGCGGCGGGCGCGTTCACGCGTGGCGGTGCCGACTGACTCATGGATGGAGCGGGGAAAGTCCTTCGGCAGTTGGGTTTCAACTGATTTGAGAGCATCGTCGGTTGCTTCGCGGATATCGGATATCGCCTGGAGCGTCAGGCGCTTCGCCATTCGAGCCTTTGCCCCCGTTTGGATGAAGTGACGCCCCGTGATGTCTTCGATGCGGTACCGGTTCTTGTCGCCAATCGCCATGGCCAGCTTCATCTGCTTTCGCTGAATCAGGTGATCGTCAAAGCTCGGTTGCGCCGTCAGCACGTCATAGAAGGGCGTCAGCCGAAACCGGTTGCCCGGTGTAAGGAAGATCGAGACGTTCTTCGCATGGCCGTCGGTTGCGCCGATGAGCCAGAAAACGATCTGGGCCTTGAAGAAGGCGAGCAGATCCGCTTCGGGCTGGTCGCTGCCTTTCAACAGTCCGACGATGTCTGGTATACCCGGTCCCCCCTGGTTCTGATATTTGAGCGATGGCGGGACGGACAGCGCCTGACAGCAGTCCTCTTGCGGTAGACGCAGCAACTGTCCGTCGCGCGCCCAGCGCCGGTCGAAACGCTCGATCACGAGGACCTTCTTTCCGACAAAGTTCTCGATACGCGCTTCATTCACGGAAAGTCCGAAGGCTTTCATCAGCTGCAGGCAATAGAATTCGTTCTCGACGCTGTTCGAAAGGTTGATCCCGTTCGGGAGCTGGCCGATCTGTGGCTTGAGAATATGTGTCGTCGGCGTTGTGCCAATCGGTTTGAGCCAACGCCCCTTGTAGCGGAGCAGGGCGGTTTTCTCCTGTGCGCCGGCTACGGTTATCCGGAAAGCGTCGTCCTCGTTGAGGCCGAGCGGCGAGCGCGTCAGATTGCTGAATATCCGGCCGATCTTCTCTTCATCGACGGGCTGCCCTTCGATCTTGCCGGTGCCTTGCGCGATATCGTCCGGCGACGCGGCGTCCGGCAGAAACTGCAGCGCCCCGACACAATCCCGGCCGATGGCGGCAAGCAGGCTATAGGCATCGGTGCCGGTTGCGCCGACACGTTCGGCGACCCGCTTCCGCAGCGCATCGGAATCGGGCAGCAGGTTTTCGAAGACGGCGGCGACGGCTGCGCCGATATAGCGATCTTCACGGAGCGGCAGGGAAAGGGAGACGGGCAGCGCATGGTCCCAATCCAGCCAGCTCCGGTCGTAGGTGAAGTCGATTGCGCCGCTGCTTTCGCGGCTGAGACGTCCGACCAGCCGATTGTTGAGATAGACATTCACAGGGATTTGGGTACGACGACGCGGCATTAGAACACGTCCTCGATATCAGCTGCCGATCCCTTGCCGCGCGGCTTGATTTCGAGATCGAGCGCCGCCAGCAGGTCGAAGATCGTGGCGATCTTCGTTGCGCCCGGTCCGCCCTCGATCTTCGAGACGGTTTCCTGCCACAGGCCAGCCTTCTCCCCAAGCCGAGCCTGGATGAGATCGGTCTTGCGGCGCACGCGCCGCAGAATAGCTGCAAGCTGCTTCGGGGTGCGGGCGATCTGGCTCACGCGTCATATGCTCTGGCGCTAGAGATATCGATCAGATCGTAAAGTCATAATAGAATATCTGGATCACAAATTGGATTTACGAACGTTGGATCACTCGGCGGCCGGCCGGGTTGCGTTTCGACGGCGATCAATAACGGCCTGTGCGCACGGGCTTGGTCCCAAGCCCTCCGCGGTTTACGAATGCTGCCACACTGCGCTGCCGGTCACCCAAAGCGAGCACCGGTCGTTGGATGCACTGGCCCTGGAGATTCACTTGCCCTCGAATGGCCGTTGGACAAGATCACACGTGATCCGGGGTTCTCAACCCGGAGCGGACGCGCCCATCGTAGGTAGACCGCCAACGCGGGCAGACACGGACCGCGCAGATCGTCACAGGTTGTGACCCTCAGCTGTCTGTGATGCTCAACCGTCCTTACCCGACAAAAAATAGTTTGTGGGGTATGGCGATCCCAGACACGGACCGCGTAGCGCCCCGTTTACACCCATGACGCGCTTCAACTCTTGTCGGGCGCGACCGGACTTTGGTCAGTGAGGGTATAGACGCGAAGCGTCGGACTCCGAAAGTCAGTCTTCGCGGTGCATCTGGACAAGCAGTTTGTCGACTGCCTTGCGACATGCAATGCCGCCTAAGTCACCAGCACAGCGGTGCGGGATTGTCCACAGCATGGGAAGCCTGGCAGCTGCTTCCACGGAATGTATTAGGGTCTACGCAGATCTATCAGCAAGAAGGGTATTTCAGGTGAGATACTGGTAGATTTTGCTGGTTCAGAGCCCCGCGCGACGACCCCAATGAACCTTGTCGTAGTCTTCTCTCTCCGGGGTAGATGTAAGACCGCACGACGTTGCTGGTCTGGAAGCACTCATTGAAAGTGACATGAGCGTACGTGCCACGCGAAGGACGCCTTTCATGAGAACCCTATGAGACTCTTTACCTCTCAAGTCGTTCAGTCGCTCGCTCAGTCGACGCTACTGGTATGATGTAAGGCTTGCCGGTCAGGGGATGCTCAATGATCTCGGCCTCTATGCCGAATACCTCGGCGAGTATATCTTTGCTGAAGGCTTCGAACGGTGAGCCGTCCGCGACGACTTTGCGGTCGTTTACCACCACAATACGGTCTGAAAACGCCGTTGCGTGATTGAGGTCATGAACGACCATAACGACTGTAAGGCCGTTCTCCTTGTTTAGCTTCGAAACCAGTTCGAGCAGCTGCAATTGGTAGCCGACATCAAGATAAGTCGTCGGCTCGTCGAGCAGCATTGTGGGGCAATCCTGCGCCAGTGATAAGGCCAGCCAGGCTCGCTGCCGTTCGCCCCCGGACAAAGTGTTGACATCGCGGTCTGCAAATAGATGCAGACCAGCTTCGGACAATGCTCTGTCTACCGCTTCGACATCTTGGCGCCTTAGCATTCCCACGGCCCCGACATGGGGGTATCGGCCTTGTTCGACCAACTCGCGCACCGTCAGCAGTTCAGGCACAGAGGGTGACTGCGGCAGTATCGAAATCCGTTTGGCGACCTCTCGGCTCGGCAATCGTGAGAGCTTTTCACCGCCAAGCTCCACAAAACCTGCAAGCGGATCGAGAAGCCGGGCGATTGTTTTGAGGAGCGTGGATTTGCCCGAACCGTTTGGGCCCACCAGACAGGTGAATTCACCTTTTTCAAACGACAAATCTACAGCGTCCAGAACAGTGTGTGTCCGATAACCAGTCACGATCGAATGGGCCGAAATCGGAGCTTTGGACGCGCCAGTGGCACTATGATCTCGAGCAGGGATAGTGGCAGTCTCAGAAGCGAACCTGCTCATTTGTGACCCTTCCGTTTGTTCTTACGGATGAGATATATCAGGAAAGGTAAACCGATCAGGTTGAGGTAAATCCCAACCGGAAGCGCGCCAAGGTCGCGGCCTTCGAGGCCGAGAAACTCGAGTGCGTATTGCAGGTCGATCAACCTAGCGGCGGTATCAGCGCTGACGAGGATCGCAGCACCGGCCAATGCAGCGGCAGGCACAAGGCGACGTGTATCATTCCCGACAAAACGGCGGACGATATGCGGCCCGAGTAGGCCGATGAACCCAAGTGTCCCGTTGATGGCAACTGCGGCACCCGACAGGGCTACGACTGCAATGAGCACGATAACTCTATCCAGCTCTCGGCGTTGGCCAAGGCCGACTGCGATTTCATCTCCCAACTGAATGGCGTTTGCCCTTCCGATGGAGAGGATAACGAGCGGTAGGGTGAGCAGGATTGTGCCGCTTATCAGGCCGAGGTCTGACCAAGATCGGCCATCGAGACTGCCAGTTAGCCACCTGAGCAACTCGCTCACGTCCCGCTGATCGGCGAAGATAAGGCTGCAGGTGGTGACTGATGAAAATATCCCACCGACAACAATCCCGATTAGGATCAAACGTTCGGATTCAACACTCCCGACAGACCGACTCACAGAATAGACGATTGCAGCGGCAAGAAGTCCGCCCAAAGTAGCGAGACCCGGACGGATGAACCAAAGTGCCCCGAACGTCACCTCCGGTACCAAGGTGGCAAACATCACCACAGCGGCAACGGCGCCTTGGCTAAAACCAAGGATGCCGGGACTCGCGAGGGGGTTACGCACGACCGCTTGTATCAAAGCCCCTGCGGCGCCCATGCTGGCGCCAGCGATGACTGCAACAGCTACCCGCGGAAACCGGCGGTTCCAAGAGACCTGATCGAGGGGCTCTGCATTATCATAATCGAATATAAGCCCAATCAAGTCGGCGACACTGAGGGTGTTGAAACGCCCGACAAGAACTGACGTAGCGAAAAATGCTGCGATCACTAAGACGCTGACCACTGTAAGCCAAACGAACGTTCGACTTCGAGCTGTTCCGACACCAGCTTGCGGCCATGGCGTTGGGTGCTGCGCCTTTGACGATGCAATATCGGACATTTCCGTTAGGTCTTGTTGCGGCTGCGTCGCGTGGTGATCGATGACTTGGCCAAAGTGATCGCCACGGGGCCTGCGACTAGGATCGTGAATAAGCCTGCTGGAACCTCGATTGGAAAGGCGGCCAAGCGACCGATCGCATCCGCAGCGGTCACCGTAGTCGCACCCACAAGCGCCGACAGGGGCAGGGTTTGCCAAGCGTTAGTCGTGGAGATCAGTCGGCGAGCGACATGCGGGCTGAGCAATGCGACGAAGGCGATCGGGCCGGTCACAGCAACCACAGGAGCGAGCAAAGCCAACGACACTCCCAGCACGACGGCACGCGCACGCGTGACGGACAATCCAAGTCCCGCTGCCGACTCGTCGCCGAGAGCGATGACGTTGATCAACCGTCCGCACCCAAAGGCAATAGGCAGCAGGATCAAGACCCAGGGTCCGATTTGCGCTACAGTCTGCCAGTCGGCGCCCGAGATCGACCCCGTGGTAAAACGCATTAAGGTTGAAAAGAACTCGGTATGCGTTGCTGGGTCTGCCAATAGCAGCAGAACTGTGGTCAAGGTGCTGATGAACATTCCAACGATGACACCAACTAAAATCAGCCGGATTGGATCTTGCAGCCGGCCAGCCAACACTACCAAGATCCCCCCAGCGACTGCGGAGCCGATAAGGCAGGCAAGAACCGGACTGAGAGGGACCAGATTGGGGAAGAGCAGCGTAACGGCCACCGCAAATGCCGCAGCTTGAGAAATCCCGAGAAGGCTCGGATCAGCGACCGGGTTGTTAAAACCGGCCTGAAGCAGCAGGCCGACAATGCCGAGGGCCAGTCCCGCCATCGTTGCCAGCACGATTCTCGGTAATCGGATCTGGGTGATAACGAAAACGGTAGCATCCTCGACGGAACCGGGGTCGATCAACCCAAGTTCGGTTGCAAGGGCCCTGAACACCGTCTCCGGATCGACAACAGGTTCACCAATCAATGCAGTCGTGGATGCGACTGTGGTCCAAAGAACTAGGCAACATAGCGCGGCGATGAAGAATCTGCGCCAGCGCAAAACCGACGCGACAGAATTTGAGCTGCCCCATCCACCTTGGGCCTGCTTGGCTTGCAGCCCAAAACTACTCATTTACTGATTGCGATGATGCTTTTGGTATCCGGATCCCAGTCCTGAATCCGTCCGGGATCCGGCACACCGCTATCCTCGCCCCAAATCTCGTAAGCCCATCTTTGTGTGTGATACATTGTCTCGACCAGTGACCAACCGCGTGGATTGAGATCTGTGACGAATACCCTTCCCTCTTTCACAGCGGTCAGGTGAGCCCAGGCGTCGTTCTCTTTGACGATCCTGTTTTCGAGCGAATAGTCGACAATGCCGATCCATTGAGGATCGAGCGCAAGCACAGCTTCGCTGTTGACCAGATTGACTTCATCAACTGGAGAAACGCATTTCCCGATCCCGGCATTCTGCATCGCCTGGCAGGTCACCATCCGGGGACCGTAAGCTAGAAATTCTCCCGACCCTCGATCGAAAAAATAGCTGACTTCGATATCGCCAGCGCCGGGAGGTGCGACGGCGGCTAAAGCCTCCATATGCGCTTCGAAACGATTTATGATGCGTTCCGCTTCAGCGCTGGGGACGCCCATCATGTCTGCAATCATGCGGGTGGTGAAGTAATAGGCCTCAAGCGGCGTCGGCCGCTTGCCATTGAGTTTCTCACCAGGTTCGCCGCGCGCAATCCAAACCCATTGAATGACATCTGCAAGTAACTCAGCTTCGGGCGAGCGCGGCCTCGATGCAGCGACATAAACGTCAATGTCGTTGGCAACGAACCATTCTGGATTGAGATCGTTCGGTATAACAAGCGGGGTATCGCCTGGTGCATAGTAGAAAGCAGGAGCACCAAGCCCGCGTGCAGCGGCCTGTTTCAGCCCTAAGTCGGCCATTACAACCGAGCAAGTTTGATCGGCGCATGCGACCCGCGGTGGCTGGGGCAAGGTGATCGTCTCGCCCGTCAAGTCTGTGAACGTCACCCGGTTATCGCTGGCACCTACTGAAGCGTTATCTGCGTCCCCCTCAGTCTCTCCAGCGTCGCAGGATGACAGGCCGAGAACAATTGCGACAAGACACAAAACCGCAGCCGTCGACTGTAGCCGGCAATTCGATAAAGCCAGAATAGACAATACTTCAACTCCGTAAGGAACGCATCGAATACGCTTTGCCATTTACGATCTCACGGCAAAGCTCTTCTCACAGCCAGGTTCCCCAAAGCATCGTCGTGTCAGTGTCTCTTACAGGAGCCAATGCATTGTGAGCTTGGACGCCTTGGTTGCTATTTTCCCGACCTCGTTTGGAACAGAGATCGCTTCCTTTCTCGCGCGAACTTCGCCGAACCACCTCTTCCATTGGCGCCGCCGGCTAGAATCTTATGCGAAGGCTGCCGAAGGCGGTCAGCGGCGGTTCCGGAACCGCAAACGACGAGCCGCGGGCATTGGCGATCTCCTGATCGAACAGGTTCTGGACACCGGCTTCGATCCTGACATTCTCCGTGAGCGCGTAGGCGGCGCCGATATCGACGCGCACGAAGGAGGCGAGCTCCGTCCTGTCGAAAAGCACGGGCGGCAGAGAACCGGCGCGCAGCTCGGTGGGCGAGGAATTGATCCGGCGCGACGCGTATTGCAGGCTGCCGGTCAGGCTGAGCCCGTCCAGCGCGCCGCGGTCGAAGCTGTAGCGCGCCAGCAGGTTAACGCTGTGTTCCGGCACGCCTTGGGGTGCGTCGCCCACGGCGAGCTGCGACCCGCCGGCGCCGACCTCGGTCAGCTCCGCGTCGGTGTACACGTAGCTCGCGACGATCGACAGATTGTCCGTTACCGCACCCTGTAGCTCTAGCTCGACGCCACGGCTCTCTTGCGTCGCGGGGACGAAGAAGAACGAGTCGGTCCCGAACGGCACGTTCTCGAGTTCGATGTCGAAGACGGTCAGGGTCGCCGCGAGGCGGTCGTCGTTGAAGCCGTAGCGCAGCCCGCCCTCGATCACGCGGCCGGTCTGCGGCGCGAACGCGCTGCCATCGGCGCCGAGATTCGTGGTCGGCTCGAACGACTCGCCATAACTGGCGAACACCGAGAAGGGCACGTCGGCGAAAGGCTCCACCACGACACCCACCCGCGGCGAGAACTCGGTCTCTTGAATGTCCTGCACGGAACTGGTTCGTCGATTCTTGAACCGTTGATCCAGAAAGTCCGTGCGTCCTCCCAACAGCAGGTGTATGCGGTCGAACGCGCTCACCTGATTGTAGAGCATGAGGCCGTAGCTCTCGACTTCGATCGTCGTATCGGCGGTGAGCTGCAGGTCGTCCCGGGTCAGCACCGTCGGCGCGCCAGGATCGAACCGCGAGACCAGGTCCGGATTCGCGAAGAGGTTGGTTGCCCTGAACACGAAATCCCTGCTGAGACCCTGGTACTCGACGGACACCAGAACATCATGATCCAGCGGCCCGGTCGTGAACGACCCATTGAGGTCGCTCTGGATAGTGTAACTCTCCGATGTGAAGTCCCGCTGTCGCAGTGCGCGGAAGATCGTCTCGTCGGCGATCACTGCTTGGGGCAACCCGAGAAGAGCCTGGGCCGCCGCCGCGTCGAGGTCGGTCTGCGCGAGGATGAGGGCATCCAAGGAGAGGCCCTCGACGTCGTTTCTGATCGCGGAGCCGAACAGGCGGAGCGACAGCCCGTCGGTAATCTGCTGGGTGACTTCCGCCCGTCCGCTCAGTGTGCGGCTGTCTAAGGTCCCGACATCCTCGTCGCCGAAGAAGTCGTCGATGTCGGCGCCGAGGCGCGCGTCGTCGAGCACCGGCACGCCGGTGTCGAACACGTCGGACGACCACAGTGCCTCGCCGGAGATCACGACATCGGTGGTCGGGGTAGGCGAGAAGGAGAGGCTCGGCGCCAGGAGCTGCCGGTCCTCCGGGAACGCCTCGTCGAAGTCGTCGCGGAAGCGGAAGCTGTCGGCCCACTCCGCCGCGCCGACGAGCCGGGCGTTAAGATTCCACCTATCGGCCAGCGGTACATTGATGTCGGCCTCCTGGCGCAAACGTCGGAAGCTGCTCGCCTCGCTGGCGAACTCCGCGGAGGACGCGTCTGTCGGCCGCTTGGTGACGACGTTGACGACGCCGCCCGGCGTACCCTGGCCGTAGAGCGCCGACGCCGGGCCGCGCAGCACCTCCACGCGCTCGACATTGGCCGTGTCCGTTTGCTCGAACCCCTGGAAGGCTTGCGGGGCGCCGTCTCGAAGCACCCTGCTCTCGAAGCCGCGGACCAGGAACTCCTGGTTGGTTCCGCCGAAAGTGTTGACGATGGCGCCACCCGTGCTCAGGCGCACCACGTCCTCGAGCCTTGTCGCGTTGAGGTCCTCGATCACCTCGCGCGGCAGAACCTGAATCGGCAGAGGCTGCTCGTCCAACGGGACATCGAGCCGCGTTCCTGTCACGGACCGGGTCGCTCTATAGCCCTCTACGGGCCCCCTCGGATCCTCTCGCAGAGCGCCCTCGACCACCAGCGGGTCGAGGAGGAAGGTATCGTCACCGCCTGGCCGCTCGGACCTTTCGATCGCGACCGTCGCGTCGTCCGCGATCACATAGGTCAGGCCGCTGCCGGCCAGCAGACGGGTCAAGGCCTGCTGACCGGTCATCGTGCCACGCACGGCAGGCGACGACAGGTCGCGCGCGAGCGTCCCATCGACCGTGACCTGAATCCCGGACTGCTGGCCGAAGGCCACGAGAGCGTCGGTGAGCGCCTGCGCTGGAATGTCGAAGCTGCGTTCCGTCTGCAGCTGGGCGATCTGCGGTGCCGTCACCAGAGGCTGTTGGGCCGGAGCCGGCGTCGCCACAATTGGGAGGGCCAGAGACGCCGCCGCGATCAAGGTGTGTCTCAGCAGAGTGCGCCGCCTGCCCCCGCACGCTCCTGACTTTGCCCCCGTCATACCCTTCGCCCTCCGACTTGCGATGCTCTGTCATGCGCAGTTCCGCGCAGCCGCTGCTTCGCGGCTGTGCGGAACTGTGCTCCCTGTAGACGGAACGTCGGGTAGGGCCGCTTTTCTCTAAAAAGTTCTCAGGAGGAGTGAGCTGATTAATTTTTCATGATTTTTCACGATGCCGAGATGATGATCAGCCAAGGTGTGATGCGTCGGACGACAGCGTTCTGAGCACGGGCGATAGCACGGAGGGCGGCGACCGGATCGGCCAGGTTGTAGACGCCGGTCACCGGCCGCCCGGCGAGACCCTCATCCATAAGAATGATCCTGCCGCCGTAGTAGCGGCGAAGCTCCTCCACCACGACGCCGAAGGGCTCGTCCCGAGCGACAAGCTGACTGCGGCGCCAGGCCGCGATCTGGTCGACCGGCGCGTCGCTTCGTTCGGCGCCGCCGGCCCAACCTATCTGAACGGCTTCACCCGCCGTCAGAGTCTCGGCAAGAGGGGTGGAAACGCTGGCATGATCGACGCGCACCTTACCGTGTTCAACCGCGACCTCCGCCCCGTCTTCGCTGCGGCGGAGACCGAAGCCGGTAGCGAGTACCGTCACCTCGACGGAATCTGCCGCAGTCCGGAAGGGGCGTTGCCCGTTGGGCGCCACCTCGAAGAAGGCCTCGCCGGCGAGGAGGCGGACGCTGCGTTCGCCCGGCGTATAGGCAATAGCGAGAGCGCTTTCCGGTGCAAGGGTGATCCGGCTCTCGTCCGGGAGGTCTATCGTTCTGATCTCCGCCTTACCCGTCGTGTAGTCCGCGCGCAGGTCCAGCAGGAGATCCGGTCCCGCGAGAACGGCTAGGAGACAGGCAGCGGCTGCGATACCGCCCCAGCGGATGGCGCTCCGGCGCCTCTTGTGCCGAGCCGATGGTGAGCGGAGTCCTGGCATAGATTGCAGGGCGTGCTCGCGTTCCCAGCGGCTCTCGTCCCCGCCGCCGCTCGGTGCTTCACCGCGCGCCTCTGCGAGAAAGGGCTTCCAGCGATCGGTGAAGACCGGTGTTGCCCTATCCATTGCCCGTGACGCCTGCTGGAGCGCGCGCCAGGCGCTTGCGTTGACCGGGCTGTGCGCAAGCCAAGCCTCGAAGTCGCGCCTAAGCTGCTCGTTTTCCTCGTCGTCCTTAAGCAGGATCGACCAGTCTGTCGCTTCCCTGGACGCTCTTTTCTCAATCGGGTTGGCCTTGTCAGCCATGTCCTTCCCCCAGCTTCGATCAGAGCAGGACAGAATATTGCCGATTTCAGTCCTTGCCGGCTCACAGAACACCATTCGAGAGGCAGTGTATTGACGAAACGTCTGCGGAACCGCTTTTTCTACAACTCTCCGCCTGCCGGTGCCGTTACGGCCATCCTAGCCGCTCCTTGCAGTGCTGCACCGCATCGGCGACAAGCCGGTGCGCGAGCGGAAGAGAGATGTTCAGGAAGGCTGCGATTTCTCTCAGCTTTGCGTCACCGAAGCGATGCATCTCGAAAGCGATCCTTGTGCGCTCCGGCAACTCCGCCAGAGCATCCATAACCAGCGCGTACTCGTCCTTGTAGACGGCGACAGTCTCGGGCGTCGGTGCTGCGTCGGCACGAGCCCCTGCGGCCTTCTCGAAATCGCCCTCGGCAATGACTTGCCGCTCGCGGGTCGTGCGCCGCCGCCCGTCCAGTGCCAGGTTGCGAACGATCTGGTACAGATATCCGGTGGCGTCGTCCAGAAGCCGCCTTTGGGAGGCGCCGTTGAAGCGCAGCCAAGCCTCCTGAACGACATCCTCCGCCTGCGCCCGATCCCCGACGATGCTGCTCGCGTAGTTCACCAGCGAGCGCCGGTGTGTCACGAAGATGCCGAGAGCCGTCCTGTCCTGACTCAAGCTTGCACGCCTCTGCCGGACCGGTACCAACGTCATCGCCAAGCGTCAGAGCGTTGAGCGTCGCGCGAACGGTCGCACCCAGTTGAGAATGGTTCTCAACATCCTGTAATGTCCGGATTCAACTGCCGCAATATCTTTTTTGCGGGGCAGGCCTCCAGAGGGGGAGGCGCAGAGGTCTAGGCATCCCTGGCGGTTCTCAAGCTCCAGATCCGCGAGGGATGCAATGCTGCGCCCACCGCTGCTTTCAGGTCCACCCTGAGCTGGGTTCACGATACCAGCCTGCCGATTGTCAGCCTCAACGTGATGCTAAGGAAAGCCTTGCGATGTCCAACACCAACTACACTCACGAAGCACTGGCCGATTTGCCCGGCATCGACTTCTCTGCGATGCGGCAGATGATCCTGGCCCAGGCGGCGGGCGCGAACCTCACCATTTTGGAGGACGAGGCCGGCCGCCTGACTGTCGAGACGGCACATGGCCTGATAGGTCTGCGGCCCGGTGCGGCGGCGGAGACCGCCGGTATGGTGGCAGCGCGGGACCCGCATTGGCTTTTCGTGATGAAGAACGCTGTCGTTCAAGAGATGCGGAAAGTCTTGCCGGACGTCGCCGAGGCGATGCGATGGTCGGACGGCGATGCTACGGGCAGTTTGCCACCCAACTTCCAGTTCGTCCGTGTGCGAGATGTGGTTCCACTTGGCCCTGTGTTCCTGCGCGTGACGCTGGAAGGCGAAGATCTTTCGAGCTACGGCGACGAGGCGATCCACTTTCGACTTGTCCAGCCGCCCGAGCACGCGGAACCGGAGTGGCCCTCCGTCGCGCCGAACGGATCGACGGACTGGCCAGAGGGGCCCGGCGCCCCGCACAAGCCCGTCTACACCGCCCGGTATGTCGAGCATGGAGCGAACAGGCTTGTGACGGATGTGTTTATTCATGAGGGCGGGCGCACGACGGTTTGGGCCCAGCAAGCAATGGCCGGAGACACTGAACGAAGCGTGGTTGGATTGGTCGGCCCGTCCGGGGGCGGCTTGCTAAAGGCCGAAAGAGTGTTGCTTGCCAGCGATGAAACCGGCTTCCCGGCCGCCGCGCGTTTGCTGGAAAGCCTCCCAGAAGGGGCGACGGGCGAAGTCCTCCTGGAGGCCGAAGAAGGTGCGGCCTGCGGCTACCCCATCGCAGCGCCTCCGGGCGTTCACCTTCGGTGGCTCGCACGGTCGCGGGGCCAGCTGTTGGCCGAGGCGGCGCTGGCAGCCCTTCCCGATCACGCGGGCGCGCAGGTGTGGTTTGCAGGCGAGCGGCAGGATGCCCAGAGGTTGCGCGAAGCAGCCAAGCTTGCCGGCTGGAGTGCAGGCGACTTGCGAATATCCGCTTTCTGGAAAGCGCAGGGCTGACATGTTCCACGCACTGGCCGGTGCGGGCAAGCCACCCGCCGAGCTTCTGATCGACAGTTCGGCGGTGAAGGCGCACCGCTGCGCCTCCGGCGGGAAAGGGGGGAGGGAGCGCAGCCAGGCGATCGCCCGGTCCTGTGGCGGGCGGACGACGAAGATCCACGCCCTGACCGACACGGCGTGCCGTCCGGTCGCCTTCCTGCTGAACAGCAACGCCGCACGCCGGAAGATCGAGGCCAAGGGCACTGCACCAACATTTCGCCCAAGGCTAACCGCCGCTGGAGAAGCTGCTTCTCACCGTACCTGTACCGCAGCCGCAACGCCATCGAGCGCAAGTTCAAGCGAGCCTCTGACTCTAAACCTGGCGGTGGGCACGCTGGCGACAGATCGCACGCAAGCGCGAGAAGTGCGAATGTGTTTTTGCAGGGCTGCGGCGAAGATAGTCAGGCTGGCCACGGGGCACGTCAGGAAAGTCTCGCTCACCCTGTTACAGGTTTTGCGGCAAGAATTAAATTGCGAATGATTCGCAGTGGCGCTAGCGTCGTCAAACGTGTGTCGTTTGATTCTGGTCTCAGCGTTCGGGAGACTGTTCCGCTTACGGTGATTTCACTCCCGTGACTTCATGCTTCTATCAATCCTGTGCTGCGTTCAGCCTCAGACTACCCAGGTTCCTGTCTGGGCGGAACGGTCGTTTCCCTCTCGTCTTCGCCATCGCCGGAAGTGTGTTCATCCGATTGCTGACGCCGAACGGTTCTACGCTGATCCGCGAGCCGGCCGCATTCCTTGTCGGAATTGGCCGCGGCCTCTTCCTAAAACACTGGTGGGTGGAGACGGTCGTACATGCTCGGCTGAAGACTGCCGAACGTGCGAGCCGGCAAAACGACCCGGTCGGCGCCTTTGGACCAAAGCTGTGACGAACGTCGCCGAACTCTATCGCGACCATCGCGGCTGGCTGATCGCTTGGCTGCATGTACGACTTGGTTGCGGCGAAACGGCCGCCGATTTGGCGCAGGACACCTTCCTGAAGCTGCTTGGCAAAGCCGAACCCTTTGCCGTCCGCGAACCCAAGGCATTTCTCAGAACCGTCGCTCACGGTCTTGTCGTCGACTTCATTCGCCGACGCGAGATCGAACGGGCCTATCAGGACGCCTTATTGGAGCTGGACGGCCTCGCCGTTCCATCCGAGGAGGAGCGGGCGATCGTCGTTGAAACGCTCGTCAGGATCGAAGCCACGCTCGCCGGCTTGCCGATCCGAACGAAAACCGCCTTTCTGCTGTCGCGTCTGGAGGGATTAAACCATCGCGCAATCGCAGCACAGCTCGGTGTTTCGCTGAGCACCATCGACAAGGACATGGCCTTGGCGACGCGGCACTGCTATCGGGTGCGCTATGGCCATTGATGGCGGTCGGGCCGTACGATCTGCTAGGTGTGATCATAGTCTGAACCGACCCGTCTTCGTCTCTTCGCGAGCAGCGGATACAGCCAGCCGGGACCCATGTCCGACGCATCCGACGAACCGCTAGGCAGCGTCGTAGACGAAGCCACCGCATGGCTGGTTCGGTTCAAGTCGGGATCGGCCACCAAAGCCGATGAGGAGGCCTGGAAGCGATGGCACGCATCGAGCCCGGAGCGTCAAACGGCGTGGCACCGTCTCATGGAGATAGAGCAGGATTTCGCTCAGATCGCCCCGACGGAACGCCGCGCAGCGCGCGCAGCGCTTGAGCATAGCTTCAAACGCCAGGGCCGCCGCAACACACTCAAGGCGCTGGCTTGGGTCTCCATCGGCGGCGGCTTGGCTCTGGCCGGAATGCAGACGCCGGCCGCGCGCCGGTTCCGTGCCGACCACGCGACCGGAGTCGGCGAAACGACCCGCATCGTACTTCCGGACGGTGCCGAGGTGCGGTTGAATACCGATACGCTGCTGGATACCGACCAGTCACCATCGGGGCGCCGGATAGATCTCCTCCGGGGCGAAATCCATGTCGCCACCAATGCAGGCGGCCTGCGGGACGGGCTTACGGTTGTGACGTCGCACGCAAGTTTCGCGCCGACCGGGACGCGATTTCTCCTTCGCCATCTCGGGGATACTACCCGCCTGGCGGTCATCGAAGGCGAAGTACGTGTCATGCCGCGGGGTCGAGGGGCGGAACCCGCCTTCAGCGCCAGGAAAGGCGAGGCGCTGCGCATAACGCCCTCCGATGCGACATCGGATCCGCTTTTCGAGCAGATGGATCCCGCTGCTTGGCTCGAAGGTCTGCTTGTGTTCAAGCGCATGTATCTCGGCGACGTGCTTGATGAGCTCGCCCGTTATCAGACCGGGCTGCTTTACGCTACGCCCGAAGTCGCTGGCCTTCTGGTTTCCGGTGTTTATCGCCTCGATGCCGTCGACGACGCACTCCGCGCGATCGAGGCGAGCCTGCCTGTCCGGATCAGGCGTTTTACGCCCTACGTGATTGTCGTCGACGCACTCTGACCCGCGTTTCGCCGAACGCTGCGGCTGCGGCGCCCCTGGCAAAAAAACGATCCGCGACGGCATTTTTCATTACGGATTTCGTTGCCTCGAACGGCTCTGTTTTGAGAGGGGCAGACAGGGACCGTTACATGAGTCGTTCATTCGTCGCCGTAGAGAGGGGCAAAACCGCCCGACTTTTCCCGCGAATCCTATTGCTTTGTGCTATGGCCGCCATCGCGTGCGCGGCCTTGCCGCTACCGGCCGTCGCTCAGAACGCGGAGACCGCGCGAAGCTACGAGATTCCGGCTGGTCCACTCGACGATCGCCTCGCGCAGTTTTCGCGAGAGGCGGGTATCACGCTGTCCTACGACCCGGCACTGGTTGAAGGCGAGACTGCGCCAGCGCTCGACGGTTCCTACACCACCGAGGCTGCGTTGACGCGGCTTCTCGCTGGAACGGGCCTTGTCTTTCGCGCTGCAGACGCCGGCGTGGTCACCATCGCCCGCGGGGACACCAGCGACCGCGCCGGCCCTCGGATGCTACCTCCGCTCGTCGTCACCGCCCGACGAACCGAGGAACTCCTGCAGGACGTTCCCGGCAGCATCGCCGTTGTAACAAGCGGAGATATTGAGGAGTCGAATCTGCGGACTGGGGAAGACCTTTACGGAACGCTACCCAACGTGAACTTCTTCGACAGCTCGACCCCGAACTCTCGCGACCTGTCCATTCGCGGAGCCAGCAACCTGGTGGCCTTTGCAGGAGGCGCGCCCGTTGTTGGGCTCTTCATCGATGGGTTTCTGGCAAACCCCACCGGATACAACGGCGGTACGAATCCCAATCTGCGCGATCTGGAGCGTGTGGAGGTCGCCTACGGTCCGCAGACCACCGCGTTCGGCCGCGGCACGACCGGCGGCGCGATCAATTTCGTGACGGCCAAGCCGACGGACGCGTTCGAGGGTTCCCTGGAACTCGAGGGCGGCAGCTATCCGAGCGGAGACGCGACGGCCGTCGTCAATGTGCCGATCCTCGAAGAGGGTCTGCTGTCTGCGCGTATCGTGGGGTTCGGCTCGATCACGGATGGCTTTGTCGACCTCCCGAACGTGCCCGACCAAGACAAGGTCGGTAGCGACGAGCTTGGTGGCCGCATCAGTCTCCGCTCTCAACCAACTGACCGGTTGACGCTCGACGGCAGCCTGTCTTTCGATCGTCAACGTTTCGACGGCGGAAACATCGCGACTCCGGAAAGCTTCGATAACGGAAACTTGGAGTCTCCCGTCAATTTCATCGGTGAATTCGAGATCGAGCGAACGATCGCCCAACTCGCTTTCGAGTTCGACACCGGTCTTGGATTCCTGAAATCGAGAACCGGTTACCAGCACATCGAAGACGAAACTCTGGGCGATCGCGACGTGTCGCAATTCGACTTCTTCATCGACGAGGCCTCGCTCACTCAGGACAGCTTCTCGCAGGAAGTCAGATTCGAAAGCGACCGCTTGCCGGTCATCACGGGGGGGCCGGAAGTGAGCGTCAATTTGGGCGCGAGCTATGGCTACAGTGAGCTGGACTCTAGGGGTGTACAAGATCCCCAGCAGGGGATCATCGATCTTGTCTTTGGCGTACCCGACGACGGAAGCACAATCGTGAATCTGTTTGGACAAGAGACGGAGTCCGTCTCTGTCTTCGGCGATCTGCGGCTTTACCCGACAGCCGATCTGGAGATCGCGCTGGGTGGCCGGTATAGTTGGGACGACGTATCGGCTAGATCCGAGGTGATCACAAGCGGCTTGTCGGCCCTTGTGGTGCCGCCGCAGCCCTTGAACGAGCCCTCGGGTTTGTTTCAAGGTTTCGCGCCAAGTGCATCCATCAAGTACGATTGGTCGGAAAACGTCTCGACGTATTTCACCTTCGCGTCGGGGTACCGTCCCGGCGGGTTTCAAACCGGCGTATTCCGGGACGACGAATTCGGTGAAGAAACCAACCGGTCTTTCGAGATCGGCGTGAAGAGTCGATGGTTCCAGGATCGCCTGCGTATCAGCGCCAGCGCCTTCTATACGGATTTCACCGACCTACAGGTGTTCAGCGGTGAGATCGTCAACAATCTGGAGGTCATACGGGCCGACAATGCGCCGGGAGCACGGTCGATCGGCGGCGAACTCTTTGTCGAAGCGCAGCCGGTACCAGGGCTTCGTCTTGCCGGCGGGCTGGGGGTGACGAAGGCGGAATTCACCGACTTCCCGAACAGCCAGTTCGGAGATCTTGAAGGCGTCACGCTGCCGAACGCACCCGATCTCACGGCGACCTTTACGGCCGAGTACGAGCACCAGAAGCCGCTTTTGCTCGACTATCTCGGCTTTGTTCGCGGCGAGTTCAATTATACGGGCGGATATCGCGGTTCGCTCGATCCTGCGGAACGTGAAGTCGGCGACTACAGCGTGGTCAACCTGCGTGCCGGCGTCCGCGGCGAGCATCTCGACATCTTCGCCTACGTCGAGAACGTGTTTAATGAGATCTACGCGACCGGAGAACAGCCGAACACCTTCGCCGGCTTCACTGGTTTCCAGAATCTCGATGTGGGACCGACCCGACAATTTGGAGTGGGCGCGCGTATTCGGTTTTGACGGAGCCAACGATGTTTTGGCCCAAGCCGATCTCCTGCTCCGCCAAATGCTTACAGGTATCGAAACCCTATCTGTCGTTTAGATGCCGAATGTTCTCCTCGGGGCAGGGCCGCGCCGAGGGCGTCATGCGAGGAGTTCGTCATCGATGCTTCGCCAAACGGATACACACCCTTTTAGGGTCATTGGTAGCCTCTGCTTCGTTGAAATTTCGGCCGACCTTCGTGCAGTCGCAGAGGAAACCCTGGTCTCGAAGGGTAAGCCGGGCGCGATGAACGTCGACCTGGCGCAGCTTTACGACGTATCTCTTGAGGCTTGTCTCGCTTCCCAGCCTTTCACTGGTCCTCCTCAAAACAGGATAGTCCTACCCCAGTGGGTGGACCATTTCATTGGAAGCACTCCATCCCGAAGGAGATCGCCTCGAAGTTGCGATAGCAGAAAGTTCTGGCGGTTGAAGGGTGAGTCTAGGTGACGTTTCCCGACGTCTTGACGTGATGCGGGTGACCTTCTGCCTCTGGTAGAATAAATCGACTCGCTGGAGCTTATGTTCAAAACCCTTTTGGTGATGTCCATGCAACCAACAAAGATGTTCTCGGCTGCTTCGATGCTGTTGGCTCTGGTAAGCCGTCAACTGCCGGACTTTTTCTACAGAGACATGTCTCAAGCGATTCGATCGATGCACGCTATCGCAATGAAATGTCTTGTCAGGGTGTGCCCAGCCATCGTCGCACTAACGTTTTCTTGTTTCGTGCCCGACGCAAGTGCGCAGGAGTCCCATGAATTGACGGACGATTTGGGACGAACCGTCGTTGTGCCGGTGGTATCCGAACGTATCATCTCCGGCAGTGATCTGGGGATTTCGACCATTCTGATTGAGATGAATGCCCCCATTGTTGGGAGTATGACACGGCTCGATCCGCAGACGGGGCGACCATATATGATGGGTCCATCCTATGCTTTTGGAGCAACGCTCGAGTCAGAGGATATTGCGATCGCATCCGTTGGCCGTCATGTCGATTTTGAGGCAGTTGCCGCATTAGCGCCTGACTTGATCATAGCGAACCAGTTCGCGGAGCCGGTTCTGGAGCAGGTTGAACAAGTCGCACCAACTTTTATTGTATTGGATACGCCCGATCCGTGGGTCACCTACGAGAGCGTTGCGCGGGTTTTGGGGCGATCTGCTTACGCAGCTCAGCGCCGTGCTTTGTTCGAACAGAGATTGTCTGCAGCGAGAGAGATGCTCTCCCTTCCTGACGAAACGACCTATGCCATTTTTGATTTGAGCCGAGATGGCTTGTATGTGGGTGATCGTCCATCGGTGACTTACATTGCCGAGGGCTTGGGCTTGGTGCCTAATGATTTGATGCAAGCAATGCGCGAAGACAATCTGTTCGGCGGACCTGTCAGTCTTGAACGCTTTCAGGAAATCGACGCTGATTATGTGTTCTTCCCATTCGAAGAACGGGGCCTGTGGCCTTTCCACGCTGAAATGCAAGAATTTGAACGCTTGTTTCCAGGCTGGTGCGATCTTTTAACGGCTTGCCGCGAGGGCCGAGTGATCTTTTTTTCGAGCGAAATCGCTTTTTCACCTTCATTTGTCGGTTATAGTGCAATGCTTGAAATTGCGATGTCGAATATTTTGACACATCGCTTGGCCGAACGCTGAATTGTGGTTGTATATTATAATGAATCTCAAGAATTCGCTCTCCGATGGCTGAAAAATTGACAAATAAGTCGACGCACGTGAGCAGTATAGCTCGCTTCTCATTCGAGAGGTGCGACATCATAAAGTCTCTTTTTGAGCAGCGATGCAATGAGGAAGAACTCCCCTTTGAGACATTGGAAGATGATAGCCTTCGCGTCATTGATGGGGACATGGAGGTCCGATTCACTGCTTGCGGGCAGGACTGCGCGTTTCACATCGTGGCGACCCGACAATTGGATCTTATCGAGATATGTTCGACCATCACGGAGGGCCTTGCACAAATCGACCCTTCGCTTTCAAAGCTCTCCTGGTCGCATGCAGCTGATACGCTGGACAGTCCAGACTGTTTGACACTTGCAACCATCATCGAACGAGAGGCAATTGGATGCTCTTGGTGGCGCTTGGTCTTGGAAGTCTCGCCAGTCGAGATTACGAAGTTTCTGGGCGCGCATTGGCATGTTCAGGTGCTTCGTCCAGGGAGACCTGGTCGTGATCCGGTTTGGCCAGTCGTAAACGCACATGGCCTTGTTGAGTGGCCGACCGGGCAGAATGAGCTGTCGCGCCGGGTCTTCACGATCAGATCGGTCGATCAGTCGAAAAATACGATCAGTCTCGACATCTATCGTCATGATCGTGGTTCTTCATGTAGGTGGGCTGAGACAGTCCTGATAGGCGACGTCATCGGTCTGTGGGGTCCGAGTGGCCGCAGAGGGCCGGAGGGGCATAGCATTCTGGTAGGCGGCGACGAGACCGCGGTTCCCGCCATTCTCCGCGCTTTGGGGACTTTACCCCCAACCACAACCGGATGTGCCGTTCTGATGGTTGGCGATGAGGGGGATGTGCAACCCAATCCATCCAATCAGATCGCTATTAAATGGCTCTTTCGTGCCCGTGGAGATGATCTTGTCGCGGTGTTCTGCGAGACACCGATGCCGGCGCCAGATGCAAATCTCTGGTTTGCTGCATCACAAGAACAAGCAAGGGCAGTGCGAGAGCATGCGAGGGGCGATAGAGCACTTGAGCGAAGTCAGATCAAAGCTCTGACCTATTGGAGCTGATGCCCAACCACGAGCAGCGTATTTTGATCATCGCATGTGTCGTGGTCGGCGTAGATTCCGCCAACTACAGTCTAATTCTTCCCGTCCTGCCGACAGTTCTCATCGAGTTGGGTGTGGAGGGAATGTCTGAAGCGGCTGTCACCGGCGGCCTGCTGGTTGCTGCCTTTGCTGTTTTCCAACTCCTGTTTTCACCGCTCCTCGGGGCTTGTGTAGATCGCTACGGACGAAAGCCGATGCTGATCGGGGCACTTGTGGTCCTTGCATTGGATCATCTCGTGCTGGTGTTTGCAGAGACTGTTTGGGTTCTGTTCATCGCAAGATTTCTGGCGGGCATAGGCCTGGCAGCCGGGATCGCGGTGTCGGCTATGGTTGCGGACGTCACTGCCCCGGCAGACCGAGCGCGGCGGTTTGCACTTCTTGCTGCGGCGGCTGGCATTGGCTTCGCAATGGCACCCGGGGTCAGCGGACTTATCGCGCAGTTCGGGAGTCGGGCTCCTTTTGTTGTTGCCGCTGGCGTAACGACTATTCTGCTATTTGTCACCTATCTCACCCTCAATGAAACACTCCCCAAAACATCGCGCCAACGTATAGAGTTGAGGCGCTGTCTGCCTTTTGTTCAGTTCAAAAATATTGATATTTCATCGCAGACCAAAAAACTTCTGATTATGCTTTTTGCATTTGAGATGACTGTCGCGTCTTTTGTATTGGTTTGGCCGTACTTTACGCCTTACGCTTTTGGCTGGAACGTTCAGATGGTTGGTTTGTCGTTATCGCTTGTTGGGATTGGAATGATCGTCACCCATGTGGTAGGGCTGCCCTTGTTTCAAAAGGTGGCTTCAGATGGTCTAGTGTTGATCTTGTCGATGACTTTGGCTGCACTGACTCTGTTTCTTCTCAGTTCGACATCGGCGACAGAAATTGCTCTCGCGCTTATTGTCGTACTGGCTCTGTGTTCAATCTCTGATCCACTGATATACGGTTTCTTGTCTTCGAGCGTGCCACTCGAAAGGCAAGGGGAACTGCAAGGGCTTTGTTCAACGGTCGGTGCGATTGCCGCGCTACTCAGTCCTTTGATATTTCCTCCTCTGTTTGGCTGGTCGACTGACGGCACCCGCGACTTTCCAGGGATGGCTCTTATCCTCGGAGCGGCTTTTGCAGCGTTCGGAGCTGTTTGGGCATTCTTTCTGGATTTTGGCAAAAAACAATAAATATTATATTTTTGAGCAGTAACATATAATGTTTTGTATAAACAAGATAATAGATTTTCATTTGAAATTTGCCAATTAAAACATATGTCACGACCGAGATGCTGAAAGGAACGGCTCCATACCGTCAATACTCGATTTTACATTGAGGATCGCAACAGCTCTTTATAGCGCTCTGCAAAATTTGAAGAAATGAGTAAGGAGATCAGTAAGTGTCTGCATTGCCATCGAAGCCAAACGCAGGAAAATTTGATCGATCACGGTACACACCCATAACCTCGACTTCATGAGTTCGACGTCTTTAGGGGAAGATTAGATTACGGTCAGCTGCAGCGCTGGGACAGTGATCGGCAGCCTCTCGACGAAGGTTCCAGCTAGGGCGAACACCTACCGTCGCTTCGAGCGGCTGCTGCAGCGGTCTCGCGCATGGCGTCCGGCAACGGCGACGTTGAGATAAGGCAGAATTTGGCGAACAGCGTAAACGCTTTGGTGGAGATGGTGAGATCGCTCTCCAGTCGTTCGATGCTGTGGGTGGGCCGGTGGACGATCACGGCTTCACGCTGGACTTCGGCGTCAAGGGAAAGCTCGTTGTTACCCTCAATACCATGCTCGAGCACGGCTAGGACTGAAGGCCTCAACCGGCTGAACACGGGCGCTTCCCCTTTCACCTGTTTCTGCAAAAGGTTATCAAGTGGAAGTCCGACCGCTTCGGTCGCAGACAGCAACCGATCGATCGCCATTGCCGATGCTGGACGACGCCCACAAGACTTCTCCCTCGCCAACGACAGCCACGCGTCTGCGGGTGGAGGACCTGAGCGCGGGCTACGGCGCAGTGCGGGTGATCGAGGGGCTGTCGCTCGCAATTCCCGACCGGGGGATCACCGCGATCATCGGGCCGAACGGCTGCGGGAAGTCGACGCTTTTGAAGGCGATGGCCCGTGTTCTGCCGGCGCAGCGGGGACGCGTGCTGCTGGACGGGCAGGCAGTGCATGCCATGCCAACGCGGGCGGTCGGTCGAACGTTGGCGCTGCTGCCGCAAGGGCCTGTCGCCCCTGAGGGGCTGCGCGTACGGGAATTGGTTGCGCAAGGGCGATTTCCGCATCAAAGCCTGCTGCGCCAGTGGTCGCGGGAGGATGCTGCCGCAGTCGCTCGCGCTATGACCGCGACGGATGTCGATGCCTTCGCCGACCGACCTGTGGACGCGCTGTCGGGCGGCCAGCGTCAGCGGGTCTGGATTGCAATGGTGCTGGCCCAAGAGACGCCAATCTTGCTGCTCGACGAGCCGACGACGTTTCTGGATCTTAAGGTGCAGGTCGACCTGATGACGATGCTGCGCCAGATCGCGTATGACGACGGGCGCACGCTGATCGTGGTCATGCACGAGTTGAACGTCGCCGCTGCCTTCGCTGACTGGTTGGTGATGATGCGACAGGGCGAGGTCGCGGCTCAAGGGCCTGTGGCGGAGGTCTTCACCGAAGGCAATCTTGAACGCGTCTTCGATTTGGCCGCTCGCGTTCTAACCGATCCGGAGAGTCGTCGTCTGGTCTGCGTGCCGCGCGTGGCGGCATGACGGCGCTGCGGACAGGAACCGGGCTTGTCGTGCTGACCGCGCTTGTGCTCGCCTTTGCGTGGCATGTCGCCGTCGGGGCCAGGACCATTCCGCTAGGGACTGTGGTTCAGGCCTTCGCCGCCTATGACGCTTCGGTGTTCGACCACGTGGTGATACGCGATCTCCGCCTGCCGCGAGCGCTCATGGCGGCGGCGGTGGGAGCGGGGCTGGCCGTTGCCGGGGCGCTGATGCAAGGCGTGACGAGGAACCCGCTGGCCGATCCGGGCATCCTGGGCCTTATGGCCGGGGCCAGCTTTGCGGTCGTGCTCGGCACCTTCACAGGCTTAACCAGTCCTGCGGCGATACCAGCCTTGGCTGCTCTGGGCGCACTGGCGGCGGCCGCCGTGGTCTGGACCATCTCATCGGCTGTACCGGGCGGTGCAACGCCGATGACGATGGTGCTGGCTGGCGCGGCCTTGACAGCGTTTCTCGGTGCGCTGACGGGAACCATGCTGCTGATTGATCAGACCAGTTTTGAAAATCTGCGGGTTTGGCTCACCGGCACGCTCGCCGGACGGCCTGGTGATGTGGGTATCTGGGCGGGCTGCTGGCTTGCAGCGGGGCTGCTGATCGCGCTCTTGGCTGCACGGCAGGTGACGGCATTGGCGATGGGGGACGAGACGGCGACCGGACTGGGCGTCGATGTCGGGAAGCTGCGGCTGTCGATCCTTGTCTCGGTCGTGGCTTTGACGGCGTCGGCGGTGGCGCTCGCCGGTCCGATGGGGTTTGTGGGACTGGTGGTGCCGCATATGGTGCGACTCGTCGTGGGACATGATTACCGCGTGATCGTGCCGGGCGCAGCGCTGGCGGGTGCCACCTACATGCTGTTGGCGGATATCGCAGCACGGATGATACTTTCGCCCATAGAGATCTCTACCGGACTGATTACCGCCCTTCTCGGTGGCCCGATCTTCATCTGGCTGGTCAGGGTCAGACTATGAGAGAGGCGGTTTGGACACGGCTCGACGGACGTGTGACCTTCGCGTTACCTGTTCAGGCGCTGGCAGTCCTTGCCTTACTCCTGGCGCTGACGGCGGCGATCACGCTGGCGTCGCTGATGTCGGGGAGTTTTCCCATGTCGGCGGGCGACGCGCTGCGTAGCGTGGTCGGCAACGCGCCCTCGGACATGGCTGCGACCGTGGTCTGGGAATTCCGTCTGCCGCGCGCGCTCACCGCCGCGATGGCCGGCGCGTTGTTCGCGGGCTCCGGCGCTATCCTGCAGACCGTGACGCGCAACGCGCTGGCCGACCCGAGCTTGGTCGGCGTCAGCCAGGGCGCGGGTCTCGCGGTGGTGACGATGCTGGTGGTACTGCCGGATCCGCCGACCGCGCTGCGTCCGATCTTCGCCTTCGCCGGTGCCCTCATTGTAGCGGCGATCATCCAGGCGATCGCCATGCGGCGCACCGGTGGGGCCACGATGCGCTTCATCCTGACCGGCATCGGCGTCGCGGCGTTTCTCAGCGCGGTCACTCAGGCGATGCTGACCTATGGCGACCTCGACCGCGCGATGGCGGCGCTCACGTGGCTCGCTGGGTCGCTGCAAGCGGCGAATTGGCAGGATGTGCAGGTATTGGCAACATCTCTGGCCATCCTCATCCCGGCGCTCATCTGGGCCGCGCGACCGCTAACAGCGCTGCGCATGGGGCCGGAGATCGCCACCGGCCTCGGGGCTGCGGTGCGCCGCGATCGTGCGCTGCTCATCACGCTGTCGGTGGCACTCGCAGCCAGCGCCGTCGCCATGATCGGTCCACTCGGCTTTGTCGGTCTGATCGCGCCGCACCTGGCCCGCCGGCTCGCCCGCAGCGGCCCGGGAGTGCATCTCCTACTGAGCCTCGCCGCCGGTGCTGCCTTAGTTGGCGGTGCCGATTACATAGGGCGCATCGCCTTTGCCCCAGTGCAGATCCCGGCGGGCCTCGTCACTGCACTGATCGGCGCACCGGTCTTCGGCTGGCTGCTGCTGCGCAGGCCGCGTGCGGGGTGACGAAGAAAACACATGAACGGCGCGTCACGCCAAACCGCCTTTACCAGCTCTGCCGGTCGCGCTTCCAGCCAGTCGAACTTCCATAAAGCCCTAAGCGGGCATCTTTATCGAGAAACTTGCCGCGAGCTCGCCCGATATACCCTGTTGGCGAGTCTGTCTCTTCAGGCGGCGTCGCCGAACATGGGCAGGGTGACCGCTACAGGGTCAGCGGATGTGGACGTTGGTTGATGCGAAGAACACTGCGCGATCGTGAATTCGTAGCACCGTGCCCCGGCCAAACTCAAACAGTGTGATCGGATAGACGTCGATCGAGTGCCCTTGGGGTTCCGTTCGTCTTTGTCTGCTCCTAGCGGTCCTTCAATCCAACAGCCAGCGCCAACGCGCCGCCGTAGCCGAGCGCCAAGAGTGGCGGCAGGAGACCTGACTGCCGCACAGGCTCGACCGCGGCCAGCAATGCTGCAACGGCGGTAATGGAGAGAAGGCTCAGAGTGAGTCGCCGGTCGGCCCAGAACATCCCGGCTATCTCGCGCAACACGTCGCGCAGGAGCGTCATGCGTCCGGCCCCCTGGGCGTGTTCGGTTCACCTGTTTGCGGGGCGCTGTTCACCAGGTCGCTCGTTGCATCGGTCTTGCCACCGCGCAGACGCCTGATCATCCCGCCCCCAAGAGCGGCATAGAAGGCAACGAGGGCAGGAAGTGCAAATTCGCCGCCAGGCCACGCAGCGTTCAACCCATTCGCAATCCAGTAGGTGCCGAAGGCCATGAGCATTACGCCGGTCCAAAACTTGAGAGCGTTGTCGGGAATGCGGGAAACCGGTCGGCGCAGCGCGTAGGCTCCCGCTGCGACAAGCACGCAGCCCGCGAGCGCTCCAGCCGCGGCCTCCCCTATGCGTTCCGCGCCACCGAGGGCGAGTACGACGAAGGCAACCTCCAGCCCCTCCAGGAGCACCGCCTTGAAGGCGGCCATGGCAGCGATGCTGTCGACAACCCGGTCTGCCGGTTTCGTATCTCCACCTGCACGCCCTTCGGGCTTCGGCGCGGCGAAGTCTCGCCGCGCCGTACTGTACTCCGCGTCGAAGTCGTGTCGACGGGCACGCCCTGCCGAACGCAAGACGGCCTTGCGCAACCATCCGGCGCCGAAGAGCAGAAGCAGTAGCCCCAGGACCAAGTACAGCGAATTGCGGGGGATGGACTGTACCAGCGGCAGCAGCAAGACGATAAGTGTTGCGAGAACGGCAAGCCCCGCGCCCATTCCCAGCAACATGGGCTTTAGACCACGCGTATGCTTAATGGCGAGCAGGATGACCGCTGTCTCCAGCGCCTCGACAACAGCAGCGCCGAGGGCGGCGAGAAATACCGCAGCAGCAGAGGTCATGAAACCGGCTCCACCGCCGATACTTCTAAGCGACCCATCACAAAACGCGCGCCTGCGCCCTGCGCTCGGTCAGGAGTCCGCCATTCTGCTCCGACGATCCGACCAGCCCGGCATAGCGTCCCCCAAGGACCATTAGCGCCTCGTGCGTCCCGCTCTCGACAAGGTGACCCTCCTCCAGGACCAGGATACGGTCTGCGTGCCGGACCGTGGAGAGCCGGTGGGCGATCAGCAACGCCGCTCTGCCTTTCAGCACGCGGGTAAGCGTGGCCTGGAGTTTGGCTTCGGTGGCGGTGTCCACCGCCGAGGTGGCTTCGTCGAGGATCAGCACAGGAGCGTCCTTCAGCAGCGCACGTGCCAACGAGAGACGTTGTTTCTGACCGCCGGAGAGACGCACGCCTCGTTCGCCGACGATTGTGTCGTAGCCTTCGGGAAGTCGCGTAATAAAGTTGTGCGCTTCGGCCATCTGCGCTGCCGCCTCGATCGCGGCTTGGTCCGCATCGGAATTGCCAAGAGCAATGATATCTCGTATCGGCGAATCGAAGAGAAAGACGTCCTGATTCACCTGCGCGATGCTTGTGCGTGTGCCGGCCAGAGTCAGATCCCGAAGATCGTTTCCGTCAAGGGTGACACGTCCTTTCGCGGGATCATGGAAACGCGTCGCCAAGGCCGCCACGGTGCTCTTGCCTGCGCCTGTGGCACCGACCAGAGCCACGGTCTCGCCGGGGCGGACAGCGAAGGACACATCCTGCAGAACCTGGCGGCCGTCGGAATAGGCGAAGGAGACGTTCTCGAAAGCGAGATACCCCTGGACCGGTCGCGGATCTAGAGCACCGGGACGGTCGGCGACGGAAGGTTCTTCGGCCAAAAGGCTATCGATCCTGCGCAGTGCCGTCAGGCCCCGCTGCGCAGCTTCTGCTGCCCCCAGCAGCATGTTGAGCGGCTGATAAAGACCTGCCACCAGCAACAGCGCTGCCACGAGATCAGCTACGGCCAGCGCACCGTCCTGCATTCTCAACGCGCCTGCGAGGACCACGAGCGCCAGCGACGCGCCGGTGGCGCCCTGGATCACTGGTCCAAGCGCGCCGACGCGGGTGCGATTTGCGATCTGTGTTCTTGCCAGGTCGCGCGAGGTGCGGGATAAGGCCGCCAGCATCTTGGTCTCGCAGACAAAGCCCTGGATCTCACGCAAGCCGCCCACATGGTCCTGGACCCGCGCCGAGAGACCGGCGAAGCTGTCGTGTTCGCGCGCGAAACCTTTCTGCAAGGGCACGCCCAGTTTGATGAGCAGCCAGACTGCTGCCGGCATCGGCGCCAAAGCGGTCAGTGCCAGCCATGGGTCAAGCCACAGCAAGACGCCGAGAGTTCCGATCGCGACCACGAAGGCGGCGACAAATCCGTAGACGACATCCGCGAGCAAGGGCTCGATATCGTCGCTGTCTTTCATCACCCGGGCGGTGATCTCTCCGGAAGGACGCGAGGACATCCAGGCGGGCGGCATCCGCTGCACCTGAGCGTAAACGGCCCGGCGCAGCCTGTGGCACATGCCGAAGGCGACGACATGGCTGTGGTGAAAAAGCCCCCAGTGGGCTACCGCCCGCAGGGCGTAGGCGGCGATCACCATGCCCGCCAATCCCGCCAGCAGGAGCGCCCCGGCGGCGCCGACATTTTCCACCACGGCACGGACCAGCAACGGTGCCGACAGCGCCGCCAGCACTTCCACCCCGACCAGGCCCAACACGATCAGTATTCGCCCGCGGTAGCGCCGGAGATAACCCAGTGACCGGAAGCCGAAGAGGGGCGGCGGCAAGCGCAGGAACTCTGCTTGGTTCAACGACACCACCCTTTGTATGGAACTGTTGTCGAGCGGAGTGGGCGAGAGAAGTTGGGACACCTCATCAAGGTTCACCGACACCGGGTCCGCCTGGGATAAATCGGGTCGCCAGATGCGATTGCGCTATCTCGAGAAAGCTATTAAGGGCTGTAAAGGTGCCAGACAAGGCCACGTCCTCGGAAAAGAAGATCATCCGCCCGTCACGGCAAGCCTCCAGCAGATGACACCACATGGGCAGGTTGCGGTTTAGGTTGTCCGCTGCCTGGCCCAAGAGCTTGTAGGATCTCTCCCGGAACGGAGCAAAGATGAAATCGGCCTCAAGGTCCGTGAAGCGCTCGTAACTGAGCGGCGCGTACGTTCGCAGGGTGCGCATCTCGCGCATTAGTGGGTTCGGTTCAAGTCCAAGACCTTCGAGGATGTGTGTGTAGGTTGGCAAATCGTGTGGCGAGAGCGCCCCTGTGGCTTCGATAGTCACCAGGGCATATGTGGTCCCAGCCGGCACTCCCAACCGCTCGCGCGTGAGCTCAAGACGCTCTTCGAAGATCGCGCGGCGGCGCTCATACGCCTCGGTGCGGTGCACGGCTCTGGCGATGCTTTCATACATGACCCAGGGCGCCGTCGAATGACCGACCAGATACGTCGGGGCGACCACCTCCAACTGATGAAGGATGTCTTGTCCGCCGAAAAGGGGCGCGATGATGAGATCCGGTTCGAGTGCGGCGAGATCCTCGATGGAAGGGACGACCTGATCCGTGAAGAGGGCGGCAGCAGTGTCTTCGAGATACTCGCCGCGGGTATTGGCGAAGCCGTGAACAAAGGACTGGCCCGTTGTGCGATCATAACTGGCAATCGAACCGATTATGGGAATGTCCAGTTCGGCCAGGATCTGGGTGAATGCAAAGTCGCCTCCCGAAAAGACCCGCGACGGATCACCAGGAACCATGACGGTACGCCCTGCGTCGTCGACAACCTCGCCAGGTTGCGCCTGTGCGGTGGATGCGAGAGTTATGACAGTCAGCACCGCAAGGCTGCGCGTGAACCGACAGATAACGCCTGTGATGGACGGCAATAAGAGTCTGGTAGTTGGCATGATCGACTGTCTCTTCAGATGGCCAATTTCAACCAAAGCCACTTAGCCGTAGGCCAGCGAGACTTGTATTCATTTGGTGGAGCAATCCGGCCTGTCTCGCAGCTGATTAGAACCTGAATTCAGCAAAGACACCCGCAGTCAGTGGCGGTCCGAGCTGATCCTCTGGGGTACCTAACTTAGTGGTTGCATATTTGACGTCGAAGAGGTTCCGGGCATAAGCGCCGAACCTCAATCCGTTACCGACATCGTAGGATGCGTTGACGTCGACGAGGAAGTAGTCGTCTTGTCTAAAGCGTGCATCGTTTTCGGGGGCAGATTCCGCTTCCGCCGTATAGGAGGCGTCGATGCCAAATCTGAGGCCATTGTCGAAGAAGTACTCGCCGCCGAAAGCCAGTGTCACATTAGGCGCACTTGGGAATTCATTTCCGGAAAAATCGCGTCCGCTACTTTCATCGACAAAATCGAGAAACTCCGTCCGCAACAGTCCAATACTACTGTAAATCAAAAGACCGTCAGCGACGTCGCCCCTCAATGTGATCTCGGCTCCGAAGGACTGCGCCTCCCCAGCATTGCCGGTGAAGTTGTCAAAACTGTCTCCTGGCGTTGGATCGAGGGGGACCTGAAGATCGGTGAAACGTGTATAAAACAAATTGGCGAGAACCTGCATGCGATTCTGTAAGAAGGCCCCGCGATATGCGACTTCCACATTGTTCGAGAATTCGGGGTCGAAAGTGAAGGTATCTCTCGTAAAGCCTGACAAGGCTCTAAACCCAGCCCCGCCTGCGCGATAGCCGCGCTGCGCGGTCAAGGACACCGCCTGGGTGGGCGCGAAGTCCCAGGTCACACCAAGTTTCGGCAAGAATGCGCCAAAGGAGTTGTCGAGGCCGGCGCTGTCAGCGCGGCCTTCCTGTTCCTCATAATCGTAGCGCGCACCGACCGTCAGGGTGACATCTGGCAAAAAGGCGTCGAGCGCGACGTCCACCTCGCCGAAGACCGCAGCGTTGGTAACGTCCTGTCCTTCTTCGAAGGTAAGGAGCGGTTGCGCCGTCGGACCAGAGATATCCAAGAACTCGGCGCGCTCGGATGTCTCTGTGTCGGTGTAAAAGACGCCGGTGACCCCACTGACCGGCCCGTAATCGAAGAAAAGCCGCAGGTTCTGCTCGAACGCGTCGTTGTCCGTATCGGCCGTTTCGATCACGCCAGGCGTCTCGGGAAAAAGGCCTAAGTCAGGTTGAAATACATCCTGCTCGCGATCGAAATCCGTCCACAACATAACGGACTCGGAGTCGAGCGTCAGGCTGGGATTGATGTTCCAGATGGCGCGCAGCCCGAGTTGCCGCGCTGTGATCTCGCGCCGCCCCTCGAAGTCGAAGGAGGTCTCTCGCGGCGGTGTGATCGCATCGCCGTCGGCGTCAAGAGCGCCGTCGACGCGATCCTCGCCCAGCCTGGTGTTCGTATCGCGATAGGAGAGCGTGAAATCCAGGGTGTCGGTCGGCGCGACGCGCAGCGCGCCGCGTACGCTGCGGAAATCGGTGAAGTCGGCGCGATCCGATCCCGTCGTGACGTTATCAATTGCGCCGTCGTCCTCTGTCCGATCGTAGGTAACCCGCAAGGCGACCCGGTCTTCCAGTAGTTCCGCGTTGCCCATCAGGGCACCGCGGTAAAGGTCGAAACTGCCCAACTCGCCGCGTGCGGCGAACTCGTTATCGAACACCGGGTCGTTCGATCGGATCACGACGGCGCCTGCCAGGGCGTTGCGACCCTGCTGTGTCGATTGCGGGCCGCGCAGAATCTCGACCTGGTCCACGTCCCAGTAGGAAATCGGCAGGAGTTGGAGTGCGCGAATGGGCAGCGCGACGCCGTCATACTGCGTGGTGATCGCCTGGCCGTTCCCACCGCCGCCAAGTCCATTGTTGGAGAAGCCGCGGATCGCCAGTCCCTCCCCATCCGGGCCTACCGTGACGTTGGGTGTGCGCGCGTAGATATTGAGCAAAGACCGCTCGCCGGTGTCCTCCAGTCGCTCGCCGCTGATCACCTCCACCGAGGTCGGCGTCTCGAACTGCGTCGTCGGCAAGAGTTGTCCTTGGACAACGACCGGTTCGAGAACGAGCACTCCATCGGTTGCGCTTGCCGCCTCGATCCGAACCGTGCTGTCGCTCACGAAGGTGCTCTGCACGGCCACGCCCTGCGTCAGAAGGCTCAGGGCCTCACGAGGAGTCAGACTGCCTGACACCGCCTGCGACTGAAGTCCTGCCACGGTATCGGGCGCGTAGACAACCGAGATTCCGGTGGTATCCGAGTAGGCCCGCAGGGCGTCATCCAGAGACTGCGCTGGGATGTCGAACGTCAGTCTGTCCTGCGCCTGCGCGGCGCTTACCGACAAGGCCACTGCGCTGGCGATCAAAAGGGCAGCAATCGATAGGATCAGCGGACCCGGAAATCCCCTGCCGTGCCTGAGGTTTTCGCTCATGTTGCCTTTGCCCCGCCATCCCGTGGAGTGTTTCGTTACTCAGAAGACGAGTGGGCAATGGCTAAGTGTCGAATTTTCCTGTAGCCAGGCGGTTCAGCGGATGAGGCGAAGGTAGGGCGTGATCCAGGTCACCTGGGCACCGGCGGTGGCTGCGGTCGCCGTCAGGCCCTCGCTAGGGGCGTCGATTGCGATCTGGCCCGCAACAGCCGCGCCTGAGGCCGGCCCGGTGACAATCGATATACCAGGCAAGTACCGATCGATCTCAGCCACAGCCTCCGGCAAAGGAACGTTGTCGAAAACCAGGAACCCATTGCGCCAAGCGAGGCTCGCCGTGTCCAGAGGGCGGCTGACACTGGGCGATGCGCCCTGGGTGTAGGCGGAAGTTTCGCCTGCTCTCAGGACCCGTTCCTCGTCAGCAGAGGAGACGACAACAGTCCCTTCGAGCACGCTGACGGTGACATGCTCGTCGAGGCGAACGCTGTAGACCGTGCCGGTCGCCGTCGCCTTACCGCCCTCGACCGAAACTGTGAAGGGCCGGCCGGGATCGGAGACGACGTCGAAGACAGCTTCGCCGCGCAACAACGCGACTTCCCGCCGACCCGGCACATAGCGCAAGGCGAGCGCAGAATTTGTGTTCAAATGCGCGACGCCGCCATCTGGCAGCGCAATACTCCGGTTGACGCCGACCGGCGTCGTATAATCGGCCTCAAGGCGTAGAAGGATATCAGGGGCGATTAGAACGGCAACACAGGCGGCGGCTGAAAGCACGACGATCGGCCATCGACGTGACCTTGGGGCGAAGGACGCCGAGAGCGCACCCATTGCAGCCTCGATCTCTGCATAAGCCGCGGCATGTGCCGGGTCAGCTCGCCGCCATGTCTCGAAGGCTCGCCGCTCACGTCGAGAAACGCCGCCCTCCGACAGGCGCAGGTACCAGTCGCGCGCATCCTCGCTGATGCGATCCTCATCGGTCACGCTCGACCTCCCTCCGCCACGCTGTGTGGCTGTTCAGTATAGGACGAGTGAGCGTGCTCCAATGGCTGGGATTATAAAGGATACGCGCGCCGCCTAGCGTCGACGAGGGCAGCGATCGCCGCCTTCAGATCGGCCCGGACCGTGCTGAGACCCAGGCCGAGTTCCTCGGCAACCTGCCGCTGCGTCCGACCGTCGAGATGATAGCGAAGCAGAACATACTTCTGTCGCGCAGGCATTTTCCGCAACTCCTCAAAGACCCACGCCAGATCGGATCGTACAGCCGCGATCCGCTCCGGCGTGATATCTTCGCCTCGCATGGCGGGGGCGTTTGCCATCCCGTCGAGAATCTGGCGGCGGCGACGTTCGATCCGCAGATGATCTGTCGAGAGGTTCGCGGCCATCGCGAACAAAAACGAGCGCTCGTCGCGAATCTGATCGCCTTTGAACCTCTCATAGGCGCGCAGAAACACTTCCTGCGTCAAATCCGGTGCCACTGCATTTTCAGCGCCCAGGCGTGATCGCACAAAGCGCAGGATATCTCGTCGATAGAGGCGGAATAGAGTATCCAGATCGAGACGAGGCAACACACCCTCCAACCGCAGATCGACTCTCCATAGTACGGTTGGCTGGGTCTCGCGATTGGCAAGACGTGGCTGACCTGGATCGAAATCGGAGCGCTAGCACGTAGAACTGCTGAATTTCAACGAAATTGCGGTCGGCTCTGTCAAGTTGGGAGACTGCCGCTCTCCAAGAATGTGGCGTGGGGGGAGGTAGCGCGAGGATGTCATCTAAGCCTTAAGCGCCTCACCGCTGTCGCACCCGGTGGCTGACTAGATGAGACATGGCGATATCGAGCATCCTACTGTATCCAACGAAGGATGGTGATACGGCGACCTCGTCCGAAAAGACAATGATGCGCCCTTCCCGGCAGGCCGACAGGAGCTGGCACCAGGTTGGGAGTGCTTGGTCTAGGCGATCCAACCCTTCCTCCAGCTGCTGCCTGCCTGCTTCCCTAAAGGTGACGAAGATATAGTCAGCATCGAGTTCCGGGAAACGTTCTAGGCTCATGCGTGTGCTGAACCGATCCCCGGAAGAGCTTAACTCCTCCATAAGTGTATTCGGAGAAAGGCCGAGGCCTTCCGCGATGTAACTGATAGAAGTCTGCGGGTCGACTTGAATTCCGTCGACGCTCACGTTCATAGTGAATGCCGAATAGGTGGTGCCGTTAGGGAGGTCGAGTCTCTCTCTCGCCCGGTTAAGGCGCATCTCGAAGTGACGTTGTAGCCGCTCGCTGTCCTCGCCCAGGCCCAGAGCTCTGGCGACAGATCGATGAGTGGCCCATGGCTCCGGCGTCTCAATCGCAATAAATGTAGGCGCAACCAACGACAATTGATTCAGATAGGGTTCCGCAAACTGATTGACGACGATCAAGTCAGGCGCCGCCGCAGCGAGCGCTTCGAAGTCGGGTCTATTGTTGATCGCAACGACTGTAATCTCTGCAGACTCCAGTGTGACTCCGAACGATGAGGGTGGCCCTTTCATGAATAATGCTCCTGTCGATGGATCGACACGGGCTGTGGACGCGATGAGCGGGGCCTGTAGTTCCAATAGGATCGTTGCCAACGTCTCGTCGGCACCTGCAGCGATGCGCTTTGGCTTCTGCGGTGCGAGAACGGTACGTCCAAGGTCGTCCGAGACTTGTCGGGGTTCCTTCGCGACGACGATTGGTGACAGGCATAGACAGATCAGCCCTATAACGGCCAGTCCCGTGGTCTCTACCTTACTTGGAAACAGAGCCATTTCAGAAACTCCTCTGGAGGGACACGCCTAAGGTCTTCGGCTCCCCGGTCGAAACAAGATCGGCACCGCCATTGGCCGAGAACCTATTTAAAACACACTCCTCATCAAAGAGGTTGCGGACGTAGGTGCCAACGATCCAACTCGCCTCATCCTCATTGACAAGACGGGCTCATTGACAAGACGGGCGTCGACAATGGTTCTCTCATCAGATTTTCGAGTGTTCGCGGTCTCCGCGAAGGCGTTGTCGTTCAGATGCCTCCGAGTTTGATCGACCAGTTGTCGAAGCACTTGTCGTCCGCCGATAGCGATGCGGTGATCGGCTGGGCCCCTTCGAATGGTTGCAGGACAGGTCGATGTCGTTTCTGACGAGACCGCGAAACCCGGTTTCGACCAGCGCCAAGCTGCTTGTCATCGCAAAGCCCTCAGTTGCGGCTGCTTCGAGCGGAAACTCGATGCCTTAGACCCTTGACGTTCGGGCGTTCCCGACGACGAAGTCGCTAGGGTCGCCGTCTGGTGTCTAGCGAATGATTGCGGTGGAACGCCTCAACCTTGGCCCTGGACAAGCCACGCGCGCGACCGTGTTCCGATCATCGCTATTGCCGCAAAGTCTGTGCCCCAGGGTGAGCAGGGCTATCGCGCAAACTTCAGAACTGCAGCCTCGCTCTCACGCCGAAGCGTCGGGACGGGCCGGCGTCCACGATTCTCGGCCCGCCGAGAGCGCTCAAAAAGCCCCCCGATCCGGTGGCATAGGTCTCGTCGAGCGCGTTCTCGACGAAGGCTTCGAATGCAAAGCGTTCGGCGCGCAGGCCGAGGCGGAGATTGAGCAGGTCGAAGCCGTCGAACCCCGGGTCGTCGGGATCCAGGTTGTCGTTGAAGCTCGTGCGCAGGCTGTACTCGGCCCGCAGGAAGCCACGTGCGCCCGGCAGGATCTCGCGCGGATGCTCGTAGTCGCCGGCGATGCTGAAGGTGTGAACCGGGGCGTTCGGCAGCCGCCTGTCGGTCAGATCGCCGAAGGGAGAGTCGGGATAGTCCGTGAACTTCGCGAAGTTGATGCCGATCTGCGTGTCGATGCGTAGACTCTCAATGGGCAGGGCGGAGATGCCGATTTCGGCGCCGACGCTGCGGGCCTCGGCCGCGTTGTCGACAACCGACGTCGTTACGCCGCCAACCGTGTTCGAGAGTTCGACCTGTATATCCTCATAGTCGAGCAGATAGCCGCTGCCGTTCACCAGCAGACGGTCGTCGAACAGCGACGCCCGAAACCCACCTTCGTAGGACCGGACGGTTTCCTCCTCGAAACTTGAAAAACTGACGGCGGTGGCACTGAAGCCGCCTGGCCGGAAGCCGGTCGCGAAGGCGAGGTAGGTCGAGACGTCGTCGGTCCAATCGTACTTGATCGAGGCGCTGGGCGTCACGGACGTGAAGTTCGCCTCGTCCGATTCGAAGGGGACAGGGGGCGTGGTAACGGCGGAGAGCCCTGTGCTCAAGGTTTCGCCTTCTTGCTTCACGCGGTCGAAGCTGAAGCGCGCGCCGCTGGCGATCTCCAGGTCGGGGATCGGCCGCCATCGCAGGTCGCCGAACAGGCCGAAGTTGAAGACATCCCGGTTCGCGCTGCTTCCGATCGTGCTGCCGTCGTCCGCCAAGGGGCCGAGGCCCTGGCTTTCGCCGATGATCCGAAAGGCGTCCGGACCGGGATCTGTAATGGCGCTGAAGTCCCGCCTGTTGAAGCTGAAACTTGTGCCCAGGTTGAAGGCGATCTCCCCTGATTGCGACGGCAGATCGAAGCTTTCGCTCTCGAAGCGGAACTCCTGGGCGATCGCACGTTGGTTGATCGAGGCGACATTGGTGGTGAAGTCGAGTGCCGTAAAATCGTTATCGTCGAAGCTGTCGAGGTCGGTGAGGAAGAGGGAACTGGTCGATCTGAGGGACCCGATGTCGAAGTCGTAGGTCCACTGAAAAGATGCGAGGATGCGGTTGAGCGAGTTCTCCTCGATGAAGTCGGCGTCTGTCACCAGGTTCTCGTCTTCGACGCTCGCGGCTGACACAGCGTTCGAGGCATCGAATTCGGTACGGTCGAAGGAAAGGGAGGCATCGAGGGTGAGCCGGCTGGTGGGCCGCGACCTGAGGCTGAGGCGGGCGCCGACGTCGTCCCGGCCGACGGAGTCCGGGTCGCTGCCCTCGGCGAAGTCGACGAAGCCGTCGGAGATCCCGCCGAAGGCTACCAGACGCGCCGAGAGCAGGCCGTCCTCCAGGATCGGTGCATTGACGATCGCCGTCGCGCGCCCGTCCGGGTAGGAGCCGAGTTCGGTCTCCAGGGAAGCCTCGAAGTCGTCCGTCGGCTTCTTGGTGACGAAGTTGATGGCGCCGCCGAGAGTGCCGCGCCCGAAAGCCGTGCCCTGGGGGCCGTAGGCCACCTCGACACGTTCCAGGTCGACGAGGTTGGCATTAATGCCGCTGGTCTCGCCGGTGGGGTTCAACAGTATTCCGTTGGCAAAGATCCCGTTGGTCGGGCTGCTTCCGGATCCGCTCAGATCGCTGATCCCGCGGATCGACAGATTGAGATCGGTTGGGTCCGAGTTCTCGATGAACCCGATGTTCGGCAGTCGCAGGCTCACCTCGGCGGTATCCTGAAGGTTGGAGCGTTCCAGTTCCTCGCCGGTGAGGACGACCACGCTGGCCGGTACGTCCTGCAGCAGCTCCTCGGTGCGCCGAGCGGTGACGGTGATGTCGCTGAGACGCAGCGGGCCGCTCTCGGGTTGAACGACCGCGCGCTCCAGCGTCACCGTGTTCGCGCTGGTGAAGCGGTAACGCAGTCCACTGCCGGCCAGCAGGCGCGCAAGTCCTTCGTCGACCGTGTAGCGGCCCGTCAGTCCCTCTGTTTGCAGACCGGATGCCAGCGCGGCATTGCCTGCCAGGAACACGTCAGAGGAGTCGATGAAACGGATCAGCGCCTCGTCCAGCGGGCCGGCCGGAATGTCGTAGTCGCGCAGTTCCGTTCCATCCTGTTGCTGCGCGAGCGCCGGAAAGGCGAGGAGCGCCAGCGGCGCCGGGACCAGCAGGCTGGCAATCAGCAGGGCCTTGGCAAGGGGCATTTGGCGCGCAGGTTTGGACCGTTTCGGAACTGTCGTCATTTTAATTCCCCCTTGGGAAGCTCGAAGCTTCTGTCGTTAGGGGAACCGAACGAGCGGCGAATTCCGGAACCGCAGGCGCAAATTTTTTTTCGCCATGACCCAAGTTGGAGAGGCAAAACCTAGGAATTTGACGGAGCGCCCAACCTGATCCCTCTCCCTATTCCAGTGGAAACCAGAAACACCCAGAGAGAGCCGGCGCACCGCGAACTCCGGCCATTGCGATCAAAGCCGCAATTGGATCGTTCAGATTGTAGATGCCGGAAAGGTGCTGCGCGCCCAGGGCAGTGTCGGTCAGTAGAATTAAGCTGATGCGATAGCGGTCACGACCATCGCGGGGACTGCGAGGGTCGGGCTAGAGTGCCGGACGTTCATTCGCATGCATATACGGTTGCCTTGACATAGTTGCGGCACTCTGTTCGCGTCTTCGTCGCTAGCTGACTTCTATCACGCTTCAACCTGCGGAGAGATCTGTGACCATCGATATTCAGAGTCTCCTGTTCGTGGGATGGTTTGCCGTTTTTGGGGGCCTGCTGAACGTTGTGGCCGACTGGTTCTTGCTCGGATTTCCCGTGGCGGGACGCGATATCAAGATGGAGATGTTGGCGAAGAAGCCCGCATGGTCAGTGCGTTTGGGGGCCTATCTGGCTATGGTGGCGATACCCATGTGGATCGCGGTGACGGTACCAACGGCATATTTGCTGCGCGACGCCCCGATTTTTCTGATCGTACTGCCGCTGCTCGGCATTGCGCTGATATCGATCTACTCACTCGTCTATCATGTGAGCTACATATTTTATGACGCCGCCTATCGACATGCGCCCGACGCGGTCGATCTGCTCCTGAAAGAGAAGACGTTTCAAACACGGTTTATGATGTTGGTCGGCCTTGCCGCCTATGCTGCTTTGCTGGCTGGCGGTATCCTGAGTTCGGCGCCCTGGTGGTGGCTGGCGGCCAGTCCAATCGTCTTGCAACCGGCATTTTCATTCGCCGCACGTTTCGCGCCTGCCCCTGTCGGCGGATATCTGCTCACCGGTGCAGGCAGCCTGGGCTTTACGGTCTTTGCGCTCGTCACGATGCTTGCGGTGGCCATCTAAGCTCGGCAACGGCTTGCGCCGGATCCTAGGCGCGTATGCTGTGCTTGATCAGCCTGGCCCCGGATTGCTGACTTCATCAGTACTGCACTGATTGGTCGAGCGCGCGGATAACGCGCAATCCAGCCCATGGCGATTCTTGCATCCGCCTTGGCCGCGGCCTCCAGCAGCGCCTCGAGCTGGCGCGGCTGGCATCTATCGGAACGACGCTGATCGGGACGGTCATGCTCAAGATGTCCAAGTGAGCGCGGTTCCGAACTGCACATCCACCCGGCTGCAGCGTAGCGTCAGAATACCATAGGCCTTCAGGTCCACAGACCTTGGCGTCTTTTACCTCGAACGTCTTCGCAGTGATGGCTTAAAAATGCAATTGCGTCTCATTCGCATTTCTGCATAGAGTAGTACATCCGATAGGGAGTTCGGTCGGTTCGAACTCTCTGGTGGCCTCGAACTCATCCCAGCCAGTTTGGACATCCTTTGAGCGGGATTAGTGAGGAGCAAACGCGTGACGGCCGCGACGACCCTAGTTTCGCCGATGAGCCTTTCGGAGGCGGCCGATACCTTCGGTTATCGGTACACCGCGATGTCGACCAGCGCTCCGGTCGGAGACCGCACAGCCCCGCTCTTTGAAGGACGGCTTGGGCTCCGATCTCTGCCTTGCGGCGCCAGCCTCTGGTCGAGCGATCTTCGCAGCCTCCATGACAGCACGCTCGAGAGCGTCGCCGACCGCTCTCTGACGGTCGCGGTCATGTTGGGCGATCATGCGGCGGACTGCGAGACCAACTCGGGAAGCCGCTTGTACATCGGCGGCAGCGACGCGGCCGTTATCTCTGTCGCAGACCAGGTTCATCTTACCGGACGATACCGGGCCGGACAGCGTTCGCAGTGCCTTTTGTTAAGGGCTCAACCCGAAGACTTCGCAGATGCGGAGGTGGCGGAACAACTGTGGTCGGCACTCAAGGCCACCGCGGTGAAGCCACTCGCGATGACTCACAGGACCCGCTTGCTCGCGAGAGAGTTGGCCGCACCGAATACCGGAGGAGCGGTCGGCCGCCTGCTCGCGGAAAGCTTCGCGCTCGAGCTTCTCGCGCGTGCACTCCTCTCGACAAGTCAGGACGCGGAGCCATCGCCCGGACGCCTCACCGGTAGAGACTATGCAAAGGTGCTGATCGTTCGCGACATGATAGAGGCCAGTCCTTCGACGAACTTCACGTTGGAAGGGCTCGCTCGGGAGGCCGGTCTGAGCGTAAGCGCTCTCAAGGCAAAGTTTCCGCTGGCCTTTGGGCAGTCCGTCTTTGCTTTTCTGCGCGATGTTCGTATGGAACGAGCACGCCAAGGGATCGAGGAAGAGGAGTGGACTGCCTCTCAGGCTGCGTACTTCGTCGGATACAAACACCTCAGCAATTTCACGATTGCGTTCCGTCGGAAGTTCGGTGTCCCACCGAGTCAGCTTAGAAGGCAGGACTAAGAGCCTCGCTCATAAATCTGTTGGCGTGTCGCATAAACACCTGCTGTGGCGCGGCGGCTTACGACGCCGCTACCCTTTTCCCGAGAATGCCTGTCGTCTTTTTTGAAAGGCGTTCGTTCGTTGGGAAATCGAGCTCTCATCGTTTGAGATCTCGAAACTGCGGAGCCTGCGCCATGTACGAAAAGAGCATTCCCGTTCACTGCGATTTTCCAAGTCGCGCTTTTGGGGGCCTGCTGTTCAAGGCCGTCTTTTGCGCAAGTCTCGCCTTGTGGACTGCCGGTGGCGCTTCCGCGCAGGACACGGCGTTCGGCGGAGACGGAGAGGAACAAGACACGGAAAATCCCCTGGTGCTGGACGCCATTGTCGTCACGTCTCGCAAGATCGAGGAACCTCTCAGGGAAGTGCCGTTCGGAGTCAGCGTGTTCGATGCCGAGGACATCAGGCGCCGGGATCTGGACAACCAGCGGACTTTCGGACGATCCGTTCCCGGTTTCAATCTCGTCGACACAGGCCTCAGGGGCAGCTCTATACCGAATATCCGCGGTGTCGGCTCGTTTCTGCCGTTGTCTTCCGATGACGGTTCCGTTCCCGTGTTCATCGACGGCATCCCGGTCGCGCAGCGTTCCCAGGATCGCGAGTTTTTCGACATTACCCGAATTGAAGTTCTTCGCGGCCCGCAGAACACCTTGTACGGCCGTAATGCACAGGCGGGTGCCATTGGAATCACCACGGCGGATCCGGTTTTCGAGCGTCAGTTCGAAATCGGTGCTGAAGTCGGCAATCTAGGCGCCTACCGCACCAATGCTCTGATGAACGTTCCTCTATCTTCCAGCGCCGCCCTGCGTGTTGCCGCGCAGTACGATACACGGGACGGGGACATACGCGATATCAACCTCGGTCGGGATGTTCGAGGGTCGGATATCGTCAACCTTCACTCGAAGCTTCTCTTGCTGCCCGATGACGCAACGGACATTACGCTCGCTTTTCGATACGGTTACTACGATGAGGAGCCGACCTTGGGGGCCTTCGTCGAGAACCCCGAGTTTCCGCAGCTCTTCTCGGATAGCAGGTCTTTTTACGAACAGGAGACCATCGGCGCGGGCCTGACCGTCCGCCGTGATTTAAGGCGTTTCGAACTCTCGAGCCTCACGGGCTATCAGAACTACCAGTTGGACTTCGGGTTCGACGACACCGACGGTCTCGCGACTGCTGCCCGTCTAGGTCTGCCGCCCGAAACCTTCAACAATCCAAATGTGGACAGGCGGGAAATCCGGGACGAGGGGTATCAGTTCTCTCAAGAGTTCAGGCTGAATGGCGAACTGGGCAGTGGCATCAACGTGGTGGCGGGTGCTGCCTACTTCCGCTCGGAGCTCGATTTCGACATCCTTTTCAATGCCACGGGGCTTATCGACGCCGACTTCGACAACTCTTTCGAGACCGACAGCTACGGCATTTTCGGCGAAGCGACCGTCCCGCTGACCGATCGGCTGAGACTCATCGGTGGTCTGCGCTACACCCGTGAGGAACGAGAGTTCAAGGGGAACTTTACCGACTTGTCCGGTTCCGGTCCCGTAGCGACCGCGTCGGAAGCGGACGACAAGGCTTTCAACCTCGTCACCGGCCGTGCGGCACTCTCCTTCGACCTGACGCCGACGCTCACGTCCTTTGCGTCCGTGTCACGGGGCGCCAAGGCAGGCGGCTTCCAACTGATCGATACCAATGTGGCTTTGGGATTTCCATCGAGTACCTTCGAGGAGGCCTTGACCTGGACTTACGAGATCGGACTGCGTGGAGCTTTGCTGGACAACCGGGTTTTCGTCAGCACCTCGGCGTTTTTCAACGATACGAAGGATGAAAACCTCCAGGTCTTCGATCTCACCAACGGAGAGTCGACGATCGAGAACGCCGATACGGAGACCTTCGGCCTCGAACTGGAAGCGGAAATTAAGGTGACGGACCGCTTTACACTCGCCGGGGGCCTCGCTCTTCTCGAAACCAAGATCACGGAGTCAGAGGATCCGGCCGTTCCGGAGAACGCGGAGCTGCCGTTCTCGCCTTCGGTCGCCTACAACATTGCCGCCACCTATGAGCAGCCGCTCACGCTCTTCGCAGTCGACGGCGAGGCCTTCGGCCGCTTCGAGTACCAGTTCGTCGGTGAGCGGACGATCGATCCGCAGAATCGCCTCGACCTCGATAAGTTCGATGTGGTGAACCTTCGGGCGGGATGGGACGCGGAAAACTTCTCGATCTATGCCTTCGCCGAAAACCTGCTGGACGACACGGATGTCGAGACGTCCTTCCTGGTCGGAGCGACTCCGAACGGGAGCCCTGTCTCACTTGGGGTTCCAACCCAGCCGCGGCGTTTCGGTGTGGGCGTTACACTGCGTTTTTGAGCCGGACTGTCTATGACGTACCTCGCCATCTTCTTTCTCAATGCAGGATTGACGGTTCCTATCGTCTTTTTCTCGGTCGGGCTTCCGACACTGATGCGCGAGGCCGGCCTGCCGCTTGAGCTGATTGGCCTTACGGCCTTGGTCTACCTTCCCTACGCCCTGGCGTTCTTGTGGGCGCCGTTTGTCGATCGCCGGAGCCTGAACGGCCTCGGCTTGCGACGATCCTGGCTCTTCGTCGTCCCCTGTCTGATGGCCATGGTCTCAGCGCTGGGCGCTGCCGTCGCTCCGGAGGACAGTGCCCTTGGCGTCCTCGGAATCGCCCTTTTCGTGACCTTCCTCGGCGCCACGGCCCGAACGGCATTGTTGGGTTACGTTACCGAGAACCTCAGTCCAGACCGGCGGCCCTGGGGCGCTGTCATCCTGCCCGCGGGCGGCGCCGTCGGCGCCTTGATCGGCGCCAGCGGCCTTCTATTTATTCATAGTCAAACAAACTGGCGCTCAACGATGCTGATCGCGGCCGCGACCATCGCGCTTTCCGCCGTGACGGCGCTCGCGGCATCCGAACGAAACCCGCCGCGAGCCGGCGAGGGTCATGCCCCTCCCTCTCTGAAGCGTTTCTTCTCCCGCGGCGATGCTAGACGGGTTCTTGGCTTCATAGCGCCGCTCGGTGTCGGCATGGGCTTGGTCTTCGGTATGCTCCAACCCCAGTTGGTCGACATCGGTTTTACCCTCGAAGGGATCGGACTGATCAACGGTGTCTTCATCTGCGCAGCCCTCTTTACCGGCGGTCCGCTCGCAGCCTATCTGACCGGCCGCTTCGGTCTTGCTACGCTTCTGCCGTACGGGCTCGCAGTGGTTTGCGCGGTCCTTCTCTATGCGGCGGCGGCGAGTCACTGGGGGTTCGGTCCGCTGTTCAGCGTCTTGGCGGTGCTGCTTTTCTATCTCTCTATCAGCTTCGTTAGCGTGGCGACCAATACCCTGTTTATGAACCAGGCTGCTTCGGGTCAGGAAGGGACCGACTTCACCGCCTTCATTTGCGCCAATTGGCTTGCGTCGCTGGTTGGCATAGCGGTTTCAGGGCTAGTCGCAGGAGAATTCGGCTACGCTGCCGTGTTCCTTCTCGGCGCGCTCTGCGTGCTGGGGAGCCTACCCATGACCGGGCGCCTTCCGGTACAGTGGCAAAAATCCTCGATCTCCATGTGATGCCTCAACACGGCGCCGAAAAGCACACGCCAGTAGGGCGACTCCTTGCGCCGATAAGAGGCCGCCTTTGGCTCGCCTGCGTGCCCCAGGCCCTCGGCGCTGCTGCGGGCGTCGTTCCCTTCGTTGCAGTGGCGGAACTCGGAAGGGTCTTGCTCGTCGACGGCCCGATCGATGAAGGGCCGGTCGATGAAGGTTACGTCTGGTGGATCGCGGGTCTCGCCGTTGCGGCACTCGCCATCCGGATCGTTGGTCTGATGACGGCCGGCGCGCTTACGCATCTTGCAGATCTGGACCTGCAGCTTAGCCTCCGTCGCCAGGCGGTGGCGAGGCTTGCCCGCGCACCTCTTGGCTGGTTCGATGCGCGGAGCACCGGGGTGATCAAGAAGGCGCTACAGGATGACATCGCTGCGCTGCATCACCTGGTTGGCCATTCCTACACAAACATCGTTTCGGCCGTCGTCACTCCAATCGTTGCCTTCGGTTATCTGGTTTGGGTCGACTGGCGCCTCGCGCTTGCGGCCACGATTCCGCTGCTGCTCGGCACGGCGCTCTATGCCGCGCAGTTCCGCAGCTACGACGAGAATATCGAGGCCTATAATGCGGCGCTCGGCGACGTAAACGCGGCGGCGGTGGAGTTTGTCCAGGGCATCGCAGTGATCAAGACCTTTGGGCAGGGCACGAAGGCCTACGGCCGCTTTATCGAATGCACGAAGGTCTTCGTGGCTTGTTTCTGGTCGTGGGTGCGTGGCTTGCTTGCGCTCGCTGCGGGATCGGAGATCGTGCTTTCGCCGCTCGTCTCTCTGCTCACGGTGCTGACGGCAGGGCTTGCCCTTGTCACGGCCGGTGCCGTGGCGCCGGTCGACCTGCTCGCTCTTGTCGTCGTGGCTCCGGGTATCACCGCGCCGTTCCTGACGCTTGCCTACGCCCACAACGATACGACGCTTGCCAAGGATGCGGCGAAGCGGATCGCAGAGTTGCTCGATGCCCCCAGACTAGCGGAACCGACCGTGCCCCAGATGCCGAAGGGGGCGCATGTCGTCTTCGATAAGGTCGGCTTTTCCTATGACGGCGAGACTGAGGTGCTCAAGGATGTCGATCTGGTGCTGCGGCCCGGAACCGTGACAGCGCTCGTCGGGCCGTCGGGGTCGGGCAAGTCGACGCTCGCTTATCTGCTGCCACGTTTCTGGGATGTAGAGCGTGGCCGTATCACCATCGGCGGCGTTGACGTGGCTGAAATGGCGCTGGAAACGGTCTATGCGCAGGTCGGCTTCGTCTTCCAGCACGTTCAGCTCGTGCGGGCTTCTATTGCGGATAACATCGCCCTCGGAAACCCGCAGGCCTCGCCAGCGGAGATCGAATCTGCTGCCCGTGCCGCACAGATCCATGACCGAATCCTCACCCTGCCGCGCCGCTATCGGTCCGTTGTCGGCGAAGATGCGCAGCTCTCGGGCGGTGAGGCACAGCGCATCTCCATTGCGCGTGCCATCCTTGCCGATGCGCCGATCCTGGTTCTCGACGAAGCCACCGCCTTTGCCGATCCTGACTCGGAGGCCGCGATCCAGGAGGCCCTCTCGACGTTGATCGTCGGGCGAACGCTCCTGGTCATCGCTCATCGCCTGCAGACGGTCGTCGATGCCGATCAGATTTGCGTCATGGACGCAGGCTGCATCGTTGAACGGGGTCGGCACGAGGCGCTGTTGGCGGCCGAAGGCCTCTACGCGAAGCTGTGGCGGGCGGGCGGCAGATGCTAGAGCAGGTTTCACGTCTTAGGCGCTGGCGTAGAGAGGACGGAATGATCCGGGCGCTGTTCGACGTTGCGGGCGACGGGGCGCGAGACTCCCTGCAGCGCAATCTGATTGGCCTCGTCGCCGAAGCCGTTCTCACGGGCGTCGGCTTTATCCTGCTCGTCCCGTTTCTACGTGCGCTGTTCGCGAACGAGATCGCTGCCGCCTGGGGCTGGCTTGGTGTTCTCGCCGCCCTCGTGCTCGTCTACGCAGTGGTGCGCTACCGCACGCAGCTTGCCGGCTATCGCACCTCGGTTACGCTCACCGGCAGCCTGTTCGCGCGGCTTGGCGGTCATATCTCGCGTCTGCCGCTCGGGTGGTTCACCAGCGAGCGCGTCGGGCAGATCGGACGCCTGACGAGCCAGGGCGTGGTCGAGGTGATGGGGGTGCCCGCGCATCTTCTACGCCCGATCGTCAATGCCTTCGTGACCCCCGCAACCGTGATCCTGCTCATGTTCATCTTCGACTGGCGCTTGGCACTCGCGGCGTTGATCATGGTGCCTGTGGCCACGCTCGCCTATCGTTGGACCGGTAACCTGGTTCAGCGTACAGACGCACGTGTCGATGCCGCCGCCGCTGCTGCTGCCGGGCGCATTGTCGAGTTTGCCCAGGCGCAAGCGGTACTGCGGGCCTTCGGTAAGGCCGAAGCCGGCCTTGGAGAGCTCGATGGGGCGCTTGAAGAGCAGCACGCTGCCGGTCGCAGCCAGATGATGACCGCCGCGCGCGGGATGGCAAGCTTCGTGTCGACGGTGCAGCTCATCTTCACCGTCATCCTTCTGTTCGGAACGAGTCTCGCGCTGGGGGGCGAGATCGATGCGGCCGAGCTGGTTGCTTTGCTCGTGCTGGCCGTCCGCTATGTCGAGCCGCTGATCGTTGCAGCCGATCTTGAGGGTGCGCTGCGCATCGCCCGCAACAGTCTTCAGCGCATGGACACTCTGCTGAAGACCGAGCCGCTGCCTGAACCGGCAATGGCCAAATCCCCGGAGCGCACGGACATCGTCTTCGATCGGGTGGGTTTTTCGTACGATGAAACGACGCTCCTGCAAGACGTAAGCTTCACCGCGCCCGAACGTTCCATGACCGCCATTGTCGGCACGTCAGGCTCGGGCAAGACCACCATTCTGCGTCTGATCGCCCGCTTCTGGGATGTGAACGCCGGCGCGGTGCGCATCGGCGACCTCGACGTCCGCGACATGACCAGCGAGGATCTCATGGCACGGCTCGCCGTGGTCTTTCAGGACGTCTATCTCTTCGAAGGAACGATCGAAGAGAACATCCGGCTCGGTCGCATCGACGCATCCGACGAAGAAGTGCGAGAGGCCGCGCGGCTCGCGCGGGTCGACGAAATCGCGGAGCGGTTGCCGCAGGGTCTTTCAAGCCCTGTCGGCGAGGGCGGCACGACACTGTCCGGCGGCGAGCGTCAGCGCGTGTCGATTGCCCGCGCCATCCTGAAGGATGCGCCGATCGTTCTTTTGGACGAAGCGACGGCTGCACTGGATCCGGTGAACGAGGGGGCGGTTCAGCAGGCACTCCTTGCCTTGACCCAGGAGAAGACACTTGTGGTCGTCGCGCACCGCCTTCAGACCGTCCGCGCGGCAGATCAGATCATCGTTCTCGACCAGGGGCGGGTCGCCGAGCGTGGAACGCATGACGAGTTGCTCGCGGCCGGTCGCCGTTACGCCGCTTTCTGGAACGACCGGAGTCGTGCCGCAGGTTGGCGGCTAGCCGGACGGGAAGACAAGCTGTGAGCGCGTAGCTCCAGGAGAGACCGGTTCGCTGCCCCTCGAGGCGTCAGACGTCGATCTGTCGGCTGTGCCTGAGACGATGCTCTGGCCGCTCTGGAACCGGGCAGCCGAGCAGCGGCGCGGTGATCGACTGATCGTCGACCCGATGGCGGAGGAGTTGGTCGCGCGAGTCGACTACGATTTTGCTGAGCATTTCGGCAAGCCGTCCGTCTTTCGTCCGATCTGGGCCCGGGTATGCGACGATCTTATTCGCGCTTATCTCAAGCGGAACGCGGACAGGCCGGTTGTCGTGGCGCTCAGTGGAGGACTGGAAACTCAGCTCTGGCGCCTCGGCGACGAGCGACTTCGCTAGATCAGCGTCGATCTACCGGAGGCTATAGCCCTGCGACGACGTTTGCTGCCTAAGCATCCGAACGCGGTCATGTTGAAGGGTTCGGCGTTGGAAACGACCTGGATGGATGCCGTTCCAGAGAGCTCAATTCCGTTTATCAGCGCGACGGGACACGGGGCGATCATGTCGCTCGCCTGCTTCAGGCTCGCGTGTGTGATCTTGGCCAAAACGGCGCGAGCTCTAGCGTCCATTGAGAATTCAGGTCGAAGATATACGGCGATTGGTCATCCGAGGACGAAACCGTCCCGCTCGCTTCACTGTCGCCACATGATGATGCCTTGCGTGATATTTGCCGCCACCCATTTAGAAGCATCCTGATGTCCCTGTCCGATCGCATCTACCGGCCTTTCGAGCGGTTGATCCAGCCGCTCGACTTGCCCGTCCGGCCCCTGCCGTCGGCGGGGCCGGTGCGGCTGATCTGGCATTTCGCCTGGATGTTCCGGCGGCCACTGATTTTGGTCGCGCTGGCTGCGGCGGCGACAAGTGCATTCGGCTTGATCGTCGTTTGGGCAGTCGCCTTCGTCGTCGATGGGGTCGTCGCGGACGGTGCAGCCGCCTTCGTTCAAAGCCATTGGCTCGTGATCGCAGCGGTCGCGGTGTTGCTGGTTGTCGTCGACCCGCTTGTTCGGTTCACGCTCGATGTGCTCATGAGTCAGCCTGTTTCTGTCGGCCTTCCAGCCGCGTTGCGCTGGCAGGCACACAAGGCGGTCGAAGGTCAGGATGTAGGGTTTTTTGACGATCTGTTCGCCGGCCAGGTCGCATCGCGCATCGATCAAGTGACGTCGTCTGTGCGGCATTCGCTGCTCTATGCCGCCCAGTACGGCCCTTACTTCGCCGTCCAGTTCTTCGGCGCTGGAGTCTTGCTGGCCGCTTTGTCCTGGCCGCTGGCGATCCCGGTCGCAATCTGGATCGCCGCCAACACCCTTCTCGCCTGGTATGTGATGCCGATCTATGTGCGCCGGTCCGAAAAGGTCGCCGAAGTGCAAAGTCGGGCGACCGGCGCGATGACCGATGTCTATGGCAATATCCGCATGGTTAAGCTGTTTGCCGCCGAGGAGTCCGAAGCCGGTGCGATCCGCGACGTGATTGCTGAGTCGGTCGATACTGAACATCGCCAGCGGCGCGCCTTTGTCAGCACTGAAACGGCGATCCACTTGCTCAATGCGATGTTGACCTTGTCGATCTTCGCTGTGGGTATCTGGGGCCTGATTGCCGGGTTCGTGACGGTGGGGGCGTTCGCCGCCGCCGCCGCCGTAGTGCGCATCCTGTCCAACAGCGCGACGGCCTTTATTGGTCTCGGCCAGGGCATATCCGAAGCGCTCGGGACGGTCCGCGATGCGATGCCCGTGCTGACCACGCCGCCGACGATCACCGACCGGCCGGACGCCAAGCCGCTTGCGTTGACCGAGGGCGCAGTCACCTTCGACCAGGTGCGCTTTGGCTATAAGCAAGGCAGGACCGTGATCGACGATCTGTCGCTTGCGATTGAACCGGGCGAGAAGGTTGGCTTGGTTGGCCTGTCGGGCGCGGGGAAATCGACCTTAGTGAGCCTTCTGTTGCGGCTCTACGACGTGGACGACGGCGCGGTGCGCATCGATGGCCAGGATGTGCGACACGTCACCCAGGAAAGCCTGCGCGCGCAAATCGGCGTGATCACCCAGGATGTGGCGCTGCTCAACCGCTCGGTGCTCGACAATATCCGCTACGGCAGCCCGGATGCGCCTTTGGAAGACGTGATCACCGCGGCTGGAATGGCCGATGCGCATGCCTTCATTGCCGATCTGCGCGATAGCGAGGGGCGCACGGGGTATGATGCCCTTGTCGGAGAGCGTGGCATCAAGCTGTCGGGTGGCCAGCGGCAGCGCATTGCCATCGCCCGTGTCATTCTCAAAAACGCGCCGGTTTTGGTACTGGATGAGGCGACTTCATCGCTGGACTCCGAAGCCGAAGCCACCATCCAGGCTGAACTCGCCGAACTGATGGCGGGTAAGACTGTGCTGGCCATCGCGCATCGCTTGTCGACCATCGCCGCGCTCGATCGGATTGTCGTGATGCAGGATGGGCAGATCATGGAAAGCGGCACGCCGGACGACCTACTCAAGCGCGAGGGTCTTTACGCCCGCCTCTGGAAACGCCAGACCGGCGGTTATATCGCGGCGTAGTGTTTGTCTAACGTTATGTTCAAAAAACAACATTCAGTTTTTGAGCCATAGCGTCGAAGTCCATTTCCTCGGCATGCCGGGCGTCGTTGCGGCGACACGACAGATACGCGGCAGTCAACTCCGGTCCAAGCCAGTCGTCGACCCGCGCCGAGACACTATCGACGAGAAGCGTATCCAGGGATGACGGCAGGTGGTGCAGTCCCATCGAGGACCGGGTCTCGGGATCAAGCGTGGCTGGATCCTGATCGACACTTTGAGGTGATGCGAGCCCTGCCTTTACACCGTCAAGACCTGCGCGAATAAGCGCCGTCAGCATAAGATACACGTTGGCTGTTGCATCACTGGTTCGGTACTCCATCGAAGCCGCCGGGTAGGCGCCTGTGGCATCTTGTTGCCGAGGAACAACTCGGACCATTGTTTCGCGGTTGCGCAGGCCAGCGCAGATATAGGTTCCGACCCAGGACTGCGGTTTGTAGCGCGCAAATGAGTTCGGTGAGGTCGTCGAAAGCAGCGTGAGAGGTGCGGCCGCCTCCAACAGACCCGCCAGGAAGGCGCCCGCATCGCCACTCAGCCACTCTGAGTCGACGGTTACGTTTTCATCGCCGCGCCAGAGTGAGAAATGGACATGGACCCCGTTGCCCACCTGCTTTTGTGAAGGTTTAGGCAGAAAGCTTGCATGGAGCCCCAGGTCGCTGGCCGCGCCACGAATGGCCTCCAGCGTCAGGACCGTTCGGTCAGCTGCTGCAAGCGGGTCGGTCGGTTGGCCTGCGATTTCATACTGGCCGGGGCCGTACTCAGCGACGAACTGGTCAAGGGTGAAGCCAGCTTCCTCGAGGATAGTCAGAACTCGCTCGGCAAGGGGGGCGCCGACCCGACCTGCAGAGGGCGAGAAAGCGATATGATCGAGGGTGTCAAGCCCAGTGACGGTGAACTCGTGTTCGAGGGCAACCTTGAGAGCCAATCCCGTGGTCTCCTTGAGGTCGGCGATCGCTCGCTTCAAGGCCGTGCGTGGACAGCATGTCCAGGTTGAGCCATCGCTTTGCGCAAACTCACAGAGGACGATGTCGTAAGCTGGTGTTTTGTCCCGCGTGAAGGTTATTGAGGCCTCGGGGATTGGCACCAGCCGGATCTCGCCGATGGGGCCGAACGGATTATCGGGAGGCAGCGTGTTCAGCGCACCGATGGTGATGTTGGCTGGAACCCAGGGAAGCCCGCTCGCCAAAACAGCCTCCCGCCTAGCCGACGGCACCGATCGCCCGCGAACGATCCCGTTCAGCTCTTGATTGCCAATAAAGCAGAAATGCTCACTCATTATGTCACCACGTCATGTTGCTGGGCCGCATCAAGATCAGCGAGCGCAGCCGGTAAGACCCGAGCCAAGCGTTCCGCCCACTCCATGCAGCCGGCCTGATCACTCAGCAGATCCTGCCGGACCTCCAGTTCGACGGACAAGATACCGCGCGCTTCGCCGTGTACCGGGATTGCATAGTCGAGTTCGTCTGAGACTCCGTAGGGCTCATTCCGCCCGACGACCAGCCCAGGCTCGGCACCCAAGTGTCGTAGGAGGGGGAGAGCCAATCGACCATCCCGGTTCCACAAAACCCCGATATGCCAAGGTCGTGGGGCCGGGAAATCACCATGGTGCGGCGTGAAACTGTGTAGCGCGATGAGAGTCGTGCGCAGCTCTGCCCGCTCTCGCCGATCAAGTTCTTCAGCGAACCGCCGATGGTAAACGTCGAAGATCTCGCGAACGCGCGCCGCACGCGCATCCGGCTTCAAGTCTTGATTGCCCGGCACCGGGGTGCCGTCGCTTTTATCCGGTATTGCGTCGACCTGATGCGGTGGCCGATTGCAGTCTATGACCAAGCGAGAATACGGCTGCGACAGAAACGCTGCGCCAAGCCGATCTGCCAACATGCGTCCCAGAGGCTCAACCCCAATGTCGAGACTGATGTGGCGGTTCAGGTCCTCCGGCGGCAGTCCCAGCGCGTTCAGCGACCGGGGAACACGATTCCCGGCATGATCGCCGGTCAGCAGGAATGGGCTTTCTGCCCGCGCATTGTAGATGAAAAATGGGTCGGGTTCTCCCGTTTGAAGGACCTCTGCCACCGCGAAACCTTCCGTTTTTGCTCAAGTCATAGGCAATTGCCTGATGAATATTCATTTTTAAGCGATGCAAAATTAGCACATAAAGAAAATTCATTGACAAGATCAAAAAATCGCGGTTGCCTCATTAAAGTCCCTGCGAGGTCCGATGCAACTGACCACTCCGTCTCCATTCAAACCGCTTAGCGAAGCACTGCTGCTTGCAGCGCTGTTTGTGGTTGGTGTTGGGCTGCTGACCGCTGTTCTCGGCTTGCCTGGAATGCGGATCGCGACTTTCTTCGCGGTGAACGTCTGCGCAGTCTTGGCGTTTCAGGTGTTCAGCGGAAACTCAGGCGTTGTCTCTTTCGGACACACCGCTTTCATGGGCGTCGCCGCCTATGTCTCCGCGTGGATCACGATGCCGCCGACCATGCTGAACCTGAATTTGCCAAACCTGCCAGGCTGGCTTGGGGGGTATGAATTCTCTCTACCGGAAGCCCTTGTGGTCATCGCGCTCGTTGGCGCGGTTATGGCACTGATTTCAGGGCTGGGCATATCGCGGCTCAACGGGGCATCGGGAGCGATCGCAACGCTTGGTTTCGTCATTATTGTCTACTCGGTACTAGCAGCCGCAGTTGACTTTACCCGGGGAAATCAGGCGTTCTTCGGCGTTCCACGTTACACAGACATCTACGTCGCTGTTGGCGCTGGCTGCGTCTTCATCGTGGTCGCCCGGCTTTTTCGAGAAAGCCGATACGGCCTCATGCTCCGCGCCGTTCGCGACGATGAATCGGCCGCGTCCGCCTTGGGCGTCTGGCCCTACAAAGCGCGCCTCGTCGCGTGGGTTGTCTCAGGTGTTATGGCGAGTATTGCGGGCGCTCTGTATGGACACATGCTTGGCGCTTTCAGTCCACGCGACTTCTATCTGGCCACGACATTCGGCTTTGTTGCCATGCTGATTCTGGGCGGCATGGGCACAGTAACCGGCGCTGTTGGCGGTGTGGTTCTGGTGATGGGTATCCGCGAAGTTCTGCAGCGTTTCGAAGGCGGTGCCGTTATCGCCGGTTTTGAGCTTCCGGATCTGTTTGGCCTGCAAGTTGTTGGCGTTAGCTTGGCTATGTTGGCCGTTCTCAAGTACCGTCGAACTGGGTTGGTTGGCCGCAAAGAACTTGCAACCGGCTTACCTTGGCCACCGCGCATTCCGGTCGACCCCGAACCGGCGAAGGCTAAGGAGGTCGCCGCGCGCCCAGCCTTGCGCATTGAGAAAGTTGGGAAGACGTTTTCAGGTCTGGTCGCGCTCAACGGTGTCTCTTTCAGCGTGCCGGTTGGTGAAGTCACCGGCCTTATCGGTCCAAATGGTGCCGGCAAGTCGACGCTGGTGAACGCCATTGGCGGGGCATCTCCTGCAACGTCTGGCGGTGTTTGGCTCGATAAAGCGCAGATCGACGCCTTTCCACCCTACCGAATTTCACGGCTTGGTGTAGCGCGGACCTTCCAGAACATTCGCCTCTTCTCCGAGCTTACCGTCGAGGAAAACGTCGTGGTTGCTGGCTTGGCGCGCGGTTTGTCCATGCGCCGCGCGCGGGACGTCGCCGCTCGTGAGCTCGCTTTGATGGGAATTTCTCATGAGGCGACGAGGCGGTCTGGTGATCTTTCTTACGGTGCGCGCCGCCGCTTGGAGGTCGCCCGCGCGATGGCACAAGCACCCGCTTTCCTGATGTTGGACGAGCCAGCCGCTGGCATGAATCCGGCCGAAACGGCAGACCTAGGCGAACGCTTGCGTCAGATCGCAGCAACGCGTGGGATCGGCCTTCTTCTCATCGACCACGATCTGAGTTTCGTGATGAATCTCTGCCACCGTGTTGTCGTCCTGAACCGTGGGATCCTCATCGCTGACGGGACCCCGGAAGAGGTCCAAAAGGACCCAGCCGTCATCGAGTCTTATCTCGGTGTGCGGGCTTCACAGGCCGGGCTTCAGGGAGCCCAGTCTTCTGTAGTCGTTTAGCCAAGAACAGGGGGAAGTTATGAGGCACTATCTTGGAACCACGGCGCTAGCCGCCATCATGGCCGCCAGCGTCCCGCTCGCAGCGCAGGCCGACGAAGAATACGTCATTGGCGTTGCTGTTGCGAACTCGGGGGGATTGGCGCCGTTTAGTCAGCCATCCTTTGACGGTTTTAGCTACTGCGTCGACCAGATGAACGAGGCAGGCGGGATTGCTGGCGAATTCCCCATTCGCCTCGAGGTTCGAGATACACGATCCGACATCGCTGAAGCGGTGAAGTTCGCGCAGGAGTTCGTCGATCTTGGGGTCAACTTCATCGTTGCTCCTCCCGATGGTGATCCGACAATGGCTATGGGTCAGATCACGAGCCCTGCGCAAATTCCGACAATGACTTTTGCCGGCACTGCACCGATCCTCACGTCTGCCGGTGAGTATGTGTTCGGCAGCTACCCTGCTGACAATCAGCAGGCCGCTGTGCTCGGCGCCTACGCGGCCGAACTTGGCTATGAGACCACTTGGATCCTGACGTCTCCGGATGCCGCCTACACGCAGTTCGGCCCACGCTATTTCGCAGCCGCTTTTGAAGCGAACGGCGGAACCTTGCTGGGTGAGGGGTCGTTCAGCATGGGGCAGCCGGACTTCTCGGCAATTGTGACGACCATTCAGAACCTCGACCCGCAGCCCGATGTCATCATGACGTCGGCTTGGGAGCCGGATTTCCCTGCCTTCATTCGTGCGCTCCGCGGTGCCGGTGTGGACGTACCGGTGATGGGCGCAGATGTGCTGGACACGCCAACCGTCCGCGGCCTCGGTGATGTCGTGGAAGGGATCGTCCACACCTCGGGGGGATACGCGGCACCGGGCAGCGATCACGCGGAGTTCAATGCTGCCTTCGAAGCTGCGACCGGAACGGTTGCTGACACCAACTATGTGGTCAACGGTTGCGATATCTTGGGCATGATCGACGCCGCGGTTCAGGCAGCCGGGACAACCGATTCCGGGCCGGTCGGCGTTGCTTTGGCCAACCTGCCTGAAACGGGTGGCATTATGTCGAGCTTCACCTTCGAAGGCACGAACCGCATGCCAATGCGTGAGGTCGTTTTGGCACGCATCGAGGGAGGCGAAAAAGTCTTTATCCGTCGCCAGTTGGCCGATCCAGAGACCATGCCGGACCCCTGAGTATGCTGGACGTTGCGTCCCTCAAGGTGCGCTATGGCGCGATCGAGGCCGTCCGCGGCCTCGATCTAAGCGTCGGCAAAGGTGAAATCGTTGCGCTTTTGGGCGCGAACGGCGCTGGCAAATCGTCAACGCTTGCTGCGATTTCTGGCCTCGCACATTGGTCCGGCGAGATTGTATTCGATGGTCAAAGCCTACAGGGCCATTCCCCAGAAGCGATCACGCGTGCGGGCATTGGTCTCGTCCCGGAAGGTCGGCGTATTTTCGCCGGCTTGACGGTTTCTGAGAACCTTCTGTTAGGGGGCGCGGTCCATGCCCCACCCGTCGAGTTACGCCGACGCGCAGCGCGGATGCAGGAGCGGTTCCCCATTCTCGCGGAGCGCCGGCATCAGAAGGCCGGTCTCATGTCCGGCGGCGAACAGCAAATGCTGGCAATTGCCCGCGCGCTGATGGCTGAACCGAGACTTCTGTTGATGGATGAGCCTTCGCTTGGGCTTGCTCCGCAGGTGGTTGAGGCGGTGTTCGACTTGATCGCTTCGCTACGCGATGAAGGGATCACGATCCTGCTTGTAGAACAGAATGTTCCCATGTCTCTTGATATTGCCGATCATGCGCTTGTTCTGGCACAGGGACAAATCTCTGTGCGCGGAACGACCAAAGAGGTGGCGGAGTCGCAGGCGGTTCAAGGCGCCTATTTGGGTCACTAGGGGGCGGCGATACAGTGGAAGTTTTCGTTCAACAGACCATCAACGCCCTTAGCCTGGGTGGTATCTATGCCTTGCTTGCCCTCGGGCTAGCCGTCGTTTTTTCCATTGTTCGGCTGATCAATTTCGCCCATGGCGAAGTGATGACGGTGACCGGCTACGGCATCTGGTTCATTCTCTTAAGCGGATTTCCCGTTGGGCTTGCGATAGCTTTTGGCGTGATGGCTGCAGTAGCCACCTCCATGACGATGGAACGCGTCGCGTTTCGCCAAATGCGTGGAGCCGACGTCACCACTCTCCTGATTACCTCTTTTGCAGTCAGCCAGATCATTCAGGTCGTCTTCCAAGCCGGCATTTCGGCACGCCCGGTAGCCGTCATTCTGCCCGGCTGGCTGACCGACAGCATCATGATCGGTTCGGTCCGGGTGGGGATGGTCTCGGTTCTCTCGATCGTCGTCGTGATTGTCTCACTTATTTTCTTACGACTCGTTTTGACGCGGTCGGTGACGGGTATCGCGATGCGGGCGGCTGCAGAAGACTTTGCGGTTGTCCGCCTGATGGGAATCTCGGCCAACCGGATCATCGCAACCGCTTTCGCCATTTCCGGCATCCTCGCTGGAATTGCAGCGGTGCTGTGGGTTGCATCGCGCGGCTCCGTCGATCCCTTGATGGGCGCCATCCCAGTGCTCAAGGCATTCATCGCGACGGTCGTTGGTGGGCTCGGGTCGCTCGGCGGTGCGGTTGTCGGCGGTTTTGTGCTCGGTGTTGTGGAGGTGTACCTGCAGGCGTTCTTGCCGGAGGATATGTTGCCCTACCGCGATGCAATAGCGCTTTCGATCATCGTTGGGATACTGGTCCTTCGGCCCGACGGACTTCTCCCGGGTGTCAGCACAAACCGAAGCTGATTACGCCGTCGGGCGCCGATCAGATTTGAGGAAAGGCATCCCTTGATTGTACGCAAACTCATCGATTCCAAGTTCAATCAGCTCTCAGCCAGCGAGCGGCGTATCGCCAAGGTCATCACAGAGCGCTATCCAGTTTCGGCGCTTGGCGGCGTCGAAGATATCGCAAAGCGCGCTGAAGTCAGTCCACCAACCGTAACGCGCTTTGCCAAGCGGCTTGGGTTCGATCGCTTCAACGATTTCCAGCGCGCCATACGCAGCGAAGTGCAGGACAGCGAGTCCTCGCCTCTGGCACTCTTCGATCGCTATCATCGCAGCGGTTCGGGCAGTGGCCTCTTGGCCGATCTGGCAGCCTCGGTTTCCCGTCTGGAAGATGACCCGGCGGGCAGCGCCATTGCGCAAGCCGTCGATATCATCGCCGCAAGCCGAGGGCGCATCTACTGTGTAGGCGGTCGCTGGAGTTCCGTAGCTGCGCAGTATCTTGCGTTTCAACTTGCGACAATGCGCGGGGAGGTTCACGCGCTTACGCCACAGGCCTCCGGGCTCTGGGTGGATCGTCTGTGCGACGTAAAACGAAGCGACGTCATGGTTTTGTATGACTTCCGTCGCTACCAGGACGAAATGTTCGCCGTCGCAGACATCGTGCGCGGGCGCGGTGCAAAGATCGTGCTCGTGACCGATCTCGATCTGTCGCCCATCTGCGAACTGGCCGAGGTTACCCTGCCGGTCGCCGTCGCAACGACCTCACCTCTTGACACGCTCGCGCCGGCCATTGCTGCAACGGATGCGATCCTGGCTGCGCTCGTTGACATCTATAAAAGCCAGTCCTCTGCTCGGATGAAGCTCCTGGAGGAGGTGCGTCGAAAGACAGGAGCAGGGGCCAATCTTGACCCACTGCGCTGACCGCTCGGAACATTATTGCCCGTACAACGGCCGTTAAGGAGGAAACCCTGTGAGCCAACACGCGATACCTGCAATCGACGCGAGCGGCGGCGCCTACCGCGAGCGACCCGTCGAATTGGGCAAAACCGCTCTTCTTTCGGTCGATATGCAAAACGCCGAGTGGACGGCCGAGCGTCAGAAGGCTTCCGCAGATTCTTCCTCACCGGAGGCACATGAGCGCTATTTTTTGGAGCGTATCGGCAACCTGCTCATACCCAATCAACAGAGGCTACAAGCTGCCGCGCGGACCGCTGGCCTGGAGGTCATCTACACCACCATTGAAGCCTATACGCTGGATGGCCGTGACCGCAGCCTCGACCACAAGATATCCGATCTCCTTTTCCCCAAAGGCTCGTGGGAAGCTAAAGTGATCGACGCAGTTGGCCCGGAGCCCAACGATATCGTGATCCCCAAAACCGCTAGCGGCATCTTCAATTCCACCAACATCGAGTACGTGCTGCGCAACCTCGGAATTGAATATCTGATCGTTTTCGGCGTCTGCACCGATCAATGCGTTGAAGGGGCGATTCGGGATGCCGCTGACCGGGGTTTTTTGGTGACGCAGGTCGAGGACTGCTGTGCTGCCAACGATGCGCGCCGCCATGATGTGTCGATCGAGCAGATGAGGGGGCACTACTGTCGAACGCGGACGACTGATGAGGTCATAGCGGAGATCGAAGCGCTTGCCGCCGAGCGCGAGGCGAATTGATCAATGCCGACGGCGCCGACGCTGGCCGATGTCTTGGCCGCCCAGCGGGTCATTGCAGGCGTCGCCGACGGCACGCCACAGATCTATTCACCCTTCCTATCTCACGTCGCCGGCTACCCCTTTGTCCTTAAACTTGAATCCCTTCAACCCATCGGCGCTTTCAAGCTACGCGGCGCCGTCAATGCCTTGGCCCATCTACCGGCAGGCGTGAGAGGCGTGACCTGTTGTTCGACGGGCAATCACGGGCGCGGCGTTGCCTTTGCGGCCCGAAAGGCTGGCATCGATGCGATCGTCTGCATGTCGAGTCTGGTGCCTGAAACAAAACGCGAAGGCATCCGCGCCCTTGGCGGAACGGTGCGCATCGTCGGCAGAAGCCAGGACGATGCCCAGCGTGAAAGCGAGCGGCTCGCTCGAGAAGAGGGCCTGATTGAGATTTCCCCTTTCGACAATCCTCATGTCATTGCCGGCCAAGGCACCATCGGGCTGGAGATGCTGCAGGCTGCACCCGACTTGGCATGTCTTCTCGTTCCCCTATCAGGTGGCGGACTGGCCGCTGGCGTCGGGCTGGTTGCCAAGGCCATCAATCCCGACATCCAGATCATCGGACTCTCGATGGACCGGGGCGCGGCGATGCATGCGTCGCTGGAGGCAGGTCACCCAGTAGAGGTCACCGAGTATGCATCTCTCGCTGATAGTCTGGGCGGTGGTATCGGGCTGAACAATCAGCTCTCGTTCCCCCTGTGCCGCGATCTTCTCGACGACGTCATCCTTGTGAGCGAACGGGAGATACAGCTCGCCATGCAGACGCTGTACTATGAAGAGCGCCTCGTTGCGGAAGGCGCTTGCGTCGTCGGCATAGCGGCTCTTCTGGCTGGGAAACTGCCCAAGCTCTCCGGCGCGGTTGGAACCATCATCACCGGTCGAAACGTCGATATGATCCAGTTCACGCAGGTCGTCAGTGGCGAAGACGTAACGCTTGGCGAGGTCACGCTTGCAGGACACCGCTATGCCGCGTGACATTCAAATCATCACCGAGCAGCAACTGCGCGCGGTCATTGCCCTGGACCACCGTCTCATTGATGTGGTTGAACGCGCGTACCGCGCCTTGGCCGAAGGCGGTGTGGTGATGCCGCCTGTCCTCTCCATGGACTTGCCGGCAGTGCAGGGCGAGGTCGACGTCAAGACCGCCTACATTCCCGGCTTCGATGGGTTCGCCATCAAGGTCAGTCCGGGTTTCTTCAACAACCCTTCCCTGGGATTGCCAAGCCTCAACGGTCTGATGGTTTTACTGTCGGGGCAAACCGGTCTGGTCGAAGCGGTTTATCTCGACAATGGTTATCTCACCGATCTGCGCACCGCCGCCGGCGGTGCCGTTTCAGCACGTCATCTGGCGCCCCCAACGGTGGAAACGGCCGGCGTCATCGGAACGGGCGTTCAAGCGCGGTTGCAAATGCAAGCCGCCTATCTGGAGCGGCCTTTCAAGCAAGGCTTGGTGTGGGGCCGCGATGCCGATAAGGCGAAAGCCTGCGCCAGGGACCTTACCGAGGCCTTGAGCATCCCATGCGCCACGGCCACATCGGTCGCTGATCTTGTTGCTGCAGCCCAGCTTGTGATTACGACGACCCCGTCTCGCGCGCCGCTGATCACCGCTGAAATGCTGCATCCAGGTTTGCACATCACGGCGATGGGGTCGGACCAGTCGGGGAAGAACGAGATCGCGCCGCCCGTCTTGGCAGCGGTCGACGCGTATGTTTGCGATGCGCCAGCGCAGTGCGCTGCGCTTGGCGAGTGGCGTGCCGCACTCGCTTCGGGCGACTGGACAACGGGTGAGCCTTTGCAGCTGGGTGCGGTGGCAAGCGGTTCTGTTGTGGGCCGCGCGTCTCCCGAAGCCGTCACGCTGTGCGATCTGACAGGCACCGGTGCGCAGGACACGGCGATTGCATGCCATGTCCGAAGGCTTTTCCCCAGCGAAGGCCACGTGATCAGCATTTAGACCGGAACGCTGTAGGACGCCTTCACACGGTCCATGACCACCATGGTCTTGAAGCCCTTGATATGTGGACTGCCATAGAAGACGCGCCGGCTGAAGGTTTCAAAATCTTCCATATCGCGCGCCGTGACAATCATCAGAAAATCTGCTTCGCCGGTCAGATAGTAGCCCGACATGATTTCCGGGGTGTCGCGCACAAGACGTTTAAACGCGTCGACAATGTCGGCCCGTTCACGTTCCAGAGACAGTGTGACGATCAAGGTTAGGGGACGCCCCACCGCCCTTGGCGAGACGATCGCGACATCCCCTTCGATAACGCCGGCCGCCCGCAAGCGTTTCAAGCGCCGCTGACAGGCGGTCGGGGACAGGCCGGTCGCATCTGCAAGCGCATCGCCGGTCAGGCGATTGTCCTGCTGCAGGGCACGCAGTAGCCGGCGATCGAAGTCATCGATTTGGATCATTATTTCTGCGTTGCACTCCAGTATTTCGCAGAATTTCTGCGCCGATGGTCCATCTTCGACGCTTTCGAGCGCTTCTAGACGGTAGTGTACAGCGTAGGGATTGGCAAACCGAGTGACCCATGCACACTGCGCGCGCTTCAGAATCTATGGATGTAACCGATCCCGAGTCCGGAGCGCTTGTAGGAACCGTTGCGCGCCATAGGCAGGTCGATGCGTGTGCCGCGCTGGATCGCGCCAGCGGTGCCCGCGCCGATATGGCCGACTTGCCGACCCATGCGCGCATGGCCGCGCTGCGTGCAAGCGCCCACACCTTGAAGGGGCAGGTCGACACCGTTGCCGCACTTATCGCCAGCGAAGGCATCAAAACGATCACCGAAGCGCGCAGCGAGGTCGAGCGGGCCGCCGAGACTTTGCGCCTGTCAGCTGAGGCCGCGCGCGATCTGACCGGAAAGACAATCCGGTTCGATCAATACCCGACCGGTGTGGGGCGCAGCGGATGGGCCGAGCCGATGCCCGTCGGCGTGGTGCTTGGGATCACGCCTTTCAACGACCCGCTCAATCTGGTGGCGCACAAGATTGGCCCGGCAGTCGCTGCCGGATGCCCCATCATCCTCAAACCCCATGAAGCGACGCCGCTCAGCGCACTTTGGTTGGTCGACGTACTGGCTGAGCATCTCCCAAAGGGCGCCATAGAGGTGCTCACCGGCCAGGGCGCCGAACTTGTTCCGCCTCTGCTTGCCGATGACCGTGTGCGTCTCGTCTCCTTCACGGGCGGGCTCGCAACCGGCAGGAAAATTGCGGCGTCGGCGGGCGTGACGCGCCTTGTTACGGAACTGGGTTCCAATTGCGCCACGATTGTAATGAATGACGCCGATCTCGATTTGGCCGTCGAAGCTTGCGTATCGGGTGCGATCGCAGCGGCCGGGCAAAACTGCCTCCACGTGCAGCGGATCATTGCTCAGCGAGGTATCTACCAAAAGCTTCGGGAGCGTTTGGCCGACGGTTTCAGTGCTGTCGTCACTGGGCCTAAGAAAGATCCGCGAACGCAAATGGGCTGCTTGATCGATGAGGCGTCAGCCATCCGGGTCGAGGCGATGGGCCGTAATGCCGTTGCTGCTGGCGCAAGGACGCTGGCCGGCGGTTTGCGAGATGGTGTTCACTATAAGCCGACGCTGTTGGAATGTCTCAGAGCCGACGACCCCATACTGCGTGATGAGGTCTTCGGTCCCATTACGGCGCTGATGTCCGCAGACGACATCGACGATGCCATCTCGCAAGCCAATGCGACGCCGTTCGGTCTGCAAGCGGCAATCTTCACCCAACGACTGGACGACGCATACAGGGCTGTTCGCTCGTTGGATGTCGGGACCGTAATCGTGAACGACAGCACTGACTATCGCCTCGATGCGATGCCGTTCGGCGGCACCGGTCAGTCTGGTGTCGGTCGCGAAGGCGTCACGGCCGCAGTTGCGGCTATGAGCGAGCCCAAAGTGGCCTGTTTTCGCTGGCTTGCATCACTCCAAGGAGCTGCCTCATGACCCTTGAGACCTTGCCGAACGATGTGCTTGACCGGTGGGACCGGGAGGCCTTCATGCACCCCTCCACCCACCTTGCGCAGCATGCGCGGGGAGAGAGCGCCAGTCGCATCGTGTCTGGTGGTGAAGGCGTTTATATTCAAGACCGCGATGGCAACCGGTTGCTGGATGCTTTTGCCGGCCTCTATTGCGTGAACGTTGGGTATGGCCGCCAGGAGATTGTCGAGGCTATCGCCGATCAGGCGCGCGAACTTGCCTACTATCATGCCTATGCGGGACATGGGACAGAGGCGTCCATTACCCTCGCAAAAATGGTGCTCGACCGGGCGCCGGACCACATGTCGAAAGTCTACTTCGGGCTGAGTGGATCGGACGCAAACGAGACCAACATCAAGCTCGTTTGGTACTACAACAACATTCTGGGGCGGCCGCGGAAGAAGAAGATCATTTCTCGCTGGCGCGGATACCATGGCTCAGGGCTGATGACCGGATCGCTGACGGGTCTTCAGCTTTTTCACGCCAAGTTCGATCTGCCGCTCAAAAACGTCATCCACACGCAGATGCCCTACTACTACCGTCGGGCTGATACGGCGATGGACGAGGCAGCCTTTGTGGCCGATTGCGCAGCCAAGCTTGAGGCGCTGATCGAGCAAGAAGGTGCTGATACCATCGCGGCGTTTATCGGCGAGCCGGCGCTTGGAACCGGCGGCCTGGTGCCGCCGCCGGCAGGCTATTGGGATGCAATCCAACCCATTCTCGAGAAGCATGACATCCTTCTCATCGCAGATGAGGTCGTTACCGGCTTTGGCCGTCTGGGCTCCATGTTCGGCTCAACCCACTATGCCATGCGGCCGGATCTTATCACCATCGCCAAGGGGCTGACATCGGCCTACGCGCCGCTGTCGGGTTCGATTATCTCGGAGCGAGTCTGGCAGGTCTTGGAACAAGGCACCGATGAAAATGGGCCGATCGGGCATGGCTGGACCTATTCGGCACACCCCATAGGGGCGGCGGCTGGCATCGCCAATTTGAAGCTGGTCGACGAGATGAGTTTGCCGGCCAATGCCGCTACGACTGGAAGCTATCTGAAAGAGACACTTCAGGACGCCATTGGCGATCATCCCCATGTCGGGGAAGTCCGCGGAGAGGGCCTGTTGTGTGCCGTTGAGCTCGTCGAGGATCGCGCGAACCGCTCCTTCTTCGATCCTGCGAAAAAAGTCGGTATGGCCGTCGTCGCAAAAATGCTGGAGCAAGGCGTGATCGCGCGCGCCATGCCCGAGGGGGATATCATTGGATTGGCTCCACCGCTGTGCCTGTCAAAGGGTGAGGCCGATCAGATCGTAGAAGTGTTACGACGATCAGTCCTGGACGTTGTGGACACTGCTTAGCCTACACCGGGCCGATCAGCTTGAGCAGGGAGCGGTTTGTCAGCCCGTCCAGGTCGGCTAAAATGCCGTCCTAGGTGTCGCGCGCCACGCTGTTGAAGCCGGGTTCATAGGGCGCGTAGACATCGGTCGTCGAGTGCCGAAGGTGACCCAGTAGCGAGATTACTTCTTCCTTGGGAACGGAGCGCCGGCGTAGCTCTCTGGCCAACTCGTGCCGAAAGCTGTAAGCCGGAAAACCAGGCGGCAGGGCCCTGCTGAGTGCCTCGCAACTGTCGCCCTCGGCTCTTTGGTTACTTGCTAAGATCGCCCTTCGGAATGCGTACCATCTGGAACCAGTATTCCTCGAAGCGCTGCGCCATGTTCATCATACCTTCGACGCTGACCGGTTTCGTGATGTAGGAGCTTGCGCCGAGCGCATAGCTCTCACTTACGTCATGCTCCTCATCCGATGTGGTCAAAACAACGACAGGAATGGAGCGATAGAGTTCGTTCTGTTTGAGCGTTTTGAGCACCTCGAGACCACTCAAACCGGGCATGTTGATATCGAGCAGGATCACATGAGGTCGAGGGTAGGGGGCTGAGCCTGGACCATCGCTCATTCGGTCCAGGTAGTCGAACAAACCGTCGGCGTCTGAGACGTGGCGAAAGTCGTTGACGATCTTACCCTCGCGAAAAGCACGCTTTGCGGAGTAAACGTCAGCATCGTCGTCGTCGACCATCAACACTATGACAGGTTCTGCACCGGACTGCATCGTCGTCCCCAAAAACAGTGCTTTCTAGACTATCACCCCCACCGTCACAACGGCACCTTCACCTGGCGTAGCTTTGGCTTCGATCGACCAGCCATGGCGTTCGCACACCGTGCGGCAAATTGCCAGTCCTATACCGGAACCGTCCTTCTCGCTCTTCTTGTGCAGCCGTCGAAAAGGTTCGAAGATCGTCTCCGCGTATTTCTGTTCAAACCCAACTCCGTTATCGACAATGTCTATTCTACAGGTTTTTTTATCGGTCGATATCGTACTTTTGACCTGAATGTGAGGAGGACGGTCGGGATGGCGATATTTCAAAGCGTTGGAGATCAGATTCTCGAATAGCTGCAGCGCCATAGTGCCGTCGGCCATCACGGAGGGCAGTTTGCCGATCTCAACGATCCCATTCGCCTCCACTACCTGAATCTCCAGGTCTAGAAGCAGCCGGGAGAAGAGTTCGTTGAGATCGGTTTTCTGAAGACTGATCGGCTGATTGGATGTTCTGGAGAAGGCTAGGATATCGCGGATCAGATCGCTCATCCTGTTGGCCGACCCTGTTATGATGTCGAGAAAATAGAGACCGTCCTTGCTGAGGCTGGCTTCGCAGTCGGCAACGAGATATTCGCTGAACTGACGAATTTTTCTCAAGGGCTCCTGCAGGTCGTGGGATGCAATAAAGGCAAACTTCTGTAAGCCTTCGTTGGCGTGTTCCAGTTCCTCGTTCTTGAGTTCGAGAGCCTTGAGGGCTTGGTTTCTGGTCGTCACGTCGTTCAGGACGGCAAGACTTTGACGCTCCCGTCCTTGGCCGCTGGAGTCGATGATCCCTGAAAGCTCGATATCGATCTGCGAGCCGTCTTTGCGAACGAACTGGTAGGGTATGTTTTCGATACGTCCGTCCCGCCAGAGTTGGGGCAGAACGACATCCGACGCATATTGGCGGGACGTTTCCGTCAAGAAGTCTGTCGACTTCTTTCCGATCACCTCTTCTCGCGAATATCCCAAGCTGTCCAACCAGAGGTCGCTGACCTCGATCACGTTTCCGTCGGCATCCAATGAGTGCAAGATCGCGGGCGTATGCTGGTAGAGATTCCGGTACTTCTCCTGCTGTCGCGCCAGTTCTTCGTTGGATGTGCGAAGCGCCAGCTCGGTCGACTTCAGCTGTGTCACATCGACTGCCGCGACGAACAGAAACCGCTCGTTCGTTGTCGGGTCGATATGGGGAATCTTATCCGTGGTGATCCAGCCTCGGGCACTGTCTCTCGGCGTATATTCCTCGATGATCCCAAATTCAGGTTTGCCAGACTCGATGACCCTCAGATCGTCCTTGTGATATTTGGCGGCCATCTCTGGGAAGAGATCATACGTATCGGCTCCCTCCGCCTCCTCGACCGTTAGGCCCATAGAGTCCGCCGCTGTTTTGTTAAGTCGCAGAATCCGATTTTTGTCATCTTTGTACCAAATCCGCACCGGAACATTATTGAATATGAGGTTGAGCTCCTGCGCGCTTCGCCTCACTTGCTCTTGTTGTTGCGCCCGCCGCAGCTCGATTGCCGTGAAGTGGGCGAGAAGCTGTACGAAGGAAGTTTCCATGCCGGTAAAGTCGCGGTCTCTTTTTTTCGGAGAGGCAAACTTGATGACACTGCCGCGGCTCTCATCGATTGGGATTGGGGCGCTGATGAAGGTGCAACAGCCGAGAGTGCTGTACCACGGGTGCGTTTTGAGAGGGCTGCTCGGGATGTCGATGCTGGTACGTACCTCGTTCAGTCCATAGAACGTCTCTCGGTCGGTATCCTGCGCATCGACAACCATGCCTTGGCCTATATCTTGCCCGGCATCACCGCGTAGATTCAAAAGCGTGTAGCGTCCTTCGTGAACTTCCAGCCTCAACCCGATGGGCATGTCGAGGTATCGGCGACCGACGTCTAGAATGGCGTCGATCACCGAGAAGTCGCCGTCGAGGTCTTGATCATTGACTTTCAGAAGCTCGGCCAAAGCGTTCTGGTGCTCGACGAGGTCGGTGATATCGCGGTCCACCAGTTGGTACTCGGCGACGCCCTCGGTTCCCTGGCCGATGGCCCTGACATTTCCGGCCCACCAGCGAGGTGTACCTTGCGCTCGACCTTGCTGCATCTTGAAGTCGTAGTGCTCGCCCGGTGACAGATCCTTCAACGCACTGAAGAAGCTCATGTGCTGGTTCTCAGGAATCATGTCATGGATCTTAGAGCCTACGATAACGTCTCTTTCCGATTTTCTGGATCTTATGTAGGCGTTGTTGCAGAAGGTAATTCTGCCGTCGGCATCCCAGCGGACGAGCGGTTCTGACATGTCTTCGACAATGCTCTTGTAGCGCTCATCCAACTGTATCGCACGGCTCTGCGCCGCCTTGACCTCGGTCACGTCGATCATCGTAATTACGATACCAAGTGCGTCGTCTGGCTCTGTCACATAGGGCAAGATGCGCAGGAGGTAGACGCAGTCGTCGACGTCCACTTCCTTTTCTGCCATCTGGGCGTTTTGCTGCACTTGGTCGATAAGTTTGAAGAGCGCCGGCTCTTTGAAGCGATAGGTAACGTGGGAAATCGGCCGCCCGATGTCTTGCGCGATGAGGTTGAAGACCTTGGTGGCTGCCGGTGTGAAACGGCGAATCCGCATCTCGGAGTCCAGGAAAATCGTCCCGATCTCGGTTCCCTTGAGAAGGTGATCCATATCGTTGTTGAGTTGCGTGAGCTCCTCGATCTTCGTCTGATGCTCGGCGCTGACGGTGTAAAGCTCCTCGTTTACGGAATGCAGCTCTTCGTTCGTGCTCTGTAGCTCTTCGTTGGAGGCCATAAGTTCTTCATTCGTCGCCTGCAGTTCCTCGTTGCTGGTCTCCAGTTCCTCAATGGTCGTTTGCAGACTTTCTTCCGTGAACCTCAAATCCCGTTCCAGGTCGTCGATCCGTTGCTGCATGACCTCGACCGTATCGCGCCGATCGACCGTCAGGTTCTGAACGGACGAGTGATCCGGTCGATGAACAACCTCTTGCTGTGCTTCCAGAACCAGGAGGATGTGTTCGGCCTGCTCGTCATTTGCGGTCAGCGGGTCAACTGTTACGTTCACAACAGTGGATCCGCTATCCGACGAGGGGACGGTGATTCGTCGTGAATAGCTGGCGGCATTGCGTCCTTTGGCGCGTTCGATACCGGCGCCGACGGCCAGCTTCAGCTCCTCTCTGACAAGGTCAATAATCCTTTGACTGAAGCTCCCTTCTTTGAGGTTCAGGTAGCGTGCCGCGTCTCCGAAGATATGCAGAATGCTGCCATCGCGGGTCAGCAGAAAGCCGGGTGGGGCGTAGCGATTGAGAAGCGTGGAATAGGCCTCATTCAAGGCGCGCTGCGCATAGAGACGCATGCCGAGAGGCTCTTGTGCTGTCGCGAGTTGTCCAAGCTCGGCGGAACGCTGGCGACCGCTGGTCGTGTAGCGGCCTCCCTGCGATTGAAGCGACGTGGCGTCGGCGAGGCGAACATCGCGGCTTTTCTGAAAGACCCGCCAGCGCTTGTCGACGACGGCGAATTCTTCGCCGAGCTTCCCGACCGACTCGCTCGGCCCAAGAAACAGATAGCCGTTTCTGTTCAGAGCGAAATGGAAAAACGAAAGGACTTTTTGTTGTGTGGCGTCGTTAAAATAAATAAGGAGATTTCTGCAACTTAACAGGTCAATCCGCGTGAACGGGGGGTCTGATATGATATTGTGTGGACTGAAAACAATGTTTCGCCGCAGGCTAGGCTTTATTTGATAGTAATCACCTTCTTGGTCAAAATATAGACTCCGGCGCTCGGCCGACAGATGCTTAAGGTTTTCCGTTGTATAGACAGCAGCGCCGGCGGCCTCCAACGAGCGGCTGTGAATGTCCGTCGCCAAAATCTTGAGGTTAAGGGGAATGTTATTGAGGCGGGCAAACTCGCTGAAGGCGATGGCGATCGAATAGGCCTCTTCGCCGCTGGCGCAACCTGGCACCCAGACTCGGATCTGGTGTTCGATCGACATTTCGGCGGCAACGGCAGGAACAATCTTCGTCTCGAGCGTTTGAAACGCCTCGGCGTCTCGGAAAAAGGCCGTAACGCCAATCAGAAGATCGTGGTACAGCGCTTCCAGTTCGTCGCGATCTCCGATCAGGAAGTCGACGTAACTCTCTAGATCCGGCAACTTGCACATGTCCGCGCGGCGGCGGATGCGGCGGTCTACGGTGGCGCGCTTGTAGTTGCTGAAGTCCGCTCCGAAACGTTCGCGCAGGAGATCGAAGAGGGCGCGTGTCGGGTCATCCTTGATAGCCCCTGCATCCAACATCATGCGGATATCGCGGCCTTTGACGAGATCCATGATGACGGTCGGAAGGTCTTCGGGCGGCATGACCGAGTCAGCCAGACTCCGGTCGATGACCGAGACGGGCATGCTATCGAACTTCGCGGTTGCGGGGTCCTGTACCAGGACCGCTCCACCTTCTGCCTTTATCGCTTCGCAGCCTTTCGTTCCGTCGCTTCCGGTGCCGGAGAGGATCACGCCTATGGCTTTGGAGCGCTGCTGCTTCGCGAGCGACTCGAAGAAGGTGTTGATGGGAAGCTCCAGAACGGCCTCAGGACTTCCTTTACGCTGTCGGAGTGCGCCTTCGACAACTGTCATTTCCGTTCGGGGCGAGTTCAAATAGACCGTGTTCGGCCTGAGTTGCATACCGTCTTCGGCCCGGCAGATGGTCATGGTCGAATGACGAGCCATCAACTCGTCCATCATCGAACGAAAGTCCGGTGATAGATGCTGGATGATGACGAAAGCCAAGCCGGAATCCGTGGGCATGGCGTCGAAGAATTGCTGCAAAGGCTCCAGACCACCGGCCGAAGCTCCAATCGCGACAATCCGGGTTACGTCGGATGATGTGGCCTTTCCAGCGGTTGCTGCCTTTTCCGCAGTCTGCTGGGTATCGGTCGTTTCGTCTCCGGTAAGCGTTGCAATCTGTTTCGTGCTGTTAGAGGCCTTCTCGCCGGCCTTGCTTCGCTTAGCTGTCGCTTGCTTTGTTTTGGAGACCGTCCGCTTCGGATCCGCGCCGTGCCCCGGCTTTGCCTTGGACTTATCGGTTCCGCGGTTCTTCCGGTTTCTTTTCGATGCGAGGGCATCGGGAGTGGAGGAAAGCGTCCGATTCTTCATGAGGCCTCCAGCGAGCGCTCCTGGGGTGGGCGAGTGCGCTTCGCAAAGCTGATTATTCAGCAGCCAATGAATTCGTAAAAGGAAAATTCCGAATTTCGCTTGCTTCAAAGTGATTTTTGACATCGATATGGGGCGAATGTTTCCAATTTATAGTTGATCATCACAAGTTGGCCTCTCTCTATGCTAAATCGTATAAAATATGCGGTTCAAAATCGCCGATATGACCCTGTATTTACAGTCTTTTTAGAGATGGTGGCTATTTTGCAGCTCGTATTTCGGCCGTTGGATATTTCCGAGCCGACGTATCGCATGTGGAGGTGGAGCGTCATGCAGTCTGATCAGTTTCGTAGAATGCTTCATGAACAGAAGGAAATCGTTGAAACAGCGGTTGCGCGCCTGATCGACTGCAATCATCTGACGGGGTATCAGAAAACGCGGCTCTGTAGTCAGCTCCTACGCGAGCTATCGATGAGCAGTCGGAAGATCGCCATGACCGTTCGACATAGGTCGACACAGATCCGCAAATCGCGAAGCCAGCTTCTCGTTTCCGACAACGATAATCAGAGCGCACAACCCGGCCGAGTCAGCCTTGTGTGCAAAACCAGCCTGCCTGTCGAAACCGAAATATGAAGTGTTGGCCTGCCGGTTCAGGGCGAAGACGCTGTTTTCCGATGTCTAAGTGTTGCCCCGAACTCGCGGAAACACCGTCATTTTTAGGTATCAGACACTTCGTCAACAGCTTGTTAGAGTGTTTTATAATGGTCGGTAACGGCTCGGCGGTTCCGCCGACCGCAAGAAAAACGCTCCAAATGCCTGAGTCTGAATCAGACCTTACACAGTGTTTGGAATCGTAAAACTATTCCAACCAACCGCTGTCCGATCTAGCTACGCGGCAGAGTCACGATGACTTCCGTACCTGTCCCGAAGCGGCTGTTCAGTCGTAAGTCGCCACCATGAAGTTTGACCAGCGAACAGACGATCGGTAAGCCCAGGCCGGTGCCGTCTCTTGGTTCGAACAGCGGGTTCGCAACCTGACCGAAGGGTTGAAGAACGGTGTCGATATCGTCGGCGTTGATCCCGACTCCAGTATCCTTGACGTGGATTCGAACATCCGTTTCTGTCAGGGACGCTGCGACAGTAACTCCGCCGCCTGACGGTGTGAATTTGACCGCGTTGGACAAGAGGTTCAGCAAAATCTGATGCAATGCCCGTGGGTCTGCCGTCACACCAACGCCTGACAGCGAGGGAGTGAGCGTCAACTGCACGCCTTGAGCCTCTGCAGCCGGAGCGATCAAGTCGGCGACCGCGCGGGCTTCGTCTTCCAGTTTCAGCGAAACCGGCTCGATCTTGTATTCGTTCGCTTCGATTCTACTGATGTCCAGCAGATCGTTTATCAGGGCCAGCAGGTGTCTACCGCTCTGGCCTATATAGTCTGAATAGCGCTTCACGTGGTCCGGCGATTGGCTGCCAATCCCGAGGGAAATCATCTCCGCATAGCCGAGAATCGAGTTCAGCGGCGTTCGCAGCTCGTGACTCATACGTGCAAGGAAGTCGCTCTTGGCACTGCTGGCAGCCTCAGCTCGTTCCTTCTCTGCTTTGAGCTCGGCCCGGCTCTTCCTCAACTGCTGCTCGAACTGGAACCGCGAGTGTGCGTACATGATCGATCGCGACAGGCTTTGTGTCGAAATCTCCGATTTCTCAAGAAGATCGACGAAGCCCGAGTTGAGCGCATCCTTATCCAGCGCGACGGCACCGCTGCCTGTCAGCATGATGAAGGGGAGGTCGGAGTTCATGCCGCCCAGGGTGGAGACGAGATCGGTTCCGAGAGAGTTGTCGATAAAGTAGTCCACTAGGGCGACATCGTACCGCTCCGAAGCGAGCCGCTCAGCGGCTGAGAGGGCGCTGTCGATGTGAGTCAGATGGAAATCGGCATGGGACGACGCTGACAGAAGCCGGGAGACAGTCAGAAAATCCTCGGCATCGTCATCGACGACGACGACACGATAGTTGGGTCTGGTGAAACGCTCAGCGGCCAGTGCGTGAAACTCCATCCCGCCTTCCTGCTCTACCATTGATAGTCTGCAATAATTACTGCGCAATCTTGAATAATTATGCAGTTCATTGGGTTAATTTGTAGTAAATTTTGCAATGCAATAATTTATTGGACGACAGTCAATATCGTTCCAAGGTCGTATGCATTGTTTTGCCGGAGTGCGGTTATCGATTTAATGTACGATAGGATCTGATTATTAGGATTGTGTCGCAATCAAACGTAGGTTTCTCGGATAGACTCTTTGTCCAGTACAGTCTTCGACGAGGCTGAAGTGAACCCGCGTTCATGTTCGGCGGCAAGGTTGCGTCTGAGGTCTTCAGGCTGGAGGAGATTCGGCGTGAGTCGTGAACAGACATTTGCTCACTTGCGCTCAAGTTCTGTTCAGATTCAGAATTTCGGTGTCTTACTCGTACCGGACCGCTGCCTGGATAAGGTTGTTTGGTGCAGTGCCAACTCCGAAGAACTGCTGGGTATTCCATCTTACGAAGCCCTTCAGCTCTCTCTCAAAGAGATTATCGGACCGGCTGCAGTTCACGATATCGGCAACGCGCTTAGTCTCTCGACCGCGTTGCTGCAGAGAGAACAGGCGGGCTCCACTGTGTTGAAGGAGCAGCGCTTCACCCTCTGGGCCCACCTCCGGGACGGCTGGCCGCTTGTGGAACTAGAACCAAAGGCATCGTTTGAACGCCCTCCAGCCCCGACCTTCGATCAGCTGCACAGTCTTTTGACACGCCTGGAGAGGGTCGAGGGTCTAGACCGGTGTCTCGGAGATGCCGTCGTCGGTCTGCGCCATTTTACTGGATTTGAGCGTGTCATGGTTTGTCGTCTGGAGTCCGATGACTGCGGCGCAGTCATCGCCGAAGCGCGTGGTCCAGAGCTGACGTCGCTCCTAGGCAGCTATATCCCGATAGCAGAGCATCCTGTGTCGAGGCAGGGGCACGGACCCTACAGTGGCCTCCGGATCATTGGTTCACTCTGTGAACCGGAGAGTCCGCTTGTGACACCCAAACCCGATGTGAAACCGCCCGCCTTGGCTCTAGCGCTTCTCCGAAGCGTTTCGTCGACCGACAGAGCGCATCTGCGCAGTATCGGCGTCTCCGCCCTCATGAGTTTTCGTTTGTCGGTCAGGCGCAGGCTTTGGGGAACGGTCGAGTTCCATCATGGAACCAGCCGTACCGTCGATCCCGATGTACGCGCTGCCGTCGAGATCGTTCTGAAGTTTCTTGCTCTGGAGATCGCCCGGCGGTCGGACAATCTGGAGTGACGCCTTAGCGAGGTCCGTCAAGACGCTGTCTGTGTCCGTGACTCAGTCTCTCGCGATGCCAGCCTTGACGAGAGGATTCCAAAACTCTTGCTGAGTCGGCCCGCTTCTGAATCAGGACTGAGAGTGAGGGGCTTCTAATTGTTCTCGGACCATAACCTCTTGCACAGGGAAAACCTTGAGTAACTCCTGCAATGGTCACTAATTCTGAAATTCGTCCTGCTCAGTTGAAGTCTTCTCGCTGGCCGGACCAGATCATAGCGAAGCTGCATTGTATGTCGCTTGGCTGTGATCTCGTCGTCAGATCATAATCTCCCAAGAGTGTCGAGAACCGGACGGACCGGAAAGATCATGCCTCGCATCCTGATCATGGAAGACAACTTGCAACTCGCCTTCGAATGGCGAGACGTCTTCGAGCTGAATGGCCATCAGGTCGTACTGACTCATTCGGGTGAGGAAGCGATCGAGGTCTTGCGGGGCGGTGGTATCGATCTGGTCGTCTCCGACCTGTTCGTTACCAATGGTAAGGGCGGGCTGTCGGTTATCGCTGCGCTCAAGATCTTGGGGAGAGAGGCGCCGCCCGTCATTGCCGTTACCGGAGCGTCATCGTCGATCGGCGACGACGAAGCGGAAAACCGGTTTCTCGCTCAGGCACGTCGGCTCGGTGCGAGCGACAGTATCAAGAAACCCTTTCTGCCAGCTGAGCTGGTCGTACTGGCCGACAGCTTGCTGGAGGCTCACTGCTAAGCCAAATCCGTTGCGGTCGATGGGAGGGTTTTCGCTCAGTTCCGGATTGGGACCGCTACGCATCGCGGCGCAGCAGGTAGGTGTCCATGATCCAGCCGTGCCGCGCGCGGGCCTCGGCTCTGGCGGTGACGATCTCTGACGCGACATCGGCTAGGGCACCGCTGAACAGCAGCTCCTCCGCCATGCCGAGATAGGCACCCCACCAGATCCTGACCCCAGCACTTGGCAGGCTTTGAAAGGCGCAGTCGCCGTCCAGCATGACAACCAGCGTATCGACGCCCTCCGGCCAGCCGCTGTCCCTGAGGCGCCGGCCCGTGGTTACGAGGAAGGGCGATCCAATGGCGTTGAGGGAAACGCCATGTGCAGCGGTTAGGGCTTGGATCGCGGTGATGCCGGGAACGATGCGTAGGGAGGGTCGCGGAGTCAGCCGCTCGGCAATGCGCAGAGCGCTGTCGTAGAGACCTGGGTCGCCCCAGATCAGAAGGGCGACGCGTTCGAAGCTGCCGGAGCCGTCGGCGTTCGGCCCCTGCGTGGCCAAAGCTGCGGCCCAGGCTGCGGCGACGGCGTCGTGCCAGTCGAACACGCCTGCTTTGTAGTCCGGATGTGCGCTGTCCCGACGAGGCAGGTCGAACTCCAAGATACGGGTTCCGGGGTTCGTTAGCACGCGCCCGCAGATCTGACGGCGCAGATCCGCGAGTTCCGCCTTGTCTGGGCCCTTGCGTGGAATCAGGATCAGCTGGGCGGCATTGATCGCTTTCGTCGCCTGATAGGTCAGGTGGTCCGGATTGCCGGTGCCGATCCCGATCAGAGCCAGTTCACGCAAGCTCGCCTCCCGGGTCGATGTCGGCGAGCGGACCGTAGAGGATCAAGGCTGGAGCGCTGCCCGCTTCGCCCGCCAGTCTGGTCGCCAGTTCCGCGACCGTGGTGCGGTGGAGACGCTGTTCCGGCCGTCCGACGGCTTCGGCCAGAAGCGCTGGGGTCGCCGGAGCCAAGCCTTTGGCGATCAGTGCCGCTGCCAGTGCCGGGAAGGTACGCCGGCCCATGAAGACCACCGTGGTGGCCGTCGGATCGGCCAACGGGCCCAGCTCGATATCCCGAGGCAGGGCGCCGTTGGCGTCGTGTCCGGTCACGAACTGGACACGCTGGGCCGTCAGGCGGCGGGTCAAGGGAATGCCCGCCGCCGCCGCCGCTGCGCAGGCGGACGGTACCCCTGGGACGATCTCGTAGTCGACTGCAGCGGCGCGCAGGGCGGTCACTTCCTCTTCCAGCCGTCCGAAGATCCCCGAGTCGCCCGACTTCAAGCGTACGACCTGTGCACCTGAAGCGGCGTAGTCGACCAGCAGCCGGCTGACATGAGTCTGTTTGGGCGAGGCACGCCCGGCCCGTTTTCCAACTCCCACCAGATCGGCGCCGTTCCGGGCATGGGAGAGAATCGGTCCCGCCGAAAGATCGTCGAAAAGGACCGCGTCGGCTGCCCTCAGGCGCTTGACCGCTTTCAGTGTCAGCAGGTCGGGATCTCCCGGGCCGGAACCGACAAAGCTCACGAAGCCGGTCATGCCTCCGCCTCGGCGATCAGGTGAAAGAAGCTACCGGTAACGCTGCCGCGAGAGGACCCAGTCTCCGGCACTGGATTGCCGTCGGCATCGCTGACCCTGGCGAGCGGTGCATCGGGCTGGTCGAGAATCGTCGAATAGTGAAATTCGTGCCCGCGCAGATGCGCTCCCGCCGGAAAGCCCGGCATGGGCGACTGCAAGGTCGCCCGTCGGTATCCCAGATGAAACTTCCGCGTCTCGTAGCTGGTCACCAGACCGAGCAAGCCTGCCATCCTATGGCGCCGGCCGTCCTTGTCGATCAGCGCCTGACCCAGAACCATGTAGCCGCCGCATTCTCCATGTACCGGTCGCGTCTCCGCATGTCTGCGTAAGCCCTCGCGAAACCGGCTGGCCGCCGCCAAGGGGCCGGCGTGTAGCTCTGGATAGCCACCGGGAAGCCAGACGATTTCGCTCGCCGGATCGGGAGCTTCATCGGCCAGTGGAGAGAAGAGCCGGATTTCCGCTCCGGCGCTGCGCCAGCCTTCCAGTATGTGCGGATAGGTGAAGGAGAAGGCGGCGTCCTGCGCAAGGGCGATGCGCTGTGCCGGCGGTCGCGGAAGCCGGCCCGACTTTGCGGTCTCCGCGACCTTTTGGTCTGCCGCCGCGCGGATGGCGGGCAGATCGGTGTGCGCGCGCAGGAACGTCGCGTAGGCGGCGATGGCCTCGTCCAGGTCGGCATGCTCGACCGCTTGAACCAGCCCGAGGTGGCGTTCCGGCAGCGTCAGGTCGCCACGGCGGGGTAAGACGCCCAGAACCGGTAAGCCTGCGTGCTCCATGCCCAAACGGATCAGGCGCTCATGCCGGGCGCTGGCGACGCGGTTGACGATAACGCCGGCAAAGGGGAGCTCTTCCTCGTAGCGCATAAAGCCCAGTGCGGTGGCGGCAGCCGATTGGGCCTGCCCGCCGGCGTCGATCACTAGGACGACGGGCCATCCCAGCCGGACGGCCGTTTCGGCGCTGGACCCGCAACCAGCAGCGCCGCGGGTGGCCACGCCGTCGTAGAGGCCCATAGACCCCTCCGCGACGATCAGATCGGCTCCCTCGGATCTGGCCGCGATGGCTGCCAGCAGATCGGCGTCCATTGCCCAGCTGTCGAGATTGAAAGACTGGCGCCCGGCGGCGGCGCGATGGAAGGCCGGGTCGATATAGTCGGGTCCGCTCTTGAACGGCTGTACGGTCAGGCCGTCCTCCGCGAAAGCACGGAGCAGACCGAGCGTGACCGTGGTCTTGCCGCTGCCCGAACTGGGGGCGGAAATCATCAGGCCCGGAGCGTCAGCCATCGCTGTGTCCCCCTTCTTCCCGAGCCGAAGACGGTCGAAAGCGGCGGTCGTAGTCGGCGGCGTAGAGGCGGCTTTCGTCGAAGGTCTCTGCCGCCAAGGCAGATCCCACAAGTATCAGCGCCGTGCGTTCGATCCCTTTATCGACCGCCGCTGCGATCGTGCCCAGAGTCGCCCTGACAACGCGTTCGTCAGGCCAGCTTGCTCGATAGACGACCGCAGCCGGGCAGTCGGCGCCATAAGCCGGGGTCAGCTCCTCGGCGACTTCCGCCAACCGATGGATCGAAAGGTGGATCGCCAGTGTCGCGCCGGTTGCCGCGAAGTTGGTCAGGCTTTCGCCTGGCGGCATAGCCGAGGCGCGCCCCGGTGTGCGCGTCAGCACCAGCGACTGAGCCAGTCCCGGCAGGGTCAACTCGGTACCCAGCGCCGCCGCCGCCGCGGCGAAAGAGGGGACGCCCGGCGTGATGCTGACGGGAATTCCCTCTTGCCGCAGGCGGCGCAGCTGCTCGCCCATGGCAGACCAGATCGAGAGGTCGCCGGAATGCAGTCGTGCGACGTCGAGGCCTTCCCAATGGGCTGTTCGGCAGGCGGCGACGATGGCCTCCAGATCCAGCGGGGCCGTATCGATTAGACGCGCGTCGGGCGGACAATGATTCAGCACCTCCCGAGGCACCAGAGAGCCGGCATAGAGACAGACCGGGCAGGCGGCGATCAGATCTCGGCCGCGCAAGGTCAGTAGGTCGGGCGCGCCAGGCCCGGCGCCAATGAAGTGAACGGTCATTCCAGACCTCCGATGGCGATCGCGCAGGCGGCACAACGGTCCGCCGAGATGCGACGCTTCGACAGCAGGCGTGCGCCCCGACCCGCTCCGGCCAGAGCGGTCGCTTCTGCAACGCTGCCTGTTCCACGCCTCGTCAACACCTCGGCGCTTTGGGTCGCGGTCGCTGTTTTCGCCACGATGGCTGCGGTCACCGCTCGCAGCGGCAGGTTCAGAACCTCAGCCAAGGCCAGCAGGCCTTCGGATCCGATCTTGTCTTGCGGCGCGCAGAGGGCCTCGACGGCATGGCCATCGGCGGCTCGCTCGAAGGCATCGCGTAGGCTCGCCAAGGTGGCCGATCTGCGAAAACCGAAACCTGCCACGATCATAGCGTCACGCTCCACTGCACCACCGGGTAGGCTGCACGCCAGGCACGTTTCGAGCCGAGCGGCGCTGCCTCCGACAGGCAAACGCGCAGCAGCGTTCCGCCCTTGCGGACCTGCCAGTTGGTGACCAACGCCTCCGACTCCAGGGTGACCGCATTGGCCACTAGGCGGGTTCGCCCGGACAGGCGCTCGCACAGGTGCGACAAGAGAGAGTCCGACAAGCCACCGCCGACGAAGACCGCATCCGGTTCGGGCAGGTCTTGCAGGGCTGCGGGCGCCTCGCCGACGACCACCTGCAAACGGTCGACGCCCAGTCTGTCGGCATTGGCTCGGATGCGTGCCGCGCGGTCGGGCTGCATCTCGATCGCTGTCGCTGCGTTCGCGGGATGAGACAGCAGCCACTCGATCCCGATCGAACCGGCTCCCGCGCCGATGTCCCAGAGATGCTCGCCGGCGGAAGGCGCGAGCGCCGAGAGCGACAGCGCGCGCAGGGGACGCTTGGTCATCTGTCCGTCGTGATCGAACAGCTCGTCCGGTCGACCGGACGCGACGGGAACGACGGCGCCTTCGCCTGCCGCCTCCAAGGCGAGGCAAACCGGGTGTGCGACGTCCCGGAGGTCCAGTGCCTCTGCCGTCGATCGGCGCAGGCGTTCGCGCGGTCCGCCCAAGGCTTCCATCACGGTCATAGCCGTCGAGCCGAAGCCTGTCTCCGTCAGCCAGGCGGCGAGCTGTCCCACGGCTTCGCCGTCGCGCAGCAGAACGAGAAGCTTCGCGCCGGAGGCCAGATATGGGCGCAAGCGCGTGAAAGGGGCGGCATGCAAACCCAGGCAGGGGGTGGTTTCCAGGGGCCATCCCAGCCGCGCTGCCGCCAGCGAAACCGTCGAGGGTGCGGGTAGGGCGGTCCACTCCGCGGCTGTCAGATGACTTGCCAAAACGCTGCCGGCGCCGTGCCAGAAGGGGTCTCCGGACGCCAGCATGACCACAGGTCGTCCGCGCCACTCCAGCAGCTTCGGAATACCTTCGGCGAAGGGCACCGGCCAGGTAAAGCGCGGGCCAGGAACGGCAGGCAGCAGATCGAGGTGACGTGCTGCGCCGAAGACTGCCTCGGCAGCCTCAAGTGCCTTGCGACTTGCCGGCGACAGGCCTTCGGCGCCATCCTCGCCAAGGCCCACGATGGTCAACCACGGAACGTCAGACATGACACCCAACCTGCTCGTACTCGGCGGGACCAGCGAAGCCAGCGACTTGGCTCGGGAACTGGCGTCTCGCAATCTGCAGGCCACGCTGTCCTACGCTGGCCGCGTGGCGCGGCCGCGGCGTCAACCGTTGCCGTGCCGTGTCGGCGGTTTCGGCGGCGTCGAGGGGCTGGCGTCCTATCTGCGGGACAATCGCATCACTCATCTGATAGACGCGACCCACCCTTTCGCGGCTCAGATCAGCCGTAACGCGGTGGCCGCGAGCGCCCTCGCCGGAGTTCCTCTTCTGGCCCTCACGAGGCCGCCCTGGAAACCGCAAGCGGGAGACGATTGGCTGGAAGTTCCTGATATCTCGGCAGCCGTGGCGGCCCTCTCGGGTCCGGCGCAGCGGGTCATGCTGGCGGTCGGTCGGCAGCCGTTGGCCGCTTTCGCGGCGCAGCCGCAGCACCACTATCTGCTGCGTGTCGTCGATGAACCGGAGAGTCCGCCGCCTCTGCCGAACCATAGTCTCGTCGTCTCTCGTGGCCCCTTCACAGAGGCAGAAGACGCAGCCCTGTTGCGCCGGCACCGCATCTCCCTCCTGGTCGCTAAAAACGCCGGAGGACGTGGTGCCGTCGCCAAGCTGACGGCGGCAAGATCCTTGGGCCTGCGGGTGATCCTGATTGCGCGCCCGCCGCTGCCGGCGCGTCGGGAGGTCGAGAGCGTCGAGGCCGTTTGCGCTTGGCTGGATCATGGGGCCTCCACCGAAACTGTGGCGGAGCGTGGCGTATAGACGAGCGGACCGGCCGGACGCTCGATCAGCCGGGTCTGGCTGGAGCCGACGATCACGAGGGTGCGCATGTCGGCCAGCTCCGGTCTTGCGTCTTGCAGCGGCAAAACCCGGAGGCTTTCCTCGCCGGTCGATACGGCCCGTGCGAAGATCACCGGTCGCTCGTCTCGGCAGAGGTCTTGAAGGAGCGTGAGCGCACGCGCGAAGCCCTCGGGTCGAGCCTTGGATCGCGGGTTGTAGAGCGCGATCGCGAAGTCGGCCTCGACGGCCAAGCGCAGCCGTGTCTCTATCAGCGACCAGGGCTTGAGATTGTCGGACAGGTTCAGGACGCAAAAGTCGTGGCCCAAGGGGGCACCGGCCCGCGCGGCTGCGGCCAGCATTGCCGTGACGCCCGGCAGCACGCGGATATCCAAGTCGCGCCAGGCCGCCGGTCCGGCCTCCAGAGCTTCGAACACGGCAGCGGCCATCGCGAAAACCCCGGGATCTCCGGAAGAGACCAGGACGACGCGTCGTCCGGCGGTGGCCAGCTCGAGAGCGAACTGCGCGCGCTCAAGCTCCACACGGTTGTCGGAGGCATGGCGCCTTAAACCGTCGCGTTGGGCGATACGATCGACATAGGGGGCATAACCCACGAGGTCGTCTGCCGTTGCCAGAGCTTCCGTCACCTCCGGGGTGATCAGTGCCTCGGCGCCTGGGCCGAGCCCTGCGACGGCGAGCCACCCGGTCACGGACGTCGACCCTCGCCGTGGACCAGAACGATGGAGAAGTAGGGCGCGCTTTGCTGTTCCGCCTCGCTGAGCTTGACGACTCTCTGTTCGGTCATGCTTGCGTTCTCGACCAACCAGGCTGCGTCCAGGCGGCTGGCGGCGGCCAGAGCGCGTCGGACGCGTGGCAGGTTACGGCCGACCTTCATGACGACCAGGGCGTCGCTCTTGGTCATGTGCTGCGCCAACTCGCTTTCCGGCAGCGTTCCCGGCAGGACGGTCATCACGTCGTCGCCCCAGGTCATCGGTATGCCCGTCGCGGTCCAGGCTGCCGACATTCCCGTGATTGCCGGCACGACCTGGATCGACAGGCTGTCCTTGAGACGCATGTAGAGATGCATGAAGGAGCCGTAGAAGAAGGGATCGCCCTCGCAGAGCACGACGACGTCTTCACCGGTCTCGGTAAGGCTCCGCAACCGGTCGCAGCAGTCCGCATAGAAGTCCGCGAGAAGGCTCTTATAGTTCGGACTGTCGAAGGGAATCTCCGTTGTGACCGGGTATTCTAACGGATGCTCCCGGACCCCTTCGGCCAGCAGCCCTGAGACGATCTGCCGGGCGTGGCCGGGTCGCCCGGCCTTGCGGAAGAAGGCCACATGCCGCGCAGCACGCAGCAGGCGGTCGGCGCGTACACTCATGAGATCGGGATCGCCCGGGCCGAGACCGAGACCGTAGAGGGTGCCGCGACCTACCAAGCTTTTCATTCGCGCGCACTCGCTACGGCATTGACCGCAGCGACCGTCATGGCGCTGCCGCCGAGGCGTCCCTCCACCACACAGCAGGGAACCGGTTGCTCGGCCCAAAGCGCGGCTTTGGACTCGACGGCACCGACAAAGCCGACCGGGCAACCGACAATCGCTGCCGGGCGCGGACAGTCGGGTTGCTGCAGCATATTCAGCAAGTGGAACAGCGCCGTCGGCGCGTTCCCGATAGCAACCAGAGCGCCTTCGAGATCGGGACGCCATAGTTCCAAGGCTGCTGCCGAACGGGTGGTTTTGAGCGCCTTTGCAAGTGCTGGAACTTCCGGATCCTGAAGGGTACAGACAACACGGTTGTCTGCCGGCAGACGAGTGCGGGTAACACCTTCGCTGACCATGCGAACATCGCAGAGGATGGGGGCTCCGCCATTCAGGGCCGCACGTGCAGCGGTCACGAAACCGGTCGAGAAGCGAATATGTGGTGCGAGCTCAACCATGCCGGCGGCGTGGATCATGCGCACTGCCAGCGGTTCTTCCTCAGACGTGAAGTCGGATAAGGCAGCTTCGGCGCGAATGGTGGCGAAAGACTGAGCATAGATCGCCGCGCCGTCGGTTTCGTAGGTATGGGGCATCAGACGGTTCCATACCGCCCCAGCAGGTTGCTCGGCGTCAACCCCCGTTCCTGCGGTGGATCCCAGGCACACCCGTTACTGATCAAATCGAACGCACCGTCGCGTCCGACCAAGGTCACCGCCGCGGCTTTCGTGCGCGCGCAGCCCTTCGCGCAGCCCGAAACATGAAGGTTTGCACTGCCGTTCGGCGCTGCGAAGCCGTCTGCGAGGGCGATGGCCAGCGTGCGCGTGTCGACCGTGGCGCTGGCACAGGCCGGCGCACCCGGGCAGGCGTCGATTGTCATCAAGGGATGTCCGGGTTTGTAGATAAAGGGAGCCATTCGGATGGGGCCTTCGTCCTCAAGCAAGAACAGCCGCCAAGGCGTAACCCGCATGCTCCGCGCTTTGCTCTTCCTCAGCAGCTCCTCCAAAGCCTGCGCCTGGAGCTGACCGAAGGCCACGCCGTAGGCACTCATCTTCCTGTCGGCTCCGGGATCGATAGGACCGGGTTCCGGCGGAGGAGCGGGGGCAGCCGGAGGGCACTGGGTAAAACTGTCGGGTAACACGGCAGAGCGTAGGTGGCGGTTCATCCGTCCCGCGGCCATACCGCTGCTCTCGACGAACCAGCGGGCCAAGGCGAGAATGGCTGGCACTGCCCGATCGGCGGTCACGGGCTGGCCATGAGATGCGCCGTCGGCGCGAACGATGAGCTTCCTTGTCGATGCCGCCTCATCGACCTTGTCTAACTCGAACGGAGCGCGCTCGACACGGATGTCTGCTGAAACAGAGCCGAGACACGGCCGGGGTCCTGCGTCGATCGCGAAACCGAACTTCGGCGGCAACTCGGGTAGCTCGCGCAGTCGTGCCGTCAGGCTCTCCGCGACGCGCATCGTGTCGTCGCCGTCGCACCAAGTTGGCGCTACAACCAGATTACGACGCGATTCCAGCAACGGATCGGGATCGAGCAGTCCCAGGTCATCGAGATCCCGGAGCAGCGCTGCGTGACGACTCTCGCGGACCCCTCGAATCTGTAGGTTGGCGCGGCTGGTCAGGTCGATCACGCCGTTGCCATGGCGTTGCGCTGAGACAGCAAGGCCGAATGCTTGCTCCGCCTCCAGATGCCCCAGATGCGGCCTGACACGCACGAGCAGTCCATCTCCCGACTCCATCGGCGTGTAGGCGCCGGGACAGCGGCCTTTCGCCATCGGCCGGGTCATGCCGTTTTCTCCAGTGCGGCGACGATGGAATTCCGCTGCGTCTTCCAGAGACCGGCTTGGTACAGGGCAGCGAAGCGGTGTTCCATTGCCGCCAGGGCTGCCGGGTTTGCCTGTGCGAGGAATCCACGCGTTTCCGGGTCTCCCAGGGTAGCTTCGTGATAGAGATCGAGGAGCTGCGGTGCGACCACGTCGGCCAGATTCGCGAAAGCGGCCAGGTGTTCGAGAGTTGCTGCGATTTCCGCGGCTCCTCGAAAACCATGGCGACGCATGCCTGCTAACCAATCCGGATTTGCGGCGCGCGCTCGCACAACGCGCGCCACTTCCTCGCGCAAATGACGTGCACGTGGCATCTCGGGATCGGCGTTGTCCAGATGGTAGAGCTTTGCCTGTCCACCGACGACTGCCTGAGCCGCCGCGAAGCCCGCTTCATGGGCAGCGTAGTCGGCGGCCAGCAGCAGATCCGTTTCGGGAAGATCCTGCAGATGCACGAAGGCGTCGGCTTCAGCCACGCGCGCGGCAAGACCGTCCGGATCAGGCTTCGCCAGCTCGCCCTCCAGCGCCCAGGCACTGCCGCTCAGCCAGGCTTCGCCGGCCTCTCTCCGGCCCTGGGCCGTATAGTCCTCCGCCGCCTTGCCCAGACCCAGCCCGAAGCTGCCGGGTGCCGGGCCGTAAACGCGCGGCTGTGGCTGCCGGCCGGCGTAGGGGTTCCAGTCCGGTGCCTCATCGCGCGCGCAAAGCGCCCGAACCGCCTGGGCGAAGAGTGTCGAGAGCGTCGGAAAAACGTCACGGAACAGGCCTGAGACGCGGAGGGTCACGTCGATGCGCGGCCTGTCCAGCAGTGCTAGAGGCAGGATCTCGATGCCGCTGACCCGTTCCGAGCCCTCATCCCAGATCGGCTTGGTCCCGAGCAGATGCAGAGCCATCGCGAACTCTTCGCCGGCCGTGCGCATAGTGGCGGAGCCCCAGAGGTCGACCACCAGATCGCGCGGCCAGTCGCCCTCGTCCTGCAGATGGCGGCGCAGCAGCTCTTCGGCCAGACGGACGCCTTGAGCATGGGCAGAGCGGGTCGGGACCGCACGCGGATCTGTCGTAAAGAGATTGCGGCCCGTTGGCAGCACGTCACTGCGGCCACGGTAGGGCGACCCAGACGGGCCGGCTTCGATCCGCCGGCCGGCCAACGCGTCTGCCAGGGCCGCTTTCTCGCCAGCGACCGAAGTCGAGGTCGCGAGACTGACTTCGACCTTGGGAGGGCGACCGAAGACATGCAGGCCGTCGCCGAACTGGCTTTCCTTGATATCGCAGACGAAGCGGTCGATCCGCGTAAGGGCCTCGGCGGGACAGGCCGCTGCGTCCAGCCCTAGATCGGACTCGACGCCCTGCGCCCGTGCTTCCTCGCGAATACTGTTCTGAAGCCGGTCGCGTCGCCGTGGGTCCAGACCGTCCGCGTTGGAGAACTCGTCCAGAAGTGTTTCCAACCTGACAAGACGTTCAGGGGTCGCGCTTCGCCGCAAGGGCGGCGGTATATGACCTAGGGTCACGGCGCCGATGCGGCGCTTGGCCTGAGCCGCTTCACCCGGATCGTTGACGATGAAGGGATAGATCACTGGCAGATCGCCGATCAGGGCCTCCGGCCAGCAGTCCTGCGACAGCGCCACGGCCTTGCCGGGCAGCCACTCCAGAGTGCCGTGGGCGCCGATATGGACCAAGGCGTCACAGGCGAAGACATGGCGGAGAAAGAGGTAGAAGGCAACGTAAGCGTGCCGCGGTACGCGGGAGAGGTCGTGGTACTCGTCGTCGCGTTGTCTTCGACTGCCACGCTCCGGTTGAAGGGCGACCAGCGCTGCACCGCGCCGGGTCGCCGCGAAGAGAAAGGCTCCGTCGTGAAAGTCTGGATCTTTGTCCGGTGGACCCCATGCCTGCTCCAGATCCTCCCGCAGCGATGCGGGCAGTTTGAGAAGCGCCTTCCGATAGGATTCCAAAGGCCAAGACAAGCGATCTTCGGCCAGTGCTTGTGGCAAGGGTAAGCCTGCTGAGACCGCGAAATCCTGCGTTTCGAGATCTTCAAGCATTGCTTCCGCCGAGGCCAGCGCGTCCAGGCCGACGGCATGAGCCATCTGCCAGTCCTTGCCTGGATAGGTGGATAGCACCAGTGCCAGACGTTTCTCCGAAGAGGGCTTTTCGCGCAGCTGTACCCAAGACGTGACCCGATCGGCGATTGCGGCGATGCGTTCTGTATGCGCCCGGTGAGTGTGGCGGGCGAACTCCAGCTCCGAGTCGCGTAAGCTAGGCTCCTTGAAGGATGCCACACCGGCGAAGATCCGTCCGTCCACTTCCGGCAGCACCACATGCATGGCCAGATCGGCCGGAGACAGACCCCGTTCGGCCGAAGCCCAGGCCGCTTCGCTGGAGGTTGCCAGGGCGACCTGGAATACCGGAACTTCTGCAGCGTCGAGAGGAGAGGTACCGTCGTCTCCTCGTCCGGAGAAGGCTGTAGCGTTGACGATTGCGGCCGGTCGGGCACCGACGACGTGACGGGCCAGCCAGCTCCCCACTTCCGGCGCCTTAAGAGACGGGACGAAAAGTCCACCAACCCTGAATCCTCGGTGGCGCAAGGCCGCGAATAGCCTCTCCAGCGGATCGAGATCGGCAGCTGCCAGATAAGCGCGGTAGAAGGTGATCACCGCGCGCGGTCTACAATCCCATGGATCGAAGAGCGTGAAGGGGCAGCAGTTTCCCAGTTCCGGCGTCCAGGCACCGACCGTCGGTAAGGTCTTGGTACCCAGAACCGGGGACGCGTAGAGACCGGCGGCCAAGGCTAGCTGTGCCAGCGCCGCTTGAGCGGCGACGGCGCCGCCGCTGTCGCAAAGCTGTGCGAGCCTCTGCAGGGTCGAGACCGGCAAGGTGGAGGCGGCCTCGAGTTGCGGATCCGGCCGACCGTCAGCCGGCAGAACCGCGAGAGCGAACCCTTGTTTGCGGGCCAGACGTTGAATCTGCTGAAGGCCGTAGGCCCAGTAGGACGAGCCGCCGATCAGACGGATCAGGACGCCGCGGGCACCGCTAAGCGTCTGCTCAGCATAGGTGTCGACCGACAGGGGATGCTTGAGCGCCGCAAGGTTGGCAAGCCTCAGGCTCGGCAGCCCCTCACCGCCGGTTCGCCGCGCAAGATGCCATCCGGCCGCGAAAGCGCCCAAGTCACTGTCGGAAAAGGAGAGAACGACCAAATCGGCCGGATTTTGACCGAGGTCGACCGGCGTCTCCGTTTCTTCCAGACCGTGGCTTTCGCGGAAGATGACATGCATTGGCCGATTTTAGTCCGTCAGTGCCGCGCGAACTGCCTTTTCATCGAGGACATCGTGTTCAGCAATGACGACCAAACGACCATGCCGGACCTCGTCCGGTCGCCAGGGCCGATCGTACTGTGTCCGCACGCGGGAGCCGACAGCTTGCACCAGCAGCCGCAGCGGCTTGCCGGAGACGACGGCATAACCCTTGACCCTTAGGATACCGTGCTGCTCTGCCAGAGTCTCGATCCGTGCCGCCAGGGCAGCCGGGTCGCTCTGCTCCGGCAGATCCACGATGATGCTCTCGAACTCCTCGTGGTCGTGATCGTCGCCGTCGGGGGAGTCGTGATGCGACGGACGCGCGTCCAGATCGTTTTCCGCGGCAGCCGCCAGGCCGAGAACAATGCGCGGATCGACGTTTCCTTCCGCCACCTCGATCACCGGCAGCCGCCGAGGCGCCTCCTCCGCGATTACGGCTCGGGCCTCTGCGAGAGCGGCCTGCCCTGCCAAGTCCGGTTTGGTCAGAAGCACGAGATCTGCGCAGGCGATCTGATCCTCGAAGACTTCGGACAGCGGCGTTTCGTGATCCAGGCTCTCGTCGGCCCGCCGCTGCGCGTCGACGGCGGCCACATTTGGTGCGAAGCGGCCGGCTGCGACGGCCTCGGCATCCGCCAGCGCGATCACCCCGTCGACCGTGATGCGCGACTTGATGTCCGGCCAGTCGAAGGCCTTGAGCAGGGGTTTGGGCAGCGCGAGGCCTGAAGTCTCGATCAGAATATGGTCGGGACGCGGATCCAACGCCATCAGGGCTTCGATAGTTGGAATGAAGTCGTCCGCGACGGTACAGCAGATGCAGCCGTTCGCCAGTTCCACGATGTTCTCGGCCGGGCAATCGGGGATGGCGCAGGACTTGAGGATCTCTCCGTCGACGCCGACATCGCCGAATTCGTTCACAACCACCGCCAAGCGCTTCCCCTGGGCATTCTGCATGAGATGGCGGATCAGAGTGGTCTTGCCGGACCCGAGGAACCCGGTGACCACCGTAACGGGTAGCTTGGACAGATCAGTCATCTGTGGCCTCCAAAGGCGGGATGCGGGCAATGCAGTTCTTGCGAAAGGTTGCTGGGCGTTCGCGCCAAGGCACGATGCCGTCGTCCGTGTGGAGGTAGCGCGCGGTGCCGTCGACGATACTCTCGATGTCGTCGGTTTCGCTGAGGTTGCCGTAGACGTAGGTCCAGCGTCCGCTCCCGCGCAGCACGATGGAGCAGCCTTGCGAGCAGTTGGACAGGCATTCCACGGCGCGCAGGGCGACTGTCGGCGGTAAGGACTGTTCGGCAAGCGCAGCATGAAGGCGAGCGCCCGCAACGGGCCTGTCCGCCTCCGGCTGTTGGCCGCGCCGGCAGGTGGTACAGACCAGCAGCTCGATAGGCCCGCTCATCGGCGCGTCGCCGGGCAGCAGGCGTGTCGTGTCACTGATCTGTCGTTTGCTTGTCTGTTGGTCATGGATCGTCCCTTCCAAAAAGGGACGAGGGCGGATGGCGGGCAAAGCAAGCGCCGGACCCGTCACCGGAACACCCCGTCCGGTTCACGTCGTGTCTTGCTGGCAGGTCTCCCGGCTTGCGGATCTCGGAACCTTTCGGTCCCGTCGGTCGCCCGGCCTTCCCAGCCCTTTTAGGCCAGTGGCGGAGGGCGACCTTTCCGGTCACGGTCGCGGGGGCGGCTGCGCTTAAGTCGCCCGAAGGTCGACTCTGTCGCATTCCCTTTTCACCTGTCGTTGACAGGCACCAGCACCTCCTGCAATGCGTGATAAGACACTCTCTTGTCAAGCATGCGAGGGGCCGCCATGGACGACGTGAACGCGCACCACAAGGAAAAGATGAAGAAGATCAAGGCCGCGCGCGACCGGATGATGGAAAGCAAGACCGAGGAGAAGGGCCTGATCATTGTCCATACCGGGGCCGGAAAAGGAAAATCGTCCTCGGGCTTCGGAATGATCATGCGCTGCATCGCCCACGGCATGCCCTGCGCGGTGGTTCAGTTCATCAAGGGAAACTGGGCGACTGGAGAACGCGATTTTCTGAGAAAGAAATTCGCGGAAGAGTGTCGCTTTATCGTGTCCGGCGAGGGCTTTACTTGGGAAACCCAGGATCGTGAAAGGGATATCGCAGCCGCGCGGGCGGGTTGGGAGGCGGCGAAGGGTCTGATCCGCGACCCAGCCGTTCGCATGGTTCTGCTGGACGAGATCAACATCGCCCTGCGCTACGACTACTTGGACATCGACGAGGTCGTGGACTTCCTGAAGCAAGAGAAGCCCGAAATGACCCACGTCGTCCTGACCGGCCGCAACGCCAAACCCGCCCTGATCGAGGCGGCCGACCTAGTGACGGAGATGACTCTCGTGAAGCATCCGTTCCGGACGGGTATCAAGGCGCAGCCTGGCGTGGAGTTCTGACAATGCGAGGTATCACTCGGCCGTCCGCCGTGCGCTCCGCCCCCATGCCCGTCTCCGCTCCGTGACAGCCGGCGTGTCGCGGACCCTGATGATCCAGGGGACGGGCTCGAACGTCGGCAAGTCGCTGCTGGTTGCCGGCCTCTGTCGCGCGGCGCGCCGACGGGGTCTGCGGGTCGCACCCTTCAAGCCGCAGAATATGTCGAACAACGCCGCGGTGACGGTAGAAGGCGGCGAGATCGGCCGCGCTCAGGCTCTGCAGGCACGTGCCTGCGGCCTCCCGCCTCGGGTCGATATGAACCCGGTGTTGCTGAAGCCGGAAACCGATGTCGGAGCGCAGGTCGTCGTCCAGGGGCAACGCCTGACGACGGTGGCGGCGCGGGACTATGCCGCCTTGAAGCCCCGGCTTCTCAAACGGGTGCTCGAGAGCTTCGCGCGCCTGAAAGATCAGTACGACGTGATTCTGGTGGAGGGTGCGGGCAGCCCGGCCGAAGTCAATCTGCGCAGCGGGGACATCGCCAACATGGGCTTCGCGCGTGCCGCCGAGGTGCCGGTGATCTTGGCCGGCGATATCGATCGGGGTGGGGTCATCGCGCAGCTGGTCGGGACTCGGGCAGTGATCGACCCGGCCGATGCCGACATGATTGTCGGGTTTCTCGTCAATCGCTTTCGTGGCGACCCGCGCCTGTTCGACGAGGGCTATCGCTTGATCGAAAAGTCGACCGGCTGGCGGGGATTCGGCGTTCTGCCCCACTTCGCCGATGCCTGGCGGCTGCCTGCCGAGGATGCCCTTGACCTGGCACAGACTGGCGGCAAGGACGGCGTGAAGGTGGTTTGCCTGACCTTCTCACGGATTGCCAACTTCGATGATCTGGATCCCCTGGCTCAGGAACCCGGCGTCGCCCTGACCATGCTGCAACCCGGGCGCGCCCTGCCGGGCGACTGCGATCTCGTCATCTTGCCGGGGAGCAAGTCGACCCGTGGCGACCTGGACTTCCTACGCGCTCAAGGCTGGGACATCGACCTGACCGCTCACTGGCGACGCGGTGGCAAGATCTTGGGGATTTGCGGCGGTTATCAGATGCTCGGTCGAGTTCTGAGGGACCCGGAAGGCATCGAGGGCCCGCCTGGCGAGACGCCGGGGCTCGGACTGCTGGACATTGAGACGGAGATTACGCCGCGCAAGCGTCTCGGCGAAACGGTTGCGATCCATGCGGCCAGTGGGCGGGAATTCTACGGCTATGAGATCCACATGGGCCGCAGCCATGGCCCCGACTGCGGGCGGCCCTTTGCCAGCGTTGCGGGGCGGCCGGAAGGGGCCGTGAGCCCCGAGGGCCAAGTCAGCGGAAGCTATCTGCATGGGATGTTCCGCAACGACGCCTTCCGCGCCGCCTACCTGGAGGTGCTCGGCGCGACGAGTGGGTCGTCATCCTACGATGCGACGGTGGAGCGAACCTTGGACGACCTGGCCGAACACATGGAAGCGCATCTCGATGTTCCGGCGCTGCTCGCCGCCGCGCGGTGACGATCGCGCTCTTAACTTATGACGAAAGCAGGATCGTCTGCTTCGATCACAGCAGGGCTAGCAGAGCCAGCAAGACGGCGAACGCCGCGATGGCGCAGCGAAACAGGGAGAGGCCTCGTACAAGATCGTCCGGGCTCGGATCCGGGGCGGCGGCGTTCAGCCAAGGTTCGTTGGTGACCCTTGTTCCATAGCTGCGCGGACCCGAAAGCCTGACGTCCAGAGCACCGGCCATGGCGGCCTCGGGCCAGCCGGCATTCGGTGAGCGATGTCGCTTCGCATCGCGAAACATGCAGAGCAGGGCGCTACGCGGTCTTGGCGATACGGCTGCGAACAGCAGACCGGTGGCTCGCGCGGGAACCAAGTTTACAAGATCGTCGATCCGTGCGGCGGCCCAGCCGAAGGCACTATGGCGCTCGGTCTTGTGCCCGATCATGGAGTCGAGGGTGTTTACGGCTTTGTAGGCCGCGATGCCCGGCAGACCCAGCAACAACCCCCAGAATATGGGCGCCGTAATCCCGTCGGAGGTGTTCTCCGCCAGACTCTCCAGGGCCGCGCGTGCGACTCCCTCCTGGTCGAGCCGTTGCGGATCGCGCCCGACAATCATGGCGACGGCCCGTCGCGCAGTCGGCAAGTCACCGACGAGCAAGGGCCGCACCACCGCTCCGACGTGCATGTGCAGGGAGCGTGTGGCGATCAGTGGCCAAGCCAGAATCCCCGCCAGGACGGTCCCGAGACTCCCCTCGGGCAGCATTGCCGTCAGCAAGCCCGCGACGGCGGCCGTTGTTCCTACGGTGATGGATACGACGAAGAGTCCCGCCGCACGTCGCGTGCTGGCCGACCAGCTGTCCCGGTTGAGGGACCTGTCCAGCGCCGTGACCAGCGCGCCCATCCAGGTGACGGGATGGCCGATCCGCGCGTGCAGCCACGTCGGCCAACCGATCAAGGCCTCAAGGACCAGAGCGATCAGCATAACGGCGCTGGCGCTCATGTCTTCAGCCTTGCGCGTTGGCTGCCTTCGGTGTTTCTCCAGCAGAGTCTTGCCGTATGCAAACCGCGATGCGATCCGGGACTTGCGAGTTCGTCAGTCAAACTTCAGCTTTCCTTGTCCCGGGGTTTCTGCTTTCTCACCTAATCTATGACAAAGTCGATTCTGGTCACCGGCGGTGCGCGGTCCGGTAAGAGCGCGATTGCGGAGCGGTTGGCGCTCGACCTGGGGCCGTGCCCGATCTACATCGCCACCGCCGAAGCCCACGACGAGGAGATGGCGGCCCGCATCGCTGCGCATCAGGCTCGGCGTGGTTCGGAATGGACCACATACAGCGCACCGCTCGAACTCGTCGAGGCCCTGGGGGCGACGGACGGAACCGGCCCTCGTTTGGTGGATTGCCTGACGCTCTGGCTCAGCAACATGATGCTCGCAGGGCAGGATTGGCAGACAGGGGCGCAGCTTCTGGCCGATGCTCTCGGTCGTCAAACCGCGCCGGTGATCCTGGTGACCAACGAGGTGGGTGCGGGCATCGTGCCGGAGAACGCCTTGGCTCGGGCCTTCCGCGACGCTGCCGGCTTGCTGAACCAGTCGGTCGCCGCAGTCTCCCAGGAGGTCTACCTCGCTGTAGCCGGCATCCCAATGAAGATGAAGTAGGCCGGCTCTCGGAGCAGGCCCTCTTTCAATTCTCTTGTTCGTGTGTTTTTGCTTCAAGCGGGTGTTTGGTCTCTTCCGTACGGCCGTAGTCGTCCTGCAGCCGAACGATATCGTCCTCACCGACATAGTCGCCGCACTGAACCTCGATCAGCACGAGGGGTTCGGCTTGTGCATTCGTCAGTCTATGGCGCGCGCCCTTCGGGATATAGATGGACTCGTTAGGCCGCACCGTCATGTGCCGCTCGTCGCAATCGACCTCCGCCTCGCCCTCGACCACAACCCAGTGTTCGGATCGGTGATGGTGATATTGCAGCGACAGGCTTGCGCCCGGCTTCACGACGATGCGCTTGACCCGGAAGCGGCTGTCCTCCGCCAGATCCTCGTAGGTACCCCAAGGCCGGTAGACGACCGGCGGCAGGGTCGTTTCGCTGCGGCCTTCGGCTTTCAGACTGCGCACCAGGGTGCCGACGTCGGGCGCGCGTTCTCGTGTGGTGACCAGCGTGGCGTCCTTCGTAGCCACGACGATCAGGTTGTCGACGCCGATCCCGACCAGGAGGCGCCCGTCCTCGCTGCGGAAGTAACTGTCCCGTGTGGCGCTGAGGCGCACGGGGCCCCGGCTGACATTGGCTGCGGGATCCTTGTCCTCCAATTGCCAGAGCGCCTGCCATGCACCGACGTCGTTCCAGCCGCAGTCGACGGGGACGACTGCGGCGCGGTCGGTATGCTCCATCACGGCGTAGTCGATGGAAAGGGACGGCGACTGCGCAAAGGCCTGCTCGTCGATCCTTAGAAAATCCAGATCCCGGGTTGCGGCCGTCAGTGCGGAGTCCGCGCAGTCCAGCAGGTCTGGATGAAGCCGCCTCAACTCATCCAGGAAGGCGGTCGCTTGCATCATGAAGATGCCGCTGTTCCAAAGGTAGCCGCCCGAGTCCAGGTATTGCGCCGCCGTCGTCCCGTCAGGTTTCTCGACGAACCGCAGGACCTCGTGCACCCGGTCGTGAGGCGCCAAGGCCTCGCCGATGCGGATATAGCCGTAGCCGGTCTCCGGACGGGTCGGTTCGACACCGAAGGTGATGAGCCAGCCGTCCTGCGCCGCCGGAACCGCCGCCGCGAGTGCGCGTCTCAGGGTCGTTGCGTCGGCGACGGCGTGATCTGCCGGAAACAGCGCCATCACGGCCTCGGGGTCCTCGCGGACAAGCAGCAGGGCTGCCAAGGCGGCCGCCGGCGCCGTGTTGCGTCCGAAGGGCTCCAATACGATCGCCGTCGGTGAAACGCCGATAGAGCGCAGCTGTTCGGCGATGAGAAAACGATGCTCCTGGTTGGCGATCAGGAGTGGCGCGGTAAAGAGCGCTGGGTCACGCAGCCTCTCGACGGTGTCCTGAAGCAGGGACTGTTCGCCGAGCAGCGGAAGAAGCTGTTTCGGAAAGGCCTCGCGCGAGAGCGGCCACAGCCGGGTCCCGGATCCACCTGACAAGATGACGGGGTGAATCATGTGCGTCCGTTCCAGAAAGCCGATCCCCTGATAAAGATTGATTTTTACGCGATACCAACGCGAAGCGAAAGCGCGGCACTGCGTTCGGCAGAACCTTCACGGCCTTGCCGAATAGCGACGCAACGGGGGACGCCGGCGTCTAGGAAGCGGCGCGATGGCGTCCCTACAAGCCGTCGCGGCTTAGGTTCAGGTCGTTCGACAGATGATGTCGGGCACGATCCGCGACCGTGCGATATAGCTGTCCAGGTCCCGGCCGGCGAACAGGCCGTGGTCGGCGATCAGGATGCTTGCGAAACCGGCAGCCCGTCCGCCGAGGATATCCGTGTGCAGGGTATCGCCGACCATTGCGACCCGCAGTCTCTCGATGTCCGGACAGCGGCCCCTGATCGCTTCGAAGGCATTGGTGAAGGGTTTGCCGTAGAACTCCGGCACCACGCCTGTTCGGTCGGCGGCTTCGTGCGCCCACCACCCGGGCTCCAATGTCAGGCCTGTCTCACGCGGCGCCACCAGATCCGGGTTGCCGACCAGCAGTGGTCGTGGGCGTTCGGACAAGGCCGCGACCAGTGCCTCCTGCAAAGGGGGCGTCCAACTTGCGCTCGACAGCAGTAGGAACCCGTCGGCGTTTCGGAACAGGGTCCTGTCGGTCTCCAAGGTCCCGACCTTGGCTTGTAGATCTGAGAGGTCCGGATCGGGTCCCCTGGCAACACCCCAAAGCTCGATATCGGAAACGTCCAGCAGTGCCGACGCCGCGACATCGCGGCTGGAGACGACCTCTTCCGCCGCGAAGTCGAAACCGAGCTTGTGATACTTCGCCAGTGCCGCCGAGCGCGGGTAGCTTGCGGCGTTAGTCAAGACGAAGAGTCGCTTGCCGGCAGCGCGCAGTTCGGCAACCCGCTTGACCGCACCGGGAATCGCGCGGCCTCCGATGTTCAGCACCCCGAAGGCATCCAGGATGAAGACATCGAAGTCATCTGCGACGTCGCCCAGAGTCCCGGCCTGACGGCTTTCCCTGGGGAAGGTCGGCTGAGGCAAGCGCACGCGGATTGCCTCGTAGCGCTCGAAGGCTGTATCGACATCGACCGTCGGGACGCTGAACGGCTTTGTCTGTGCCGTCATGAAATCAAGCTCCTGGCTATCGGGCTGAGAGGTCGGAGGGACGGTGGCGGACTACCAGACCAGCCTGGGCATGATGAAGTCGGGCTCCGGACCGTCGGCTTTCCCGTTCGCCTGCACTCCACCCTCGATCAGCAGGGTCGTGAGACCCAGCGCGGCGCCTCCAGAGATGTCGTGTTCGCGACTGTCGCCAATCATCAGCGTCCGCGCCGGCTCGGGTTGCCCCAGCGCCTCCATCGATGCTTGGAAGATTGGAGCATGCGGCTTGCCGATCATCTCCAGCGGCCCCCCGGACGCGGCGTAGAGCTCGGCAAGAAACCCAGGACCGGGCGCCGGCTGGCCGTCGGCGTAGATCGTTCGGTCTGGGTTCGCGCAGATACAGGGGACGCCCCGCCGCGCCAGGGGCAGCAGAGGTTCGATCTCCTCTTCGGGAGTTCTCTGCTGCGGACTTCGTCCGGCGATCAGGACAAGCTCGGCGTCCTCCGCGCAGGTGGAGGATCGCAGCGTGAGGCCTTCGAGGGGCGAGCCTTCGCTGCTGCTGGCGACGACGTAGATCGAAGCTCCGGCTGTCAGCCGACCGCTCTCCAGGGCAGACGTCAGGCGCTCGCGGCAAAGCTCGCCGGAGGTGACGACCGCATCGAACCAGTCGGCCTCGAAGCCAAGAGATTCGAGGCGTTCGGCATTGGCAGCCGACCGTTTTCCCGAGTTGGAGAGAACGGCGAGCCGCAGACCAGCCGACCGCAGACGCAGAACCGCCTCCTGCGCGCCGGGGAAGGCCGCACGGCCGTCGTGCAGAACTCCGAATTGGTCGAGCAGAACCGCGTCGAAGCGCTCCGTAATTGCGGAGAGACCCGAGATCCGTTCCGGGCTCATGCGCCGATCGCCGTTGTATGGGAAATATGTTTTAGAGCAAGTCGCGCCACGCCTGCCGCTGCCTCTTCGGACTGCGCGCTGGCCGTTTCGACCGACAGGATCCGGCGCCGGATCCTGCTCCAGATATCATTGCCAGCGCCTCTACCGACGCTGCGCAGGCAGGTGAGGGGCGGCGCGCCGAGCTCTCCCAGGCGCTTATAGCCGGCCGCTTCGATCCGAGCGATTCCTTCGAGCAGTCCCTTCAGGAACAGCGCTGCGTCACCGGGGCGAGGCTCGGTCCGCGGCGGCAGCGTCGGGTCTGCGACGGGAAAACGTTCGCCCGGTTTGGGCAGAGGATAGTAGTCGAGTCCGCTGTCTTGCTCTGGGTCGATCTGCTCGCAGAGTGTCGCGATCTCCGTCGCCGTGAAGTGTGCCGCCAAGGCGCCGCCGCCGGAGTTGGAGGCACCACCCGCAAGCCAAAGAGACCCGATGCGGTGGCTATAGATACCGCAGTCGGGGTCGAAGACCGGTCGATCCGACAGCAGCTTTAGCGTCAGGGTCGTGCCGAGCGCCGTCACACCCTCGCCGGGCCGCGCGGCTCCGGTTGCGAGGAAAGACGCACAGCCGTCGGTCGTGCCGGCTACGACGACCGCGCCCTGGGGCAGATCGTAGCGCGCGGCTGCGTCTGCCGTCACACGGCCCGTCGCTGCGCCCGCGGCCACCACCTCGGGCAACAGGTTCGGGTCGATCACGGACCCGAGCCAGTCTGGCCAACGTCTTTCCACCGGGTCGTACCCAGTTTTCAGAGCGTTCGACTCGTCGCTCTTCCAGGGACTGGCCGACAGCAACCCAGCGACCCAGTCCGCCTGATGAACAATGCGCCGGATCCTGGCCTTGGTGCTGAGGGTCATCGCCCGCGCGAGACCTGAGCTCGGACCATGTGCGGCGCTGGTCCTCGGAGCCACCTCGGCAATCGCAGGTGCAATTCGAGGGTCCTCGACGCTGTCGTTGTAAAGCAGAGCTGTGCCGAGCGGCGCATTCCGGTCGTCCAAGCCGAGAACTGTGCCCGAGGTTCCGTCGACCGAGACGGCGCCGACTCGTTTGCGGGCTGCCGGATCCAGCCCGGCGAGCGCCGCCGCGAGGGTCCGTTCCCAGACCGCGGGGTCGCGCGGCTCTGCTCCGTTGTCTTCCATTCGTGCTGCCGACAGTCCGACGGGACCTCCGGCGGGATCGAGCAAGGCGGCCCGCACGCCCGAGGTGCCGACGTCGATGCCGAGGGCGAATCGTTCGGAGGTCTGTACCGACTGAGGCGTCACGCCTGCGCGGCCTCGCTGCTGAGCGCTCGCCGATACTTCTCCGCATCCCAGCCCAGCAAGGCCGCGACCTCCGTCGAGGGAAGGGCCCTCACCGGTGCTTCGGGCGGCACGCGCGCGATCACGTCGCCGAGAGCGCGGGCCATGGCCTCCGCGGCGGGGCTGGCATCCCGGCGAATGGCCGCCCCGATGCCTGGCAGCAGCACGAGAGTCGGGGCCTCGCCGTCTCGCGTCAGGCGATCGGCCGCGGCCTCCACTGCCTCGTTTTCCTCCGCGATTCGAAGATCGGGCTCGAGGAAGACGACGTAATCCGGAAAGAAGGGGCCGCGTGCGGTCAGAGCGAGATGTCGTGGGGAGCGTGCGACGGCTTGCAAGCTCGGAGCTTCGACCGCTCTATAGCGGGCGCTGGACAAGGCGTTCCTCTCGTCGGTCCCAACGACGTCTTCCGTCAAAGGCGGTGCCACCGCTCGTTCCAACCGCCCCGAAACTTCGGACAGCAAAGCTTCGACGTCTTCCGGGCTGTCACCGGCGACAATCAGACCGTGATTGCCCAGAATGGCAACACGCCGTTCGGGACTGGCCTCGGCCAACAAGGCTTTTGCCAGAGGCAAGCCGGGCATTACGTAGGGCAAGAAGATCGGGTCCAGATCCTTCAGTTCACGCCGTAGGATCTCGTCGCCATCCTGCCGAATCGCGAGCGCGATGGTCGCGACGCAGTGGGTATGCAGCACGACCCGCTGCGGCATCGCCGCATGCAGGGTGGTTTCGATGGAGGGACGCAGACCTTGCGGTCCACCGTCGGGCGCAACAAAGCTGACGGCATCGGGCTCGCCGCCGGCGGCAAGTTCGGCTGCGAGGTCTGCCGCCCTGACCGGCACCATGATGTCCTTTGTTTCCGCGTCGGCCAGCCAGGTTCCGGAGGCCTTGACCCACATGGCGCCGCCGCCTTTGAGCGAGCTGTTGCCGCCGGCCCCTTGGACCTGCAGAGGATCTCGCCCGACGCGAGCGGAGAGGCTCAGTAGGCGACCGAAATCCTCGTCCGCACGCAAGGCTGTATAGGGATCGTTGCCGGTCGTCACAGGCGTTGTCCGCTGCTGAGATCGAAGAGATGGAGCTTCTCGGGGGCGACGTTGAGACGCACAGCTTCACCAGGCTGCACTGTAGCATCCCTTGGAACGGTCGCGATGAAGTCCTGTCCGGCCACGCTCATGTGAAGCTGGAGATCGGGCCCGGTCTTTTCCGCCAGGATCAACTGACCCACCACGCTACCCTCGGTGTCCAGGGTCAGGTCGGCAGGTCGTACGCCGCAGACAACGGGATGGCCGGGGGATACAGACACGCTGGTGGGTAGCGCCAAGTGCATGCCCTCGGCGACGAAGGCCGGCGCGTTTCCATTCGCCTCCACCGTACCTTCGACGAAGTTCATGGCCGGGGAGCCGATGAAGTCGGCGGCGAAGCGGCTGACCGGCCGGTCATAGAGCTCGTCTGGGGTCCCCACCTGCTCGATCTCTCCTCCGCGCATCAGCACGATCTTGTCCGCCATGGTCATGGCCTCGATCTGATCGTGCGTCACATAGATCGTGGTGGTTCCCAGGCGATCATGCAGCTGACGGATCTCGAAGCGCATCTGTGCCCGCAGCTTGGCATCCAGGTTCGACAGTGGCTCGTCGAACAGGAACACCTTGGCGTCGCGGACCATCGCACGCGCCATCGCCACGCGCTGTCTCTGTCCTCCCGACAGCTCCCTGGGATAACGGCTCAGGTGTTCCGTCAACCCGACCAGTGCGGCCGCATCTTCAGCACGCTGCCGTCGCTCTGCCTTCGGTACGGATCGGATCTCGAGCGAGAAGGAGATGTTCTCGGCGACTGTCATAGTCGGATAGAGCGCATAGTTCTGAAAGACCATTGCGATGTCCCGGTCGCGCGGCGGGACGTCGTTGACCCGCTGGTCGTCGATCAGAAGATCGCCGGCCGTGACGGTCTCCAGGCCGGCGGTCATTCTCAGAAGTGTCGTCTTGCCGCAACCGGAGGCACCCAGCAAGACGGCGAACTCACCATCGGCGATGCTCAGATTGAGGTCGTGCATGACGTCGAAGGCGCCGTAGCTCTTGGCGATGTTGCGGTATTCGACTGTGGCCATCGCGCGGGTCCCTCAGTAGGCCTGGCGCGTCGGCGTGAGGCAGATTTCCTGCACCAGCGCGTTCTGCGGAAGACGGTAAGCATCAAGAATGAGTTGAGCGACGATTTCGGCGCCGATACCGCCGCCCATCTTGACTTTATTGGCCTTGTAGTCGGCCAAGGTCTTCTCGTCGGTGACGGAATTCAGCACTTCCGTCTCAATCACGCCGGGCGAGACCACGAGTACCCGGACGTCATGCGGCGAGAGGTAAGCGCGCAGAGATTCGGAGACGGCGTGCACGAAGAACTTCGTGCCGCAATAGACCGTGTGGTCGGGATAGACTTTTCGGCCCGCGATCGAACTCATCATGACCAGGGTTCCGGCTCGGCGTTCCATCATGCCGGCCATCACGGCGTGAACCGTGTTCATCACGCCCTTGGTATTGATATCGATCATCTCGTCCCATTCGGCCGGATCCTGGCGGCCGATGTCGGCGAGACGCGCAATCCCCGCGTTGGCGAACATCATATCGACGGGTCCGAACCGGTCTTCCGCGTCGGCCACCGCAGTGGAGATGGCGGCTCGGTCGCAGACGTCGACCTTGCGGCAAATCGCGTTCGGCAGCTGCAGGGCCTCCATCCGCTCCAGACGGCGTGCCATCAAGAGAAGCGGATGACCGTCGGCGGAGAAAGCTCGGGCCGTGGCCTCGCCGATGCCGGACGATGCGCCCGTGATCGCTACGAGGGGTTTATCTGTCATGTCACTCTCTGTTCCCGCTACTGTCGCTCACGTACCGCGCAAGGCGGGGCGCTCCCCTCCTCGCGCGGTTCGCTCCTGGCCGACGGCGCCTGGCCGTCAATCGTGTCTGTCGGTCGATCGGCGTCCAGGCGCTTGCGGCCTCTCCCCGAGGGTCAGCCGCTGACGATGCCGTCGACGGCCTGGGCGATATCGTCCATTGCCTCCTTGGCGGAGTCGTAGTCGCCGGCGAAGTACTTGCCGAGGCGCACCGGGATCGTATCGTTCGCCAGCTCCGCCCATTCCGGCAGGTCGGGTTCCGACCCCATGTCATTGGCGATGGTCTCTCGCACGACGTCCAGGTGACGGGTCGTGCCCGGTCCGACCCGGCGGTTCGCGATGATACGCGGGTCGTCATAGACCGAACTGCGGGTCGGGCCCGTACCCCCGCCCAGAGCGGTGATCAGCACCTGGGTATCGTAGCTGGTGGCCCACTGCATGAAGATCCAAGCGGCATCGGGGTTGCGCGAGTTCTGCGAGACCGCCAAGGACGAGCCGCCCTGATGGCCGACGCCCGGGATCTCGCCGAACCCGGTCTCGGCGACGGTACGCAGGGGATGCTTGGGCGGCGGGCAGCGCACGGCCTCCATCAGACCCGAAACCTTGGTAGCGCTGGGATCGTCGAAGTAGGGGAAGAACTCGCCCCAACTCATCATGGAGGCTGCGACGCCCTGGGCAATCGACTGCCCCTGTCCGTCCCAGGTCCAGCCCGTTACGCCCGGCGGCATGGTCTCGTAGAGGCGGCGCCAATACTCCATGGCCTCCAGGCCGCGTTCGTCGTGACCGGCGAACTTCCCGTCGGCATCGAAGATGGAACCGCCATGGCCCCAGAGCCAGGCCGTCCAGTCGCATTCCAGACTGTAGTGACCCGACTTCATCTGGCCGGTGGCGCCGTAGATGTCGCCGGCCTCGGTCACCGCCTTGGCCTGCTCGTAGTATTCCTCCAGTGAGGTGGGAGCCTCGAAGCCCATTTCTTCCCAGATGTCGCGGCGGTACATCATGATGAAGATTGGGATGTCGTAGGGCACGCCGACCAGGCGATCCTCGTAGCGGGCGATGCCGTCGACCAGAGCCGGCAGGAAGTCGTCGAAGTTCCAGTCCGGCATGGCGAGATCCGGTTTGTCCGCCATCTGCTCGCGCGGGTCGAAGACATCCTGCGCGGTGAAGGCGGCCCAAGACTGATCGATGTAGTAGAGATCGTAGGTACCGAGCTGGCTGGCGATATCCAGCGTCAGCTTCTGCAGCACCTGTTCCAGCGGCAGCACTTCGATCTCGACCCTCATGCCCGAGGCTTCTTCGAAGAAAGGCTTGAGCTGACTGTTGATCGCGTTCGACGGCGGCGTCGATTCGGTGGCGAGCTTGAGGGTGGTGCCTCGGAAGGGCGTGGAGACTTCGCGCACCCAGTCCAGCACCTCTTGGTTCGGCCGAAGCTCCTCGCTCTGTGCGAAGGCCGGCTTGCCGCCGAAGGGGCGTGTCAGTCCGAGCCCAAGCGCGCCGGCTCCGAGGCCCAGGTGGCCGGCGTCCCGCAGGAAATCGCGGCGGCTGATCCGGCGCCGGACGTAGCGATCTGTCAGATTGGCAAGGTAACGTTTCCTATCGCTGTCTCGCATCGGTGTTTCCTCCCAAGTGTTAAACGCTCTTGTCTCATGGCGATTATTGTTTCAACGAGCCGAGGGTCAGGCCGCGGACCAGTTGTTTCTGGACGAGAAGAATGAAGATGAAGGCCGGGATCATGGCGGCCGCGCCCAGGGCGGCCATGTTGCCCCAGGCCGTTCCGGTCGAGGTCACGAAGCTCGACGACACGACAGGGACCGTTTTCAGTCCGGTCTGGGTCAGGGTCAGGACGAAGACGAACTCGGTCCAGGAGAAGATAAAGCAGAGCACGGCGGTGGCTGCGATTCCGCCCTTGGCCATCGGCAGGATCACCCGGCGGAAGATCAGCCAGCGGGACGCGCCGTCGATGATCGCGCTCTCGTCGATCTCCCTCGGAATATCGTCGAAGAAGCTCTTCATCAGAAGAACGGCCAGCGGCAGATTCATGACCGCATGGATCAGGATGATACCGGCGTAGCTATCCAGCAAGCCGACGTCCTTGTAGATGAAGAACAGGGGAATCGCGACGGCGACGGGCGGCATCATGCGGGTCGAGAGAACCCAGCCGACGAAGAGGTGCCGACTTTTGAAGTCCATGCGGCTGAGGCCGTAGGCGGCCAGTGTGGCGATCATCACGGACAGCGTCGTCGAGCCGATCGCCACTACGATGGAGTCCCAAAGGCGCGGCGCCATGTAGAAGTTGCCGCCCCCGGGCAGCACTTCCTGCTGACGCAGAAAGCCCAGCGAAATGCCGAAGACCTCCTCAAAGTTCTTCAGCGTAGGCTCGAAGATCCAGACGTTGGGCGGCCGGTCGAAGATGTCGCGCGCGTTCTTGAAGGCCGTGGTCGTCCAGTAGTAGAGCGGAAAGACGAAGAGCGCGACCACGCCCCAGGCTGCCGCAATGCGCCAGCGACGGCGGTATGTCGACTGAACGATCACCAGCGCACCTTCGCGAGCTTGATGAAGAGATTCGCGACGATCAGGATGATGGCGAGACTGACGAGACTGATCGTTGCCCCGTAGCCCCACTTCACGAAACTGAAGGTCTGCTGCCAAGCGTAGAGGCTAAGCACATAGGTTGAGGTTCCCGGCCCGCCCGAGGTCATCACGAAGACGTAGTCGAACATCCGGAACACATCGATGCCCCGGATCAGGACGGCCACGGCGATCACCTTTGACATCAGTGGCAGGGTGATCCGGCGGAAGATCTGAAACGGCGAGGCGCCGTCCAGCATGGCCGCTTCGAAGGGCTCTGGCGGCAGTGAGCGCAGGCCGGCCAGGAAGATCAGCACCATGAAGGGTGTCCACTGCCATATGTCCGCCAGCATCACCCCGATCAGTGCGGTCGAGGCGGTGGACAGAATCGGCTGGGTGCCATCCAGCAGCCCAACCGATTCCAGGATGTAGGTGACGACCCCGAACTCCGGATCCTGCATCAGCAGGAACATCATTCCGGTGATCGCCGGCGGAATGACGAGCGTCAGAGTTAGCAGGGCGCGCAGCAGGCCGAAGCCCGGCTCGTCACTGTCGAGCAAAAGGGCGATCGCCATCCCAAGCACCAGCTGAACGCTCAGGACGATGAAGAAGTAGGTGAAGGTGACCCCGAGCGACCCCCAGAAACGGGTGTCCTGCCACAGGGCTCTCCAGTTATCGAAACCCACGAATTCGAGCTGCCGGCGGAAGGGGGCGTATTCGTGGAAAGACAGCCAGATGTTGTAGATGAGAGGGTAGATCGTGAAGAGCAGCAGCATCGCGATCAGCGGTGCCAGCCAGGGGAAGGGCCGGTCCCCGGAAAGGGGACGCAGAAGGACGCGCAGCCATTCGGGACGGCGCGCGGCGAGCGCGTAGTGTCCCGTCGCGGCCGACGCCGTTCTGCTCATGCGGCCTCATCCTTCACGGCTTGAGCCTCTTCACGCAGCGGTTTTACCTTTTGCCTGCGTTTGCTGGTGCCCGTCCTTCGGCGTACTGGACGCGTCCTGCAGTCCGTAGCCCTTGAAAGCGGCAATTGTTTCATCGACTTCGCGATCGGATAGGATCACTTGGCCCTTCAGCTGCAGGCTTAGAAAATACTGCCGCGCGATGGTTTCCAACTCTACCGCCCGCCACATCGCCTTGGCCAAGCTCTCTCCGATTGAGATCATGCCGTGGTTGGCCAGCAGACAGGCGGTTCGGTCGCGCATGGCCTCGACCGCCATAGCCGAGAGTTCTTCGGTGCCGAAGCGCGCGTAGCCGGCACAGCGAACGTTGTTGCCCCCGAAGGCTGCGATCATGTAGTGGCAGGCTGGGATCTCCATGCGGGCGATCGCCAGGGTCGTGCAGTAGGTCGGATGGGCATGGACCACCGCGTTTGCATCCGACCGGTCTCGCAGAAGCGCATGGTGAAAGCGCCACTCCGTTGAGGGTTTGAGCGGTCCTTCCCAGGCCCCCGACTCGTCGTCGATCGCGATCGAGGCGATCATGTCGGGTTCCAGCTCGTCATAGGGTGTTGCCGAGGGCGACACCAGCATCCGATCCTCGAAGCGCGCCGAGACATTTCCCGAGGTGCCCTGGTTGATGCCGTTCACGTTCATTTCTTTGCAACGCGCGATGATCTCGCGCCGCAACTCCCGTTCGGCCTTCTTCATGAAGCGGTCCTTTCGACGTCTTTGAAGTAATGTGCTGCCATGGCTTCCGGCCTATCCCTCCGCTGCCGCCAAGTCGTCGAGCAAGCCTGCGTCGCAGGCGATGTCGGCGAAGGAGAAGCGGTTGCGCATTTCATGGGCGTGACGCACGGCCTCGCGATAGAAGGCCGGGTCGAGCCCAAGCTGTGCGGCTGTCGTCGCGCCTCCGGCGGCCTCCAGTTCGGCCTTCATCTGCATGACGGGTATGGCGATCTGCTGACAGTCTGTCTGCAGGGTCGGCCAAAGCCTCGATAGATTTTCATTGAAGGCCTTTGCGGCCTCCAGGTCGAGTGCCTTCTTGCGATATTCACGCGCGCATTCGGCCGCGATGGAGGGGCCCATACGCCGCGCCATGTCGGCCTCGTTGATCTCTGTCGGTGCCACTTCGGGCGGCGTGCTGCGACCCAGGATCTCGGCCTGAATACGGGCCATCGTCAGACTGGCCACACCGACCTGCTGGCCATGCAGCGTGCCGGGATGGCGGTCTCCGGCGAAACAGTCGATGTAGTGAGAGATCTGATGTTCGCCCATCGACCCGTGGTTCGAGACCTTGGTCAGCGCGACACCCAGTCCGGATAGAACCAGCGCACGCACCAGATACCCTATCGCCTCCACTTCGCCCCGTCCGATACCGGCGACTCGCTTGGTCATCTCGCGGTCGTTCTCCGCCGCGACGAGGTAGGGTTCTTCCATGAAGAAGGTGTCGAGCAGCCGGTGAGACATCCACCAGTCGATGCGGGCGACGGACGAGCAGAGGCAATCGCCGAAACCGGCGGCGGCCATTCTCGGTGGTGCCGCCGCGATGACGTTCAGATCGAAGAAGGCGCCCTTCGGCGCGTGTGCCGGCAGGGAAATCTTGAGCCCCGACGGCAGCGCCATGGAGGCGGTCGAGGAGGTGTAGCCGTCCATCGAGGCGGCCGTCGCGAAGACGGAACAGCTCCGACCGTCCTGTGCGGTGACGTATTTGCAAAGATCGTTGATGGTGCCGGACCCGACGGCGACAACGTGGTCCGCATCCGTCAGCTTGGCCTTGAGAGCCTCTGCACTCGGCAGGTCGGCATGCGGTCTGGGACCCAGAACGACGGCCTTGTCGGTCGCGCCAAGTGCCTTGGCGACACGGCGGCCAAGAGCTTCCCAGGTGTTTTCGTCCGCCACGACGGCTAGGGTGCCCAGCTCGCCGAGGACCGCGACGAGCTCCGCTTCGGACCCCTCCAGACTTTCGGAAATCGTAATGGTTTGAGTGGCTGGGCGCGGCGCCGGCCGGCCGGTGAGGGGGCTGATCCAACGACCCGCAATGAAGTCGTCGATCAAAGCTGTCCAACCGCCGGAAGGTTTGCCGGACATGGCATCGGACCGGGGCGGTTTCGTCTCGCCAGCCTTAAGATCCCCGTCGATCTCGGCGGTCTTTATTGGTTGCGGCGCGTCCGCCGACATATTCTAATCCTCCCTGACATTTGCACAATGGTGTTTCGTCGGCATGCTGTCAATGACGATTTCCGGCCGCGCTTGACATTTGCTACCAACCATGGTGACGGACAATATGTCTCTCCGTTCGACCCTTCCCGGCGATCCGACGATCGAGACTCCACCGGAGTTCGGTGGCGACGCTCTGGCCTGGGCTGCCTGGCTTTACTACGGGGAGGCCTTGACGCAGAACGAGGTAGCGAGCGCTCTCGGCGTCTCCCGCGCCTCGGTCGCCAACTATCTTGCGGAGGCGCGGCGCCGCGGACTGGTTACCATCAACCTGGCTTCCGACCTGCTGAGCTCGGTACGACAGGGGCGTGCGCTGATGGAGCGGTTCGGTCTCGTCGGTGCCTGCGTCACGCCACCCGAGGCCGCAGACGGCGATCCGGAGGCGCAGGCTCTGGGGCTGCGGCGGCGGATCGGACTGGCTGCCGCGCAGATGCTGTCCCCTTGGCTGGTCGACGACAGAACGATCGGCGTCGCCTGGGGGCGGACCATGCTCGAAGTGGCGCAGGCGCTACCCAGCATGTCCCTGTCCAAAACCACGATCGTTCAAGTCTCCGGCAGTTCGCTGGGCGACGACGCCTCCTCGCCGGAGGCTTGCACGGCCCTGTTCGCCGGTCGTCTCGGCGCCCGCTGCCAGAACTTCCATGCACCCGCGGTGGTCACCAATCGGGCGATCTGCGATGCACTTCTGGCCGAGCCCGGCTTGCGACGTCATTTCGAGCGGTTGCGTTCTGCCGATCTCGCCGTGTTCGGCGTGGGAGAACTGGGCCCCAATACTGTCTGGTCCGATACCGACTTTCTGCCGACCTCGGTGGTCGAAAGTTATCTCGCCGCCGGTAGCGAGGCCGTTCTGATCGGGCGCTTCCTCGACGCCACCGGTCAAGAGTTGGACGGTCCGCTGAGCGGTCGTCAGATCGGCATGTCTCTGCAGGAACTCCTAACGATCCCCGTCCGCGTCTTCGCTGCGGGTGGACCTGCCAAGATCAAGGCGCTCCAGGCTGTTCTCGCCGGACGCTATGCGACCCACCTGGTGACGGATGCTGACACGGCGGGTCGGCTGCTCGGTGAAACGGCATGACCAGGAGTCCAGCCGGGGATCTTGTCGTCGGTCTCGACAGTTCGACCCAATCGACGAAAGCCATCGCCTGGACTCGCGGCGGAGAGGCGGTCGCCGAGGGGCGCGCTCCGATTTCGATGGCGATGCCGGCGCCCGGTTTCGTCGAGCAAGATGTCGAGGATTGGTGGCGCGCTGCTAGCGACGCCTTGCGCGCGCTGACATCGCAGGTCGATCCGACGCGGATCGCAGGTATGGCGATTTCCAACCAACGAGAGACGGTCGCCTTTGTCGACGACGAGTTGAAGGCGACGCGCCCAGCGATCGTCTGGCTGGACGAGCGGGCGACGGAAGAAATTCCCTTGCTGACGACGGCTTTCGGGGCTGAGCGTCTGCACGCGATCAGCGGTAAGCCGCCGGACGTCACTCCCGTGGTCTACCGGCTCAGTTGGCTGCGCCGGCACGAACCGGCGGCCCTTGAAGCGTCACGGATTCTGGATGTCCACGGCTTTCTGAGCGGTCGTTTGACGGGGCGGCCAACCGCGAGCTGGACCAGTGCCGATCCCTTCGGCCTGTTCGATATAGAGGCCAAGAGCTGGTCGGAAGCGATTCTGACTCAGCTAGCTTTGTCTGCCGAGCATTTCGCCGAGTTGGCCAGACCCGGTGCCTGCATCGGCGAGGTCACGGCAGAAGCCGCACGCGAGACCGGTCTGGCGCCCGGTACGGCCGTCTTCGCCGCCGGTGGTGACGGTCAGTGCGCCGGCCTCGGCGTCGATGCCGTGCGGCCGGGACTCGTTTATCTCAATTTGGGCACGGCGATTATCACTGGCGCCTGGTCGCAGACGCCGCGCATCGGACCCTCATGGCGGACCATGACCTCGCCGACCGGCGACGGCTACTTTCTAGAGGGCTGCCAGCGTGCCGGCGCCTTCTTCATCAACTGGTTTGTCGACACCTTCGCGGGCGGCCGCGACGACCCTGACGTCTTTGCGCGATTGGAAGCCGCCGCTGCCGCACTTCCGGTCGGATCGGAAGGCGTGACGGTCTGCCCCTATCTGTCCGGTGTGATGGATCCCCACTGGGATCCGCAGGCCAGGGCCGGCTTCCTGGGGCTGGCTGCAGGTCACGGTATCGGGCATCTCTATCGGGCCTCGCTGGAGGCTTTGACGTTGGAGACGGCGCGCTGTGTCGCAGCGATGGCGGAAGACGGTTTAGCGCCCGAGCGCATCCTGGCGGTCGGCGGCGGGGCGAACAGCGCGCTATGGCTGCAGATGATCGCAGATGCGACCGGTCTGCCGATCGCTCTCAGCGAGAGTCTCGAAGCCTCGTCTCTGGGGGCTGCGATGTCTGCAGCCGTGGGACTTGGCTGGTTCGACGACTTCGCCGCGGCGGCCGAAACCATGAGCCGTAGCGGTGCGACGGTTCTGCCCGACGCCTCGGCCCGGGCCGCTTGGGATGCGCTTTCCGTCCGGCAGGCGGCTGCGTACCGACCGGGCTCATTGTCGGACTGATCCCTCCTTCGTCTCGAACGATTCGCCCTGCTCCGCTTGGTCTCCTAACTCTCTATTCCGTACGCCACGTTCCCTGCGCCTCGGCAGCTATCTGTCATCTCTGTGACCGGCAAGCTCCGCTCCAGCGGACGTGCTTGACACCGGAGCTTGACCTGGAAAAAAATGCGATTAACGAAAAAAAATTCACCTCAGCAGAATGAGGTCGGAGGAAAAGCCTTTGCGGAAGGCCACGAGAGCGTCCCGGGAAACGGCTGACGAGACAGATCTCGCCGCGCGTGCAGCTTGGTTGCACTACGCCGGCGGGATGACGCAGAGTGCGATCGCAAACCGCTTCGGCATTCCCACCACCCGTGCTCATCGGATGATCGCGCGCGCTGCCAAGGACGGCTTGGTCCGCGTTTTCGTCGACGCCGAGGTCTCGGCCTGCGTCTCGCTCGAGGCCGAGGTCATGCGGCGCTACGGACTGGCGAACTGCACGGTTGTGCCAGATCTTGGCGAAGCTGGTGCTATTCCCCTGCGCGCACTTGGCCTTGCTGGCGCGTCCTTCCTGATGGGACTGCTCGACCGTGCGGCTCACGAGGTCATCGGTGTCGGCCACGGTCGCACCATGGCCGCGATGGTCGACATGATGCCGAGCTACGAGGCCAAGGGTGCGCGATTCGTCTCGATCCTCGGCGGGTTGACTCGCAAGTTCGCGGCCAATCCCTACGACGTGATCCACCGCCTGGCCGAGAAGACGGGCGCTGAAGCCTACCTGATGCCGGCGCCCATGTTCGTGAACACGCCCGAGGATCGGAGCAGCTTGCTGGAGCAAGCGGGCTTGGCCGAGATCATGAGAACCATCGAGGCGGCGACGGTCTGCATTCTCGGTATCGGTTCTGTCGACATGTCGGGCAGCGTCGCACATGCCAATGTCTTCGATTCCGAAACCTCGTTGCGTGAACTGCGTCGGCTCGGCGCGCGCGCCGAGGTCTTGGGACAGTTCCTGGACGCCGAGGGCCACATTGTCTCGACGCCCTACGACGGACGAGTCATGGCGCCGCATCTCGCCAGCCTGCGCGGCCGTGAGGTTCACGCCATCGCAGGAGGCGAACAGAAGGTTGCCGCCCTCGATGCGGCCCTACGGAGCGGTCTCTTCACCGGTCTGATTACCGATGAGGCGACGGCCGGAAGGTTGGTTCGCGGCGGCGAAGAAAACGATCAAGAGAAGCGGGGGAAAACCCCCGGAGCAAATGACCCTTAGGGAGGAAAAACGATGTATGAGAAGGAAAAGGACCTTGTTCAGGCCTTCGTCCGCGGGCAGGTCAGCCGGCGGGGACTTCTGCGCGGTCTCGCTGCGCTTGGCGTCACCGCCGCGACGGCCGATCTTCTGATCAACCGGGCGACGACCCAAGCCCTGGCCCAGGACTTCGACTGGAAGCGCCATAGCGGCAGCGGTGTCAAACTGCTTCTCAACAAGCACCCCTACACCGACGCGATGATCGCGAATCTCGACAGCTTCAAGTCGCTGACGGGCATGGAAGTCGCCTATGACGTCTTCCCGGAGGACGTCTACTTCGACAAGGTCACGGCGGCTCTCGCATCGCGCTCCAGCGAGTACGATGCCTTCATGACCGGTGCCTACATGACCTGGACCTACGGTCCGGCGGGCTGGTGCAGCGACCTTGCCGAGTGGATCCAGGATCCGGAGAAGACCGCGCCGGGTTACGGCTGGGACGATGTGCTACCGGGCCTGCGCGCGTCGACGGCCTGGAGCGGACGCCCCGGCGACGACCTGGGCGGCGAGGGTGCGAAGCAGTGGTGTATCCCCTGGGGCTTCGAGCTGAACAACCTCTCTTACAATCGCATGATGTTCGATCAGGCCGGGGTCACGCCGCCTGAGAACATGGATCAACTGGCGGAAACGGCGGCCAAGCTCAACCGCGACATCGAGGGGGCCTACGGCATCGGGGTGCGCGGTTCGCGCTCCTGGGCGACGATCCATCCGGGCTTCCTCTCGGCCTATGCCAACTTCGGCCAGAAGGACCTGAACGTCTCCTCCGAGGGACAGCTCTCGGCGGCGATGAACACGCCGGAGTCGAAGGCGTTCCATGCTCAGTGGGTCAAGATGATCCAGGACAGCGGTCCGAGGAACTGGTCAACTTACACCTGGTATCAGGTGGGAAGCGATCTCGGCGCCGGCGCCTCGGCGATGATCTTCGACGCCGATATCCTGGGCTTTTTCATGAACGGTGGCGACAACGCCCAGGCGGGCAACTTGGGATATGCCCCCTTCGCGGCAAACCCTGCAGCAGCGGCGCCGACACCGAACGTCTGGATCTGGTCGCTCGCGATGTCGTCCTTCTCCAGGAACCCCGACGCCGCCTGGTACTTCCTGCAGTGGGCGTCCGGTGCCGAGCACGCTTTGATGGGAGCGCGCGAGAAGGACTTCGTGAATCCGGTGCGTCAGTCGGTCTGGTCCGACGAGGCGTTCCGGGGACGCATGGACGGGTCCTATCCCGGCTACGTGAACCAGTACGAAACCTCGGCGCCCGGGGCGCAGATCTATTTCACACCGCAGCCTCTCTTCTTCGATCTCACGACAGAGTGGGCGGCCTCCTTGCAGCAGATGGTGGCGGGGCAGGTTCCCGTCGACGAGGGCCTCGACCGCCTCGCGGACAGCGTCAACCGGCAGCTTGCCGAAGCCGGCCTAGGCTGATCTGCGGGCCGCCGCGTCGTCTCCCGGAGGCGACGCGGTGGCTTGCCGGATCGAACCGAGTGCGCAGGACAGCTGCATGACGACGAGTACCTCCCATGGCCGCAACCGCCGAGTTGAATAGTCTCGCGCGCCGCAGGTTCCGGATCGGAACGCGTGCGCTGCCTTATCTTCTGAGCCTGCCGGCCTTGCTGGTCTGCATTGGAATTCTCATTCCCTTCTTCACGGCCGTCTACTACTCGCTGCAACGCTACCGCCTGAGTCAGCCCTGGGCGCGAGAGATGAACTGGGGTCAGACCTACTGGCAACTTCTGACCGACCCCAGCTTCTGGAATACCCTTCAAGTCTCCCTTGCCTACACGATTCTGACGGTCGGTTTTCAACTCTTGCTCGGTCTGGGAATCGCCCTGCTGCTGCAGAAGCGCACGCGGCTCAACAACTTCGTCTCGATCATGCTTCTGCTTCCGCTGATGACGGCGCCAGCCTTGGCGGCCCTGATGTGGAAGCTGATGACCAACCCCAACTTCGGGATTCTCAGCTACTTCGTCTCCCTAGTGGGGTTCGACGACTTTCGTTGGGCGTCCTCGCCCGAAACCGCACTTTTCACGGTCGTTCTGGTCGACACCTGGGTCTACACGCCCTTCATCATGATTCTTCTCTTGGCGGGTTTGCGCAGTCTGCCGCGTCAACCCTTTGAGGCCGCGGCGTTGGATGGCGTGCCGCGCAGCTTCGTCTTCTTTCGCATCACCTTGCCGATGCTGACACCCTATATCCTGACGGCCGCGCTCTTTCGCGTTCTGGAGTCGATCCAGCAGTTCGACATCATCTACGCCATGACACAGGGCGGTCCCGGAAACACCTTGATGGTGTTTCAGGTCGAGGCCTACTTGAACTTCTTCCAATCCACCAATGTCGGGCGGTCGGCGGCTCTGCTGCTGATCCTCTGGGCGATCACCTTCGCGATCTCCAACGTCTTCATCAAGAACTGGCTGCGCCTGCGCGAGCGCACCCACGGGCAGGCTTGAGCGATGGAACACACCTCGACCTTGGAACGGATCCTGAGGGGCGTCGCGATTGCGGCGATCGTGACCTTCTTCATTTTCCCGATCTTCTGGATCCTCCTCATGTCGTTTCAGACAAACGAGACGATCCTCCGCAATCCGCCTTCGATGGTCTTCACGCCCACGCTCTCCAACTACGTAGCGCTTCTGACGGGCCGACTGGAGACAGCAGCGGGAACTCTCGACATCTCTTTCATGCAGAATCTGAAGAACTCGGTGATCCTCTCCGTTTCCTCCGTCGCGGTCGCGCTGCTGCTCGGGGTTCCGGCGGCCTATGCCTTTGCGCGTTACAGGTTCCGCGGTTCGGAGGACATGGCCTTTACCCTTTTGTCCTTCCGTTTCGCACCGCCCTTGCTGGTCGTTCTGCCGCTGGCTCTCTATTTCCAGGACGTGGGACTGGCCGATACCTACATCGGCCTGATCTGGGTTTATCAGCTGATCTGCCTGCCCTTGATCCTCTGGATCGTGCGCGGCTACTTCGAGGATATTCCCGCCGATGTGGAGTATGCTTACCGCATCGCTGGGCATTCCTGGTTCTCCACTTTCCGGAAGATCGCGCTACCGCTGGCGGGGCCGGGCATCGCGGCGGCCGGGTTGCTGGCCTTCATCTTCGCCTGGAACAACTTCGTTTTCGCACTCGTTCTCGGGTCCGCGGACAAGCAGCCCGTCACGGTCGGCGCTCTTGCCTTCGTGACGGCCTCCGGCATTCAGTTCGGCCAGATCGCGGCGGCCATCGTCCTGTCGATCGCGCCGACGCTTGCCCTGGCGATCTACGCACAACGCTATCTCGTCGAGGGACTGTCGCTCGGCGCCGTGAAAGGGTGAGACATGGCGGCTATTGAGCTTCTGGACATCGTCAAGCGCTTCAAGAACGAGACCGTCCTGGACGCAGTCACGCTGAAGGTGGACGAAGGCGAGACCCTGGTTCTCTTCGGTCCTTCGGGCGCGGGTAAGACGGTCCTCCTGCGCGTAATCGCTGGCGTGATCGAGCCCGACGGCGGCGACGTGCGTCTGAATGGAGAGGACATGCGCGATGTACCGCCGGAGCTGCGCAACATCGGCATGGCATTCCAGAACTTCGCCCTCTTTCCGCATATGGACGCGTTCGACAACATCGCCAGTCCCCTGGCGGCAAGGCGCAATACGGCCGAGCGCGTGCGGGAGGGGGTGGAGCGCGTCGCGCGCCTGCTCAAGATCGACCATGTTCTCGGCCATCGGCCGCGCGCGCTCTCGAACGGTCAGAAACAGCGCACGGCGCTGGCTCGCGCCTTGGCCGCAGCGCCGTCTCTTCTTCTGCTCGACGATCCCCTGCGTAACGTCGATGCCAAGCTGCGGTTCGAAATGCGCCTGGAGCTCCCACGCCTGCTTGCGGCTGAGCGCGCGAGCACGCTCTACGTCACGCAGGACTACAAGGAGGCCATGGCCTTGGGCGACCGCATCGCCGTGATGTTCGGCGGCAGGATCGCGCAGGTCGGCAGCCCGGAGGAGATCTACCTTTCGCCGGCTTCGCTCGAAATTGCCCGCTTGTTTGGCGATCCCACCGTCAATGTGCTCGATGTGGTGCCCGAGGAGGATGCTCAGGGCCCATTCGTGCGTCTGTCGAAGCTCAGGGCTCCAATCGATCCGGGACTCGGCCACGCCGTCGGCCGGCCTTGTTCGCTCGGCTTGCGGCCGGAGGCGATTCGCTTTGTCGAGTCCGGTGCCCACGGTGCGATCCCTGTCACCATCGAGGCGGAAACACCTCTTAACGAGAAGGCCGTGACCCTGGTGACCACAGCGCGCGGGCGCGAGATCCTGGTCTCGCGCCCGTCCGGTGAAGCCGGACCTACGGAGGGAACGGCTCACATTGCCGTCGACAGTGCTCATGCCCTGCTGTTCGACCGGGAGACCGGTTTGAGGATCGCGCCGCAACGTAGCGATACCGACGTCCGGGGGGCTGCGGCATGAGCGGTGCAGCCTTGACCCTCGAGGGGATCGATAAGGTCTATAACCCCGGTAGCGCTCGTCCGGTTCAGGCCGTTCGCAGGCTGAACATGCGGGTGGATCAGGGTGAAATCGTCGCGCTGCTGGGATCCTCCGGCTGCGGTAAGACCTCGACGCTGCGTATGATCGCCGGGTTCGAGGAGGTGACGGCAGGGACGATCCGGCTGCAAGGAACGGAGGTCCAGTCCCTGCCTCCCGCACGGCGCAACGTCGCCATGGCCTTCGAGGGGTACTCGCTCTACCCGCCGCTGACGGTCAGGGAGAATATCGCCTTCGCCCTCAAGTCGGCGAAGCTGTCGCGAGACGATACGCAGCGCCGAGTTGACGAGATCGCACACCTGCTGGAAATCGAAGACATTCTGGAGCGCTACCCCTCGTCCATTTCCGGCGGTCAACAGCAGCGCGCGAGTCTCGGACGAGCGCTGGTCAGGGATGCCGCCCTTCATCTGTTGGACGAGCCAATGGGGCAGCTGGAGCCGCAACTGCGCGCTCTGCTGCGCGGCCGGATCAAGCATCACATCAAGGAGCGCGGGATGACCGCCATCCTGGTCACCCACGATCAGGCGGAGGCAAATGCGCTTGCCGATAGGATCGCGGTCATGGAGGACGGCGAGCTGCAGCAGTTCGCGAGCCCCGCCGCCCTGAAGGACAGGCCGGCTAATCTCTTTACCGGAACCTTCATCGGCGAACCCCCGATGAACGTCTTCACCGCCGAAGTGCGCTCGGCCGCAGGACGCTTGAACCTGCGCTTGGGAGGCGACGTCGAACTGGACTATGCCGCCACGGCATTCGACGAGACGGTGTACCTAAACCTTCTTGAGCGCGGCCGGGTCTCGATCGGGGTGCGTCCTCATGCGGTGCAATTGGTACCGGAGGGGCTTCCGGCCAGTGTCACGGTGAACCAATGGCTCGGCGATCAATCCCATATTGCGGCCGACTTTGCGGGCGGATCCCTGGTTGCCGTCGAACACCGACGTGCCGCCGTGCATCCTGGCGAGCGGATCGCGATCGCCTTCGCAGCCGAAGACCTGCACTTCTTCGACGTCGAAAGCGGTGTCGCGGTCAGTCATGGAGGTCGCTCGGCGTGAGCGGACCGGTACTTATCGGGATCGACAGCGGAACCTCGCTGATCAAGGCCGTGGCTTTCGAAGCGGACGGTCGACAGATCGCTGCCGCCAGTCTTCCCAACAGCTATCGGGCCTTGCCGGACGGCGGTGCCGAGCAGGACATGCAGCGTACCTGGGGCGATGCTGCGGCAGTTCTGCGCACTCTGCTGGACAAGGCTCCCGGCCTGTCGCAGCGAACGGCAGCGCTCGCCGTTACCGGTCAGGGTGACGGTTGCTGGCTGATCGACCGGGCAGGTGAACCGGTTCATGATGGCTGGATCTGGCTCGATTCCCGTGCGGCTGTGGAGGTTCGGGCCTTGCGCGGTTCACCCGAGGCGGAACTCGTCTACCGCGTCACCGGCACCGGGCTGAACGCCTGTCAGATGCGCACCCAGCTACGCTGGATGAAACGACGCAAGCCGGAGCTGCTTGAGCGTGCGGCGACCGCCTTGCACCCCAAGGACTGGATCTATTTCCGTTTGACTGGAGAAAGAGCGACCTGTCCGACCGAGGGGGTCTTCACCTTCGGCGATTTCCGGACGCGGACTTACTCGGATGCCGTCCTGGAAGCCTTGGATCTGGAGGACTGTCGTCGCCTTCTGCCGCCCGTCGTCGACGGTGCCCGGACTGCGAGTACGCTGACGTCGGAGGCGGCTACCGCGGTCGGTCTCAAAGCTGGTCTTCCTGTGATCCTGGGATATGTCGACATCATGTGTTCGGCCTTGGGGGGCGGTCTCTGCGATCCCGCTTTGCGCCCCGGCTTGAGCGTGCTGGGCTCCACCGGGATGCACATGCGCTATGCCGCTTCGGACCGGGAGGTCGAGCTGAACGCAGAGCACTGTGGGTACACCATGGCTTTCCCCGGTTCGTCCTACGCGCAGATGCAGACCAACATGGCGGCCACGCTCAATCTCGACTGGATGCTGGATATCGCCCGTGAGGTGCTATCCCTGGAGTGCGTCACGCGCAGTCGCGGCGATCTTCTGCAGGGACTGGACGAGCGGGTCCTTTCGGCGCGCGCCGGGGCGGCGCTCTACCATCCTTATATCTCGTCGGCCGGAGAGCGCGGTCCCTTCACCGAACCCGATGCGCGCGCCAGCTTCCTAGGGCTGGATCAGACCACGGGCTTCTTCGATCTGCTTCGCAGCGTCTACGAGGGCCTCGCCTTCGCCGCGCGTGACTGCTACGGCGCCCTGGGGGCCGTCCCTTCAGAGATCCGGGTGACCGGCGGCGCGGCCGCCTCTCGCGCCATGCGGCACATCCTGGCCTCGGTTCTTGCCGTGCCGGTGCGGACGGTGGAACGTAAGGAGGCGGGGGCTGCCGGCGCCGTCATGATCGCGGCGGTCCAGCAGGGCCTCTATTCCGACTTGGAGGCCTGCGTGTCCGAATGGGTTACCCCTCTGCTCGGTCCCCCCGAAACCGGAGATAGCGAGCTGTCCAAACACTATGGGTCGCTCTTTCCCGTCTATCTCGAAACACGACAGGCGCTTCGTCCGGTCTGGAACGAACTGGCGCAAGCGCGAGGTAGGGCATGACGACCGAAATTGCGATCATCGGCGACCGCTTCATGTTGCCGTCGGTCTTCGAGGAAGAACTCTCCAAGGTTTGCGACGGCAGACTTCGCTGCAGGTCTCTCGAGTTGCCCTGGCCCGACGAACCGATGGTTCAGGGCTACGACGGCCCCCCGGGTCTCGACGGGCTCAAGGAGTATATGGGCGACCCCGACAGTATCGTCGAACACGTGGCGGCGGCGCCGATCCTGGTGACACATCTCGCACCCCTGTCCGCCGGGATCCTGGATCGTCTGCCGGATCTGCGTTTGGTTGCCGTCACGCGCGGCGGCCCGGTGAACGTCGACATGGCGGCGGCGCGCGAACGCGGCGTGATAGTTGTCAATGCGCCGGGCCGCAACGCCTCCGCCGTCGCGGAGTTTGCCCTGGGTGCGATCCTCGCGGAGACGCGGAACATCACCCGAGGGCACGACGCCCTGAGACAGCAGACCTGGCGCGGCGATCTCTACCGAGCCGACAACGTGGGCGAGGAGCTGTCAGAGTTAACCGTCGGCGTCGTCGGCTACGGGGCGATCGGAACGCGGGTGGTGCGGCTGCTGAAGGCGTTCGGCGCGCGTATCCTGGTAGCCGATCCTTACGTTCAGCTCGATCCCAAGGACGTCGAAGACGGCGTGCGTCTGCTTGATCTCGAACAGCTTCTGGACCAATCGGACGTCGTTACCCTGCATGCTCGGGTCACCGAAGAAACGACCAGCTTCATTGGCGCGGATGCCTTTGCGCGCATGAAGCCAAGTGCCGTGCTGATCAATACGGCACGCGGCCCCTTGGTCGACTATGAGGCGCTCTACGAGGCGCTTGCGGGCGGCCGTTTGCGCGGTGCCATGCTGGAGACCTTCGCGGTCGAGCCTGTCCCGGTCGATTGGCCGTTGCTGCGGCTTCCCAACGTGACTCTGACGCCGCACATCGCTGGTGCCTCTTTGAAGACCGTCAAGATCGCGGCCCGCAGTGCGGCCGAGGAGGTGCGGCGTCATCTCGCGGGCGAACCTCCGCTAAACCGGTGCTGAGGCGCCCTATGGACCAGAGATCAGGTACGTCCTGGCGACCTTTTGGAGAGAAACGAGAGTTTCTAGAGTTCAGGGAATCGAAGGTAGTCCGGCAAGAGAGTGGATGCCATGACGCAAGAGATTGAACGGACCGTCGATCTTCTGGTGATCGGAGGCGGTGTGAACGGTGCCGGTGTCGCCCGCGATGCGGCGGGACGGGGCTTGTCCGTGCTTCTTTGCGAGAAGGGCGACCTGGCCGAAGGGACATCCTCCCGCTCCGGAAAGTACATCCACGGCGGTTTGCGCTACCTCGAGTACTACGAGTTCAGGCTGGTTCGCGAGGCCCTGATCGAACGGGAAGTCCTTTTGGCGGCGGCGCCGCACATCGTCTGGCCGCTCCGCCTGATCCTGCCCCACAGCGCCGAGCAGAGACCGCGTTGGCTGATTCGCCTGGGCCTGTTTCTCTATGACCACCTCGGTGGCCGCAAGCGTCTGCCGGGCAGTCGCTCGGTCAACCTGCGCTCCGCGCCCGAGGGTGCTCCCTTGCGCGAGTCCTATCGCAATGCCTTCGCCTATTCCGACTGCTGGGTCGACGACTCCCGTCTGGTCGTTCTGAATGCGGTCGACGCGGCCCGATTGGGCGCGGAGGTCGTCACGCGCACGGCCTGCGTTTCGGCGCGCCGCGAGGGAGACCTCTGGCGGGTGGTTCTGCAGGAAGAGAGCGGTGGAAAGACCCGCAGCGTCCTGGCGCGTGCGCTGGTCAATACGGCAGGTCCCTGGGTCGAGACAGTTCTCGGCAACGTGGCCGGCGTGAATGCGCAGCGGCGTGTTCGCCTCGTGAAGGGAAGCCATATCATCCTGAAGCGCTGGTGGGACGGAGATCATGGATACGTTCTGCAGAACAGCGACCGGCGTCTGATCTTCGTGAATCCCTATCTCGACGACTTGGCCCTCATCGGTACGACGGACATTCCCTTCGACGGTCGCGCGGAAGACGTGGCGATCGACGCGGCGGAGGTGGATTACCTGCTGGACGTCTTGAATCGCTACTTCAAGGTCGCCCTCGCTCCCGACGATGTCCTGGCCGACTATTCGGGAGTTCGTCCGCTATTCGACGACGATGAAAGCAAGGGCGCCTCTGCGGTGACGCGCGACTACGAACTGGAGCTCGACGGCGGGTCGGGGCGGGCCCCCATTCTCTCCGCCTTCGGCGGTAAGATCACCACCTATCGAAAACTCTCCGAGGCTGCCCTGGAGCGCCTGCGGCCCTTCTTCCCGAACATGGGAGGCGGCTGGACGGACTCGGCGCCGCTGCCTGGCGGTGACATTCCAGATGCGGATTTCGAAAGCTGGTTCGCTGGTTTCCGCAGCGCCTATCCCTGGCTGCCCGAAGGCTTGGCGCTTCACTATGCGAGGGCCTTTGGGACCGATGCCGCGCGTCTCGTCGAAGGAGCGACCGCTCTGGATGACTTGGGCCGCTGTTTCGGCGGTTTTCTCTACGAGCGTGAAGTGCGCTGGCTGATCGACCATGAATGGGCGCGAACGCCTGACGACGTGCTGTCGAGGCGCAGCAAGCACGGTCTCTTTCTCAGCGAGGGAGAACTGGCCGCCTTCGCGGACTGGATGGAGATGAAAGCGGCAGCGTGAAACGACGGCAGCTGGTGGAGGGCAACCGCGAGTCCCCTCGCACTGCGCCGCATCGTGTTCTCTGTTTTAGCTGATCCGCTCTAGGCGGCGACGGTTCTCTGTTTCTGGATGCCCAGACCCTCGACGGAAAGCTCCATCACCTGACCGGGCCGCAGAAAGACTGGCGGCTTCTGTCCCATCCCGACACCAGGGGGCGTGCCGGTCGAGATCACGTCTCCCGGCTCCAGCGTCATGAAACCCGAGAGGTAGCTCACGAGGTGATCGACAGGGTAGACCATGGTCCGTGTCGATCCGTTCTGATAGCGATGTCCGTCGACGCTCAGGGACATCGCCAAGTCTTGCGGATCTGCGACCTGATCGGCGGTCAGCATCCAAGGGCCCAGCGGCCCGAAGGTGTCGTGGCTCTTGCCTTTGACCCATTGACCGGCACGCTGCAGCTGGAAGTCGCGCTCGGATACGTCGTTGACGATGCAGTAGCCGGCGACATGGGTCATCGCCGCGTCCGGCGCGACGTACTTTGCCTGTGTGCCGATCACGACGCCCAACTCGACTTCCCAGTCGGTCTTGGTCGAACCGCGCGGTATCTCGATGTCGTCGTAGGGACCGCAGATGGCACTGGTTGCCTTGAAGAAGACGACGGGTTCCGGAGGAACCTCCATTCCGGATTCCTCGGCATGGTCCGCATAGTTCAAGCCGATGCAGATCATCTTGCCGACGCCACCCACGCAAGGGGCCCAGCGTTCGCTGTCGGCGACGCTCGGCAGATCCGCGGGATTGATGTCCGCCAGACGTTTCAGGGCCTCGGGTGAGAGAGCCGCGGCGTCGATGTCGTCGACCACGCCGGTGAGATCGCGGCGCTTGCCGTCACTGTCCAGGATTGCGGGCTTCTCGGCCCCCGGCAGGCCGAAACGGGTCAGTCTCACGTGATGCTCCCTGAAAGGCGATGATGGTCTCTACTGGATCTTACATCGATAGGCCGCCGTCGATCACGAACGCTTGGCCGGTCACAAAGGCACTTTCCTCGGACGCGAGGTAGACGACAAGTGCCGCGATTTCTTCCGGTTGCCCCAAGCGCCCCATCGGTTGGCGTTCGACGAAGGCGCGACGGACATCCTCAGGATTGCCGCCCTGTGCGGCAATACGCTCGTCGAGCGACGGCGTCTGAACTGTTCCGGGGCAGATCGCGTTGACCCGAATACCCTGGCCGACGAAGTCAGCCGCCATCGACTTCACCAAGCCGATCAGTGCGGCTTTCGTCGCGCTATAGACGCAGCGATTTGCCATGCCCTTGATACTGGAGGCTACGGAGGAAACCATGAGAAGGCGTCCGCTCTCGCGTTCGAGCATCGACGGCAGAAAGGCCTGGCTCATCCGAAAGGCGCTGCGGACATTCAGGTCGAAGGACAGATCGTAGTCGTCTTCGCCGACATCCAGGACCGTGCCGTGATGGACGAAGCCGGCGCAGTTGAACAGGACATCTACCTCGCGATGCTGCCGAGCGGCGGCGAGGATCGCGTCCCGGTCGCAGACATCCAGGCGCTCGACGGCAATGTCCGGCCGCGCGGCGGAGAGGGAAGCGAGCGCGCTTTCGTTGATGTCTGTGGCGATCACGCGCGCACCTTCGTCTGCGAAAGCCACTGCCGTTGCCCGCCCGATCCCCTGACCCGCCGCCGTTACAAGGCAGGTTCTGCCGGTCAAACGCTGACCCATTCTATCGTCTTCTCCCATCTGTTTGTCCTTGATGGTCGGCGTTATCCCAGGAAGGGTGTCTACATCACGGCGCCGATTTGCCAGGGGACAAACTCATTGTCGCCAAAGCCGAAAGCCTCGCTGCAGGTCGGCTGGCCCGAAGCCGTTTTCAGCAGCAGGTCGAAGATGCGATCCCCCATCGTTTCGATGGAAACGCCCTCGTTCAGCACCGGGCCACAGTCGATGTCCATGTCGTCGCTCATGCGCTGGTAGGTCGCGCTGTTCGTGCAAAGCTTCAGAGATGGGGAGGGCTTGAAGCCGGAGACGGACCCCCGGCCTGTCGTGAAGCAGACGATGTTTGCGCCTGCAGCGATCTGTCCCGTGACGGAGCAAGGATCGTAACCCGGCGAGTCCATGAACACGAAACCCCGTGCGGTGATCGGGGCCGCATAGTCGTAGACGGCCTCCAAACGCGTGGTACCGCTCTTAGCCGCAGCCCCGAGGGACTTTTCGAGAATCGTCGTCAGGCCGCCTGCCTTGTTTCCGGGCGAGGGATTGTTGTCCAAAGTGCCGGAATGGCGGGCCGCATAGTCCTCCCACCAACGGACGCGGGCGATTAGTCGCTCGCCCACCTCGCGGCTGGCGGCCCGCCGCGTCAGCAGGTGTTCGGCGCCGTAAATCTCCGGCGTCTCGCTCAGAATTGCGGTTCCGCCATGCCGGACGAGCTTGTCCACGGCGGCGCCGAGCGCGGGATTGGCGGTGATCCCCGAGTAGCCGTCAGATCCGCCGCACTGTAATGCGAGAGTCAGGTGACTCGCGGGTAAGGGCTGCCGAACAGCAGCGTTGGCTGCCGGCAGCATCGCCTCGATACGGGCCTTACCCTGCGCGATCGCGGCGCGGGTTCCGCCAGCCTCCTGAATGGTCATGTACTGAAAGCGCTCGCCGGCCTCCAAGCCGAAGCGCTCGGTCAGTCTGTGAATTTGGTTTATCTCGCAGCCCAGGCCGATCAGCAGGATGCCGGCGAAGTTCGGATGGGTCAGGTAGCCGTGCAGCGTCCGCTGCAGAATTTCGAAGCCTTCGCCGGACGAGGCCATGCCGCAGCCGGTTGTATGGGTGAAGGCCGTCACGCCGTCGACATTGGGGAAGGCTTCCAAAGCGCTTCCTCCGAAGGACTCCGCCACGGCTCGCGCGACCGTCGCAGAGCAGTTCACGGTCGTCAACACGCCGATATGATTGCGTGTGGCCACCCGCCCGTCTTGCCGCAGGATGCCCTGGAACGTTGCCTGCTCGCTGTCCGGCACGTAGACCGTCGGGCGCGCTTCCTCGCAGAAGGCGTAATCCCGTGCGAAGTCGCCCATACCGCAGTTGTGGCTGTGCACATGCTGGCCGGCGACAATGTCGCGGGTCGCGAAGCCGATGATCTGACCGTACTTGCGTACCGGCGCTCCGGCTGCAATCCCCGAGGCGGCAACCTTATGCCCGGCGGGAATCGGGTCTCGGCAAGCCGCACCGTCTTCCCATAGTGCTGTGCCTTCGTCGAGCTTGCGCACAGCGACCAGAACGTTGTCCTCACGATGGAGGCGCATCGCACTTTGCAGCGGTTGCGTTGCCGACTGCGATTGCGCGGCCCCTCCATCCACCAGGATTTGCGAGTCGTTCATCAGGCTTCTCCGCAAGTGGCGCAGTTGTTTTGACCGGCGAAACTCCTGGGTTCTCCTTCGGTCCCGCCTACAGTTCAGTACAACTATATATATGATGGTATGAAAGGTCGATATGCTATGATGGTCACGAAAGGTAGGTAATAACTCACGGAAAAAATTCTTGAAATCTCATGAATAAATTAAATTGGCATACTGGTATGAAAGGTATATTTTTGCACATAATCATGAGCCGAACGACCCGTCGAGGCGGCGGCTCACGCACGAATAACGAAGAACAGACGGAGGAACAGAACTCATGAGACGGATGATGCACAGAGGTCGAGCCGCCCTAACGGCTCTGACCGTGGCAGCGATTGCAGGCACGGTCTTGGCGGCCGGTTCGGCAGCCGCCAAGGAGCTGAAATTCGCACATGTCTACGAGACGTCGGAGCCCTTCCACGAGTGGGCGCTCTGGGCTGCCAGCGAGCTGGAGGCGCGAACCGACGGACGCCTCTCCATGGAGGTCTTTCCCGCCTCCACGCTCGGGAAGGAAGCGGATCTGAACGAGAGTCTCGGGCTCGGGACCGTCGACATCATCTATACCAGCAACCAGTTCGCCGGGCGTTTCTACGGTCCTATCGGAATTGGCGGTGCGCCCTACGTGTTCCGGGACTTCGATCACTGGAAGGCCTTTGGCGAAAGCGACCTTTTCCGGGAACTGGCCGATGGTTACGGCGAGCGTACCGGAAACCAGATCATTGCGATCGCCTACTACGGCGAGCGCCATCTGACCTCCAACAAGAAGGTCGACCGTCCGACCGACATGGAGGGGCTTAAGGTTCGGACGCCCAACGCTCAACTCTACATGATGATGCCCGATGCCGTCGGTGCCAACCCAACGCCGATCGCCTTTGCGGAAGTCTATTTGGCGCTGCAGCAGGGTACCGTCGAGGCGCAGGAGAACCCTCTCAACACGATCCGCGCCAAGCGGTTCTATGAGGTGCAGGACTACATCAACATGACCGGTCACATCCAGGCTTCGCTGCTCACGATCGTCAGTGGCATAACCTGGAATGCTCTTTCGGAGGAGGACCGGGTTATCCTGCAGGAGATCCTGCAAGAGGCGGCAAGCGGCGTCACCGAGGACATCGTGCAATCCGAACGGGAACTGGTCGCCTGGTTCGAGGAGCGCGGCGTGATCGTGAATCAGGATGTCGACCGCGAGGCTTTTCGCGAAGCCGTCAGGCCGCACCTGACCGGTGAGAACGTCGACTGGTCGGACGATATCTTCGAGCGTCTTCAGGCACTGAAGTAGCCCTGTCGCAGCAGTCTCTCGCGTCATCGACAGCCCACCTCGTCCGCCGGCTTTCAGTCGGTGGACGGGGGCGGCTTTCACGACCCGGAGGTGGTCATGACCGTCCCAGCGTCATCGCACACGCAAAGCGAAGATCTTCTGGAACTCGACTCCGAACTACCGTTCCGTTTCTCGGAATATGCCGTCGAAGACTATGTCGTTCTGCTCGTGTTCTGGCTGCTTGCCGTGAACGTCTTCGCTCAGTTCTTCTCGCGCTTCGTGCTTGGCGATTCCATCGGCTGGACCGAGGAGATGGCACGGTATCTGCTGATTGGCGTCGGCTTTCTCGGTGGCGCAATGGCGGTGCGGCGGAACAGCCATATCGCGATGGAGTTCCTGTATCGCTACATGTCCGCGCGTTCGGAACGCGTGACGGTCGCCGTCGTCGACTTGGTCAGAATCTGGTTCTTCGCGACCTTGGCCTGGCTGTGCTTCGCTCTGGCGCAACGCACCCACTCCTACATGACCTCCGTCGACGTGCCCAAAAGCGTCATCTACTACGTCGCCGCAGCGGGACTGGTCCTCATGACACTGCGCGCCCTCCAGCGTGCGCTATTCGACTGGCGACAGAGAGCCAATGGCGGTGTCTCGACCGGCTTGATCCAGGCGGCCGAAAATAAAGAAACTCTGCGATGAGCGTCAGTTCTCCCTCTCTCACGGGCCGCTCCAGACCGCTGGCTCCGCTCGTCCTCCTGCTCGGCAGTTCGCTCTGTATCTGGCTCGTCTGGAGTGGCCAAACCCTGGCGTTTCTCTTCGCAGCGCTCTTCACGATGCTGCTGGCAGGTTTTCCCGTCGCGATCGCTCTGGGAGGCTCCAGCCTGCTGTTCGTCTATGTCACCGGTCAGGTGCCCGACTTTGTCGTCGCGCACAGGATGATCAACGGGATCGACAGCTTTCCGCTACTGGCCATTCCCTTCTTCATCCTGGCGGGCGTTCTAATGAACGGCGCTGGCATTACCCATCGTCTCTTCAATTTCGCCAACGCTTTACTCGGCTGGATGCGGGGCGGGCTCGGCCATGTCAACATCGGAGCCAGCATCATCTTTTCGGGCATGTCCGGCGCCGCTGTCGCCGATGCGGGAGGGCTCGGTACGATCGAGATCAAGGCGATGCGCGAGCGCGGCTACGAACCGGAGTTCGCCGTCGGTATCACTGCGGCCTCCTCGACCATTGGCCCGATCATTCCGCCGAGTTTGCCGCTGGTGATCTACGGCGTCATGGCTTCGGCCTCCATCGGTCAACTCTTCGTCGCCGGGCTCATACCGGGGCTTATCATGGCCGTGACCCTGATGGTCATGGTCGGCTGGATCGCGCGTCGGCGCGGCTACGCGCGAGATACGCAGTTCAACCTCCGCCGTCTCTGGTCGACCTTCACGCGCGCGTTTCTCTCCCTCATGACACCGGTCATCATCGTCGGCGGGATTCTCTCCAGCGCCTTCACCCCGACCGAGGCCGCGATCGCAGCCGTCGTCTATGCCCTGTTCCTCGGGCTGATTGTCTACCGCTCCTTACCGCTGCGCCGTCTCGTTCGTCTTAGCATGGAGACCATCGAAACCACGGCGGTCATCCTTCTGGTTGTAGCGGCTGCTTCCATCTTCTCCTGGATTCTAATCAGCAATCAGTTCACCAGTCATTTTGCCGCGGTCCTGACCGGCTATACCGACAACCCCTTCGTGATTCTGTTGCTCATGACGCTCATCATGTTGGTCGTTGGCTGTTTCATGGAAACGATTGCGGCCATAACGATCCTGGTCCCCGTTCTCCTGCCCGTAGCTATGGAGATTGGCGTGGATCCGGTTCACTTCGGCATCATCATGGTCCTGAACCTGATGATCGGCCTCCTCACGCCGCCGGTCGGCATGGTGCTCTACGTCTTGTCGCGGGTCTCCGGCGAACCCTTCGAGCGTTGTCTGCGCGGCACTGTACCGTTTCTGGTTCCGCTGGTGATCTCGCTGCTTCTGGTGACCTTCGTGCCGGCCCTTTCGATGTGGCTTCCGAGCCTCATATATCGCTAGCGGCTCACTTGGTAGGGCCGTGTCGGCTGCGTCGCATTCGAAGCAGATTGGACACCAGCGCCGGATAGACAGGCAGACCTGGATAACTATGTGGGTTGCCAGCTATTCGGTCCGTTTGCGTCCGCTTCCGACTTGACGCATCCTGCCGCCGTTTTTATCCCGCGGTTACTATGGCAGGCGCGCCACCTGAGGGCAGGGTCTTCCACTGGAATGCCGCTTGGAGGCACGGCTGACGTATGAAGAAGTACAAGATCGAACGGCGGACCTTGTCCGAGCAGGTGGCGGAGCGGCTGGAAAAGGAGATTCGCGACGGCCACTACAAGACCGGCGATACGATGCCATCCGAACGCGAACTGATGGAGCAGTTCGGGGTCGGCCGTCCGGCTATTCGCGAAGCTCTTTTCTACCTTCAGAAACTAGGTTTTATTGCGATCCACAGCGGCACGCGTCCGCGCGTCATCAAACCCACCTTGGATGCGGTTTTACCCCGTTTGTTCGGCTCTCTGCGCGGTTTGCTGGAGGAACCCGACGGGCAGACGGCCTTACAGGAGGCGCGTGTTCTCTTCGAAGTCGTCGTGGCGCGCACGGTCGCGGAGTCGGCGACCAAGGCCGATCTGCGGCGTCTCGACGAGGCTCTGGCCGCCAACCGGGCCGCAATGGGCGATGAGGCGGCTTTCAAGACGTCTGATGTCGCCTTCCACGCTGCGCTTGCGCAGGCAACCGGCAATCCCATCGTCGTCGCGCTACATGACGCCATGGCGTTACTGCTGGACGATCGCCGCGCTCTCGTTCTGTATCGCGAAGGCGACGACGAAGTGGCCTACAGCGCCCATTGCAACATCGTCGCGGCCATCGTCGCCGGCAGTCCCGATCAGGCCGAGGCCGCAATGCGCGCGCACCTGGAACATCACTACGGGACTTATCGAAACCTGACGCAGCAAGCCGCGCGGGGCCGGCCGTAGTCCGCCTCCAACCGTCGCTCGGTCGGTACTGCAAGACGAAGCGACGGACCCCCATGTTATAGCTTCTGGATGCTCAGCCCAAACGCCGACGTTCGGCCTGAAAAGGATGCTCCCGCATGAAGGCTTCCGATCTGCTCGTTCGTTGTCTCGAAGAAGAAGGTATCACGCACATCTTCGGCGTTCCCGGCGAGGAGAACGCCGACTTCCTGCTCTCGCTTCAGGGCTCTTCTATCGAGTTCGTGCTCACGCGCCATGAGCAGGGCGCCGCCTTCATGGCCGAGGTCTATGGCCGTTTGACCGGTGACCTGGCCGCCTGCCTGGGTACCTTGGGGCCGGGTGCGACCAACCTGATCACCGGAGTTGCCGACGCCAACATGGACCGTGCCCCGGTCCTGGTCCTGACCGGGCAGGCGGCAACCGCACGCCAGCACAAGGAAAGCCATCAGGTGATGGATGTCGTGGCGATGTACGAACCGGTCACCAAGTGGGCGCAGTCGATCCGGGTGGCCGACAGTATCCCTGAGATCGTGCGCAAGGCCGTGCGCCTGGCGCGCACGGAAAAGCCAGGGGCCGTCCTGATCGAATTGCCTGAGGATGTGGCCAAGCAGGAAACCGAGTCCAAGCCTCTAGAGCCACGCCGGTTCCGCCGCCCCGGGGTCGACGACAAGATTGCCGACTCGGCCTGGGCTCGGATCCGGGCAGCGCGCAAGCCGATCATCATCGCGGGCAACGGCGCCATCCGTCGGCGGGCCGCGAAGCAACTGCGCCGCTTTTGCGAAGCGACGGGAATCGGCGTCATCTCCACCTTCATGGGCAAGGGGGCCGTGGACCGCGAGTCGCCCTACTGCCTCTACACCATCGGTCTGCAGCAGAAGGACTATGTGGCCCTGGCGGTCGACGAAGCCGATCTGGTGATCACGCTGGGCTACGATCTCGTCGAGTATCCCCCGCGCCTGTGGAACCCAAAAGGCGACAAGGCGATCATCCACATGGATTTCCTACCGGCCGAAATCGACAGTCAGTATCTGCCGGCCGTCGAACTGGTCGGAGATCTGGCGCACGGGCTCTGGATGCTGAACGAGCGGGTCGCGCGCGACGGCGTTCCCGACTACGCGCTGGAGGGTCAGGCCAAGGTTCGGGCGCGCATGGCGGACGATCTTGCCGCGCATAAGGATGACGATACCGAGGGATCGATCCGTCCCCAGAAGGCGCTTTGGGACGTGCGCGCGGCTCTCGGGCCGAACGATATTCTCTTGTCGGGCGTGGGAGCCCACAAGATGTGGATCGCACGCTACTACCACTGCAACGAACCGAACACCTGCCTGATCCCGAACGGTTTCTGCTCCATGGGCATGCCGCTGCCCGGCGCCATCGCCGCCCATATCGTCGCCCCCGACCGTAAGGTCTTCGCGATCGCGGGCGACGGCGATTTCATGATGAACGTGCAGGAGATGGAGACGGCCCGACGGTTGGGCAGCGACATTACCGTGATGGTCTGGGAAGATGGCGGTTACGGCTTGATCTCCTGGAAGCAGGAGCAGGAGTTCCAGCGGCACACCGATTTGGCCTTCGGGAACCCCGACTGGCTTGATCTGGCTTCCGCCTTCGGCTGGCAGGGCCAGAAGGTGACGAACGCGAGAGATCTGCGCCCGGCGATCGACAAGGCCCTCGCGCATCGGGGACCGTCGTTGATCGTGATTCCCATCGACTATCGCGAAAACATGGCGCTCATCCGGCGTCTCGGAGAGCTGACGACCACCCTGTGAACCGATCAGATCAGGTGTCTGGCACCTAGGTTTCGCATCAGCGCAGAGAAGCCGAAGGTCCATTCCGGACAGTCGGTCGAAAGCCGGACGGTGTTGACCAGGCTGCCGAGTTCATCGTTGGCGATCGTGACCCTGTCGCCAACCTTGTGAGTAAAGCCCTCTCCGGCGATATCGCGGTCTTGAGTCGGTGCGAAGAGGGTGCCGAGGAACAGCATGAAGCCGTCCGGATACTGGTGATGCCGTCCATGGGTCTGGGCGACGAGATCCAGCGGATCCCGGCTGATCTCCCGCATGGAGCTTGCTCCCTCGAGACGGAAGCCGTCCGCTCCCTCGACGAGCAGTTCCAGGTCGGCCCTGCGCAGATCGTCGAGTCCGTAGGTCTCGTCGAACAGGCGGATCAAGGGACCGATGGCGCAGGAGGCGTTGTTGTCTTTCGCCTTGCCGAGCAACAGTGCCGAGCGTCCCTCGACGTCGCGCAGATTGACGTCGTTGCCCAGGGTCGCACCCTTGATCCGGCCCTGGCTGTCGACCGCCAAGACGACCTCCGGTTCCGGATTGTTCCAGGTGGAAACGGGGTGAAGGCCGATGTCGGCACCCCAGCCGACGGCGGAGAGCGGTTGAGACTTGGTGAAGACCTCGGCGTCCTGTCCGATACCGACCTCGAGATACTGCGACCACAGCCCTTCTTTGATCAGTTCGGCCTTGACCTGCATGGCTTGGTCGGAACCGGGTGTGAGATTCTGGAGGCTGTCTCCGATGATGGCACCGACGGCGGCGCGAATGGATTCGGCGCGTCCGGGGTCCCCGGCGGCCCGCTCCTCGATCACGCGTTCGACCATGGACTTCGCGAAGGTCACGCCACAGGCCTTGATCGCTTGCAGGTCGCAGGGCGCAAGAAGATGCGGTGCCGCTCCCGTTGCCATTTCACCGGGCCCGCTCGCGGCAAGCTTCTGCAGGTCACCCAGTGGCGTACCCGGTGAGTCGTCCAGGTAAGCGACCGGGTCGTCGAGCTCCAGGAGAGCGCTGATCGTCGGCGTGGTGCGGCTGGTGATGTCGAAGACCGCACCGTCCCGCACCACGATCACCGACGGCCCCTGCAGATCCGGCCGCCAGACGCGGCCCACGAAGCGCCCGGATTGGGGTAGTGAGAAGGCATGGTCGTGTTGCATGCAACGCTCCGTCACTCCTTGTGTTCGGTCAGGTCCAGGCCGTTCCGTCGGGAAAACTGTGTGCCTGTCGGCTGTCCTCTTTCATGGTAATCGAGTAGCCGGGCGCCTTTGGCGGCAGGTAGCGGCCGTCCTTGACGATCACCGGATCGAGGAAGTGCTCGTGCAGATGGTCGACGTACTCCAGGACGCGGTTCTCCAGGGATGCGGAGACGGCGACATAGTCGTAGATCGACAGGTGCTGCACGTACTCGCACAAGCCGACTCCTCCGGCATGAGGGCAGACGGGAACGCCGAACTTGTCCGCCAGCAGAAGCACGCCGACGATCTCGTTCGGTCCGGCAAGGCGACAGGAATCCAGTTGGCAGAACGCGATGGCGTCGGCTTGCAGAAACTGCTTGAACATCACCGCGTTGTGGCAGTGTTCGCCGGTCGCAACCTTGATAGGTGCGATTTCCCGGGCAATGCGCGCATGGCCCAGAACGTCGTCGGGGCTGGTCGGTTCCTCGATCCACCAGGGATTGAAGCGGGCGAGGACCTTCATGTTGGCAACAGCCTCGGTGACGCCCCAAACCTGATTGGCGTCCATCATCAGTTTGCGGTTCGGCCCGATCTCTTCGCGCAGGATCGCCGCTCGGCGTATGTCGTCCTGCAGGTCGCCGCCAACCTTCATCTTGAAATGAGACCAGCCTTCTGCGATGGCGGCCTGGCAGAGCGCCCGCATCTTGTCGTCGGAGTAGCCGAGCCATCCGGCTGAGGTCGTATAGGCGGGGTAACCACCTGTCTCCATCTCAGCGATCCGCGCGGCTCTGCCCGGCAGCTTCTCCTCCAAGCGCTCGCGTGCCTCGCCAGGGTCGAGCGCGTCGCTCAGGTAGGTCCAGTCGACCAGCTTCACGGTGTCTGCCGGACTCATGTCAGCCAGGAGGCGCCAGACGGGTTTGCCCTGTGTCTTGCCCCAAAGGTCCCATAGGGCGTTCACGATGGCGGCCGCGGCGAGGTGAATGACTCCCTTCTCCGGCCCGACCCAGCGGAGCTGGCTTTCGCCCGTGATCGCTTTCCAGGTATCCCCCATATCGGCGAAGAGATCGTCGAGCTGGCGGCCGGCGATTAGCGGAGCAAGCGCGTCGACTGCAGCGACGCAGAGGTCGTTGCCGCGTCCGATGGTAAAGGTCATACCGTGACCCGACGGGCCGTGATCCGTCTCGATGATCACGTAGGCGGCTGAGTAGTCCGGGGAGGGATTCATGGCATCCGATCCGTCTAGGTGACGGGAGGTGGGGAAGCGGATGTCTTGTGCGTGGACGCGCGTGATGCGGGCAGACATAGGCTGTGAACTTCCCTTGCCGTTGGATCTGGTGCCGAGGTTCGGTGGAAGGATTACCGCCGGACGAAGGCGTCTCTATCGAGCGTCGGCGGGGGCTCCGTGCGGGACGAGAGGATCTATCCCGCCTGCCGACGCCGTACCGCATCGGCGCTGCGCGCGGAGCTGTCGTTGGCGTAAAGGTCGGAGATGTTGCGTTTCAGCTGCATGAGATGTTCGCGCATCATTGCGCTGGCAGCCGCCCCGTCCCGGCGTTCCAGCGCCTCCAGGATCTGGCCGTGCTGATCCTTCATGAGCGGGCGGCGCGTCGTCCAGCGCGTCGACATGAAGCGGGCGCGAAAGACGGCTGCGTTATACTGCTCGTGCGTCTTCATCAGCGCCGGATTGTTCGAGGCGCGCACGATTCTGCGATGAAAGCTCATGTCGGCGCGGAAGAACTCCAGGGCATCGCCGTCTTCCGGGAAGGTCGCCAGCTTGGCGAGAATGGCCTTCAGCTCGACGATCTCTTCCTCGGTGATGTGCTCCGCGGCTTTCTCGCCCGCGAGTCCCTCCAAAGCCGCCAGGACATCGAGGAGAGCAAGCAGCTGTTCCAGGGTCGGATCGGCGACTCTCGGTCGGCGATTGGGCACCATGTTTACCAGGCCCTCGGCCGCCAGGATCCGCAAGGCTTCGCGCATTGGTGTTCGCGAGACGCCGATGCGGTCGGCCAGTTCTCGCTCGCCGAGGACTTGGCCCGGCTCGAGTTTCTCGACCAGAATCCAATCGCGCAGGCGATCCGCAACCTGTGACGCGAGAGCCTGGCGGGAAATGGCCAGTTCGTCGTCTTCAGAGTGACTTTCCAGCAGCAGAGACATGTCATCACCGTTGTCGTGAGATCGCGCGCGCGGGCCGTTTCGACCGACAGACCGCTTTGCCGGTACAGCCTTCGGCGCGCAGGTCCTTGGGAACAGGAGAATTATTTCACGTTCCGAGGGCTAAAGGCTTGCATGTTTGGTATACCACATACCATTCATTTTTGTACAAGAATGCAATTAGGTGAAAGTTGGTCTCGTCAGCGATTCGTGGTCGCCCTGAATTTCTAGATTCTGGGTGGAGGCCATAGAGCGCCAAACCAGCACGCGGCGTGGACCCACATTTCTCGGGTCTAGGGCGCGATCGTCTCAGGCGGAAGCGTTTGGCTTCCGCCTGAGACGATCCTGCTCTAGTGGTTGTCTCGCGGCAGGTCTTTGACGATCCTCTGGTAGGCCGTCGCGAGTTCCAGGCATCCGCCTTCGGCCAGTTGGCCGACGTGGTGGCGATAGAGTTCTTGCCAGGGCGTCTGATGCGTGAGCGTCGGTGCGGACCAGGCGGCCCGCCGTGCCTGCCACTCCTCCTCCGGCACCAACGCGTCCAGTCGTCCCGCTCTCAGGTCTAGCCGGATCCGGTCTCCGGTCTGCAAGAGCGCCAGTCCACCTCCCACCACGGCTTCCGGTGAGGCGTTGAGGATCGAAGGGCTTTCCGACGTGCCGGACTGTCGACCGTCGCCCGCCGTCGGCAGGTGGGACAGGCCTGCTTTTAGCAAGGCATCGGGCGGCTGCATGTTGACCACCTCTGCAGAGCCGGGATAGCCGACGCACCCGACGTTGCGGATGAACAGCATGGTCTCCGCATCGATTTCGAGATCGGGATCGTTGATCCGCGCGTGATAGTCCTCGGGACCTTCGAACACCACCGCCTTCGCTTCGAACACCTCTTCGCGGCCGGGTGTCGACAGGAAGCGTTGGCGGAAGTCATCGGAAATGACCGAGGTCTTCATCAGGGCCGAATCGAAAAGGTTGCCAGACAAAACGACAAACCCCGCCTTTTGCCTCAGCGGTGCTTCGACGCTGGCGATCACGTCGCGGTCCAGACTGCGCGCGCGCCCCACGGCCTCCGCCAAGGTGGCGCCTGCGACCGTCTGTGTTTTCTCGTTGAGCAGGTCCGCCGCCAACAGTTCGCCCATCACTGCCGGAACGCCGCCGGCGCGGAAGAAGCTTTCTCCCAGGTAGTGGCCGGCGGGCTGCATGTTGACGATCAGCGGTACCTCCAGCCCAAAGGTCTGCCAATCCTCGATGCTCAGATTGACCCCTGCATGGCGCGCGATGGCCTGAAGATGCGGCGGTGCATTGGTGGAGCCCCCGATGGCCGTGTTGACGACGATCGCATTCTCGAAGGCTTGCCGGGTGAGAATTTGGGACGGACGAAGCTCTTCGTACACCATCTCGACGATACGTTTACCGGTCCGGTAGGCCATGGCCATGCGCTCGCGGAAGGGGGCCGGGATGGCGGCACTGCCTGGCAGGGTCATTCCCAGCGCCTCGGCCAGAGCGTTCATGGTGGAGGCTGTTCCCATGGTGTTGCAGTGACCGAGCGAGGGAGCGGAGGCACAGGCGCGCTCCATGAACTCCGCGTAGTCGATCTTTCCCTCGGCCAGCAGGCGACGGCTTTCCCAGATGATCGTACCCGAGCCGGCGCGTGCACCGCGCCACCAGCCGTCCAGCATCGGTCCGCCGTTCAGCGCGATGGCCGGAAGGTCGACTGTTGCGGCACCCATAAGCATGGCTGGGGTGGTTTTGTCGCATCCGGTCGTCAGGACGACGCCGTCGATGGGGTAGCCGTGCAGGACTTCGACCAGGCCGAGATAGGCCAGGTTGCGGTCGAGCGCGGCGGTGGGTCGTTTGCCGGTCTCCTGGATGGGGTGAACCGGAAACTCTAGCGGGATGCCACCGCCGTCGCGGATACCGGCCTTGATCCGATCCATCAGGAAAAGGTGAATCTTGTTGCAGGGGGCCAAGTCGCTGCCGCTGTTGGCGATACCGATCACAGGACGCTCGGACTGCAGTTCTTCCTGGGTAAAGGCTTGATTCTGATAGCGCTCCAGGTACATGGCCGTCATGCCTGGATTGTTGGGATTGTCGAACCACTCCTGTGAGCGAAAGCGGCGATTGGCACGGGTCTCGGACATATCGGTTCCTTCGCGGCTCAGCGTCCGTCGACCAGGTTGGGAAGCCACAAGGCGACCTCCGGGAAGAAGAGAACGATCGTCAGTGCGACCAACTGAATGCAGATGAAGGGGATCAGGGCCCTGAAGATCTCCGCCAGCGTCATATCGGGTGGCGCGACGGATTTCAGATAGAAGGCCGCGGGTCCGAAGGGCGGTGAGAGGTAGGACACCTGCATGTTCATGGCGAAGAGGATGCCGAACCAGATCGGGTCCAACCCCAGCTGGATGATGATGGGCACGAAGATCGGCATGGTTAGGAGCGCAATTCCGATCCAATCCATGAAGAGACCCAAAACCAGCAGGATCGCCATGATGATCAGCAGGATCACCAGGGTCGACGCACCGCTGTCCAGGACCAGACCTTCGATGAACCGGTTACCGCCCATCAGGTTGTAGACGCCCACCAGCGCGGAGGCGCCCAAGCCGATCCAGATGATCATGCCGCAGGTCTCCAGCGTTTGCTTCAAGGCGCCGCTGATCAGCTCCCAGGTTGCTTCGCGCCGGATGATCGCGGAGATCAGAACCCCGACGGCGCCCATGGAAGCCGCCTCCGTGACCGATGCCACCCCGCCGTAGATCGAGCCGAGCACAGTGAAGGCAACGAGCAACGGTGGGATCACGCCTTTCATCCTGGCGAAGATCTCCAGCCAAGACATCGCCTGCTCGTCGGCCGAGATGGATGGCGCCATCTCCGGGCGGACTGTGCAGAGGGTGTAGATGTAGATGATGTAGAAAGAAGCCAGCATCAGGCCCGGCACCACGGTGGCCAGGAAGAGGTCGCTGATGGAGACGCTGGCGATGAGACCGTAGACGATCAAGACGATGGAGGGGGGAATCATGGTGCCCAGCGACCCGCCCGCACAGACGGTGCCGATAGCGAGCGCGCGGCTGTAGCCAAGCCGCAGCATCTGCGGCAGGGCCAGCAGGCCGAGTAGCACGATCTCGCCGCCGATGATGCCCGAGAGCGCGGCGAGAAAAACGGCGGCGATCAAGGTTTGGATCGCGACGCCGCCATTCAGACGCCGTGTGATCAGGCGCATGGCGTCGTAGAGGTCCCGCGCCATTCCCGAACGGTCGAGCAGAGACGCCATGAGAACGAACATCGGAATGGCGACCAGGACGTATTCGTTGATGAAGCTGTAGATCCGGCTGGAGACGAGCGGGACTCCCATCGTTCCGAACCAGGCAACGGTGAAGACGACGCCGATCAGGCCGGTGACGAAAGCCAGCGGGATTCCGGTCAGAATCATCACCATGATGCCGAGCACCAGCAGGATAGAGCCGGTCTCGATTCCCAGACTGCGGCCTTTCGAGAACAGGATGGCGGCGCCGACGACCAGCAAACCTAGAACGACCGCGATGCCAAGAAGGGCGACAGGGTTGGGGCGGCCTCCCGTCTTGTGACCCGGACCGCCGCCGCGCAGCGCCACCAGGAAGTGGCCGATCGACTGGATTGCAAGAATGATGGCCGTAACGAAAAGCGCCAGCTTTACGAAGGCGGGGATGGGTGGGTTCCAGGCGGATCCGGTCCGCTCGAGTCTGACGTCTCCGCTGGGCGCGAACCAGGCTCGCTCGGTCATGGTCCAGGCCGCGTAGGCAATGGCGACGGCGAAAAGGAGGGCTAGGAAGGCATTCACGGCGTCGAGCAGACGCCGGGTTCCGCCCTCCGTGCCGAAGTAGATCAGACCGATACGAATGTGCCGGTCGCGCGCCAGGCAGAGCATTCCGCCATAGAGGTAGCAGAAGGCGACCAGCGCAATGACCGTCTCATGTGCCCAGATGGTCGGAGCATTCAAGAAGTGTCTGACGACGATTTCGTAGATCGAGATTGCGGTTGCGAAGGCGAAGAGCAGACTGACGGGCGACCCGAGGCGTATGATGAGTCGATCGAGCCCTGTCTGCCCGTCGGATCCGGTCGCACGCGTCAGAGCCTTGATTGTTGAGACCGTCTGCTCGGCATCGTCAAGGGTCGTGCTGTCTTTCGGCACGGGGAGCGCCTCCAAAGGTCGCGGTGCACGGTGTGGTCGGCGCCTTCGAGCGAAGAAGGGCGGTCCGCCGGACCGCCCTTCGCACTGACCTAGCGTAGCAGGCCGGTTTCCTTCAGATAGACGGTTACGCTCTCATAGACCTTGCCGGCCAAGTCGGAGCGGCCGGCCCAGTTCTCCCATTGACTCTGAGCGATCGCCCGGAACTTCGCGCGCTCCTCCTCGGACCAGTCGATCACCTCGATGTTCGGGTCGGCTTGAGCCTCGGCGACGGCACGCATGTCCTCGACTTCGAGGCGATTGACGATGTCCTGAGCGAAGTCGCGTACCGACATGGCAAGGATCGCCTTCAGGTCCTCGGGAAGGGTGTCGTAGATCTCCTTGTTCATGGAGACGCCGATCACTGGCATGGAGTGAAAGCCTGGATAGATCGGATAGGTCGCGAAGTCGTGCATGCCTTGAGCATGGTTGGTTGAGAAGACCGTGTAGTCGGCCGCGTCGATCACCCCCTTTTCCAGAGAGGTGTAAACCTCGGAGCCGGGCAGATTTACCGGTGACGCACCGGCGGCAGCAAAGACCTCCTGAACCATGCCCTCCGGCGCGCGCATCTTGATGCCCTTCAGGTCTTCCACGGTACGGATCGGCGTGGTCGAGAGGAAGGCCTCGACGCCGGTGGCAGCTGCTCCCAGGAACTGCAGGCCGTAGGGGTTCTCCAATTCGTTGAAGAGCTCAATGCCTCCGCCGTAGTTCATGTAGTTGAACATCTGTTGGGGATGCGACCAGGCGCCGACGAGATTGCTCAGCATGCCGTAGGCGGGATCCTTGCCCGAGAAGTAGGAGGGATCCGTGACGTGTCCTTGGAGGATTCCTGCGGCGACGGCATCCAGCGTCTCATTATAGGAGACGACGGTTCCGGTCGGGACCAGCTCAATGGAGATGCGGCCACCGGTGACGGTTCCCACACGCTCGGCCCAGGCTTGCTGGATTGGGAAAAAATTGTCGCCGGCTTGTGCCGAACTTTGGAAGACCCACTCGTACTCTGCGGCCAGTGCCGGAGCGGAAAGTCCGGCAGCAACGGTCAGAGCGGCGGCGCCGGATAGAACTGCCGATTTGATTTTCGATTGTGACACGTCTTGTCCTCCCTTTGGGTCGGGTCCGAACTGTCGATGCCTTCTGTGATGGGCATCTGCGGGACGAACCGGGGTCGAGGTGCCCCGTGACATCGTCCGCTGTTCGGCACGAGCTGCACCTGCGCCTCTGCCAGGGCGGGTCCGCTAGAAATTGCCCGGGCAACTCTGACGACAGGATCGAACGAAGAGACAGTCGCATGCGAGGTATTCTTGCGCAATATATAAATGTATACCAAAAACCATAGTAAATAGATGGATAAAAGATGACCTTTTTGGCGGAGCCGATCGCGACAGTCGTCCCTTTCTCCGCAGCTTCAGCCAGTGATAGGAATCTCTCACCAATCGAGACGAAGCCCAACAAGCTATCAGCCTGTCGACTGGCCAAGGCTCGGCGAGACATCAGGGCCCTGTCTCGATATCGAACCGCATGCGAGTGAAATCGCGATCCGCATTGCGAAACATCCTTGCCTATGATTTCCTGCTCTGGATCTCCGGTCTTCTCAGCATCGGCAAAGCGTTTCGAGGTGTGTATGTCCCTGCCAGCGAGCTTCGGCCGCCGGCTGCGCCTTCCTGTGATCGGCGCGCCACTGTTTCTGGTCTCCACCCCCGATCTCGTGATCGCACAGTGCTGCGCCGGCGTCGCGGGGGCCTTTCCAGCGCTGAATGCGCGGCCGGCCGAAGCACTTGAGGATTGGCTGGAACGGATCTCCAGATCGCTCGGGGAGGAGGAGGCGCGTCGTGAATCCGGTGCGGCGCCTCCGGCTCCCTACGGCGTCAATCTCATCGTCCACCGCTCGAACCCCCGTCTCGAACAGGACCTAGCTACGGTGGTCGCGCACCGCGTGCCCTTTGTCATCACCTCTGTCGGCGCGCCTGATGCTGTCGTGGAGGCGGTGCACGACTACGGCGGCCTCGTCTTCCACGACGTGGTCAACCTTCGACATGCGCGACGTGCCATCAAGAGCGGGGTCGACGGTTTGATTTTGGTCGCGGCCGGCGCAGGTGGGCATGCTGGGACGATCAACCCCTTCGCGCTGCTGCCGGAGGTGCGGGCCGAATTCGACGGTCTGATCGTACTGGCAGGTGCTCTCAGCTCCGGCGCCGCCGTTCGGGCGGCGCGGGTCATGGGAGCGGATCTCGCCTATTTGGGAACCCGTTTCATCGCGACGCAGGAAGCCAACGCGGCGCCCGGTTACAAGCAGATGATCGTTGAGAGCGCGGCTGCCGACATCGTCTACAGTCCGGCTTTCACCGGTATTCACGGCAACTATCTGCGGCCGTCGATCGAGCGTAACGGTCTCGATCCCGACAACCTGCCACCCCTGGGCGAGGTCGCCGTCGGTAACCACGAAAAGCGTCCGAAGCGGTGGAAGGATATCTGGGGTGCCGGCCAAGGTGTCGGGTCGATTTCCGATGTTCCCTCGGTCGCCGACCTGGTCGATCGGTTGGCCGAGGAATACCTGGCAGCCGGGGCCCAGGACGCGGCGGATCCTTTCGATGCAGGTCTGCGGGAAGCCCCGCTGCGCGTGCTCCGCCCCCGCGTCGTCAGCGACCTGTGAACTGGGGTTTCCGCTTTTCGAAGAAGGCCTGACGTCCTTCTGCGAAGTCCTGACTGGAAAACAGAACGGCCTGCCCGTCGGCTTCGCCATCGAGGACTACGTCCAGAGCTTGAGGCCCCCGGGCCAGCACGGCCTTCACGGCCGCGATCGCGAGAGGCGCGCCCGCCGTCAGTCTTTCCGCGGCCGCGAGAGCTTCGGACAGGGCTTGCCCGGGCGCCACGACCTTGTCTGCGAGGCCCCAGCGGGCAGCTTCGCGGCCGTCGAAGACTTCGCCGAGCAACAGAAGGCGCCGGGACGCGCTGTTGCCGCATCGTGCCGGCACTGTCCAGAGGGCGCCCAGGTCCGGCATCAAGCCAACCTTGTCGAAGGCGGCGATGAAGCGTGCAGTCTCGGCCGCCAGAACCACATCGCAAGCCGCCGCCAGGGACAGGCCAGCGCCTGCCGCGTCGCCTTCGACCGCCGCGATGACCGGTTTCTCTCCACCAACGATCAGACGCACCAGACGGTGGGCGCTGCGCAAGCGCGCCTGAGCCGCCACCGGTCCGACATCCTCCATGGAACGGAGGTCTCCCCCGGCACAAAATCCGCCTTCGGCGCCGGAAATGACGATGGCGCGGACGGCCCCGTCCGCCATCGCCTGCGCCAGCAGATCGTAGAGAGCCTCGCGCATCGGCAGCGACAGTGCATTGCGCCTTGAGGGATCGTTCAGGGTCAGCAGCGCAACGGCGCCCCGTCGCTCTGACAGCACGGGAGGGAACTGGCTGGCTGTATCGGGCATGTTCTTGTCCTTAGTTCGCCGCCTGCCATCAGACCGATCAGCGACCTATGGCCTCGGAAGCTTCGCTGATCAGGGCGCGTGCGATAACGAGTTGCTGGATCTGGGTGGTGCCTTCGTAGATACGAAACAGGCGAGCGTCGCGGTAGAGACGTTCGACGGGGTAGTCGGCCATATAGCCGGCGCCGCCGTGAATCTGAACAGCTCGGTCGGCGACGCGTCCGACCATCTCGCTGGCGAACATTTTGCAACAGGACGCCAGCATCGGGATCTTTTCGCCGGCGTCGATGCGCCGCGCCGCATCGATGGTCATGCAACGGGCAGCATAGATCTCCGCCTGACTGTCGGCCAGCATTGCTTGGATCAGTTGGAACTGGGCGATTTCCTGGCCGAATTGCCGGCGGTCCATCGCATAGCTCAAAGCTTCGTCGAGCAGCCTTTGTGCCGCCCCAACGCAGACGGCGGCCAGATGCACGCGGCCTCGATCGAGAACCTTCATGGCGGTCTTGAAACCCTGTCCGCGCCGCTCGGGACCACCAATGATCGCAGTCGCCGGAACCCGCACCTCGTCGAAGGTGATATCGGCCGTATGCGCGCCGCGCTGCCCCATCTTTCGGTCCCAGGGCCCGACCGTGATGCCCGGCGTTTCGGCCTCGACCAGAAAGGCCGAAATTCCCTTCGCGCCCGGCTGATCGGGCTCGCTGCGCGCCATGACCGTAAAGAGTCCAGCCTCCGGTGCGTTGGTGATGTAGCGCTTGGTGCCGGAGATCAGGAAGTCGTCCCCATCCGTCCGCGCGACGCTGCGCAGGGACGCGGCGTCGGAACCGCTGTCCGGTTCGGTCAGGCAGAAGGACGCGATCAGTTCTCCGCTTGCGATGCGCGGGAGGTAGTGCCGCTTCTGCGCTTCCGTACCGTCTATCACGATACCCTGCGAGCCGATTCCGTTGTTGGTGCCGAGAATCGAACGGAAGGCAACCGATGCGCGGCAGAGCTCGAACATGAGTCTGGTCTCAGCCTCGAGGGGAAGCCCGAGGCCTCCGTAGCTCTCGGGGACGGAGATTCCGAACAATCCGAGATCGCGCAGTAGAGCCCGGATCTCGTCCGGGACCTTGTCCTCCGCGACGGTCTGCTCCTCGGCGGGTATCAGGCGCTCTTCGACGACGCGGCGCACTGTTTCCGTCAGCTCGAGGGTCAGGCCTTCGTCCAATGGCATTTCATCTTCTCCAGAACCGCGACGGCTTGACATGCTAGGGAAGCGCATCACCGGGATCAACTTATGCAAAATATTCTTCTGCAGAGCAAAATAGTCCTTGTTTCGCTGAGCGAAACAAAGCGCTAGACTCGACTGCCGCAGGAGTGAAGGGATCTGAGCTGCATGACGACACGGCGGAACTGGCAGTTGGACTCCGGGCTCGACGATCCCGGCGGCATGGAGGGCGAGGGAGCGAAGGACCGCCAGTTCATCACGGCCTTGGCGCGCGGCTTCGAAGTCCTGCGCGCCTTCGATTCCACTGACCCTCTGCTGGGCAACCAGGAGATCGCCTCTCGCACCGGGCTGCCGAAACCGACAGTGTCCCGGATCACCTATACCCTCACGAAGCTGGGGTACCTCAAGTACGTCCCGAAGCTCGAGCGCTACCGCTTGGGATCCGGCGTGTTGGCGATCAATCAGGCTTACTTGGCGAGTCTGGCGATCCGAGACCTGGCGCGCCCGCATATGCTGGAGTTGGCGACGGCCTCGCGCGGCACGGTCGCCTTGGGCGACCGGGACCGGCTCAGCATGGTCTATATCGAACTGCAGCGCGGCGTGAGCCACGTGATCCTGCATCAGGACATCGGCAGCCGCTTACCCTTGGCGCGCAGCGCCATGGGTTGGGCTTGGCTCGCGAATGCGCCAGAGTCCGTGCGTCGCCAGGTGATGGATGCCCTCAAACGGCAAGAGGGCAAGGACTGGACTGCGGTGAAGAAGCAGATCGCCCAGGCTGAGCGGGAGATCGCCGACAGCGGTTTCTGCCTTGGCATCGGTTGCTGGGTGCCGGACATCAACGGCGCCGGCACCGCTTTCCTCGCGCCTGACGGTCAAACTGTCTACGCCTTCAACCTCGGCGGCCCGGCCTTCGTCCTCAGCGAAGAACGGTTACGCGAGGATCTGGGGCCGCGTCTGGTCGGGATGCGTCGCGCGATCGAGGCCGATTATCAGCGCCAGGGACTCCGCTGAGCGCTGCTGCCGTAACCGCATGCCAGAAGCCCGCCGGCGAGACTTGAAAGACCGGTTCACTTTCGTGCACCTTTGTTTTGCATAGTAAAACGAGGTTTTGCATGAAGCGTGTCGCCGTCATCGGTGTCGGGCAGACGGTCTATGGCCTGGAGCCGGAGCGAAGTCTGAAATCGTTGTTCGCCGAGGCCGCCCGCGCGGCCTTCGCAGACGTCTCCAAGGGCTTGGATCCGCGGGAAGTGGAGGAAGCCTTCATCGGCAGCCTGTCGACCGGCGGGTCGCAACATTGATGGTGCCGGAGCATCGAACCGATCTTGTTGGCCTGCTGGCCCTGGCGTTGGTCTACGGCGAGCGCCTGCTATTGGCACGCCGTCCTCATGCCCTTTAATCGACCAGGAACGGCCCGATGGACATGACCTTTCCGCGCGATGCGATCAACGCGGCCCTTGGCTGTATTGCCTCTCACCCCTTCTACGCCGGCCGCCTGCCCCGAGAGGTCGCGGACGCCGAAGAGTTCGTCGCGCGCGTGCCCCTCATGAGTCGCAAGGATCTGGTCAGTGAGATGCGCAAGCCGGGCTTCGGCGCCTTCGTCTGTCCGCAGGCCGTGCGCATGAACTTTTCGCCCATGGGCGGCGGCCTGGTTCCGATTTTACACACGGCCGGCGACCTGGCACGTATCAATACGGCCGCTGACCACCAGCTTTCGGCCTGTGGGATTGGCCCGGACGACGTCTGCGTCGTGACTTTCGGATACCATCTTTTCGTTGCGGGGCTGTTCTACCAGTCTCAAATGGAGGCGCGGGGCGTCACCTGTGTTCCGGCCGGTCCGGGCGAAGCGGATCGCACGGCCGCGCTCTGCCGCGATGCCGGTATGACGGTCCTGGCCGGCAACCCTAGCTTCGCCCTGCGCCTGCTGGAGGCGGGTATGCCGGCTCCCAGGGTCTTCTTTGCCGGCGGCGAGCCCTTTACCGGAAATCGAACGCTTTACGCCGCCGTTCGGCGGGCCATGCCCGACACGCAGCTGATCGACTCATTTTCCCTGTCGGAAGTGTTGCCCGTGGCCAGGACCTTTCCGGGCGGCGAGGGCGTTCACGTCTTCGACGAGCTGCTCTATGCAGAGGTCATCGATCCGGAAACCGGGGTTCCCGTTGCAGAGGGCGAGCGCGGCGAACTGGTTCTGACCCATCTGGGAAAGGAAGCGCAGCCTTTGGTGCGCTATCGCACCGGCGATCTGACGCTCCTGCGATATACGGCGCCGGTACACGGTCGCAGGGTCAACCTGCCCCGCGTTGTCTTCGGTCGTACAGATGAGATGGTGAAGGCCAAGGGCGTCAAACTCTATCCGTCGGAACTGCGTGCCGTTCTACTGGGCCTGCCCGGTGTCCGGGGGGCGCATCGGCTGCGAGTAAGCAGCCGGAACGGCGCCGATCACCTGACTCTTTTGGTCGAAGGGCAGCTCGACGACGACGCATCCGAGTCCGTTCACCGGTCCTTCAAGAGTCAGACTCTGGTGTCGCTCGACGCTCTTGAGACGGTGGAGCATCTGCCCGAGGGCCCGGTCATGCTCGACGAGCGGACATGAAAGCAATCTGCAGCAGACCTGCGAGGAGGGATTTTCCATGAGTGAGACCGGAGCGTCCGCAAAGAGGCCTTGGCGTCTCGTCGTCGACTGCAACGCCTACACGGATTTCTCGATCTCCGTCTCACCGGCCGTCGAACGTGCGGTGGCGAAGGGCGAGGCGCCGCCAACGGTCTTTCTTGATATCTTCGACCGCGACAGCATCACCATCGGTATCAACGAGGATCCGACCCAGGTGCTCGACCTCGATTTCTGCCGGAGCGCGGGGATCGAGGTGCGGCGGCGTGTCAACGGCGGCGGCGCCATCTATGCCGGTGCCGGGTCGATCTTCGTCTGCTTCTACCTGCCGACCGATCTGCCCGGCATCCCGCAGACCTCACGGGAAGCCTTTCCCCTGGTGCTGGGGGCCGTCGCCGAGACGCTGCGCCGGCGATACGACGTGCCGGCCGCCTACCGCCCGCTCAACGACGTCGAGGTCCAGGGGCGCAAACTGATGCCGACCTCCCTCAAGATCGAAGACGGCGTCATGACCATGCGCATCCTGATCAACACGGCGCCCATCAACGTCGAGGTCGCCGCGCGGGCGATTCCCCTGCCGCCCGAGAAGGTGAAGGACAAGATCCACAAGGATATGGCCAGCCGCTACACGGACCTGCAACGCGAGACCGGACGCAGCTTTTCAGAGGCGGAGCTCGAACAGTTGACACGGCAAGTCGCCGAAGATGCCTTTGGCGTCGAGGATCTGCAGCGAGAGAACCTGACCGACATCGAACGAACCTATGCGGCCGAACTCCGGGAGCGGCTGTCCAGTGACGACTGGCTCTATGGTAAAACCGAAGCGGTGCGGTTCGGGGATCTTGCCGGTGCGAGAGTCGGGCGGGGCCGCGTCAAGGCGCCTGGTGGCCTGATCTGGACCGCACTCAAGATTCGCGACCGGTCGGTGGAGGCTGCCATCGTCAACGGCGACTGGCACCCACGCCCGACGGAAAGCATCGACTGGTTAGAGCGCGACTTGGTCGGCTGCGACGCAGAGGTCGATGCACTGGAGGCAAGGGTTCGCGGTTTCCTCGCGCGTCAGGACATCGAGTTTGCTGGAATCGAGTGCGAGCATCTGGTCGCGGCCCTCACTCAGTCCCTGGATCGATTGACACCTGCGGCCACAGCTTCGGCTTGAGGGTCAGGCGAACCGTTACCTCCATCCTCTGTCGCTACCTTCGTTCTTTTAGGGTCTTCGTGAGGCCGGCGCGCAGAGCTATTCGAGGGAAGAGATCCAGCCTGGATCATGACCGTGCAGCGCGCTTGACTCCTTATCCGCTTGACGAAGCTCCTCGTGACTGAGCGAAAGCTCTTTAGCCTCGCCGAGCAATTTTCTATCTTTGCGGCTGGCGCAACGAGGAAGAGAGAGCGACGTGTCCGAGGCCGTTTCGCGCGTGGTCGAGGCCCTCTACGAGGACATCGTGCTGGGTGTCTTTCCGCTGGGCTCCCGCCTGGTGGAGGAGCCTCTGGTCCAGCGGTACGACGTCAAGCGGCATGTTCTTCGCGAGGCCTTCGCGCAGCTCGAAGAGATGAGCTTTGTCGTCCGCGTACCGAATCGCGGCGTCGTCGTTCATGAGCCGAGCCCCCGAGAAATTCGCGAACTCTACGAGTTTCGGGTCCTGATCGAGTCTCACGCGGCGAGCTGTATTCCCTTGCCGGCACCCAAGGTCGTTACACAGGCTCTGCGCAAGGTTCAAACCGCCTACTCGGAAGCCTTGAAGGCAAAGGACTTCCGCCGGGTCCTCCATCTGAACAATGAGTTTCACCGCACCCTCTACTCTGCCTGCGAAAACCGGACTCTGACCTCCGCAATCGAGGAGTATGCGGCGCGTACGCATCTGATTGCTGCGATGAAGTATTTTGACGATTCGATCATGGCGCGGACCGAGGCGCAGCACTATGAGTTGATCGCCGCCATGGAGGGCCGCGATCGCGAGCGGCTGGTCTCCCTCGTTGTCGGTCATTTCAGCCTCAACCAGGTTGATCGCTATGACGCCATGTACCGTCACCGTCATCGCCTTGCATCAAACGCTGGATGACCGTCGGGCAGCATGGCGTGCCGACGACCGCATAACGGTCCATCGCGCTCGCCACTGTCGCGCCTGTTGGTACGATCGTCGAAAACGCGCTCGGCTTTGAAAGTCGTTGCGGTGCTGTCTGACAGAACCTGAAGGCGTTTGAGACAAGGGTTTTCACTCGTGAAGTGGGAAAAGCGCGCCTTACGTCGGTCTTGCCAGATGAAATTGTTGACAATTTCGTCGACAGAAATGACCTTTGAGCGCAAGAACGAAAAAAGCAGTGAGCACATCGAGGAAACGTCTGCACGCGCCCGGCGGGAGCCATCGGCGTCGTGCCCCAGCGCGCCGCCCTTGTGGCCGCGTTGGCGGGAGAATTGAAATGATCCGGTTTGCCGTCGACTTCGCGAGGCACGCCCGGTGATCGCGCAGCGGTCCTGGCTCCGTATCCTGACGCTCGCGCTCATGGCGGGCATGATCCTATTCCACTTCGATGTCGTGCTCTTCGGTGCGCCGCAACCCTTCACCTTTCGCGGCACGCACCTTGTCCTGGCGCTGGTTCTGGTTTTCCTGCTCTTCCCTCAGGTCGAGCGCAGGAGCAGCCTCGCGGTCGGTCTGGATATCCTCTTCATCGCCGCTTCCTTGGTGACGGTCGGCTATCTCATCTTGAATCAGGAGGCGCTGTATCAGCGGTTCCAGTTCGTCACGCCGCCGGCCGTCGAGCAGTTCTGGCTGGGGTGGGGGTTGATCTTTCTTGTCCTGGAGGGCTGCCGGCGCACCTTGGGACCGGCCTTGCCGCTCACGGCGCTGGCCTTCGTCGGCTACGCGCTCGTCACGGGGTTGCTGACGGCCGGCTACATCGTCGATGTCAACTACCTGACGACTGAGGGTATCTTCGGCATTCCGCTGAACGTCTCGGCGACCTTTCTCTTTCTTTTCGTTCTCTTCGGAGCGCTGGCCGAGCGTTTGGGAACGGGACGCTTCTTTATCGAGTTTTCCACGGCAGTTGCCGGCCGCACCACCGGCGGTCCGGCAAAGGTCGCAAGTCTGTCCTCCGCCTTCTTCGGCTCGATCTCCGGAAGCGCGGTGGCGAACATCATGACGACCGGCAGCTACACGATCCCGCTGATGAAGCGGCTCGGCTACAACCGCGCTTTCGCCGGTAGCGTCGAGGCGGTGGCCTCGACCGGCGGGCAGATCATGCCGCCGGTGATGGGAGCGGCCGCCTTCGTGATGGCCGAGATCATGGGGGTCAGCTACCTGAACGTGATGCTGATCGCCTTGATACCGGCGACGCTCTTCTTCGTTTCGGTTTTTGTCGCGATCCATTTCGAGGCTAAGCGTCAGGGTCTCTCCGGCCTGCCGGAAAGCCAGATCCCGGAGGTTTGGCGAGTTCTGCGCGAACGCGGGCACCAGATCATCCCGCTGATCGTCATCATGGGGACGCTGTTCGCCGGATTCTCACCGGCCTACGCAGCGCTTTACGGCATCCTCTCAATTCTCCCTACAACGTTGTTGCGTAAGCAGACGCGCTCTGAATTCAGCTTCGCCCTGTTGCTGGAGGGACTGGAAAACGGTGTCCGCAACGCGATCCAGGTCGCCATGGCCTGCGCCTGCGCCGGTATCGTGGTCGGCGTGATCGTTCACTCCGGACTGGGACTCGAGTTTTCCAGCTTCATTCGCGGTATCTCACAGGACTCCATGCTGGTCGCACTGATCCTGACGGCTCTAGCCGGCATCGTGATCGGCATGGGCCTGCCGACCACGCCGGCCTACATCCTGCAGACGGCCCTGCTGATCCCGGCGCTCGTGCGTCTCGGCACGCCGCTGGAGGCCGCCCACCTCTTCGCGCTCTACTACGCGATCATGTCGACGATTACGCCGCCGGTCGCAATCGGTCTCTTCGCGGCCAACTCGATTTCCGGCGCCAAGCTTTGGGAATCCAGCGTTGCGGCGGCGAAGCTGGGAATGACCGGCTACATCGTACCCTTCATGTTCGTCTATTCGCCGGCACTTATCATGCAGGGTAGCTTCGGCGAGATTCTCTTCGCGTCGCTCTCTGCCATTGCCGGCGTGATTTTCCTGTCTGCAGGTCTGCATGCCTACCTGACGCGTCATCTGCGAATGCTGGAACGCTGTCTGCTTGTCGCTGCCGCGTTCCTGCTCATCTACCAGGGCCTCTTGACCGATGTGGTCGGCCTGGCTCTGGCGTTCGTCGCCTTCTTCCTGCAACGCCGAAACCCGGTCGCGAAGGTGGCGGCGACCCTGGACCAATGACAAACCAAGACTCGAATCCAAGGGAGGACAAGTTGTTCAAGAAGCTCAAGCTGACTGTAAGCCTGGTTGCGGTCTTGACCGCCGGTCCCGCGTTGGCGGATGAGAACCTCGTTTTCGTGACCGGTTCGCCAGGCGGCTCCTGGTATCCGACCGGCGGTGCGATCAAAGCGGCCGTCGAGGACATCTTCGACGACATCTCGATCCAGGTTCGCCCGGGCGGCGGTCTCGCGAATATCCAAGCGGTGTCGCAGGGTCTGGCTCAGCTCGGCATGTCGAACAACATCTCGGCCGTCGATGCGACACTGGGTCGGGAGCCCTTCACGGAACCCACGACCGACATCTGCAACGTCGCCTATCTCTATCCTCAGGTGATCCAGGCGGCTGTCGTCAATCCCGAGATCAGCTCGTTCGAGGACTTCGCCGGACGCCGCCTCGCGGTGACGCCGCGCGGCAACACCGCCGAACAGCTTGCGCGTCTCACGCTCTCGACCGTCGGGTTGGATTACGACGATCTGGAGCAAGTCAACTTTGCGTCCATGTCCGACCAGGTCAACATGATGAAGGACGGTCAGGTGGACGGTTTCTTTCAGGCAACCGGTGTTCCGGCCGGCGTCATCATGGACGTTGGCGCGTCCCGCGATCTGAAACTCCTGCCGATCACCGACGCCATGTTCGAGCAGATGGTTGAGGTCAACGCCGGTTTTTCGCAGATCACCATCCCGGCCGATGCCTACGCCAACATGGATGGCCCCGTGCAGTCCGTGAGTTTCGGAACCCATGTCATCGCCGGTTGCGGTGTTGACGAAACCACGATCTACAACGTCACGCGTGCCATTCATGAACGCTTGGAAGACCTGGGCGTCGCGGTTGCGGCCTTGCGGACGACCACGCCGGACATGCTTTCCCAGGATGTCGGAATCCCACAGCATCCCGGTTCCGCACGCTTCTTCGAAGAACAGGCGGCCAACTGAGTCGGAACCGGGCGAGGGCGGTTGGCGAGGTTGGCCTGCCTTCGCCCGGCTCCGGCTGGACGTTGCCTGGTGCCCTAGCGGCTTCTTGCAAAGGCGCATTCCATGACCCTGCAGACCCAATTTCTCTAAGAGCCGAGATGACGGAAACCCTTCTCGTGGACCCGCAAGCACTCACCTCGCTGATCGACGAGGTGTTGCGGGCCGATGGCTGCAGCGTCGACGAAGCCGATTGCGTTGCCGTGCATCTGGTCGATGCCAGTCTTCGCGGGCACGACAGCCATGGCGTCATTCGTTTGCCTCGCTATCACAGCTGGCTGGGTAGCGGCAGGATCAAGGCCCGTCAGCCCCTTTCGCCCATCGCGAGCTTTGGCGCGGCGCGGCAGTTCGACGGCGGCTCGGGCATGGGGCAGTGGCTGGCGCGCGAAGCGACTTCGGAGGGTATTGCGCTCGCACGCGAGCAGGGGATCGGCGTTGTCGCGCTGCGTCGGGCCGGCCATATCGGCCGGGTCGGCGCCTTCGCCGAGCAGGCGGCGGAGGCTGGTTACATCAGTCTATTCTTCGTCAATGTCGGCGGCTCCCGCCTCGTCGCCCCCTTTGGAAGTGCACAGAGGGTCGGTTCGACCGCACCTGTCGCGATCGGTGTCCCCAACCCGGAGGGCGACGACTTCATATTGGATTTCGCAACCTCCAAGGTCGCGGAGGGTAAGGCGCTGGTGGCTGCACGCGGCGGCAAGAGGCTTCCGGGCGATGCCCTGATGGGGGCCGACGGACGGCTGACCGACGATCCTGAAGTGCTCTATGGTCCGAGCTTGAAGGAGGGCACTCCGGACCCTCAAGCCGGACCGGGCGCTTTGACGGCCTTCGGAGATCACAAAGGCTCGGGTCTCATGCTGGCCTGCGAACTGCTTGGCGGGGCACTTACCGGGAACGGTACGAACGGACGGTCCGACCGTGCGTTCGGGAACGGCATGCTCGCGATATTTCTGGATCCGGCGCGCTTCAACGATCTTGGGGGCTTCGGCGGCGAAGTCGCACACTACATCGATTTCGTTCGAAGCAGCAGTCCTGCGCAGGGGGTGGAAGACGTTCTGATTCCAGGGGACAAGGAAAGACGAACGCGCGCGGAGCGTCTTCGGACCGGGCTTCCGGTTCCGTCTCCCGTTTTGTCTGCCATCCTAAAGGTAGCTTCCGACCTCGATCTCGGGTGGCGGGAGGAACAGCTTAGGCGATCTGTTTTATCTCGGGCGGAGAGTGGTTGAGATGGTGAAAGTTCTGGTTCTGGACCCTGTTCATGAGAGTGGCCTCGACCTCCTGCGGACAGCGCCGGATGTCACCTGCGTTCATCTCGCGGAACCGAAGGATGCGGAGATCGTCCGCCATATGGCGGATGCCGAGATCCTGATTCTCCGTGGTCGCAAGCTTCCCCGCGGCGCATTCGAGCAGGCGCAGAAACTGAGGCTCGTCTCCCGCCATGGTGTAGGGTGTGACAATCTCGATTTCGATCTAATGCAGGACCTTGGGGTCACGGTCGCGGTCGCGGCGGACAGCAACTACGTCTCCGTCGCCGAGCATGCAATCGCCCTTATTCTGGCCGGCCTGAAGCGTTTGCCTGTCGCGGATGAGGCCGTTCGCAGCGCCAACTGGTCTCTGCGCGATCATCTGGGTGCGCGCGAACTGCAGGGGGCCAAGGTTCTCGTCGTCGGCTTCGGCCGAATCGGGCAGGCCTTCGCATCTCGCGTCTCTGCCTTCGGTGCACAGTGCCTCGTCTACGATCCCTTCCTGACATCCAATCCCTGCAACGTGACTCCTGTCGAGACGCTGGAAGACGGGCTTGCTCAGGCCGATATCGTCAGCCTGCACCTGCCCAACACCGCCGAAACAGCGAACCTTCTGGATGCTGCACGACTGGCGCAGATGCGGCCCGGTTCGCTGCTGGTGAATACGGCGCGAGGCGGCATCGTCGACGAGGGGGCGCTGCTGGAGGCTTTGAACAAGCGATGTCCGGCGATCTATGCGACCGACGTTCTGGCGTCGGAACCGCCGTCGCCGGATGACCCGTTGCTGAACCGCCCGGATGTCATTCTTACGCCCCACTCGGCGGCCATGACGCGAGAGGCGGCGCAACGCATGTCGGAACGAGCAGCGCAGAACGCCCTGGACTTTCTGTCCGGCGAACTCTCGCCTGAGATGACGGCCTTTCGACCGAGTGAGACCTTGGCCCGGTCGTCGCATTGAAGCCAGGGCCTACACGAATGGAGACGATGGAAGGGAGATAGTGTGACACAGTTCAAGGCGCGGCTGGCAGCCGGAGAGATGTTGGCCGGTACCTTCGTGAAGACCCCGGCGATCGAGATGGTGGAGATCTTGGCCATGTCGGGCCTCGATTTCCTCTGTCTGGACGCGGAGCATGCCCCCTTCGACAGGGGCCGGATCGACCCCTGCCTGGCCCTGGCACGGGCGCTCGGGCTGCCCTGCCTCGTCCGCGTCTCCGCTGCCACGCCGGACGCCATCCTGCAGGTCCTCGATGCGGGCGCCACAGGCGTCGTCGTGCCGCATGTGGACAGCGCCGAGAAAGCGGCCGCGATTGCGAAGGCAGCACACTTCGGTCATGGCGGACGCGGCTTTGCCGGCTCTACCCGCTGGGCAGGTTACGCGACCCGTTCGATGGGTGAAGTGCTCGCGCGGAGCCGTGACGAGACCGTCGTGCTGGCTCAGATCGAGGAACCGGAGGGCGTGGCCGCCAGTGCGGAGATCGCTGCGACGGAGGGGATTGACGGCCTCTTCCTGGGCCCGGCGGATCTTTCCGTTGCCTTGGGAAAGACCGACCAGTCGTCCCCTGAACTGATGGCGCAGATCGAACAGGTTGCCGCTGCCGCTAAGGCTGCCGGCAAGGCCTTCGCGACCTTCGTTCCGAACGTCGCGAAAGCGAAGGAGTGGCAGCGCTTTGGCTTCTCGCTCTTCTTCGTAGCTTCGGAACAGGCCTGGATGCTGACCGGCGCGAAGGAGGCGGCGTCCGGCATCAAGGCGCTGCGCGGCGACGCCTGAGTCGAACTCTATTGTCAAAGTGCCGGGACGCGTCCCGTGGAGTCGCGTTCGATAAGGCGGCCTGGAACCAAGACAGTGCTCGGCGACGTCGGGGCGTCGGTGTCCGCCAGGTCGAGAATGCGAAGGGTTTCGGCAACCATGCGGTTGATCGGTTGGCGGAAAGTGGTCAGGCCGAAGCTCGGCCAGGCGGAGGCGTCGATGTCGTCGAAGCCGACCACCCAGATGTCATCGGGAACGCGGATGCCACCGACGCGGCGAAGTCCGTCGAGAACGCCCAGCGCCATGATGTCGTTCGCCGCGAAGATGCAGTCGGGTCTGACATCGCAGGACAGTAGAGACTTTGCGGCCTGCAAGCCCCCGTCGAACGTGAAATGGCCCTCGGCTCTCAAGGGGGCGGGCAGCCCGGCGTCGATCAGACCGGAGGTGAAGCCACGTTCACGGTAGAGGCTGGTCGAAGCACCGGGCAATCCAGCCACAAAAGCGGGGCGGCGGCGCCCGCCCTCCGCAAGGAAGCGGGCAACCGTGCGGCCTCCAGCTTCGTTGTCGCAGCAGACGGCGCTGATCGCGGAGCTTTCCACGGTCCGGTTGAACAGCACAACCGGCACCGGTGCGGTCTCGCAGGCCGACATCATCTCCGCCGTCGGTCTGGCGGAGGTGATGACCACACCTTCCACGCCGTAGCCGAAGGCGCGGGGCAGCAGCGCCTCCAGCGGCTCGTCCTGCGCGGGCGTGAAAAGCATCACGTGCTTGCCCTGCTTCGAGAAGGCTTGGGCAAAGGTCTCCAGCACGGTCGGGTAGAAGGGGTTGGTCACTTCGGTCATCAGCAGCGCGATCATGCCGGAACGGCGGGTAATCAGACCGCGCGCCAAAGGGTTTGGCTGATAGGCAAGGGACTCGGCAGCCTGCAGAACGCGAGTCTTCGTGGTTTTTGAAATGCTCGCGTGGGGCGTGAAGGCCCGAGAGACCGCGCTGATCGACACACCCGCCGCGCGCGCAACGTCGGCGGCGGTTGCGCGAGGACTGTTGGCTTTACCGTTCTTGGCCTTGGGCGCGCTTCGGCGTTTCGACTCGTTCTGCATGGCGGACTCGCTCGATACCGGATCTCACGTCTGGTCCAGACGCTCATCCATAGGGGGCGTCAGGGCGGCGCCTCACGATAAGCGACCCTGGCAGCCAACCATGCCTTTCAGGCTCAAGTGATGCAAACGATAGTCATTTTTCAACCGTTTAGATCGCTTTGATGTACGGTATAAGTGAACTGTCGTTCTAATTTAAATAACTGAAATATAATATATTTTCGGAAGACAGTTCGTGAGATCGCCTGAATGTATGGTGACGAATCTTCCGAGAGCTCGATCCGGCTTGGCTGTTTCGCGTCGATAGCGGAAAATTTTTGAAAGCGTTTGCAATTCTGATTTTGTGGCGATATGGAAAAGAAAGGCGACCTTTTCGCCAACTAAGAAACCAAACCATGGGAGGTTATGCGGATCATGTGGAAGTCATGCTTGCGGCTTGCCGCCGTTGCGGTCGTAGCGACCCCTGTCCTGGGGGGCGCCGCGGAGGCGGAGACCCGTCTCGCCTTCGGCGCCACTAACGCTCAGTCGGCCCACTACGCCTACTTTGCGGCACTGGCCAACATCGTGTCCGGACAGGACGGTTATCAAGCATCGGTTGTGGAAACGGGCGCCACGGTCGATAATCTCAAGCGCATGTCGCGTGGCCAGTTGGACATCGGCCTCGTCACCACCTCGACGCTCTACCACGCTTACTATGGCGTGAAGGGCTTCGACGGCGCTCCGGTCGAATCGAAACTGCTCTGGGCCTACTCCCTGGCACCGCAGAACGTGATCGTCCGCCAGGATTCCGGCGTAACCAGCATCGCGGATCTCGCCGGGCAGGAGTTCGGCCCCGGCCAGCGCGGATCCTCGACCGAAGCCACGTCGCTCCAGGTAATGGAGCTGTTGGGCGTCGAGCCCGACTGGGTGCGCGGTACCAACGGCGAACTGGCCGATGCGATCAAGGACCGTCGGGCGATCGGTTTCATCAAGTCCGCCGTCGGCACGAAGTTCGATGCCCTGACCACCGACATCGCGACCTTCACGCCGGTGCAGGTGCTGGGGATCAGCGACGAGCAGCGCGCGAAGATCGCCGATGAGCTTCCGGAACTGTCCCTGGTCGATATGCCGGGCGGCGAGATGGAAAACACCGGGCCCTACCAGACTTGGGGGTTCATGATCGCCGTTTCGGCCCAGCCCGAGATGGACGAGCAGACGGCCTACGACATCGTCAAGGCGGTCATGGAGGATATGGACGCGCAGCGGGCCGGCTTCCCGGCAATCGGTGACGGTGACCTGGTTCAGCTCACCCTCGACTACGCCACGACGCCCCTCCATCCGGGCGCCATTCGCTACTACGAGGAAGCCGGTTACGACGTGCCGGACCGTCTTCGCTAAGGGACCGCTACGGTTTCTCCTTTGGGGGGCAGCGGCCAGCTGCCCCCTTCCGCCCCCCTCTTTGCCGACGGTCTGGCTGACCGTCCGCGCTGCGGAGGCCGTGGCCGCCCATGAGCGACAGTGAAGCGCAGACGCGGGTCGAGGCCCGGCCGGGAACGCTCAGGGACAAGCTGACCCTGGTGCTGGCCGGTGCCCTTGGACTCTTCGTTCTCTACACCTCCTTCTTCGGCGCCTTCGAGTCCCTGATCCAACGAGCGATCTTCGTCTCGGTGATCGGCGTTCTCGGATTCGTGATGTTTCCGCTCGGTGCCGGCAAGCCCTGGCGCCGTTGGGGACTGGCGCTTGACACTCTTTTGGCGGCAACGTTGCTCGTTTCGAGCGTCTACATCGTTCTGAACTTCGAACGCATCATGACGGAGCTGCCCTGGGCGCAGCCCCATGAGGTCGCCCTGGCCGCCGCCGCGGTGGCTGTCGTGCTCGAGCTGTCCCGTCGAGTTACCGGCAGTCTGCTGTTCCCTGCTATCGTTCTTCTCTCGCTCGGCTACGCGCTCCTCGGGCATCTCATCCCAGGCGATTTCGGGCATCGCGGTTTCGACGTCGCCTACCTGACGGAGGTCGTCTACCTTTCGGATCGTGGGCTTTGGGGCCTCCTGGTCAACGTTGCCTCGACCACCTTGGCCGCTTTCGTGCTGTTCGGTGCGATGCTACTGCACACCGGGGCCGGCCAGACCTTTTTCGACCTGTCGGCGCGCGCGGGCGGCAAAGCGACAGGCGGCGCCGCCAAGATCGCGACCATCGCTTCCGGTCTCTTCGGCTCCATCAACGGATCGACGGTCGCCAACGTGGCGACGACCGGCAACTTCACAATTCCTCTGATGAAGCGCTTGGGATACCCGAGAAGTTTTTCGGGTGCGGTCGAGGCGGTGGCCTCGACCGGCGGCCAGTTGGCGCCGCCGATCATGGGGACAGCCGCCTTCGTGATGGCCGAGCTGGTGAACATCAACTACTGGGAAATCGCGGTCGCCGCGATCTTGCCGGCCTTTCTCTTTTACCTCAGCGTTCTGACGACGGTGCACTACGTCGCTAAGCGCAAGAACCTCGGTCAGGTCGATACCGAAGACCTGCCCGACTGGCGTACGGCCCTCCACTGGCGACGGATGGCGCCCATCATTGCCGCCGTCATCGGGCTTGGCGTCGGGATTGCCCAGGGTCGCTCGATTGCCCTTACTGCCTGCTACGGCATGATCGGTATGATGGGCACCAGCATCACTCTTCAAGTCTTCGGTGGCGAAGGCTGGCGCGGTGCCGCCGGGACGCTGTGGCGCTCTCTGGTCGACGGAGGGCGCGGCGTGGTGACGGTCGGCGTGCTGCTGGTCGCGGCACAGGTGTTCGTCGGTGTCCTCAACCTCACGGGTTTCGGCGTCGCCGCGACCAGCATGATTCTTCAGGGGGCCGGTGGGCAGACTTTCGCTGTGGCGGCCATCATGGCTGTGGTCTGTCTGATCGCCGGGATGGGGCTTCCGACCTCGGCCGCCTATGTGCTGGTTGCCGCCGTTTTCGCACCGGCGTTGATTCAGCAGGGGCTCGACCCTCTGGTCGTCCACTTCTTTGTCCTCTACTACGCGACGCTCTCGGTCATTACGCCGCCGGTCTGCGTGGGGGTCTTCGTGGCCGCTGCCATCGCTCAATCGCCCTGGGCCAGGGTCGCGGGGCAGGCAGTGCGCCTGGCCGCCACTGTCTATGTCCTGCCGATGCTGTTCCTGATCTATCCAGGCATGCTCGCCCAGGGCGGCCTGCAGGAGATCGCCATGGCCGCAGTGACCGGAGTCGTCTTCTGTTTGTCGGTCGCCAGCCTCCTTGCCGGCCGTGCTGTGTTCGGTCAGGCGAGCTATTCCGCCGCCGTCTGGCTGCTGCCGGCCGGGCTCGCACTTCTGCCGGAGTGGCCGGCGACCCTGGCCGCACTCGGTGTCTACGCGGCTCTGGAGCTCGCTACGCGTGCTCTGGAGCGCCGACCCGTCTTTGGAGCCGGCCCGTGAAGCGGCGAGTCGGAGCCGTCGATCTCATAGGGCCTGTGTCAGTAGAAGCGCGGGCGAGCGTCGCCCGAGATGAAAGGTCCGCCGTTCCCTTCCCGGAAGCGGAAGCACGTCTCCAACAAACGAGGATGCCATGATCGAGTACCTGAAACGAGGCAAGCAGGAAGAGGCACGTGCCGTCGAGGATGCCAAGGTGCGTCAGGTGGTCGAGCAGACGCTTCATCAGATCGAGACGCGCGGCGACAGCGCGGTGCGGGAGTTGAGCGAGAAATTCGATAGCTACAGCCCGCCGTCCTTCCGCCTCTCCGCCTCGGAGATCGAAGCGCTCGTCAACCGCGTATCTGCGCGCGATATGGAGGATATCGCTTTTGCGCAGACCCAGGTCCGCACCTTTGCCGAGGCACAGCGCGCCTCGATGCAGGACGTGGAGATCGAGACCATGCCGGGTGTCGTTCTCGGCCATAAGAACATTCCGGTCCAGTCGGTTGGCTGCTACGTGCCCGCCGGGAAGTTTCCAATGGTGGCGTCCGCTCACATGTCGGTCCTGACCGCGTCGGTCGCCGGAGTGCCGCGCATCGTCGCGGCGACACCGCCTTTTCAGGGCGAACCGAACCCTGCCGTGATCGCGGCGATGCATCTCGGCGGCGCCCATGAAATCTACGTACTGGGCGGCATTCAGGCGGTCGGTGCGATGGCGCTCGGGACCGAGACCATCGACCCGGTTCATATGCTGGTCGGACCTGGCAACGCCTATGTTGCCGAGGCGAAACGCCAGCTCTTCGGACGGGTGGGGATCGACCTTTTCGCCGGGCCGACCGAGACGATGGTCATTGCCGACGAGACGGTCGACGCCGAGATCTGCGCGACCGATCTGCTGGGGCAGGCCGAGCACGGTTACAATTCTCCTGCGGTACTGGTCACGAACTCACGCCGCTTGGCCGAGCAGACGATGGTCGAGATCGAACGTTTGTTGGAGATCCTGCCGACGGCCGAGACGGCGGCGGCCTCCTGGCGCGACTACGGCGAAGTGATCCTCTGCGAGACCTATGAGGAGATGCTTCAGGTCAGTGAGGAGATCGCTTCGGAGCATGTCCAGGTCATGACGGATCGTGACGACTGGTTCCTGGAGCACATGACCTGCTACGGCGCGCTTTTCCTCGGCGCGCGCACGAACGTGGCCAATGGCGACAAGGTCATCGGGACCAACCACACGCTGCCGACGAAGAAGGCGGGGCGCTACACCGGCGGTCTTTGGGTCGGCAAATACCTCAAGACGCACAGCTACCAGAGAGTCACCACCGACGAGGCGGCGGCTCTGGTCGGCTCCTATTGCTCGCGCTTGAGCATGCTGGAGGGCTTTGTGGCCCATGCCGAGCAGGCTAACGTTCGGGTCCGGCGCTACGGCGGCAAGAATGTGCCTTACGGCGCGGCGGCGGAGTGACGTTCGACTCTTCTCTCGGTTTGAAGAAAGCCTCCAGATGACCGATTCCGCTGTAGTCGAGTTGCCGAAGTCTCCCAGCTTCCGATTGGACGGCCGGCGTGCGCTCGTGACCGGTGCCTCCTCCGGCATCGGGCTCGGCTGTGCCGTCGCCTTGGCCGAGGCCGGGGCGCATGTCCTGCTGGCCGCGCGCGGGCGGTCGAAGTTGGACGCGCTAGTAGCGGCTTTCGCGGAGCGTGGCTGGTCGGCCGAAGCTTTGCCGCTGGATGTGTCCGATATCGACGCGACCGCCCGTACGGTGGCCGAACGAGGACCGTTCGAGGTCTTGGTCAACAGTGCGGGGCTGGCGCGACATGGGCCGGCGGTGGAGACCCGACCGGAGGACTTCGACGCTGTCGTCGGTTTGAACCTGCGGGGTGCGTACTTCCTGACCCAAGCCGTAGCCCGTGGTCTGATCGACGCCGGCAAGCCGGGATCCCTGATCACGCTGTCCAGTCAGATGGGACAGGTTGGGGGGCTGGACCGCGCGGTCTACTGCGCCACGAAGTTCGCCGTCGAGGGCTTCACCAAGGCTATGGCGATCGAGTGGGGCGGCCACGGGATTCGCGTGAATACGCTCTGTCCGACCTTCATCCGGACGCCTTTGACGCAGCCCACCTTCGACAATCCGGAGCGGGTGCGATGGCTCGAAGAAAAGATCAAGCTCGGACGGGTCGGCGAGATCTCTGATGTCATGGGTGCGGCGCTCTATCTCGCCTCCGATGCCTCCGCTCTGGTGACCGGAACGGCCCTGATGGTCGACGGCGGATGGACTGCCGACTGACCCTGCTTCGAGGCTCCGGTTGTTCAGGTCGCCAGAGAGTGGCCGGCGCCGTTGAAGGTCAGACTCAGGTAGTCGCGGAAGGCGCGCGTCGCCGGAGATAGATCCGCGTCCCGTGCCCAGGCGACGCCGACGTTCATGCTCGGAATCGTCTCCGCAAGCTGCCGCGTCTCGATGCGCTGTCCCTCCAGGGACCAGGGCCGGTAAACCATGTCCGACAAGATGGTGAGGCCCATCCCGTTGGCGACCAGGCTGCGGACGGCTTCGACTGAGGAGGTCTCGAAGCTGATCCGGGGTTTGAGGCCCACCTGCTGCCAGTAGCGCCCGGCCGTTTGTGCCGCTTCGTCCACCGTCAACATCACGTAAGGTTCCTTAGCGATGTCGGAGAGGCCGATCCGTTCCGCCTGATGAAGAGGATGATCCAGCGGTAGCCAGAGGCGACGGCGCGAGCGGATCAGCGTTTCCTGATCCAGAAGGTCGCGCGCTTCGATATTCGAAGTCAGGAGGACGGCGGTATCGAGCTTGCCGGAGACGAGATCGGCCTCGATCGAGGCGCGCGGGGCCTCATGGAGTTCGATCATGACGCCGGGGAAGCTGCGCGAGAAACGCGCCAGGTGCTGCGGCAGGAAGTAGCCCGCGACCGTATAGGTGACGCCTAACCGCACTTGGCCCGCGACCTCGCGCGCGCCGTCCTTCTCCAGTCGCAGGGCCTCGTTGACGGAGGTCACGATGTTCCGGGCGTGGCGAAGGAAGCGATTGCCTTCCAGGGTCAGTGAGACGCCTTGTGCGTGGCGGTCGAACAGCTTCGTTCCAACCCGCTGTTCCAGGTCCTTGACCGCAGCCGTGACGGCAGACTGCGAGACGCCCAGCTCGACCGCAGCGCGGGAGATCTGCCCGGCCTCGGCCGCCGCCAGGAAGTAACGAATATGGCGGAAAGAAACGTTCACCTCTCACCGTCCCCTTGGACCATCGGATCCTGACTGCGCGATTGCGGTTTCGCCTGAAGCCTGCGTCTCTCTCTATCAGAAAATCAGATATCTAAATGAAAAATTTTCTATTTCGTATATCCGCTTGGATACGCAACACTCTCGCGAGAAGCGTCCTTGCGGACGTTGAGACGCCAAGGGCGGGAATTGGAAGACCAGCCTTCCAGCGTACGACAGGCAGTGGAGGAGTGGCATGACGGCGATCAACTGCGACATGGGTGAGAGTTTCGGTCTCTACAGCATGGGCGACGACGAGGGGCTGATGCCGCATATCACCGTCGCCAACGTCGCCTGCGGATTTCATGCCTCCGACTTCAACCACATGCGGCACACGGTCCGTCTGGCCAAGGCCTACGGCGTGAAAGTCGGTGCTCACCCCTCGCTTCCCGATTTGCAGGGTTTCGGCCGCAGGGAGATGAAGATCGGGCGCGAGGAATTGGCGAACTGCGTCATCTATCAGATCGGCGCCCTGAAGGGCTTTCTCGAAGCCGAGGGGATGTCGCTCAATCATATCAAGCCTCATGGGGCGCTCTACGGAATGGCGGCGCACAGTGAGGAGGCGGCGCACGCCATCTGCGATGCGGCGGATGTATTCAAGGTGCCGCTGCTGGGGATGATCGACACCTTGCAGGAGCGCATCTACGGCGCGCGCGGCCACACGATGGTCGCCGAGTATTATGCGGATCTCGACTACGGCGACGACGGCTTCCTGATCATCACGCGGGAACACGGAGCAACCGATCCGGAGACTGCCGCGAAGCGCTGCGTGCGTGCGGTGCAGGAGGGCTTGACGACCTCGGTCAATGGCAAGGACGTGCCTGTGCGTGCCGACTCGATCTGCGTCCATTCCGATACGCCCAACGCGGTCGAGGTCGCACGTGCCGTCAAGGAAGCGGTATCGCCCTGGCTGGATGCTGCGTGAAATCCGCCCCTGCCGCTTGACGAAGATCTAACAGGAGAGACGCGAGACCATGGCGACGAAGCAGATCCTTTCGCACCTGCCAGGCGTTTTCTATCGCCAGCCATCGCCCGATCAACCGCCTTACAAGTCGGACGGTGACGCTGTCGCGGTGGGGGACACGATCGGTCTGATCGAGGTGATGAAGACCTTCCACGAAGTGCAGGCGGACAGCGCCGGTAAACTCGTGAAGTTCCTGGTCGAGAACGAGGGCCCCGTGATGGCCGGGCAGCCGCTCGCCGAGTTGTCCGACTAGAGCGGTAGAGGCGGAACACCAGGGCTATGCCGATTCGCAAACTGTTGATCGCAAATAGGGGTGAGATCGCCGTGCGGATCATCCGTGCGGCCAGGGAACAAGGCATTGCGACCGTTCAGGTTCACAGCGCCGCCGATGCCGACTCCCTGGCGGTGAAGTTAGCCGACGAAGCCATCGAGATCGGTCCCGCGCCGGCGGCGAAGTCCTATCTCAATATCGACGCTCTGCTGGCGGCCGCCCGGCAAAGCGGTGCCGACGCCGTTCATCCCGGCTATGGTTTCCTGGCGGAGAATGCGACCTTTGCCGACCGGGTCGCCGCGGCTGGCTTGACCTTCGTCGGCCCTAGCGGCGACACGATCCGACTGATGGGGGACAAGGTGGCCGCGCGCCGGGTCGCTGCGCGTGCCGGCGTGCCGACCGTCCCGGGTAGTGACGGTTTGATCGCCGATCTGGAGGCCGCAAAAGACGTCGTCGCCGAGATCGGCTTTCCGGTCATGATCAAGGCCGCTGCCGGCGGGGGCGGACGGGGTATTCGCATTGCCCAGGATGTGTCCGAGTTCGAGCGGTTGTTCCCGCAGGCCAGTGCCGAGGCTCAAGCCGCCTTCGGCGATGGCGGCCTCTACGTCGAAAAGGTCATCGAGCGCGCCCGCCATGTGGAGGTCCAGATACTGGGGGACGGCGAGCGCGCACTCCATTGCTTCGAGCGGGAGTGTTCGTTGCAGCGGCGTCGGCAGAAAGTTTGGGAGGAGGCGCCATCAGCGGCCCTGTCTCCGGAGACTCGCAGCGCGCTTTGCAAGTCCGCGGTGAAGCTTGCGGCCTCCGTCAACTACTCGGGCGCCGGAACGCTGGAGTACCTCTACGACGAAGCCACAGGCGCCTTCTACTTCATCGAGATGAATACCCGCATTCAAGTCGAGCATCCGGTCACGGAATGGGTGACCGGGATCGACCTGGTCGGAGAGATGCTGCGGATCGCAGGGGGCAGACCGCTTCGCTTGCGCCAAGACCAGGTGACGCTGCGCGGCCACGCTCTGGAAGTGCGTCTCAATGCCGAGGATCCGGCCAAGGACTTTTTGCCAGGCCCGGGAACCGTCTCCGATCTCAGGTTGCCCGGCGGTCCCGGCGTTCGTTTCGATTCCCTGCTGTACCCGGGCTACAGCATTCCCCCCTTCTACGATTCCCTGCTGGGCAAGCTGATCGTCTGGGGAGAGGACAGGGGGCATGCCATCTCGCGCTTGAAGTCGGCGCTCGCCGAGTTGGAGATCGCCGGACTCGCCACGACCGCGCCCTTGTTCGCCGCGTTGGTCGAAGAGGAAGATATCAAAGAGGGAAACGTACATACGCGATGGCTCGAGCACTGGCTCGAGACCAATGCCGCGAAGCTCGCCTGACCAGGGAGGGGAGAGGTCATGACGATGAGATACAGCTTCGGTGGAGACGAGCATGTGTTCGTTGAAGTCGACGAGGCGATGTCGTTGGAGGCTTTCTTCAAGAGCCTCTCGATCACGACCGCCGTGCGTGCTGCGAAGATCAAGGGCGTGACCGAGATCTGTCCGGCCAACGCTTCCTTCCAGATCAAGTTCGATCCCGACGTCGCCGCGCCAGACGATCTGGTCGCCGAGTTGAAGCAGCTGGAGTCTGCGGCCGATAGCGCGGAAGCCAGGTTGCGGACCCGCATCGTCGAGATCCCGGTCTACTACCAGGACCCCTGGACGCACGAGACCCTCATGCGGTTTCGCGACCGCCATCAGGATCCTGATGCCACCGATATCGAGTATGCCGCCAGCATCAACGGCTACGACTCCGTTGAGGCCTTCATCGCTGCCCACTCGGGGGCGCCCTGGTTCGTCTCGATGGTCGGTTTCGTCTCTGGACTGCCCTTCCTCTATCAGATGGTCGAGCGCGCCCGTCAGATTCAGGTGCCGAAGTACCTGCGCCCGCGCACCGACACACCCAAGCTAACCGTCGGCTACGGCGGTTGTTTCTCCTGCGTCTACTCGGTGCGCGGTGCCGGCGGCTACCAGATGTTCGGCATCACGCCGATGCCGATCTTCGACCCGAAGCAGGAGATCGGCTATCTGCGCGATTTCATGGTCTTCTTCCGCCCCGGCGATATCGTCAAGTGGAAGCCGATCGATCGCGAGGCCTACGACGCGGCCGTCGCCGACGTCGAGGCAGGCCGCTTCGCCCCCCGGATGGCCGAGGTGACCTTCGATCTGAACGAGTTCAACGCCGACATCGATGGCTACAACGCGAAGCTCGAGGAGGCCTTGCAGTGACGATCAAGGTGACGCATGCGGGCCTCGCAACCACGATTCAGGATCTCGGCCGACCCGGCTACTACCATCTCGGCATTCCCATGTCCGGTGCCATGGACCGTCTCGCCCTGGTGAGCGCCAATCTGCTCGTCGGCAACGAGGAAGGCGCGGCCTGCCTGGAAGCGGTCTTCCTCGGTCCGCAGCTCGAGTTCACGCGCGATACCCTGGTTGCGGTCACAGGAGCGGAGCTTCCGCCCAAGCTCGACGGCGAACCACAACCGACCTGGACCTCTTTCAGGGTCAAGGCGGGTCAGACGCTGTCCTTCGATTACTTGCGATCGGGAGCCCGCGCCTACATCGCTGTGGCCGGCGGCATCGACACGCCGCCGATGCTTGGGAGCCGCTCCACCTATGCCATCGGCGCGCTTGGTGGCGTCGACGGGCGTGCGATCCAGGCAAACGATATGCTGCCGGTCGGTGAGGGCGGCGGGCGAGAGGGGGCGAGCGTGCCGGAGGCTTTGCGCCGGTCGCCGGGTAGCCCCGTCGAACTGCGCGTCATTCCCGGACTCTATTGGCACCGTATTCAGGAGGGCAGCCAGAAGTCCTTCTTTGAGGACACCTGGACGGTGGCGCCCGAGTGCGACCGCATGGGCTATCGCTTCCGGGGCGGCAAATCGCTGGATTTCGTCGAGCGCGAACAACCCTTCGGTGCCGGGTCGGATCCTTCCAACATCACCGACGCCTGTTATCCTTACGGCTCGATCCAGGTGCCCGGTGGAACCGAACCGATCATTCTTCACCGCGACGCCGTCTCGGGCGGCGGCTACTTCATGCTCGGCACGGTGATCTCCGCCGACATGGATCTCATCGGCCAGATGCAGCCGAACATGACCACTCGCTTCGTATCGGTCGATATGGAGACGGCCCTGGTCGCTCGTCGCGATCGAGAACGTCTGCTCGAACGTCTGCGAGCGGCTCTGGCGTAACGTCGCGGCAACTGAAAGAACTGGAGGTCGATCCGGATACCGGGAAGACGAGGGTCGGCCGCCTAGTCGGGGGGGGGGCACGACGTCGGGCGTTGCATCAATCCCATGATCGTGGACGGGCAGTTGCATGGTGGCGTCGCTCAGGCGGTCGGTTAGACCCTTCTGGAGCGGGTCGGCTTCGACGCGACGACGGTTGGCTGCTGAGGGCATGATACATGGACTATTGCCAGCCGCGCGCCGATGACTTGCCGAACTTCGACACGGCCCTCAACGAAGTCCCTTGTCCAGACAACCTCATCGGTGTGAAGGGCGCCGGCGAGGCCGGCGCTACCAGTGCTCCGGCCGCTGTGAGCAACGCGGTGATTGACGCCCTCGCGCCGCTGGGACTCGAAAGCATCGACATGCCGGCGACGCCCGAGGTCGTCTGGCGCGCCGTACTGCGGGCCAAAGGCGACTGAGACGCCTCGGTCGGCGGTCGAGCGGGACGGGGGCGAACAGGGCGATGGCTAGCGTGTCGCTCGTCCTGGCGCGTCCTCCTCCGCAGCTGTCTGTGCCGCTTACACTTTGCTTCCAGGCGACGAGCCGTTTCGGATCCGATGCTCATTCACCGTTGTCGCGGCTCTGATAGGTCGCTGGACAAGCCGCGACAGGCTTGCCTCAATTACGGGAGCAGGCGCGGCACAAGCGCACTCGGACCGGTAAACGGGAGGAACGAATGCTGGACACGACACCGAATCTGGCCGTGAACAAGGTTCTTGGCGATCTCGATGCCGCCTTGACGGAGGGCGATGTCGAGGCCGCAGTTGCGCTGTTCGAACCGGAGGGGTACTGGCGCGATCTCGTCGCCTTTACCTGGAACATTCGGACCCTCGAAGGGCGCGAGGAGATCGGCGAAATGCTACGCGCTCAGTTGGCAGATATCGTGCCGCGCGGTTGGGGCATCACGCCGGGCGAGGAGGCCGAGGACGGCGGCGGATTCCTGCAGGCCTGGATCGACTTCGAGACGGGTACGGGGCGGGGTCACGGCCATATCAGGATCCGTGACGGCAAGATCTGGACGCTGCTGACCACGCTCAAGGAGCTGAAAGGGCACGAGGAACGGCGCGGTCTTTCGCGCCCCAAGGGCGTTGCTCACGGGGCTGACCGGGCGCGTAAGAGCTGGGCGGAGTGGCGCGCTGAGGAAGACGCCAGGCTCGGCCATGAAATCCAGCCCTACGTGGTGATTGTCGGTGGCGGCCAGGGGGGCATCGCACTGGGCGCCCGGCTGCGGCAACTCGATGTGCCGACTATTATCATCGAGAAGAACGAGCGCCCCGGAGACAGCTGGCGGAAGCGCTATAAGTCCCTCTGTCTGCACGATCCGGTCTGGTACGATCACCTGCCCTACATCCCCTTTCCAGACAACTGGCCGGTCTTCTCGCCGAAGGACAAGATCGGCGACTGGCTGGAGATGTACACACGCGTCATGGAGCTGAACTACTGGGGCGGCACCCTCGCCGAGCAGGCTGGCTGGAACGACGAAACCAAGGAATGGGAGCTGCGGGTCCGGCGCAACGGCGAGGAGATTCTGTTGCGGCCGAAGCAGTTGGTGTTGGCCACCGGCATGTCGGGTAAGCCGAATCTTCCGGTGTTTCCCGGGCAGGAGCTCTTCAAGGGCGAGCAGCAGCACTCGTCCGAACATCCCGGACCCGATGCCTACAAAGGCAAGAAGGTCGTGGTGATCGGCTCCAACAACTCGGCTCACGACATCTGCGCGGCCCTGTGGGAGGCGGGCGCGGACGTTACCATGGTCCAGCGCTCGTCCACCCATATCGTCCGGTCGGAGCCGCTGATGGAGCACGGTCTCGGGGCGCTCTATTCCGAACAAGCCGTGGCGAAGGGGATCACCACCGACAAGGCCGATCTGATCTTCGCTTCCATCCCCTACCGCCTACTGCCCGACTTCCAGAAGCCGATCTACGATACGATTCGCGAGCTGGACGCCGACTTCTACGCCGGTCTGGAGAAGGCGGGCTTCCTGCTGGATTGGGGCGACGATGGCAGTGGGCTGTTTATGAAGTACCTCCGTCGCGGCTCCGGCTACTACATCGACGTGGGGGCCAGCCAGCTGATCATAGACGGCAAGATCCACTTGAAGGCCGGTTCGGATGTTGAGCGCCTGACCGAAGATGCCGTCGTGCTGAAGGACGGCACTGAACTTCCTGCTGATCTTGTCGTCTACGCCACAGGCTACGGTTCTATGAACGGTTGGGCAGCGGACCTGATCAGCCAGGAGGTTGCGGACCGCGTCGGCAAGTGCTGGGGGCTCGGCTCCGGAACCACCAAGGACCCTGGGCCCTGGGAGGGCGAGGAGCGCAACATGTGGAAACCAACCCAGCAGGAGGCTCTTTGGTTCCACGGAGGAAACCTGCACCAGTCGCGGCACTACTCGCAGTTTCTGGCGCTACAGCTAAAGGCGCGTCAGGTCGAACTTCCGATTGCTGTCTGGGGCATGGGTCCGGTCCACCATCTAAGCTAGCTCTGCGGTCCGTCACGGATCTCTTTAGCGCGCTTTTCGGGGCAACTCGAGAATCTCCGCGCCTTGATGCCACTCGGGCACCAGGGAAGACAGCAGTCCTCGCACCTCGGCATCATCCTGCGCCTGGGCGGCGGCGACAAGTCTATCGAGTCCGCTGCGTAGGTCTGAGAGGTCGACCGTACGTGGGGCAGCGAGCAGAAGACCGGGCTGGTCGGTCGAGACCAGCGTTTCCTGGTCGTGGAAAAGTTCCTCGTAGAGCTTCTCGCCGGGCCGCAAGCCGTTGAAGACGATGTCCACGTCGCGGTACGGCCGCTTGCCCGAAAGGCGGATGATCTGCTCAGCCAGCTCCAGGATCTTGACCGGCCGGCCCATGTCCAGAACATAGATCTTACCGGCTTCCTCGGACTGGCGATGGACCCCGACCGCAGCCGATTGCAAAACCAGCCTAACGGCCTCGCCGACCGTCATGAAGTAGCGCGTCATGTCCGGATGAGTCACGGTCAAGGGCCCGCCGCGCATCAGCTGATCCTGAAACAGCGGTACGACTGAGCCGGTTGATCCCAGCACGTTGCCGAAACGAACGGTAACGTAGCGCGGACCGTGACCTCGGCGACGAGCCTCGAGATCCAGCGCCTGGCAATAGCTTTCGGACAGACGCTTGCTCGCACCCATGACGTTGCTGGGATTGACCGCCTTGTCGGTCGAGATAAGCACCATGACGGTGACGCCGTGTTTCTGGCAGGCCTCGGCGACGTTGCGCGTGCCCGAGACGTTCGTCAGCACGCCTTCGGTGGGCTGTGCCTCGACAATCGGGACATGTTTTAGGGCGGCGGCATGGAAGACCAACTCAGGTTGAACCTCTGCGAAAACCCGCTCCAGGGCTGCAGCATCGCGAACGTCGCAGAGATGGGCGCTGCGTCTTAGCTGTGGCCGGTCGCGATCGAGTTCGCGGTCGATGCTGTAGAGATTGAATTCACTGGCTTCGAGCAAGCCGATCTGCGACGGCCCTTGCGCAGCCAGCTGACGGACCAGCTCGCTTCCGATCGAGCCGCCGGCGCCCGTGACCAGAACGCGGCGTCCAATGACCATCTGCCGGACCGGCTCCGGGTCGAGTACGATTTGCGGTCGTCGCAGCAGATCCTCGATCGCGACCGGCTGCGGTTGCAAAGGCTCGCTGTCCTGCGAGCGCTTGAAGTCGGTCAACTGCGGCAGGCGATCGAGCGTCACGCCATGGCTTTCGGCAAGCGCGAGCAGGATGTTCATTTGATCTCGCCGCAGTTCCTTGGTCAGGATCATGCGCTGCGGCGGGCGGCCGCTCTGCGATGTGAACTGCGCCAGCGCCTCCGGCAGTTTCTCAAGGTCGCCGATGACCGGAACACCGCGGATCTTTCGGCCGACACGCCGGCCCTTCTCGTCCACAACCCCCAGGACCTCGTAGTTTGCGTCGCGCTTCAAGGAGGAGATGAAGAGTTCGGCGGAATCGCCTGCGCCTATAAGCAGGACGGGGACCCGCAGATGCGCATCGCGTTCCAGGACATGGGTGAGGCCGCCGTCCTTCAGCAAGCGATAGAGCAGGCGCGGGCCGCTGAGTAATGCAATCAGCAGCAACCAGGTTACGATCAGCGAACTACGCGGCAGAGCATCCAGACGCGTCACCATGAAGGTGATCGGCAGGAACACCAGGACGGCCAAGGTCGCGGATCGCACGATGCCGAGCATGTCGTTCAGGGAGGCATAGCGCCAGATACCGCGGTATAGACCTGTCATCAGGAATACGGCGCCGGAGACGATGCCGAAGATTACCGCCGAAACCCAGAGATCCCGCTGGATCAGGTCCTCGACCCTCTGAAACCCAAGCCTCAGCAGCAGCGCCAGAACGAACGCTGTAACGGCCATCGCCACGTCGTGCAGGAGCGCCAGGCTCGCGCGGCGAAAGTAGATTGAGGCAAAAAAATCTCTCATGAAGTCTTGTAGATTGCTGCAGGGTTGAAATCGCGAAACCTTCTACCACGAACACGAGGATACGTCGCCAAGTGTACTGGCAGTCAGACCGATACTTGGCAGCTCGGCTACTTGGCGGCCGCGCCCAGCACGACTGCTTGCGGTCGACGGCCGCTCCAGCGTTCCGGCTTGGCCCAAAAGATCAGCCATATCATCAGCAAGTTGGGCAGGAGCAAGCCTGCGTAGACAAGTGGTATGAGAGTAAGATCGTTGGCCACCACGTCTTCGATGGCCAGAACCTGGACTTGAATCAAGGCGACCACGACGACGGCGGCGAGGATGCGTTTCCAGTAGCCTCGCCGGCTGAACTCGCCTGCTAGGAAGGGGGCGACGCCCAGCAGGACCAGCGCTGGCGTATAGAGCGGTAGGGCCAGGCGCTGATGCCCGTTGGCCAGCAGTTCCCCGCGATGGCGCTCGTCGAGGAAGTTCTGCGGCGGTCGAAAGATCTCATGCAGATAGCGTTCCGGCGGTTCGCGCCAGATCCTCTGCTCGTCCGCCCCTTGATCGGCCAATTCAAGCGCATAGCGATCGAAGCTGAGATTCGAGAGCTCGTAGGTGCTGCGGTCGAACTGTTGCCTCTGGCCTCGGTAGAGGATAAGCACGGGACCGCTATCGCCGCTCGTGATCTCGCTGACCTCGGACATGATCGTAATCGGGTTGGCCGGCTCGCGGGTGTCGTGGACCAGGACGTCCAGCAACCGCCCCTCGGGTGTGCGCTGACCGACGTAAATCACGACATTGTCGTCGATTTCCGTGAAGATACCCTCTTGCAGCAGAACCGCGGAGTAGTTGGTGCGAATGTCGTGCTGCAGGTCCTTGAAGCTGCGGAAAGACAGGGGCAGCACGTAGAGGGTGATCAGGAACATGAGCAAGGTCACCACGACCCCGAGCAGGAGAGCCGGTTTGGCGACCTGGAGTTGGCTCAAACCGCATGACCGCATGACGATCAGCTCGTTGTCGGTGGCCAACTTGTTGTAAACGAAGACGACGGATACGAAGGTGGCGATCGGCATCACGATCGTCAGAAAGCTCGGCATCAGAAGTGCCGCGAAGATCACAAATTTCTCTGCCGGCAGGCCACGATTGATGATGTAGTCGAAAAGCCGTAAGGACTGGGTCAGCCAGACCGTAAAGGTCAAGGCGAGGCTGGTAGCGAAAGTCGCCCCCAGCAATTGAAGCAGAACGTAGCGATCAAGGGACTTCATCCAGCCGTTAGGCCACGGCTGCTTTCCGAATGCAAGCTAGAGGACCACGAAATCGCCTCTTGCGAACCCATCAGACACCTTTCTATGACACGTCGACTGGACAGCTGCCGAATAAACGGCGGCATCCAACCTGACTTTAACCCGCGATAGGGCCGTAATGGACCGTTTGGATCATCTTGAATCGCAATCGATCTTCATTCTGCGCGAGGCCTATGCCCGTCTGGACCCTTTGTCCATGCTCTGGTCTCTGGGCAAGGATTCCAACGTCATGGTTTGGTTGGCTCGCAAGGCCTTCTTCGGACGTGTTCCTTTTCCCGTCGTCCTGCTCGATACCGGCAACGAATTGGATGAAGTCTACGCGTTTCGCGACGAGTACGTGAAGACCTGGGACCTCAACTACATCAATGCTGAGTGTCCCGCACTGGAGGAGACCGATCCGACCTTGCCGCTCAACTCCCGTCAGGCCGCGCGCAAGACGCTGGGCCTGAAGCGCATCATCGCTGATCGCGGGTTCCAAGGAATCTTCCTGGGCATTCGCCGCGATGAGCAGGCGGTGCGTGGCAAGGAGCGGGTGTTCAGCCCGCGCGACGAGTCGGGCACCTGGGACTACAAGGATCAGCCGGCGGAGTTCTGGGACCAATACAAGACGGAGATTCCGCCGGATGCACACCTGCGCATCCACCCTCTCTTGGCTTGGACCGAAGTGGACATCTGGCGCTATATCCAGCGCGAGCACATCCCGGTGGTGCCTCTCTACTTCGCCCGTGACGGCTGGCGATACCGGTCCTTGGGCGAAAAGGACATCACCCGCCCCATCCGCTCGGACGCCAGCACCATCGAGGAAATCATCGCTGAGCTGGAAACGACCCGGCAGCCGGAACGGGCGGGGCGGACGATGGACCACGATAGCGAAGACGCCTTCGAACGCCTGCGCGCCAGCGGTTACATGTGATCGAGTTTTCCTGAGAATGACTGATATCTCTGTCAATCCCGCTCCGCGGGAGTTGCTTAAACTTGTCGTCGTCGGTCACGTCGATCACGGCAAGTCTACCCTGGTTGGCCGGCTGCTCTACGACACCGACGCCTTGCCCGACGGTAAGCTCGAAGAACTGCAGGCTATCTCCGCCAAGCGCGGGATGGCGCTGGAGTGGTCCTTCGTTCTCGACTCCTTTCAGGCGGAGCGCGATCAGGCCGTTACGATCGACACGACCCAGATCCGTTTCAAGACGGACAAGCGCGACTATGTGATCATTGACGCGCCAGGGCACCGCGAGTTTCTCAAGAATATGGTCAGTGGCGCGGCCGAGGCCGATGCCGCGGTTCTGGTCATCGACGCGGCGGAGGGCGTGCGCGAGCAGTCGCGGCGCCACGGCTACCTGCTTCACCTGCTCGGCGTCCGGCAGGTGGCGGTCGTGGTGAACAAAATGGATCTGGTTGGCCACGACCAGGCCAGGTTTGCAGAGGTCGCACGCGAGGTGACCGAGTATCTGGCGGGGATCGGCGTCGAGCCAGCGGCCATTCTGCCGATTGCGGCCCGCGACGGAGCGAACGTCGCCAACTCCAGTCCGGAGCTGTCCTGGTTCGAGGGGCCGCGTCTGCTCGAGATGCTGGACCGCTTTCAGAGCGTTACGCGGCCGGGGCTGCAGCCCCTTCGCCTGCCGATCCAGGACGTCTATCACTTCGACGAACGCCGGATTCTGGTCGGCCGGGTGGAAAGCGGCGTCCTGCGCGCCGGCGATACCGTCCTCTTCAGTCCGTCGAACAAGACGGCCCGGGTGCGCAGTCTGGAGGCCTGGAATGCCGAACCTCCTTTGGAGGCCCATGCTGGCCAGTCAGTCGGTCTGACTCTGGAAGAGCAGCTCTTCCTGGAGCGCGGTGAGGTCATGAGCCACGAGCAGCGGCCGCCGCAGCTCACGAACGTCTTCAAGACGACCCTTTTCTGGCTTGGTCGCGGCGCTTTGGAGCCGGGCCAGAAGCTGACCGCCAAGCTGGGGACCGCCCGCTATCCGGTCGAGGTGGTGGCGATCGAACAGACCATCGACACCGACAGCCTGGAACGCCGCAGCGGAGAGAGCTTGCAGCGCAATGGCATCGGCGAGGCGGTCCTCCGCAGCCGCGCCTTGATGGCGGTCGACGAGTCGCAGGCTCTGCCTCACAGCGGGCGCTTCGTGCTGCTCGATGGCCTGGACCTGGTCGGCGGCGGTCTGATCTCGATGGAGGGATACCCCGACCAACGCAGCGTCATGCAGGTCCGCGCCTCCAACGTCTTCTCGGTCGAACACGGGGTGTCGCGAGAGGAACGTTGGTCCCGCAGCGGCCATAAGGGCGGCGTGATCTGGCTCACCGGCCTGTCCGGCGCCGGCAAATCGACCCTTGCCATGGCGCTGGAGCGCTTGCTGTTCGAGCGTGGTTATCAGGTCTATGTTCTGGACGGCGACAACGTGCGGCGTGGGCTCAATGCCAATCTGGGCTTCTCTCCGAAAGACCGGGCGGAGAACATTCGCCGGGTCGGTGAGGCCGCTGCCCTCTTCGCCGATTCCGGTGCGGTCTGCATCACCGCTTTCATCTCCCCCTACCAAAGCGACCGAGACCGCGCCCGCGCAGCGACGGAACGTCTCGTACCTGGCGGCTTCCACGAAATCCATGTGGCTGCCGATCTGGCGACCTGCGAGCAGCGGGATCCCAAGGGGCTCTACAAGAAAGCTCGTGCTGGAAAGATCGCCGACTTCACAGGGGTCAGTGCCCCTTACGAACCGCCTCGCGATCCAGATTTCGTCGTCGATACCGACGCGCTCTCGATCGAGGACGGCGTAGCCCAGCTCCTGGAGTTCTGTCGGTCGCGCATCGCCTTCGATCCGCCGAAGAACCGCTGATCGAAAAGCAGGCCCGGTCTCCGAAAGGGGTCTGAGCCCTAGTCTAAAGCCCGGTATAGCCGCGAAACCACTCAACGAAGCGGGGGATCCCGTCTTCGATGCTGGTCTCGGGTTGAAAGCCCAGGTCCTGTTGTGATGCGGCAATGTCCGCCCAGGTCGCCGGAACGTCGCCCGGCTGCATGTTCTCTAGGCGCTTGTCCGCCTCTCGTCCGCAGGCCTGCTCGATCACCTCGATGAAGTGGAGCAGTTCCTCGCAGCGGTGGTTGCCCAGATTGTATACTTTGTGGGGACGCCCCTGAGTGCCTGTCGGCGGGTGATCGAGCGCCGAAATGACGCCGCGCACGATGTCGTCGACGTAGGTGAAGTCTCGGCGCATCTGGCCGTGATTGAACACGTGAATCGGTTCGCCGGTCAGTATCGCCTTGGTGAAGAGCCAGAGCGACATGTCCGGGCGTCCCCAGGGGCCGTAGACAGTGAAGAAGCGCAGGCCGGTCGCGGGGATGTCGTAAAGATGGGCATAGCAGGCGCTCATCAGTTCATCAGCACGTTTCGTGGCGGCGTAGAGCGAGACCGGAGCGTCGACTCTATCTTCGACAGAGAAGGGCAGGTCCGTGTTGCCGCCATAGACGGAGGAAGAACTGGCGTAGACGAAATGCTTCAGTCCATCGCGTGCCCGGCAGGCCTCCATCATCACCAGATGGCCCATGACGTTGGAGCGGACGTAGACATAGGGGTCGGTCAGGGAGTGCCTCACGCCGGCCTGTGCCGCGAGGTGGATAACGCGGTCGACCTTCGGGTGTGCCTTAAAAACGTCGAAGACGTCCTCTCGCTCTGCCAACTCGACTTTATGAAAGTTGAATTCTCTGCGTCGTAAGAGCGTATCCAGGCGCGCATGTTTAAGCGCGGGGTCGTAGTAGTCGTTGAGGTTGTCCAAGCCGACAACGGTCTCGCCTCGATTCATCAGGGCATGAGAGACATGCATGCCGATGAAGCCGGCGGCTCCGGTGACGAGAATGGTCATACCTCTCTCCTTTGACGAAGGCAGGTCGCAGGAACGATTTGCGAGGCCTGTGATGATGATGCCGGTTCAAACCTGGACTTGGTACGGACCAGCCAGCTCGTAGGACCTCTGGGCCGCTTTTCAAACGCAGCTGTCCTATGCCGGCTCGATACTTGCGCTGTCCAGCACCGAGTTGACTGCGGTTGGCTTTTCCCGGCGACGGCAGCCCATCGAAAGGCCCTGGACGCGCCTCCGCCCCTACAGACTCCAGTAGTGTGTGCCGCTTGGCAGCTCGGTCGGGTCGAGCATCGATTTCACATCGATAACCGTGCCGCCGGGACGCAAGCCGCTGAGCAGCTCGCTTTGCGCCTTCAGCTTGAAAGCCCTATGGGGTACCGCGACGACCACGGCTGACAGGTCGTGCAGAGCCTCGAACGCGTGCAGTTCGCAGTCGTATTCGTGACGGGCCTGTTCCGGATCGGCTAAGGGGTCGTGCGCCAGCGGGACGGCGCCGAAGGCTGCCAGTTCTCGGATGATGTCCGGCACGCGGCTGTTGCGCAGGTCGGGTACGTCCTCCTTGAAGGTCAGACCAAGAATGCCGATCCTGGCGCCGCGGATCTCCATACCGGCTGTTGCGATCTGCTTGATCGTGCGCTCCGCGACGAAGTGGCCCATTTGGTCGTTGATGCGCCGTCCGGAGAGGATGACTTCCGGGTTGTAGCCCACCGCTTGAGCTTTGGCGGTCAGGTAGTAGGGGTCGACGCCGATACAGTGACCGCCGACCAGACCCGGGGAAAAGGGTAGAAAGTTCCATTTGGTGCGGGCCGCGGCCAGGACGTCGGCGGAACGAATGTCCAGACGGTCGAAGATGATCGACAACTCATTCATCAGGGCGATGTTGATGTCGCGCTGGGTGTTCTCGATCACCTTAGCTGCTTCGGCGACCTTGATGCTGGCAGCGCGATGGACGCCGGCCGTCACGACTGCCTCGTATGCCTGTGCGACGCGTTCCAACGTCGCCTCGTCCTGGCCCGCTACCACCTTGACGATCGCCTCGAAGGTATGAACCTGGTCGCCGGGATTGATGCGTTCGGGCGAGTAGCCGAGCGTGAAGTCGCTACCCAGCGTCAAACCCGAGATCTCGGCCAGCAGAGGGCCGCAAACCTCCTCCGTTACCCCGGGATAGACCGTCGACTCGAAGACGACGACGGAACCGGGCGTCAGGTAGGGTGCGATCGTCCGACAAGCACTTTCCAGAGGCTGCAGGTCCGGCTGCTTGTTGTCGGTGACGGGGGTGGGAACCGTCACGACGAAGAAGGTGGATCCTTCCAGATCCTCGGGGCGGTCGGTCACCTTCAGAGAGGTGTCGCGCAGCTTGTCCTGCGTGACTTCACCTGTCCCGTCGTGGAATGCACGAAGATCGGCGATTCGCCGTGGATCGATGTCGAAGCCGACCGTGCCGGCTCGACAAGCGGCAAAGGCGAGCGCAACCGGCAGACCTACGTAGCCAAGTCCGATCACCGCGATTTTCTCGTTCATCAAGCCCTCTTCGTAACTACCTATGAGCGCCGAAGAAAGAAGAGGTCGGACGCCCAGGTTTCATTTTTGGTGATCGCATACACGAGCGGGATGGAGTCAGACAATCTACAGCTTCAGGCGATGTCCCCGGACGCTGCCGCACCATCGATTCGTTGCGGCCGGCCCGACACCGACATCGTTGCTCATCCCCGTGCGGCTGCGAAGGCGGCTAGTCTTGCCTCCAGGCCTCGTTTCGGGGTCCAACCCAGCCGGTCGATCTTTGGCTGCGGGTTGATCTCCAAGGAGTCGACAAGCTGTCCGACCATACGCGCTTGTCCCGTCAGGCGTCCGGCCAAGCGCAGCAAAGGAAGAGGCAAAGGCAAAAGGCGCGCCGGTTTGCCCAGCGCCCGTCCCAGGGCGCGACTTAGTTCGGCTGTCGAGACTGGCGTTCGGTCGGCAGGCAGGAAAATGCAACCAGGTGCCTGAGGATGAGAGGCGGCAAGCAGAAGCAGGTCGGCCAGGTCGCCGGCGTTGACGAGAGAGCGCCGGTTGCGGACGGCGCCTAGCGGAAGCGGCAGGCCGCGGGCAATAGCATCGGCCAGACGCGCAAGGTTGGCTTTCGCGCCGGCGCCATACACCAGGGGCGGTCGGACGATGACGAGCTCCAGCCCCTGATCCGCCAACTCGCCTAGTGCCTGTTCCGCCTCGAGCTTGGCCCGCGCGTAGTCGGACTGCGGGCGAGGGCGATCCGTTTCCTGGAAGGCTCGGGCACCGCTGGAGGCTCCGTAGACTGCGACGGTTGAGACGAAAACGAAGCGCCTTATGCCCTTGTTCAACGCCGCCTGGGCCAAAGCCACAGGCAGAACGCAATTGTCCTGGCGATAGATCTCCGGGGCAACGGGATCGGTGGCATGGGCGCGGCTGGCGAGATGGATCACGGCTGCTGCCGACCGGCCGGCCAGGACCCCCTTCAATCGATCCTCAATCGTGTCGCCGGTGCGCAGCGAGAGAGCTACGGCCTGGGCGCCGGCGCTGTCCATCACGTGCTTGCCGATGAAGCCCGAGGCGCCTGTCACCAGAAGCGGCTGCAAAGGATCGTTCATCTGAGAGGTCCAAGAAGCCTATAGCAGAGTCTGGGCAGCCTGCGCCGCCAGGATCGATGGAGTCGAACAGTAGACGAAACGCCGGTAGAGGGCCGATCGCATAACTCCCATCCGAGCGCTGTTCGGGAACGGCCGCGAGGGTGACGAGGCGCGGCGTGCCTTGCAACCCTCGATCGCCCGGCTTGGAGATATTCTCACCCGTTATCGTGGAGAGTTGCGGCGGCGGGTCTGAAGTCTGCTCAAGGTCGTTGATCTTGCGCCACTTTACACTTAGCCTAACAAAAAAATGGAACTGAGTTCCACATAGTAGAACTAACTCTACGGGAGGAGGATGTATGAACAGTCATATCAGAACCATTGCGCTCGCGCTGGCGGTCAGCGGTCTTGCGAGCGGGGCGGCAGCCGATACCGTCTTAATTCACGGCGAGGCGGGTCCCAATCGCGGTGCCCGCGCTCAAGCCCTGCAGTGGTTCGCGGATCAGGTCGCGGAACGCTCGAACGGCGAGATGCGGATCGACATCCAGTGGGGCGGCGCCCTGTTCAAGGCCAACGCCGCTATGCAGTCGGTCGGCAATGGCGTCGCCGATATGGGCACGGTGATTGCCGTCTACTATCCGCAGGAAATGGCAGGCTACGGGATCTCCGACCTGCCGCTCGACAACCCGGACGCCTGGGTCGGCATGCGAGCGACGGACTCGCTGATGCGAAGTTCCGAGGCCATAGCCCAGAACCTCGCCGACAAGAACCTAGTCTATATCGGGACCTTCACGACCTCCGCCGTGCACATCGGCTGCGCCGACTCCGCCATCAGGACCACCGACGATATCGATGGGTTGAAGGTTCGCGGCACCGGAGCTTATGGCAAGGTCTTCGGCGAGTTCGGCGCAAATATGGTCAACATGTCGATCTACGATGCCTATCAGGGCCTCGATACCGGGTTGCTCGATTGCTCTCAGGGCTACAGTTACGCGGTGACGGCGCTGAAGCAGGCCGAGGTGATGGACAGCTACACCTTGCTCGATTGGGGACAGGTCGGCGGCGTCGGCATCTTCATGAACGCGGATGTGCATGAGAGCCTCAGTGCGGATGAGCAGGCGCTGCTCGCCGAGGTCGGTTCCGACATGGCGGACGAGTTCGGGCGGCTGATTACGGCGGCAAACGACGCCGCCGTCGAGGCGATGAAGGAGCAGGGTGTCGAGGTGATCGCCTTGCCGCAAGCCGAAAGGGCCAAGCTCGTTACGGCAGGAGAACCCTTCATCGACGAGTGGGTTGATACCGCGAGCCGTGTCGGTCTGCCGGGCGACGACCTTCTGACCGAGTATCGCGGTCTGATTGCCGACTACACCGAAGAGCGCGATACCCAGGGCTATCCCTGGCAACGCAACTAGCGGCGTACCGCGACAATGCTGAGACGGCTGGAGAGCTTTCTGCTGAGCCTCGGCGTTGTCGCGGTGATCGCACTTGGACTGCTGATCACCGCCAACGTGGTGGCCCGGGCCGTCTTCGATACTGCATTGCCCGACAACGTCACCATGGTTCGCGAACTGATGGTGGCGGCGATCCTCTTGCCGCTCGCCGCTGCCACGGCCGCTCGCGCGCACGTGGTCGTCGAGTTCGTCAGCGACCGGATGGGGCCGCGCGCACGCTCCTGGTTGATCGTGCTGGGCTCCGTTGCGGGCATTCTAGCGCTCTCACCTCTCATCTACGCAGGTTGGTTGGAATTGGTTCGGGACTGGAACTCCGGCGCCTTCTTCTACGGCGATCTGAATCTGCCCAGATGGCCGGGGCGTTTGCTCTTCGTCTTGGGGATTGGCGCCTGTTGGTTGCGGTTAGCGGAACTCGCCGTGCGTGATCTGCGGACAATCGCGAGAGGCGAGGTCGTCGATCCCAAACATAAGATCACCGAAGCGGAATGATCGATCCCACCGTCATCGGATTGGTCGCTTTCGCTGCGGTCTTGGTGCTGCTCGCGCTGCGGGTGCCCATCGCCTTCGCCTTGGCTGGCGTTGCGACGGTGGCGTCCTTCGTCATCTTCGCGTTCCGGACCGGCGACTTCATGTTCGAACGTGCCGTCCGTGCCACCACGTCGATGGTTTATTCGAACTCCTTCGACCTCATTCACTCCTACGACCTGAGCATGATCCCCCTGTTCGTCGCGTTGGGCCACATCGCCTATCGCGCGGACATCACCACCAAGATCTACCACGCGGCCAAGGTCTGGCTGACACGCCTGCCTGGCGGTGTCGCCATGGCGTCCGTCGTCGGTTGCGGTGGATTCTCAGCGATCACGGGGTCGTCTATCGCCTGCGCCTCCACCATGGGTCGGATCTGTACGCCTGAGATGCTGCGCATGGGCTACGACCCGCGTCTGGCCACGGCGAGCGTCGCGGCCGGCGGTACGCTGGGCTCGCTCATCCCGCCCTCCGTTCTCTTCATCATCTATGGGATCTTCACCGAAACCTCGATCAGTCAGCTGTTCCTGGCGGGTGTGCTTCCGGGGCTTCTGACCTTGATCGGCTTCGTCCTGGTGATCGCAGTCTGGGTCAACCGCAACCCGGAAATCGCTCCGGCCGGCGGCGAGGTCATCGGCCGGCGCGAGCGCTTCCGGGCGATGTTCGCGGCCTGGCCCGCACTCCTGCTGTTCATCGTCATCATCGGCGGCATCTACGGCGGCATCTTCACGGCAACCGAGGCCGCTGCGGTCTGTGTCTGTGCCGCGACGCTGATCGGTTTCGCGCAGGGCAAGCTGACGCTTGCGGGCCTCTGGGAGAGCGTGAAGGAGACCTGCGTACAGACCGCCGCGATCTTCTTCATCGCGGCAGGCGCCAAGATCTTCGTCGCCTTCATCGCCCTGACCGGTGTCGCTCCGGCGATCGTCGAGACGGTGACGCAGGCGGAGATCTCCGTTGTCGTTCTGCTGATCTGTATCGCGGCGATCTACCTGCTGCTGGGCATGTTCCTCGATCCCATCGGAATCATGGTGCTGACGCTGCCGCTGATGGTTCCCCTGGTCGAAAGCTATGGCTGGGACCTGATCTGGTTCGGCGTGGTGGTCATCAAGCTTCTGGAAATCGGTTTGATCACTCCTCCGGTCGGATTGAACGTCTTCGTCATTGCCAACGTCGTCGGTCGGGAGGCGCCGATCGACAAGATCTTCGCCGGGATTGCGCGCTTCCTGAGCGTCGACATCCTCGTGTTGATCCTGATCATCGCCTTTCCGATCATCTCGCTGCTCTTGCCGATGGGAATGCGATGAAGGACCACGACAAGGCGGACAAGCGATTCCTGAACACCTTGGCGCGGGGCCTCAGTGTGTTGCGCGCCTTTCGTGCCAGTGACGACGGTTTGAGCCATATGGAGCTGGCCGCGCGGACGGGCTTGCCGAAAAGCACTTTGTCCCGACTGGCTTTCACACTCTGCGAGACCGGCTATCTCAGCCACTCCTATCGCAACGACCGCTATCGACTCGGACCGGCGGCCCTGGCTCTGGGCAACATCGCGACCGCTTCGATCTCCTTCGTCGATACCGCCTCCGGCATCATGCAGGCACTGGCCGACAAGACGGGCACGCTGGTGGTTCTGGCGGTTCGCGACGACCGCAAGCTGATGCTGGCCAAGACCTGGCGGCCGGTCGGAAAGGCCTCAATCTGGCTGGAGCCGGGTCATCGTATTCCCGTCTACGGTTCGTCATCCGGACAGGCCATCGTCGCGACCTTGGACGACGATCGGTTCGAGGCGACGGATCCGGACGAGCGCCTGCGGGCCTTTCGTCAGCAAGGTTACGCGCAGCTGATCGCACGAGGCTTCACGGTCGCGTCGGCGGAGGTGCGCTTCGCCACGACGATCAATGCGGTCAGTGTGCCGTTCTATGCTCAGGAGTACGGTGAGCCGGTCGCCTTCAGCTGTGGTGCCTTGCCCGAGATCTTGACCGACGCCCGCATGCAGCAGGAGGTCGGCCCCGCGCTGAGTGCCGCAGTGCGGGAGCTGGAACGAATGGTGAGCCGCGGTCCGGCCTTGGTCCGGCGCGGTTGAAAAGGGGATGAGATGAGCGACGTGGTGGTTTGCGATCTTCAGGGTGACGTCGCGGTTCTGCGTGTTCAGAATCCGCCGGTCAACGCCCTGAGTCAGGCTGTGAGGAAAGGCCTGCTGGACGGGATCGCTTGGGCGGAGAAGACTGCGCAGGCTGCCGTTATTGTCGGCAGCGGGCGGACCTTCATCGCCGGTGCCGATATCAGCGAGTTCGGCAAGCCCCCGCTGGATCCCTGGCTGCCGGAAGTCTGCAACCGGATCGAGGCGAGCCCGCTGCCGGTGGTGGCGAGCCTGCATGGTACGGCTCTTGGCGGCGGGTTGGAGGTCGCCCTCTCGGCCCATTACCGCATCGCCGTTCCGGGCGCGAAGGTGGGGCTCCCGGAGGTGAAGCTCGGAATTCTGCCGGGTGCTGGCGGGACACAGCGTCTGCCGCGGCTCGCCGGGGCGGAAGCGGCTCTGGAGATGATCACCTCCGGCCGGCACGTTCCGGTGGAGGAAGCCCTTAAGCTCGGAATCGTCGATGAAGTCGCAGAGGGCGAGCCTGAGGCGGTCGGCCTCGCCTATGCACGGCGACTACTTGAGGAAGGGCGGGGGCCGCGACCGATTCGTGGCATGAAGGCTCCGGCGCCCGTGGACTTCGATGCCTGGCATGACAAGCTCCTTAAGGCGGGCAAAGGTCAGGTCGCACCTGCTACCGCCGTGCGGGCGGTTCAGTCGGCCAGCGAACTACCCATTGACGAGGGGTTGGCGCGCGAACGGGAGTTGTTCTCCGGCTTGATGGCGTCGCCGCAGCGGGAGGGACTGATCCATGCCTTCTTCGCGGAGCGGGCGGTCGCGAAGCTGCCGGAGCTGAAAGGCGTCGCCGCGCGCGAGGTCGCAACCGTCGGTGTCATCGGTGGCGGAACCATGGGGGCCGGGATCGCGACTTCGGCTCTGCTTGCCGGCCTGATGGTGGTGTTGGTCGAACGAGACGCCTCGGCGGCCGCGAAAGCGCGCGACACGGTGGAGAAGCTGCTGCGAGCTGCAGTCAAGCGCGGCAAACTCGCTGAAGCCGCTTTTGCGGAGATCACCTCGCGGCGCTTTACGGCGGCAGCTGACTTCGAAGCCTTGAGTGACGCCGATCTGGTGATCGAGGCCGTCTTCGAGGACATGGAGGTCAAGCGCGACGTCTTTCGACGGCTCGCACCCGTAGCAAAATCCGGCGCCGTCCTGGCAACCAATACCTCTTATCTCGACGTCGACGAGATCGCGGCGGTAACCGACCGGCCCGGCGATGTCATCGGCCTGCACTTCTTCTCGCCGGCCCATGTCATGAAGCTTTTGGAAATCGTCGTGGCCGATGGAACTGTACCGGAGGTGGTGGCGACCGGCTTCACCCTGGCGAAGCGCTTGGGCAAGGTCGCGGTACGGGCCGGCGTCTGCGACGGTTTCATCGGCAATCGCATCCTCTCGACCTACCGCGCGGCAGCGGATCACATGGTTTTGGACGGGGCCAGTCCCTATCAGATCGACAGGGCTCTGGTGGCCTTCGGCTTCGCGATGGGCCCCTTCGCGGTGTCGGATCTCGCCGGCCTCGACATCGGTTACGCGACCCGCAAGCGCAAGGCCGCGACCCGGGACCCGCGAGAGCGCGTACCGAGCTACGCCAACCGTCTCTACGAACTGGGTCGCTACGGACAGAAGACCGGTCGGGGCTACTATCTCTATACCGAAGGCCAACGGGGTGGCGCCGAAGACCCGGAGGTCGAGGCGATTATCGCCGCCGAGAGGGAGGCGCTCGGCATCGCTCCGCGCAGCTTCACGGACGAAGAGATTCAACGCCGCTATATGGCCGCGATGGTGAACGAAGGGGCTCGGGTCGTGGAGGAAGGTATCGCGCGCCGACCGCTTGATGTCGACGTGACCCTGCTCTACGGCTACGGCTTCCCGCGCTGGCGGGGCGGACCGATGAAGTGGGCCGACATGACGGGTCTGAGCGACCTGTTGCGAGACATCGAAGGCTTCGCCCGGGACGACAGCTTCTTCTGGCAAGCCGCGCCCCTCCTGCAACGTCTCGCGGAAGAGGGCCGGAACTTCGACGATCTGAACAAGCAGGCGAAGGCATGAGACAGGCTGTCGTCGTCTCGACCGCGCGAACCGGTCTGGCCAAGGCGCATCGGGGATCCCTGAACCGGACGCATGGGGCCACCATGGCGGGACATGTGATTCAGGCTGCCGTCGAGCGGGCGGGGATCGCTCCCGAGGTGATCGAAGACTGCGTGCTGGGCTGCGGCTATCCGGAGGGTGCGACCGGGCGCAACGTCGCGCGGCAGAGTGCGATCCGTGCCGGCCTGCCGGTCAGTGTCGCGGGAATGACCGTGAACCGCTTCTGCGCCTCCGGACTGCAGGCCGTCGCCGTAGCGGCTCAGGCTATCGTCGGAGAGGGCGCCCAGGCGATGGTCGCAGGCGGCGTCGAGAGCATCTCTTTGACGCAGCCGCCACCCGTCAATTCGCCGGAAGATTGGATCCAGGCGAACAAACCCGAGCTCTATCTGCCGATGATCGAGACGGCGGATATCGTGGCGGCGCGTTACGGCATCAGCCGGGATGCGCAAGACGACTACGGCCTCCGGAGCCAACAGAGGATCGCCGCCGCGCAGGCCGCCGGTCTGTTCGACGAGGAGATCGTGCCCTTCGAGACGGTCATGACGAAGAAGGACCGCCAAACCGGCGAGACCCGCGAGGAGGCTGTGACCCTGCGCGGGGACGAATGCAACCGGCCCGACACCACGCGAGAAGGTCTGGCGTCACTCTCCCCGGTGCGCGGCGACAACCAGTTCATTACGGCCGGTAACGCGAGCCAGCTTTCCGATGGTGCGGCCGCTTTGGTTCTGATGGAGGCCCAGGAGGCCGCGAAGGCGGGGTTGGAGCCCTTGGGCGCCTTCATCGGCTTCTCGGTGGCCGGTTGCGAACCCGACGAAATGGGAATCGGCCCGGTCTATGCGGTGCCGCGTCTGCTGGAGCGGGCTGGTCGCTCTCTTGGCGATGTCGACCTTTGGGAACTGAACGAGGCCTTCGCCTCTCAGGCGCTCTACTGCCGGGACCGGCTGGGGATCGACGACGAGCTCTGCAACGTCAACGGCGGATCGATCGCGATCGGTCACCCCTTCGGCACGACGGGCGCGCGCATGGTCGGGCATCTGCTGCGCGAGGGACGGCGTCGGGGCGCCAAGCTGGGCGTGGTGACGATGTGTGTCGGCGGCGGCATGGGCGCCGCCGGCCTTTTCGAGATTTATTGAAGGAGACCCCCATGGACTTGAGTGAAACTCCCGAAGAGCTGGCGTTCCGCGAAGAGGTGCGGGCGTTTTTGACCGAGCACCTGCCGGCACGCCTGTCCGATCGTGTCCGGGCCGGTAAGAGCCTGAGCAAGGAAGACCAGGAAGCTTGGCATGCGATCCTGAGCGCCAAGGGCTGGCTGGCCGGAAGCTGGCCGAAAGAGTACGGCGGCGCCGCTTGGAACGCGGTCGAGCGCCATATCTTCGAGGAGGAGTGCGCGCTCGCCCATGCCCCGCGCATCCTGCCCTTCGGTGTCGCGATGCTGGGGCCGGTGCTGCAGGCTTTCGGTTCGCAAGCGCAGAAGGACTACTGGCTGCCCCGCGTGCTCAACGGTGCGGACTGGTGGTGTCAGGGCTATTCGGAACCTGGTGCAGGCAGCGATCTGGCGTCGCTCAAGACGCGCGCGGTTCGCGACGGCGACCACTACGTCGTCAACGGGCAGAAGACCTGGACCACCTTGGGTCAGCACGCCAACATGATCTTCTGCCTTGTCCGTACCGATCCGGCGGCGAAGGCGCAGGAGGGCATCAGTTTCCTGCTGATCGACATGACCTCGCCGGGCGTCGAGGTGCGGCCCATTCTTCTGCTCGACGGTACGGCGGAGGTGAATGAAGTCTGGTTCACCGACGTGAAGGTTCCCGTCGAAAATCTGGTGGGGGAAGAGAACAAGGGCTGGACCTACGCCAAGTATCTTCTGACCCATGAACGCACGAACATCGCGGGGGTCGGCTTTTCCACTGCTGGCCTGGATCATTTGAAACGGATTGCGCGGATCGAGCGGTCGGGCGGACGCCCGTTGATCGAAAACCCTCACTTTGCCGCGCGCTTGGCAAAAGTCGAAATCGACCTGATGGCCATGGCGACGACCAACCTTCGTGTGATTTCGAAGGCTGCTCAGGGACAGGCGCCGGGTGTCGAAAGTTCGATGCTGAAGATCAAGGGAACGGTCATCCGGCAGGAGATCAACGACCTGACTCGGCGCGCCGTCGGGCCTTACGCGATGCCCTTCGTCAGCGAGGCGCTGGAGGGGGCGAACGAGCCGCCCATCGGTCCAGACTACGCGGGACCTGTCGCGGCGCAGTACTTCAACAACCGCAAGCTCTCCATCTACGGCGGCTCGAACGAAGTGCAGCGTCAGATCATTGCCAAAAGCCTGCTTGAGCTCTGAACGATGGATTTCAATCTCACCAGCGAACGGCAGATGCTGCAGGATACGCTGCGGCGTTACCTTGGCGATCGCTACACCACGGAGCTTCGCAACCGCATCGTCGAGAGCGACGAGGGCATGAGCGAGGAGATCTGGCGCGAGCTGGCCGATCTCGGAATCGTCGGTGCGCTCTTCACGGAAGAGCAAGGGGGCTTCGGCGGGCTCGGCTTCGATATTGCGACGGTTTTCGAAGAGCTTGGGCGCGCCGGCGTCGTGGAGCCCTTCCTGGACACCGCCGTCCTGGCCGGAGGCCTGGTGGCAGATCTCGGTAGCGAGACGCAGCGTCAGCTTCTGGAACGGCTCGTCGGCGGCGAAGCTCACTTGGCTTGGGCGCACGGTGAGCCCGCCAGCCGCTACGATCTCAGCCACGTGGAAACGACGGCGAAAGCCGGTGCGCAGGGTATCGAGTTGAACGGCCGCAAGTCGGTCGTGGTCAACGCCGAGGCTGCGGAGGCTCTGGTGGTGACGGCGCGTGAAGGCGGAGACCCCGGCGATCCGGCCGGCCTTTCACTGTTCCTCGTCCCGACAGACAGCGAAGGGATCGTTCTGCGCGGCTACCCGCTGATGGGCGGGGCGCGTGCCGCCGAGGTGGAGCTGGAGCGGGTTTGTGTTCCGGCCTCGGCCCGTTTGGGTCCTGCCGGCGAAGCCTTCCCCGCCATCGAGCGGCGGGTCGCCATGGCCAACGTCGCCCTTTCCGCCGAGACCCTCGGTGCCATGGAGACGGCCAAGAGTCTGACGATCGCCTATCTGGAGACACGCAAGCAGTTCGGCCGTCCGATCGGCACCTTTCAGGCGCTTCAACACCGACTGGCCGATCTCGTGATCGAGTTGGAACAGGCCCGTTCCGCCGTGATTCTGGCGGCGGGACATATGGCCGACGAGCGTTGCAGCCGGGAACGCCACGTAAGCGCGGCCAAAAATCTGATCGGCCGCGTCGGCCGGCTGGTGGCCGAGGAAAGCATTCAACTGCACGGCGGCATCGCCTTGTCGCAGGAGTACGAGTTGGCGCACCTTGCCAAACGGATCGTTATGCTTGACCACCGTCTCGGCGACACGGATCATCACCTGGAACGCTTTATCGCTTTCAGCCATGGCTGACGTCTCCTTAACCACGTCGTCTCCGGCTGAAGCGTTGATCCGCGACGAAACCGGACCGCAACGTCTCATTGGCTATGTCCTGGATGTCGGCCAGGCGGACAAACGCGCACGCTGTTGGCTCGACCTCGACGCTCGCCACCTAAATCGGCACGGTGTTCTGCATGGCGGCATCGCGGCGACTTTGCTCGACAGCGTCTGCGGCGCGACCGCCAGTTTGACCGTGGACGACACTGGTCGTGTGCCCTTCCTGACGATCTCCCTGACCACGCAGTTCCTTGCGCCGACCAGTTCGGGCCGGGTGACGGCCATGGGGCAGGTCACGGGCGGCGGACGCAGTCTACTTTACATCGATGGGAGTCTGCGGGACGAACAGAAGCGTCTGCTGGCGACCGCGACCGGCGTGTTCAAGCGCGTTCCGGCGGAGCGAAGAACATGACGCGCATACATGAGACTCTTGATCGGCAAGCAGAGGCGCAGGGCGCGGCGGTGGCGGTCATAGATACCGATGGTGCACGCTTCAGCTATCTATCGCTCAAGGCTGCCTCGGAGGAGGCCGTAGGTCTGCTGCTGGCCGAAGGCGTAGAGCCAGGCGACCGGCTTCTTATCCTGGCCGAGAACTCTGCAGCCGCCGTGGCTTTCATTTTCGCCGCCTCTCGCTTGGGTGCCTGGGCATTGCCGGTCAATGCCCGCTTGGCGGCGCCCGAGATCGACCGCATTCTCGCCTTTGCCACTCCGCGCGCAGTCGTGTTCACGGTCGGAGCCTCTCCCGATGCGGCCGCTCACGCAGAGCGCCTGAGCGCGCAGCCCCGGGACGGCGGTTTCGGCTCCGTTGCTTTAGCGACGCCTTATCCCAGCGCCCCCGAACCGGACGACGACGTTGCGGTCATGCTTTTGACCACCGGGACCACCGGGCAGCCGAAGGGCGTCATGCTGACCCACGACAATCTGCGTTTCGCAGGTCAGGCGTCGGCGGAACTCAGGGGCATGCAGCCCGGCGATATCGTCTATGGCGTCTTACCGATGACTCACGTCTTCGGGTTGGCGTCTATGATTATGGCGGCGACCCATGCGGGAGCCACGATCAAGCTGGAGGCGCGCTTCAGCCCCGAGGCCCTTCACAGGGCGCTGACGGAAGGCGTGACGATCCTGCCTGCGGTTCCGCAGATGCATGCGCTCCTGATGCAGTACACCCATGCCCGGGGGCACGAGACACTGGAAGGCAGCGCCCTGCGCTACGTCTCCTCGGGTGCGGCGCCGCTAGACCCGATGTGGAAACGCAAGGCGGAGGCCTTCTACGGCATTCCCCTGCAGAACGGCTACGGCATGACCGAGAGCACCGCCGGCATCTGCGCGACGGTCAACCCCATCGGCGACCCGGATATCTCCGTCGGTCGTCCTCTGCCGGGGGTCGAAGTGAAGATCGACGAGACCGCCGTCGGCGGCGGAGAGGACGTTGGCGAGGTTCTGACCCGAGGACCGCATGTCATGAAAGGCTACTACCGCAACCCTGCGGAAACGGCGAGGACGCTGGACTCCGACGGCTGGCTACACACCGGCGATCTCGGCCGCCTTGACGACCAAGGCCGTCTGCACATCGTCGGTCGCGCCAAGGAATTGATCATCCGTGGCGGGTTCAACGTTTATCCGCAAGAGGTCGAGGCCGCCTTAAACGATCATCCCGCCGTGGTGCAGGCCGCCGTCATCGGCCGTAGCCTTGAGGGCGGTAACGAGGAGGTTCTGGCTTTCGTACAGATCGACGCGCCCGGCCGGATCGACGAGGCGGGCCTGAAGGCGCACGTCTCGAATCTTCTCTCGGGTTACAAGCGACCGGAGCGCATCGTCATCGCCGAAAGACTTCCGGCGGCGGCGACGGGCAAGATCCTCAAACACAAGCTGATCTCGACCTTCGAGCGGGAGTTGGAGGCGCGGGAGGAGTCCGAGGTGACGTCGGACTCCTCCGGTTAGTCTCTTCTCGGGTCTCCCAACGACCCTTACGAAGCTGAGCCGTAAACGCCGCTCCGGTCGGGAGGAGGGCTCACTCCGCTGCTTCGGTGAGCTCCAGAACGACCTCGAAGCCCTCGAACTGGGGACCGCCCAGGTACATGCCCTTCGTCTCCCCAGCGCCTTTGTGTGCTTGGCGAAAGGCATCGGACTGGGTCCAGGCTTCGAAATCCGCCCGCGTCCGCCAGATCGTATGGCTGGCGTAGAGCGTATGGTCCTCGCCGTCCGGGCCCTTGAGCAGATGAAACTCAACGAAACCGGGCAGGCCTTTCAGCCGGCTGTCGCGGCCCCGCCAGACGGTTTCGAAATCCTCCTCTCGGCCCTTCACGACGCGGAAGCGGTTCATGGCGATGAACATGGCGTTCTATCCTTTCCGGTTGTCTCTAGCGGTTCCGGTTACAGCGGAATCAGGTGCGGGCAGTCCCGGGTTGGGTGGCGTTGGATTGCCACCTTCAGCTTGAAGGCCCTTTCGATTTGGGGTGCGGTCAGTACGCTGTCCACTGTACCGGTGGATTGGACACGCCCTTCGGCCAGCAACACCAGCCTATCCGCGTAGAGCGCGGCCAGATTGGGGTCGTGTAGAACCGCCAGCACAGCCACGCCCCCCTCTGCCAAGCGGCGCGCAAACGCGAGCAGGCGGTGCTGATGTGTGAGGTCCAGGTTGTTGGTCGGCTCGTCGAGCAGCAGAATGCCCGGTCGATGGTCGCCCGCCTCGGGCCAGATCTGCGCCATGACCCGGGCAAGCTGCACCCTTTGGCGCTCGCCGCCCGACAGCGTCGGGTAGATCCGCTCGGCCAAATGTGCGGCGTCGACTTCCTCCAGCGCCGCTGCGGCCACATCCAGGTCATGAGCCAGGCTGGAGCGGCCGTTGTACGCGCTGCGCCCCATCAGGACGACTTCCAAAACCCGGAAGGGAAAGGTGAGTTCCAACGACTGGGGCAGCACGGCGCGGCGCCGGGCGAGATCGGCGCGCGGCCAGTCGGCCAGAGGGCGTCCGTCCAAGGTGACCCTGCCGCCGTCGGGCGTCAGCGCACCAGACAGCAGGTGAAGCAACGTGGACTTTCCGGCACCGTTCGGGCCGATCAGGGCCGTCACTTCTGCCGGTTCGAGGGTGAGATCGACGCCCCGGAGGATGGCATTGCCCTGGCGGGTGAAGTGCAGATCGGCAGCGTTTAGCATCACCAGAGACCCAGGCCACGTCGACGCAGCAGCAACCAGAGAAAGAAGGGACCGCCGACGCAACTGGTCAGGATCCCGATCGGCAGTTCGGCCGGCAGCACCACCGTGCGCGCCAGCAGATCGGCGAGAAGCAGTAGGATCGCACCGAGCAGGGCGGAGGCGGGCAGCAGCAGGCGGTGATCCGGCCCCAGGGTCAGACGAACCAGGTGAGGCACCACCAGCCCGACGAAGCCGATGACGCCCGTGAGGGCCACGGAGGCGCCGACGGCCAGGGCCGTGAGCAGAATGGCGATACGCTTGACGCGCTCCACATCGAAACCGAGGTGCAGGGCTTCCGTCTCGCCCAGAAGCAGACCGTTGAGAGGCCGTGCGAGCAGCGGCAAGGCCATTGCCGGAGCCAGCATCAAGGGGGCGGCGATCAGCAGCCGGTCCCAGGTGATCCCGCCCAGACTGCCCAGCAGCCAGAAGTTCAGATCCCTCAGGGCCTGATCGTCGCTGATGAAGATCAGTAGGCCGATCGCGGCTGCGGCTATGGCGTTCAGGGCGATACCGGCCAGCAGCATGGTTGCGACCTCGGTCCGACCCTCGCGGCTGGCGATGCGATAGACTAGAAGGGTCGTGCCAAGGCCGCCTCCGAATGCCGCTAATGGCAGGAGCAGGTCGAGCCACGCTGCGGACAAGCCGAGCGACAGACTCCCGCCGAGCACGATCACGCCGGCGGCGCCCAGGGCAGCCCCGGTCGACACCCCGATCAGGCCGGGGTCGGCAAGGGGGTTGCGGAAGAGCCCTTGCAGGCTGGCGCCTGCGACCGCAAGGGCAGCCCCCACGAGAACGGCCAGGCAGGCGCGGGGAAGCCGGATGGCCAGCAGGACGGTCTCCTGCATCGACTCGTGGGCCGACAGCCCGGCGATGCCGAGCTGTTCAAGCAGGATCGAGAGCACTTGCAGCGGTGAGATCGCGACGGCGCCGATCCCGACAGACAGTAGAAAGGCGACACCCAGACCGCCGCTCAAAAGCATCAGCGCCCAGCGCGCCTTTGCGGCTTGGCCGCGCAAGGTGCCGGCGGTGTCGCGGGCGGCCAGGACGGCCATGGGCCTAACGGGCCTCTGCCAAGTCCGGATGGAGCGCCTCGGCCAGTTCGGCGACGGCTTGCGGCGTTCGCGGACCGAAGCCGAGCAGCAGGAGGCCGTCCATCGAAACGAGACGGCCGGCCTCGGCCGCGGGACTGGCCGCCAGTTCGGGGCGGGAGAGCAAGGCGTCGCGACCGCCTAGGCGCTCCAGCGTTCGGTCGGTCACCAGGACGACTTCCGCGCGGGTTGCCGCCGCCGCTTCGGGTGACAGCGGCCGAAAGCCCGTGAAGTCCGCCAGCGCATTGCGACCGCCCGCCATCTCGATGATGCCGGCCGCCGAGGTTTCCGTTCCAGCTGCCAGCGGGGCGCCCGTGCCGACGGACAGCAGGAACAGAACGCTGGGTCGCTCCGGCAGGTCCGCCAGCTTCGCCGCCACGTCCTGCTGAGCCGACTCGATCTGGGTCACGAGCTGCTCGCCGGCCTCGTTGAGGTCGAGTGCCTGCGCGACCTGCCTGACCTTCTGTCGTATGCCGTCCAGCGTCGGTTGGTCGGGTAGGGTGACGATCGAAACGCCAGCCGCCCGCAGCTGTTCGATCGTGGCCGGCGGGCCCGCATCCTCGACCAGAAGCAGCAGGTCGGGCTCCAAAGCCAGGATCGGCTCCGCCGAGAGCTGACGCATATAGCCGACATCCGGCAGGTCGTCTGCCTGCGGCGGATAGCTGCTTGTCGTATCGACGGCGACCAGCCTGTCTCCCGCGCCCAGCTCATAGACGATTTCGGTGATGGAGCCGCCGACGGAGATCACGCGTGCGACCTCCTGAGCGGCGGCTGGACTTGCGCTGCTTGCGGCGATCAGGAGGGCGAGAATCCAGGGCTTCTTGTCTCTCATCTATCGTGTCTCACCAGTTTAGGCTGTAGCTGACGGCGGCCTTGAAGTTCCGCCCGGCTTCGTTCGCGCCGGTGAAGACCCGCGCGTACTCTTCGTCGAAGGCATTGTCGATGCCGAGATCGAGGCGAAAACCCTCCAGCAGTCCGGCGGATGGCTGATAGGCGAAGTAGAAGTCGTGGACGTCGTAGGGCTGGCGCCGCTGCGCGTCGTTGTTCACCTCGTCGAATTCCTGAGCGATGACGGCGCGCCAGCCGATCAGGGAGTCGATCTCGGGGAGCTTGAGGCCGGTGTTGAATGTGTAGGTATTGGGAGTGAGCCCCCCCAACTTCTCACCGGTGTCCTCGTTCTCGCCGTCGATCATGGAGAAGCCGAAGCCAAGAAGAATCCGGTCGTTCTCGTAACTCGCCTCGATCTCGCTGCCCCAAAGTTCAGCCTCTGGAACGTTATCAACGGTGGTGGTGCTTTCAAAGAAATTAACACTTTGATTGATGAAGTCATCGCCCCAGATGCGAAAATGTGTGGCCTTGATATCGAAGGAGTCATCAGGAAAAGCCGTATCCTCGAATGTGAGTCCGCCGCCGAATTCGACCGTTTGAGTCGTTTGCGGCTTCAGGTCTGGATTTGGAACGAAGCGATTGACGATGGGGCCGGACCGGAAATGAATCCCTGTTCGAAACAGCTCGTCGAAGGTCGGGGCCCGGAAGGCTTCGGCGTAATTCGCGAACACTAGCAACCACTCCTGTGGCAGGTAGCTGAAGCCAATGCGCGGCGACAGGCGGCTCTCCACGTTGTCGTCGTCGACGTCATCACTGCTCGACTCGTAGCGGTCGAAGCGCAGGCCAGGGAGAATGAGCAGTTCTCCAGGCAGTCCGAGAGGGTTCGTCAGATTGAATTCCGCTTGGCCGAAGAAGCCGGCGAACAGAGATTCGGCGTCGGGTACGCCGCCTCGCTCGCCGTCGCCGGCGGCACCGTCCTGTTCATCGCGATAGACCTCCGTGCCGTAGGTGAAGGTCACCTCGGCTCCGTCCGCCAGATTGAAGCGCGACCGGTTGTCGAGCCGAAAACCGAGGGTCTCGACATCGCGTTTCAGCAGCTCGCCCCTCGGGCCCGAAAGTGTCTCCTCCAAGCGCAGCTCGTCGGCCTGGAAGGCCGTGTAATAGCCGGCGATATCCAGGTCGATCCAACGGTTGCCCGGATCGTTGAAGCTGTAGGCCAAGCGAACGTTGTCCGACCGGATTTCCTTGTCGACCAAATCGTTTCCACCGAGGCCCTGTCCGTTGTTCGGCTCCTCTGCGTCGTTCGCGAAGCGGAGGTAGCTCGCCTCGACCCGGTGGTGGTCGCCTAGGTCGATGCCGCCTTTCACCAGTCCCGATAGGATCGAGTCGTCGGTGTTATCGAGCCGGTTGCCATCGCCAAGCTCGATGTCGCCGGAGTCCCGAACCGTGACGCTGCCGAGCAGATCGAGCCCTTCGAGCGGCTTCCCGTAGGCCGTGAAGGTGCCGAGCAACTCCTCATTGACGGTTTGCACGCCGGCGCCGACCCGCGCCCCGAAGGTCTCGCCGGGGGCCAGGAAGTCGTCGGGAGTCACTGTGCGGAACTCGATCACGCCGCCCGTGCCGCCGCTGCCGTAGAGGGCCGAAGCCGGACCGCGCAGAACCTCGACGCTGCGCAGCAGGCTGGGATCTAGAAAGAAGCGGCCGTCGTGTCCCGAGCCGAAGTTCTGCCGGGCGCCGTCGAGCAGGATCAGAACGTCAGGGCCCGAAAAACTGCGGATCGAGGGCACCTCGCCCGTTCGGCGTGGACCGCCGCTGAACTCCACATTCGGAACCAGCTTCAACACGTCGTCCGGCGTCGAAGGCTGCAGGTTCTGTATCTCGCTGCGATCGATCACCGTGACCATCCCCGGATAGATGAAAGGATCGATTTCGTTGCGTGTCGCCGTTACGGATATGGTGTCCATGCGCAGCGGCGTCTCGCCGCCGCGCTGCGCGATCTCCGTACTTTCCTGGGTTATCGGCGCCATTTCACCTGCATCCTGTGCCGATGCCGATTCACTCAGTACGACCGTCGCCGCCGCCAAGCTCAGCGGTGCGACGCTCCAAAGCGTCTTCCTCATCTCCGTCAGCCCCTCTCAAAGCGCATGTTCTCGCTGGAACATGCGTCCTGGCGGGCTGCCTGGGCCTCTGTGCGATGGAGGAGAGGCCGTCGGTGGCTGGCTCGGACGCGGTAAACACTCTTGGCTGTAGGTCCTTGCCACGGACCTTCGCCGATTTTTTGACCTTATCTACTTCGTCAAGATCAGCTTGCCGTTGCTCGTACAGCGCAGCCGATAGGTTTCCCCCTTGTGTTCGATCAGAATTTCACGCGCGCCAGCGAGCAGGTTGGCACTGTCGATGCGGAGCGTCGCGCCCCGCTCGACTGTCCGACCGCTGCCGGTTTGTTCTTCGTCCCGCGACATTCTGTCAGTCGATCTCGTTCGTTCAGATATTTGATCGCGAGTGCGACGCATTCTCAAATGCGACTTATGATGAAGTCATCTGTCGTCAACAAAAGCTATGATGCAAATGATTTGCATTTTCAAGTTGGAAATCGAAGGTCTCGGGATTTACGCCTCTATGGGCGACCTTATGACGCTCGGCTTGAGAGATGCCTGTAAGCCAAGCTCAATCGTCCTCATGCTTTGAAACGAAGCTGTGGATCGTTCGAACGACTTGGTCGGAGATCGGCCGATGCGGGTCGCCGTAGCTCTGCAGGTTGTCCTGCCGATCGCCAGGTGTCACCGACTTGAGCATGTGGTTGACGGTCTCGAGCAGAGTCAGCTCGGCCTGTGAATTTGCGTCCTGCAGGCGCCTGGCATCGCTCTCGCCGATCTGCAAGTCCTCCTGCCCTTGCAGGATCAGAAGCGGCATGTTCAGGGCGGCGATCAAGTCTGCCGGATCGTAGGAAAAGAGGCTGACTAGAAAGCCCTGAAGACTTGGGTCGAACAGCGGCGAAAGACTTGAGTCCAACAAGCCGCTGTCGACTCTCTGCCCCCTTTCCAGAGCCAGGATCGCAGCGTTCGCCTGCGCGACGACTTTTGGATCGCCAAGGCCTGCCGCAAGCTGCTCGCGCAGGATCTGCCCCAACGGACGGCCGGGGCCGGCAAGCAGCAGTAGACCGCAGATGTTTTGAGGATCCTGTGCCGCGACCAGTGCGATCAGGGCCCCTTCACTGTGTCCGGCCAGCCAGACGCAGCCGGCTTTGGTCTCCGCCTGAACCGCGGCGACCCAGGCTTTCGTGTCGGCCGCGTAGTCGGCGATCGTGACGGCGTTGGGATCCCCGATGGCCCCGGCGCTACCGCCGAGCCCTCGTTTGTCGGTCCGCAGAGACGCGATTCCCAGATCCGCCAACCCTTCGGCGAGCAGGGCGTAACTCGAAGCGGCGACGCCCAGTGGGCTGTTTCCGTTCCTGTCGGTCGGACCCGATCCGGGGATGATCAAGACTACCGGGGCGTCGGGGGTATCGGCCGGTCGCAGCAAAGTCCCTGACAGCGGACCCTCAGGGCCGGGCATCGAAAACTCTGTCTCGGCAGCCACAGTCTTCGTCGGTCCTCCGAGACAGAGTAGAGCGCACAGAAAAGCGGCCGGGATCCGGATCGTCTGCATCGACTTGGCTGTGCCTTTCATCCTCCGACCAGCGATGTCTTCGCGTTGCCGGAATGGCCGACAGAGTCCAAACCTCTTGCCCTTTGGTCAAGCTTTATTGAGAATGATACGCAATTGCGGCAACTTATGGTGTCGCGTTGTGTAGACGGTCTCAGCGTTCGGCCTGCATCTCTGTCGAAAGTCCGGTTTCAAAGTCTGGAGACGTCATGACGGCACTTTTTCCAGAAAGATCCGTGGTGTCGGCCTTGCAGCGGCGCCGTCACCGAGAGGCGACAATCGGCCTTACGCCGCTCATCGATGTGATTTTCGTCGTGCTCATATTCTTCATGTTGGCGGGGCGTCTGGCTGCACCCGACGCCTTCGCCATTACGCCGCCAAGCTCTTCCAGCGAGCGTTCGCCCGAGGCGCGGCAGATCCTCGTGCTGCTCGGTGCTGACGGACGCCTGGGGTTCGAGGGTGATGTCGTCAGCGACGAAGCCTTGACCCGTCTGATCGCGCAGCGTCTAGCGGGGCCTGAGGTTATCCCGGTTCGGCTGAAGGCCGACGGGCGCAGCGACGCGAATCGCGTGATCACCGTCTTGAACTTGCTGGAGGGCGCCGGCGTCGAACGGCTGGTTCTGCTGACGCTTCCCGCGGAGGACTGACGCCCTTGCAAGATAGGCCGATCCGGACCGCGCGATCGGGGTTGAACGAAACCGCACTTCGTGCTGAAACTGACACTCATTCTCAGAAAGGTGGTGGAGCCGACAGCAACCCGGCTGTCTGGGCCCGGTGGGATTTGGTCGAGGATCGGTAAACATGAGCGAACAAACCGAAGCTGCGAACGCGGCGGATTCTGACGCCAGCAGCAGCGGCGTCGACGGGCTTAACCCGTCTGCGCCCGAGGCTGCCGGCCTAAACGCCGACGGAGCTTTCGGTGACCCGGCGAACCCGCCGAGCCTTCTGGAACAGGGCCTTGAGCTGTTTCAGGCCGGAGGTCCGGTTGTTGCGATCCTGGCCGTTATGTCCGTGGTGTCTCTGGCGATCGTCTTCGTCAAACTCTGGCAGTTTCGGGCCGCGCGCCTTGGCGATGGCCGCACGGCGCAGGAGGCCTTGTGGCTCTGGCGGACCGGTCGAGCCGGCGAGGCATTGAACCTGGCCGATAGCTCCCGGAATCCCGTGGCACAAGCGCTCGCGCGCGCTATGCGCGGCCAGCGTCGAGGTCTGCCGGAGGCGCGCGTGCGCGAAGAAGTCCTGCGGTACGGAACCGATGTTCTCGAAGCCCTGCGGAGCTGGTTTCGGCCGTTGGAAGTCATCGCCTCCCTGGCGCCGCTGCTTGGACTGTTCGGCACAGTGCTCGGCATGATCGAGGCTTTTCGCCAGTTGGAGGCGGCGGGCAATCAGGTTAACCCGGCCATTCTATCTGGCGGCATCTGGGAAGCGCTGCTCACGACGGCCGTCGGCTTGGCGGTCGCGATCCCCGTCGTTGCCCTGCTGAACTGGCTGGAGCGGAGGGTCGACCGGCTGGCCCATGAAATGGACAACACCGTGACCTGTGTTTTCACGGACGACCTCTCTGCCGAAACTGAGGAGGACCGGAACCATGCCGCCGCAGGCTTCCGTCCCGTCCCCGCAGCGGCTGGCGAGTAAGGCCGCGCGGCGGCGCGCGCTGATAAGCCTGACGCCGCTGATCGATGTGGTCTTCATTCTGCTGATCTTCTTTATGCTGGCGTCCAGCTTTCTCGACTGGCGGGCGATCGAGCTGAACGCACCGGCTCAGGCAGCGGCCGGGACGTCGGTCGAGGGCGCTCTGCTGGTGGAGGTGCGCAGCGATAGCCTTCGTCTGTCCGGCGAAACGGTTTCTCTCGACGCACTGGCGAGCCGCATCGCCACGCGCCTCGAAACAGCGCCGGATCAACGGGTGCTCGTTCGGCCGGCGTCCGGCGTGGCGCTGCAGCAGGCGGTCGCCGTGCTTGACCGTCTGAAGGCGGTTGGCGTCTCGGAGCTGTCGCTGATCCGCGATGGCGCGAATTGAGGCAGAGCATGCGATTTCAGTCGTCGCTCCACTTTCGGTCTGCACGCGCCAAAAGCGATGACGAGCGGGTTCTGCCGCTGGTCAACGTCGTTTTCCTGCTGCTGATCTTCTTTATGATTGCAGGTCAGCTTGCGGCTTCCGATCCCTTCGATATCGCACCACCTCTGTCGACCAGTGAGGGCCCGGCTGGAACTCAAGAGCTGTTGGTCCTTGTCGGAGCGGACGGTCGCCTTGCCCTGGACGGCGAAACGTTGTCGGAGGTCGATTTCAAGGCTGCGCTGACTGAGCGTTTGTCGGATGGCGCCGCGCCGAGCGTCCGTATGAAAGCCGACGGCGGCGCTGAGGCCAATCAGGTGGTTGCCGTTATGGAGCTCTTGCGCGGAGCCGGCGTCGAACGGCTTACCTTGTTGACATTGCCGCAACCCGGATCTGCCGTTGGCGCTTCCCCGGACGGGGAGAACTGATGATACGGATCGCTCCCCGACACTGGCTGACGGCCTTCGCTGTTGCCCTGCTCCTGCATCTGGGTGTTGCTGCCGCCATGTTGTGGCAAGCACCGGAGAGCGGCGCGCAACAGGCCGGCATCGGAGGGATCGAAATTTCCCTAGGTCCCGCTGGTGGCGCGCCGGGCGCGCCTGCCCCCGAGGCTCCAGATGCTCAGGAAGCCGAGGAGGTTGCTCCGACCGAAGCCGCGTCGGATCCGACGGCCACGGAGGTTGCCGCCGTCCCCCCAGATCCCGTCCAGTCAGAGGTCGTGCCGCCCGAGCCGACCGAAGCGATCGAGCCTGAGGTGGCGGAACCTGTCGAGGCCCTCGTCGCCGAGGTGCCGCCGGTCGAGCCGGTCGAGGCCGAAACGCCAGTGGTCCCAGTGGAGGACCCTCTGCCCGAACCTCTGGAAGCGGAGGAGGTCCAGCCGCAAGAAAGCGTTGCGGAAGCAGTCGTTACTCCGCCGATGCCGCCGCGCAGGCCGCCGCCGCCACAGCCTCAGCAGGTTGCCCAGCCGCAACCCGACCCGAGCCCTCCGGCGCCGCCGACTCCCGCAGCCGAGACGCCGGAACAGACCGCTGCTCTGCCACCGACAGCACCGGGCGCCGGCGGTCGGTCGGGCACGCAAGCCAGCCCGAACGCCGGCAGTGCGAACGACACCAGCGGTGGCGGTTTTCCTGGGGCCGAAGCGGACTTCATGGCGCAACTCCAGGCTTGGTTGGAGAAGCATAAGGAATACCCACGCCGTGCTCAGCTTCGCCGGCAAGAAGGCGTTGCGCTGCTGTACTTCGTCATGGACCGCGACGGACAGGTGATCGAATACCGACTTCAGGAGAGTTCGGGTTACGACCTGCTCGACCGTGAAGTCTCCGACATGATCGAGCGCGCGCAACCCTTACCGAAGATGCCCGACGATCTGACCCAGGCGCGTCTTGAACTGGTGGTGCCGGTACAGTTTTTCCTAAGGTGAACGCAGACAATCATGCGTCCGCTGCTGGAGTGTTGCCCTACTCGACCGTCGTCAGCAGCCGCTTGTGCTTTCGGCTTTCCTCGAAGGCGTTGGACAGCGTGGTGATGCCCGTCTCTTCGAGCATCGGCAGCATCTTCAGAAAGGCTGTAGCCGTTGCGCGGGCGTCGCCCAGCGCGGTATGGCGGGCTGCGGCTGGAATATCGACGCCGAGGCGATCGCTGAGGGCGTCGAGCGTGTGAACGTCGCTTTGCCCGAACAGCGTGGCGGACAGTAGCACCGTATCGAGCACCGGATTCTCGAAACGTGCCCCGATCGCCCTCTCGTGCCGCCGCAGGAAGGCCATATCGAAGGGCGCATTGTGCGCGACCAGCACGGCGTCTTCGCAAAAACTGTGAAAGCGACTGCCGGCCTCCGAGATCGGCGGCGCCTTGGCGACCATCGAATCGTCGATCCCGTGGATTGCGGTTGAGGAGGCGGGGATGGGGCGCCCGGGATGCACCAGACTCTCGAAGGCTTCGCCATCCTGAAGCTGACCGTTGACGATCCGCAGCGCGGCGATCTGGACGATCTCGTCCCCGTTCTCGGGTTCCAGGCCTGTGGTTTCGGTGTCGAAGACGACGTAGGTGAGGGAGGTCAGCAAGCGGTTCTCCAGCGGGCCGGGCGGTCTCGCCAGAAGATCGAAGTCCCAGAGGGCTGGGCGGAGAGCCGCGGGGTGCGAGGCCGTCTCGGCCCGAGCGGCGTGAAGCGGAAGACGCAGGCGCTGCCGCCCGTCGTCCGTGTGACCGGGCCAGATGTCGGTGCCGTGACTGTCGAGGGCGTCGCGACCGCTTTGTTCGCCATAGCCTCCGGCCAGCGGGGCGGCGAGAAGGGCGTCGAGGCGCGACATTGGCAGCGGCTGTCCCGTCCAGATCAGATCGATTACGGCGCCGTTGCCGTCCTTGCCGATGGTCAGGCGGAGCGGTGTCGCCACGATCTCGGCGACGGCACGAACCGCCGTTTCGATGACCAACGCCAGAGCGAAGCCGTCACAGCGGAGCAGGAGCGGGGAGGACTCCGTGGAAAGGGAGGCCGCGTCTCCCGCCAAGCGGGCTTCGACGGAATCGATCAGGTCGCTGGCGGCCACTTCGGCCATGGGCCACCAGGATCCCGCCGTTGCATCGGCAGCAGTCCCCAACTCGGTCACGGCACGGGCGAGATCCTGCGTTTCGCCTGCCAGCGCGTCCTGGAGTTTCTTGCGGGCCGTCGTGCCGAGATCGGGCGCGGCGGCCAGCGCATCCAGCGTTGCGGAGATGTTGGCGGCAGGACGTCGCGTTCGCTCGAAGACCTCATGCAGTAGCCGCTCTCGCGCGGCATGGGCGGCGATATCCTCGGTCGTATCGCGCAGCGTCAGCACGTAGCCTGTAGACTCCGGTGCCTCGCTGCCGAGCAGGCGCATGGCACCCTGCAGGACACGCGATCCGTCCTGTGTCGTGCAGAGAACGCTCGCGGCCGGTGCAGCGCGTCCGGCGCGCAGCAGGCGCGCTCTCGCGTGCTGGATCGGCCCTTCACGCAGCAGATTGAAAAGGGGTCTGTCCAGTCCGATCTCGCCGACGTCCCGTAACAGGACTACGGCCTGATCGTTGCAGAGAGCAATGCGATGGTCTGCCGTGCAAAGGAGAACGCCGACCTGGACGTCCCGAAGGACCGCCTCGAGACGTGTCTTCTCCTCGGCGATGCGAGCGGTTTCGCGCGCCACGGCCTCGGCAAGTTCCGTCCGTGTATCCACAAGGCTGGCGGTGACCGCATCGCAGGCTGGACCAAGGTCGCCGAGATAACGGGCCGGCTTTGAATCGATGGCCTGCCCGACGTCGGTGTGGGCTCTTACGCGTAGGGCGGCCGCCAGCGTCTGCACCGGCTTGGCAACATTCTCGTCGAACAGCAACCAAACCCAGGCTGTAAGGCCGGTCAGCGCGAAGCAGGCAAGGGCGGCCGCCACCACGAAGGCGGAGATCGTCGCGGTCGTACCGATCCGCTGCCACCCGATAAAGAGGGCCGCAACGATTGCGGCCGAGCCGGCGAGCGCGATCAGCGCAAAAAACAGGAAGATCCGAACTCTCAGGCTACGTTGCTCAAACATCCTGCTTGGTCTCTTCGTCTCCCAACAGACGGCGAACTTCCTCAGTCAAAACCGCAACGGAGAAAGGTTTCGTAATGAAGCCGTCCGCACCCATGTCGAGGCTTTTGCGCTTCGGAATGGCGCCCCCGGTGGCCGTCATCATCAGGATCTTCACCTGAGAAAAGGCGGGATCGAGCCGAATCTTCTGACAGACCTCATAACCCGAGGCGCCGGGTAGCGAGATGTCTAGAAGGATCAGGTTCGGCGCTTGCTCGGCAACGGCTTCGAGCGCGTCCGGGCCGCTGGTGACGCGCCGGATGACATAGCCTTCCCGTTGCATCAGGAACTCCAGGGCGATGGCGATGCTGTCTTCGTCTTCGACCAGGAGTACCGATTTCGCCATGACAGGCTTCCCCGATTTCAACTCGTGCCGCAGACGGCGGTCATGAGAGGATCGTCCCGACTTGCCGGACGCCAGTCCGGGTTGGAGACGGTTCCGTCCGCTGCGAAGTCAACTCCGTCTGCGATGTCGGCGCGACGCAGTTCCAGGCAGTCGAGCAGCACCGGGACGCGCGCACGAGGACCGTGACGGTTGATCACGTAAACGTCGACCAATGCCTGGCCCGGTGCGGCCTCGTTGCGGCGCGTGCCCTCGACATCGACGGCCATGAACCGAAGAACGAGCGGGTTCACATAGGACCAGGGCCGCCAGACGGCGCTCTCAGCCGGCGCCGACACGATTTCGATGCCGTCCGGTAGGGTCGCCGAGGTCCGGTCGAACCAGGTGTATTCGCTCCAGATGCCGAAACCGATCATCGCGAGGCCGGCAACGGCGGGCACGGTAAAGCGCGGCAGCGCCGGGACCATGCGTCTGGCAAGCAGTGCCACTCCGGCGGCCGCGAAACCAAGGGCCACGGCGGCGACGAGTTCGATCAGCATCTGTAACCCTCCCTTGGCTAAAGCACGGCCGCGCGGCCATGGGCGATTGCCGACTGCATGGTTTTTACCACGACGAAGGCGTCGCGAAGGTGGCTGCGCTCGAAGTCGGACAGCGCTGCCGGAGACATGAAGTTGTCCGGCTTCTCGCCCGCCCGAACGCGAGCGACCTGATGTCGCAAGCGGGTTTCGGCGATCAGATCGTAGGCCGCGATCAGATCCCGTCCGCCGCTGGCGCTGACGATCCCTGCTTTCTGGGCTGCTTCGAGACGCTGGCGGGTGTTGGCCGCCTCGACCTGGCCCTGGATGGCGTAGATACGGCCCAGGTCGACCACCGGTACGACGCCATTGAGTTTGAGGTCGAGCGTGTCCTTGTGTTCGCCGGAGCGAATCGTTGCGAAGCCGCGCAGCAGGCCGAGCGGTGGGGCGTGGCTGAGCGCGTTGGCGACCATGTGCGCGACGAAGATGCTGTTCGAGGCGGCGAGTGCCAGAGTCTCGGACATCACGTCGCGGAAAAGGCTCTCTTCCCCTCCGATCGGGCGGAGGTCGAACATGACAGAGGCGAGCATCTGCGCCATGGGATCGGGCTTGCGGATCCAGCCGGCAAAGTAGTCCCGCCACACCTGCACGGGCTGGCGCCAGCGTGTCGTCGTCGCCATCATCTCGCCGGGGCAGTAGTAGTAACCGCAGGCATCCAAACCGTCCGACACGAACTTGGCCAAGGCCTCGAAGTAGCCGTCATGCTCGGGGCGGGCGTCTTCGGAGAGAAAGAGACAGTTGTCTTGGTCGGAGACACCGGTCTGCTCTTGTCGGCCCTGGCTGCCGCAAGCCAGCCAGAGATAAGGGACCGGTGGCGGTCCCAGCTCTTCCTCGGCAAGCCGCAGCAGCCGTCGGGTCGCGGCATCCGCGATGTCGGTGATCAGGCGCGTCGCCACCCAATGGGGATTGCCCGCGCCGACCAACTGGGCCAGCAGATCGGGAATACGGCTAACAACGCTGGCCAGAGCTTGGCTGTTCTCGGCATCGGCAATCTCCCGCACCAGGTGCGCCGAGGATACGGCCTGATGCCGCGTCAAGTCCGTCTGGGTCACGACCCCGATGACACGCTTGCCTTCGACGACCGGCAGGTGGCCTATCCGGCGTTCCAGCATGGCATGCAGGACATCGGACCCCAGGGCACCAGGGGCCAGCGTTATGGGCTCGGGCGACATCGCCTCGGTGATCGGGGCATCGGTCGGCAGGCCCTCCGCAAGGGCACGTTTCACCAGGTCGCGGTTCGTGACGATGCCGACCAGGCGAGAGTCCTGCAAGACCAGAAGGCAGGAGACCTGCTTGTCACGCATCAATCCGGCGGCCTCCGCCACCGTGGTGGAGGGCGTGCAGGTAATGGGATGGGGTGTCATCAGATCCGCGATGCGTGTCGTCGCAAGATCCGGGGTACGAGTCTCGGAGGGGCGGGAGCGATCGAAGAAGCGGGCGAAGGCTGGCCGTGCCGCGACCAGACGTCTGAACTCCTCCGCTGGCAGGAGCAGCAGCCGTGTCTCGCTTTGCGCCATCGCGGTGGTGGCCGCCGTGCCGTCGCGCAGCAGCCCGCGCTCGCCAAAGCTGTTGCGCGGACCGAGGATCGAGACAAGTGCGCCGTTGCGGTCGCGGACGTCCACCCGTCCCTCAGCGACTACGTAGAGCCCGTCCAGGCGCTCGCCGAGCGTATAGATCGGAGCGCCTGCTTCGCATTCGACCTCACGAAAGGCGCTTGCGACTTTCGTCAGCTCGTCGGGAAGAAGGCTGTCGTAAGGATGCACGCCGGCGAGGAAGGTCGCGGTATCGCTTACTTCGACATCCATCGGCAAACGTGCCTCACAAAGAGATACGGGGCTCGCGGCTGCGATACCTGTCCGGCTGTCCCAACGCTCCGCCCTCTTGCCTCATTCGCAGGGGGCGGAGGTGTCTGGCGATCTTATGGCTTTGGGGCGCGATTTAAAACCGACGGCCCGGCGCCGAAAATCTCCGCCGACGGCAAGCGCTAGAGGCGACAGCAGAGCGGCGACGAAGAGATCGATCCCGCGGCTCGTGAGGCGCCGGAACAGGCGCCTCACGAGTACGCGAAACCGAGTCGAACGCGAACCCTAGTGAGCCACCGGCCCAGTGGCCCCGCGCGGTACGCGGATGCTCTCGACGAGATCCTGGATCTCCTTCGGGGGCTCCGCCGTCATGCGAGACACGACGATGGCGACCGCGAAGTTCAGCATGGCACCGATCGATCCGATGGACAGCGGTGAGATGCCAAAGACCCAGTGCTCTGCGGTGTCGGGCAATATGTTGGTGCCCGGAATGAAGAGGAACCCTTTGTAGGTGAAGATGTAGCCCACGGTGAAGATCAGGCCTGCCAGCATGCCGGCGATGGCACCGAAATTGTTCGCGCGCTTGTAAAAGATTCCCATCATGAGAGCCGGGAAGATCGAGGCCGCTGCGATACCGAAGGCAAGCGCTACGGTCTGTGCCGCGAAGCCCGGTGGATTGAGCCCCAGCCAAGTGGCTACGGCGATCGCCGCAGCCATTGCGATTCGGGCGGCAAGCAGCTCGCCTTTCTCCGAGATGCCCGGGTTGATGGTGGCCTTGATCACGTCATGACTGACGGCCGAAGAGATGGCGAGTAGCAGACCTGCGGCCGTTGACAATGCCGCCGCAAGTCCGCCTGCCGCCACCAGGGCGATGACCCAGCCGGGCAATTGCGCGATCTCTGGATTGGCAAGAACCAGGATGTCGCGGTTCACGACCAGCTCGGAACCTGCCCAGCCGTTGGCTTCCGCCGTTGCCGCGAAGGTTTCCGATCTGTCGTTATAGAGCTGGATGCGACCGTCGCCGTTCTTGTCCTCGAAGGTCAGGAGTCCGGTCACCTCCCAGTTTCTCATCCAGTCCGGCCGTTCGTCGTAGGCCAGGGATTCGGCCTGCGGTCCGTTCGGATAGATGGTGTCGATGATGTTCAGCCGTGCCATGGCCCCAACGGCGGGCGCCGAGAGATAGAGCAGGGCGATGAACACCAAGGCCCAACCCGCCGACCAGCGCGCGTCCGCCACCTTCGGTACCGTGAAGAAGCGGATGATGACGTGAGGCAGACCGGCTGTACCGATCATCAGCGAGAAGGTGAAGAGCACCATGTTCAGGGTGTTGGTGTGGTGCCCTGTGTAGGAGGCGAAGCCGAGATCCTGGACCACCTGATCGAGCGTCGCCAGCAGCGGCTGACCCGAAAGAGTGTGCTCGGAGAACAGACCGATCGGCGGTATCGGGGTGCCGGTCAGCTGCAGCGAGATGAAGATCGCCGGGATCGTGTAGGCGGTGATCAGCACGCAGTATTGAGCCACCTGCGTGTAGGTGATCCCCTTCATGCCGCCCAGCACGGCGTAGAGGAAGACGACGCCCGCGCCGATGAAGAGGCCGGTCGCGTTGGAAACCTCCAGGAAGCGGGAGAAGGCCACGCCGACACCCGTCATCTGCCCGATCACGTAGGTCACCGAGGCGACGATCAGGCAGAGCACGGCGACCAAGCGCGCGGTCGGGCTGTAGAAGCGGTCGCCGATGAACTCCGGAACCGTGAACTTACCGAACTTCCGAAGATAGGGCGCCAGGAGCAGAGCGAGCAGCACGTAGCCGCCGGTCCAACCCATCAGGAAGGAGGAGTTGTCGTAACCGACAAAGGCAATCAGGCCGGCCATAGAAATGAAAGAGGCCGCCGACATCCAGTCCGCGGCCGTGGCCATACCGTTGGTTACCGGGTGAACACCGCGGCCCGCGGCGTAGAAGTCCGAGGTGCTCCCGGCCCGAGCCCAAATCGCGATGCCGATGTAGAGTGCGAAGGTCGCGCCCACCACCAGCAGGTTGAGCGTGTATTGATCCATCGTTCGTTGCCCCCCTTTGGCCTACTGCTCGTCGACGCCGTGTTCGCTGTCGAGGTTGTTCATTCGCCAGGCGTAAAAGAAGATCAGGGCCAGGAAGACCAGGATCGAACCTTGCTGGGCGAACCAGAAACCCAGATCCGTGCCACCAATGGATATGCCTGACAAAAGCGGCCGCAGCACGATGCCGAAGCCAAAGGAGACCGTTGCCCAGATCACTAGGCAAATGCTCACAAGCCGAATGTTCGCTGACCAATAACTATTTGAGGGTTGCTGTTCTGCCACGGGTGTCTCCTCCTCAGTTGTCCTCTAGTTCGGCGGTTTGATTTTATCCAAAATACCCAGCTTCGGGTATTAGGGCTTACCGTTAGGCGCAAACTGAATTCTTCCAGTTTACGACGATGGCAGCTTATGCGGCGGATCGGTGTCACCGCAAGCGGCGCTGTTTGACAACGGCACTTTTCACGCCGGCAGGTTAGGAAATCTCTATAGTTGGCAGGAAGTTGTGAGTGCTGGCTATTTGAATTCAGGGGCTGTGCGACTCCAATAGTTTAGCCTCCAAAGCTCTGAAATCCTCAAGGATGCTTTAGCAAAAACCGTAAGACTGGCGGACGAGTTCTCCTGCGGATCTTCGATCTCTATGGTTACTAGAGCAGGATCGCCTTAGGTGGAATCGCTCTAGCGATCCCGCCTAAGGCGTGAATCCTACTCTCATCATAAGGTTTAGAGGGCGATTCACGTCTCAGGTGGAAGCCAAACGCTTCCACCTGAGACGATCGCACTCTAGGTGACCGTGATTACTGGGCTGCAACGCTTGCGGCGTCGAGCAGTCGCACGACAAAGACCGATCCGCCCGGTCCGGTTTGATCCAGGCGCAACTGGCCGCCGAGATGCTGCATGATCTGACGTGAGATCGGCAGTCCCAGACCGCTACCGCTGAGCGCGATTCCGGCTTTCTCCGTGCCAGCGCGTGCGAATTTTGAGAAGATTTTGTCTCTGTCGCTTTCAGGAATGCCGGGGCCGTTGTCACAGAACCGCAGCTCGACCCGGCCATGCGGTGCTTTGCCCTGGGTCACCCAGACTTTGCGCGGAGACGTCGCCTTTGCCTGATCGTTCTCGTCCGGCTGTCGATGATACTTGATGGCGTTGGACAGCAAGTTGACGAAAACCTGCTTCAGTCGGTCTTCGTCTCCCACGACCCAGATCGCGTCCTGGCCAAGGTCGACCTGCAGGTCCACACCCGATTGCTTGGCGAGGCCTTCCATGGTTTCGACCGCCGCCGCCGCGATCCTGGCTGCATCCAGGCGATCCCGCCGCAGGGTCGCTTCCCCGCTTTCCATCCGGCTGAGATCCAGGATCTCGTCGAGCAGGCGAGTCAGACGTTCGCTTTCCTTGTGGATGATCTTGAGGAAATGGCCCGCTTGTTCACTGTCCAGTTGCTGATCTTGATCCGACATGTCGCTCAGGATTTCGGCGAAGGAGCGGATGGAGGTCATCGGCGTCCGCAGTTCATGGCTGACGCGGCTCAGGAACTCGTCCTTCATCTTGTCGAGCGCCTTGAGCTGGGCATTGGCCGCGCGAAGCTGCGTGGCCGTCTCCTGCAACTCCTGCGATTTGCGCTCGAGCGCCCGGCTGGTCCGGATTGCCTGTTGCGTCTCGTCGAGAAGACCGATCAAGGCGTCCAGGCTGATGGTCTCTCCCTTCACGATGCCCGAGACGAGCGAGCGGGCGGAGGCCGCACCGACACTGCTGGCCAGTTGGCGTTCGACATAGGCGATCAAGGGCGGGTCCGGGGCCGGCAGGTCGTCTTCGCGGCCCTGGCGTCGCGCATAGTCCCGGAAGATCTCGCGACTACGCTCCGCGCCTAGGATCCTCTGAGCGAGGCGTAGCAGGTCCTTGGTCGTGGCCGAGCGCTGCAGCGCCACCTCGGCCTGGGGTTTGCCTGGCTGCAGGGCGTTGACGAACAGGGCCGACTGTAGGCTTTCGATCGGGCTCGGCCGGGTGAACAGCGAGACGATCACGAAGACCGCCAGGTTGGCGCTCATCGACCAGAAGAGGCCATGGACCAGAGGATCCCAGCCCTCCAATCCTAGGAAGGCGCCAGGCCTGAGCAGCGCGACGCCACCCAAGCCCTGTGTCACCAGATCTTCCAGCGCCCAGCCCGCCTTAGCCAGTTTGGGCACAAGCAGCGTGTAGGCCCAGAAAACGAATCCCACGACCAATCCGCAGAGTGCGCCGGACTTCGTCGCGTGTTTCCAGTAGACGCCGCCGATCAGAGCGGGGGCGAACTGAGCCACGCCGGCGAAGGAAATCAGGCCGATTGAGGCCAAGGGACTGCCGGTGTCCGTGCCCCGGTAGTAGATGAAGCCGAGGACGAGGATGGCGACGATCGACAGGCGACGCGTCAGGAGCAGCATGCCCGACAGATTGCCGGCCTCCGGGCTGGCGAAGTAAGAGCTGCGCAACAGCAAGGGCGCTACCAGGTGGTTGGAGATCATGATCGACAGCGCCAGGCTGGCGACGATCACCATCGAGGTTGCTGCCGAGAGGCCGCCGATGAAGGCGAGCAGAGCGAGGTCTTCGCGCCCGGCCGAAAGCGGGACCGTGAGCACGTAGAGGTCGGTGTCGGCGCCGGCCGGCAGAGCGGTCAGGCCGACGGCGGCGATCGGCAGGACGAACAGACTGATCAGCATCAGATAGAGGGGAAACAGCCAAGCCGCCGTGGCGAGATGGCGCTCGTCGGAATTCTCGACGACGGTGACTTGGAACTGACGCGGCAGACAGATCGCCGCGATGCCTGCCAGAAAGAGCGTCGTGACCCAGCGTGGCTCGAATCCGTCGGGGAAACTGTAAAGGTGGCTCAGGTCCGGTCGTTCCTGCACGCGGGAGACGAGATCGCTCAATCCACCGCCGAGCCCATAGAGAGCGAAGAGACCGACCGCGGCAAAGGCCAGAAGTTTTACGACCGATTCGAACGCGATGGCCGCGACCACGCCCGGATGTCGTTGATCGGCGCCCAAGTTGCGGGTGCCGAAGAGAATGACGAAGGCTGCCATCGACACCGTCACCCAAAAGCCGGTATCGGCCAGCAGCCCAGTCCCAAACCCCGTTCGGCTGACCTCCGCAGCGTTCGATGCCGCCGTTCCGACCAGGACCTCGTAGCTGGCGGTTACGGCCTTAAGCTGCAGGGAAATGTAGGGAATGCTGCCGATGACGGCCATCAAGGTGACCAGCGCCGAGATGGCGGCGCTCTTGCCGTAGCGGGCAGAGATAAAATCCGCGATCGAGGTGATGTTCTGGGTCCGGCTGATCCGCACCAGCTTGCGCAGCAACAACCACCAGCCGACGAAAACCAGCGTCGGTCCGAGATAGATGGTCAGAAACTCAAGCCCGTTACGACTGGCCGATCCGACGGCGCCGTAGAAAGTCCAGGAGGTGCAGTAGACCGCGAGAGACAGGGTATAGACCAGCGGTGAACCGATGAATTGGGCCGCCCCCTTGCGAACCCTGCGTTCCGTCAGGAAAGCCAATAGAAACAGCAGGCCGAGATAGAGCCCCGACACCAGCAGGACGACGCCGGCAGGCAGCATGCTCTAGGTCCCCCGCTCCGCCTCGCCGGGCGACCTGGTCGGCTCGTCCGCCGCAGTGGCTTGGGTGCCCTCCGTCGTGTTTTCCATCTCAGACTGACTGAGGCGACGGCCAAGCAGCGCGCTGGCAAGGATCACCAGCGACCAGATCCCGAAGATGTAGACGAGAAGCAGCGGTACACCGCCGAGCAGGCCGTTCTGATCGAAGATCCGGACATAGGGGGGCAGGAAAGTCAGCAGCAGGGCGATGGGAAGCACCACGGCAATATCGCGCAGGCGCCGATCTCCCTGTCTCTTACTGGGGTCCCTACCGGACCGCTCCTGCAGTCGCGCCCCGCTGTCTCGGTCGACGGAGCCGGAGCTTTCGAACTCATCGGTCATGCGGTCGGACCGAGCTGCCGGTTGCGGTCATCCTCCCGGGCCTGCCATCCCGGTTCCTCCCAATGTGAATTGCAATTGATCGTTCTCGTGCCGATCATTTTCACACTGAGTATCGCTGGTTTCTTCCCTGACGACGAGTCCCTCTGGCCACGACCGCTCCCGAGCGTTCCTTCCAGGGCTTGGTGCCGCGCAGCCGCGGCCTGTGCTGGCATGTCTCCCCATTTCGCGCGGTTTTCGAAGGGCTCCGGCCGTTGGCGGTCTGGCCAATTCCGTTTGATGACGATCAAAGTAGAGCTGCTCGGAATCTGTTCATCTATGTCAACGAGGCAGCGTTCGGGTGAGCTGGTCGAGTTCGCCGCAGGGGGGACTGCTTCGTTTTTGTATCGCATCGTCGGTGCGCCTCAGGGCGCGCTATCGATCGCAGTTGTCAGACGCAGAGGGGACACATCCGTATGTTGACCACAGCCATTTTCCCGGGGCGCTACGTCCAGGGCGCGCATGCCTTGGCATCACTGGGCGAGGAGGTGGAGCGCCTGGCCGCTGCGGCTTTGGTTCTGATCGACGGCTTCGTCGACGAGCAGCTTCATGACACCGTGGTGGCGGGTCTGGGGGCCCTGCCTCATCGCCTTGAGCGCTTCGGAGGGGAGTGCAGCCGGACAGAGATCGACCGTTTACTCGCCCTCGCCAAGTCCGGCGAGGCTGGTGCCGTGGTGGGTGTCGGTGGCGGCAAGACCATGGACACGGCCAAGGCCGTGGCTCACGAGCTCGGCTGCCCGGTCATCATCGTGCCGACGCTCGCCTCGACCGATGCGCCCTGTTCGGCACTGTCGGTCATCTACACGCCGGACGGGCAGTTCGAGAGCTATCTGGTTTTGCCGCGCAATCCCGACGTGGTGCTCGTCGACACGGCCGTCATCGCCAAGGCGCCGGTGCGTTTCCTCGTGGCCGGTATCGGCGATGCTCTGGCGACCTGGTTCGAGGCGGAAAGCTGCCGTATCCGGCGGGCCGGCAACATGACCGGACGGCCCGGCACCATGACCGCCTACGCCCTGGCCCGGCTCTGCTACGATACCTTGATGGAGTACGGCCGCCTGGCCAAGACCGCCGGTGAGCAGGGCGTCGTGACGCCGGCTTTCGAGCATGTGGTGGAGGCCAATACCCTGCTGTCGGGCCTGGGTTTCGAGTCCGGCGGTCTGGCGGCCTGTCATGCCATCCACAATGGGCTGACGATCCTGGAGGAAACCCATGCCTACTGGCATGGCGAGAAGGTCGCCATCGGTGTGGTCGCGGCGCTCTTCCTGACCGACCAACCCGCCGAACGGGTGGAGGAGATCTACGACTTCTGCCTAGACGTCGGTCTTCCGGTGACCCTTGCGGAGATCGGACTGGAAGGGGTGTCCGACGAACGGTTGATGCAGGTGGCCGAAGCGGCCTGCGCCCCTGGTGAGACGATTCATCACGAGCCACACGAGGTGAAACCGGAAACGGTTTTCTGGGCGCTGAAGGCGGCCGATGCCGAAGGGCGTCGGCGCAAGGACTTCTACGAACTTCTGTAGGTGGCGTAGACGGTCGTTTCGAAGTCGCTGTAGAGCTGCATGAAACGCGGATCGGCGAAGGGCAAGAACTGGGTCATCAGGACGGCCGCGAGGTTTTTGCGCGGGTCGAACCAATAATGGGTGTTGAGCACGCCGGCCCAGCCCTGCGATCCGGCCGATCGTTGACCGGGCTGGTCGTCCTCGACGCGCATGAATCCGAAACTGTGGGTTTTCCGTGCGCCTGGGAAGATGTCGACATCTGCCGAGACGGTGGGCGCGACGGTCACCATCCTTTCGAGGGACAGCCTGCCGATATGGTTGGCCAGCATCCGTTCGACGCCTTGCCGGGACAGAATTGTCTGCCCGTCCAGCGTGCCGCCGCTCAACAGCATGCGCAGGAAGCGCAGATAATCGGGCGCCGTCGCGTAGAGCGCGTGACCCATGCCGTAGTACTCAGGGGTCGGTGGCGGCACCATTTCGGAGGGCTCGAAGGCACCGTCTTCGCTACGGAAGAGACAGTCGACCAAGCGATCCTGATCAACTTGGTTGGGCTCGAAGCCGGTATTTGTCATGCCAAGCGGTTCGAAGATCTCTTCCCGGCAGAAGCGCTCGACGGAGCGTCCGTCGACCGCCTCGACCACCTGGCCCAGCCAGTCGATACCGATCCCGTAGGCCCAACGCGTGCCCGGATCGCTCATAAGGGGATAGAACAGGGCCTCGCGGCTGCCGGACAGTATCGAGGCCAGCCCTGTCGCCTCCATGTACTTGGGCATGTCGGCGTTCCAGATTTCGTACTCCAGACCGCTCGTATGGGTCGCCAGATGCCGGACGGTGACCGGGCGAGCGGGGTCACGCAGGATCGGGACGGTTCCGTCGAAGCCGTCGAGGACCTTCACGCGACCGAAGTCTGGTATGACGTCCGCAACCGCTGTGTCGAAATCGAGCTTGTCGCGGTCGATCAGGATCATCGCAGCCAGCGATCCGATCGCCTTGGTCATGGAGAAGATGCGGAAGACGCTATCCTCTCCGGCTGGCTGTCTTGCGGCAGCATCTCCCGCGCTGCCCGACCATTCCAGGCCGTCGCTATTGCCAACCATGGCAACGACGAAAGGTACGGTTCCCTCCGCCACCGCATCGCGCAGAAGCGCGTCCAAAGCCGACATTCCACTCTCCCTGAACTGTTTTTGTTTCGCCGGCCGAGCTTCAGTGGCCGATCCAAGGTAGTGTCCGGTGAGGAGGTCACTGCTGTCGATAGTCCTGTTCGTTCCTATGTCTGCAGCAAGCTTTCTGGAAGAAGGCGGCCTTGTGCCTCGATAGCAAGCCCGGGACGGCCGCAAGGCGGTTTGACTTGACTCCTCGCCGCGCCATCCCCTGTTCAACATCAACGAAAGCAAGAGTTGAGCGCCGCCGCAGGCTTTTGCGGTCAAGATCCGAAGCGGAGAAAACATGCCGACATCCGACGCAGCCAGCCGCGTTGATCCCGACATCTCCTGGCACGACCGGCCCGCCGCGGAGGCCATGGAGCGTTTCGAGGCGGTTCCGGACGGTTTGACCGACGACGAGGCCGACCGGCGGCGTGGTCTCTACGGGCCGAACCGGCTGCCCGAACCGAAGCGCCAGGGTCCGTTGATCCGCTTCCTGCGTCAGTTCCACAATCTTCTCATCTACGTCCTGCTGGCGGCTGGGGCCATTACAGCGCTGCTGGGGCATCTGGTCGACACGGTCGTGATTTTGGCCGTGGTGGTCGTCAATGCCGCGATCGGCTTCGTTCAGGAAGGAAAGGCGGAGCAAGCCCTGAAGGCGATCCGCGACATGCTCGCCCCGAAGGCGACGGTGTTGCGGGCAGGGCGCCGCCGGACCGTTCCGGGGGAAGAGATCGTGCCGGGCGATCTCGTGATCCTGGAGGCTGGCGACCGAGTGCCGGCGGATCTGCGGTTGCTGGAGGTTCGCGGGCTCCGAATTCAGGAGGCTGTCTTGACCGGCGAGTCCCTGGCGGTCGAGAAGGCGACAGAGGCCGTGGCTGGCGAGGTGCCCTTGGGCGACCGCCGTTCGCTGGCCTTCAGCGGAACCTTGGTGGCGGCCGGGCAGGGCCGCGGCCTTGCCGTTGCCACCGGCGGTGCGACCGAGATCGGGCGGATCAGCAGTCTGATCGCCGAGGTTCGTACGACCACGACGCCTTTGATCCGTCAGATGGCGATCTTCGCCAAATGGCTGACGGGTTTCGTGCTGCTGTTCAGTGCCCTGATCCTGGTTTTCGGTCTGACCATTGCCGACTACGGATTCAGTGAACTGTTCATGGCCGTGGTGGGGCTATCCGTGGCCGCCATACCTGAGGGCTTGCCGGCGATCCTCACCGTCACCCTGGCGATCGGGGTTCAGGGCATGGCTCGGCGGAACGCCATTGTGCGGCGGCTGCCTGCCATCGAGGCCCTTGGTTCCGTGTCCGTCATCTGTTCCGACAAGACGGGCACGTTGACGAAGAACGAGATGACGGTCGCTTCGGTGGCGACTGCGCAGCGCCTCTTCACCGTCTCTGGCAGCGGCTATGCGCCCCATGGCGGGTTTTCGGACGCCGACCGGGACATCGCGGTTGCCGACTTTCCGCTGCTGACCGACCTGGCCAGGGGGGCGCTTCTCTGCAGCGAGGCCGAACTTCGGCACGAGGCGGACAACTGGACCGTGGTCGGGGATCCCATGGAAGGGGCTCTTCTGACCCTCGCCAGCAAGGCGGGCCTCGATCTGGATTTCGAACGGCATAACCGCCCGCAGACGGATTCCATTCCTTTCGATTCCCAGCATCGCTTCATGGCGAGCCTGCACCACGACCACGAGGGCACCGCCACCATCTTCGTGAAAGGCGCGCCCGAGCGTTTGCTCCAGATGAGCCGTCATCAGCGCCATGACGACGGCAGCGAGGCGGCGCTCGACCAGGACTACTGGCAAGCACAGGCCGACGCAATCGCCGCCCGAGGTCAGCGAGTCCTCGCCATCGCCAGCAAGCCGACCCATTCGGAGCACGGCGAACTGCTGTTCGCAGACGTGGAAGGTGATCTCACACTGCTTGGCTTGGTCGGCCTGATCGACCCGCCGCGGGAGGAGGCGATTGCGGCTGTGGCCGAATGCCGAGCCGCCGGCATCCGGGTGAAGATGATCACCGGCGATCATGCTGGAACCGCTGCCGCCGTCGCGCGACAACTCGGTTTGGAGAATTCGTCGGAGGTGCTGGAGGGTGCGGAGATCGATACCCTGCAGCCGCAGGATCTGCGACGGCGCGCGCAGGAGGTCGACGTTTTTGCCCGGACCAGCCCGGAGCATAAGCTCCGCCTCGTCGAAGCCCTTCAAGACGGCGGCGCTGTTGTGGCAATGACAGGTGACGGCGTGAACGACGCCCCGGCGCTCAAGCGCGCGGATGTTGGCATTGCAATGGGCGGAAAGGGCACCGAGGCAGCGAAGGAGGCGGCCGAGATCGTTCTTGCCGACGACAACTTTGCGACCATCGCCGCTGCGGTCAAGGCAGGCCGGACAGTCTACGACAATCTGAAGAAAGCCATCATCTTCCTGCTCCCGGTCAACGGCGGCGAATCCCTCAGTCTCGTGGCAGCGATTCTGTTGGGGCTGACCTTGCCGATCACGCCGGTTCAGATTCTTTGGGTCAACATGGTCAGCTCGGTGCTGCTCGCGATGACTCTGGCCTTCGAGCCCTCGGAGCCGGGTGTGATGAGACGGGCGCCCCGCCCCGCCGGGGAGCCGATCCTCTCGCGGTTCGTACTCTGGCGCGTCGGCTTTGTTTCGGTGCTGTTCTCCGCCGGGATTTTCGGCAAGTTCACCCTGGCGCAAGCGCAGGGCTCCAGCGTGGAAGAGGCGCGGACCATCGCCGTCAATACGCTGGTTGTGATGGAGATTTTCTATCTCTTCTCCGTTCGCTACCTGCACGGCTCGTCTCTCAGCCTGCGCGGGTTTTTCGGAACCCGGCCCGTGCTGATTGCCATCACCGCCGTCACGGCGCTGCAGTTTCTCTTTACCTATGCTCCCTTCATGGAAGCCTTCTTCGGGACACGTCCCTTGAGCCTGCTTCAGGGGCTGCAGGTCTTTGTCGTCGGCATTGCCGTGCTGCTGATCCTGGAGCTGGAGAAGCGTGCTCGCTCTGCGTTCTTCGGCTCGAACGACGGGCAGGCTACCGTTGCCGGCGAGAGACTTCTTCCTGCCAAGGACGCCTCTTCCCAGTCTTAGGCTCCCTGTTCCGCAAGGTTTCGAGGATAGAAATGCGCTCTGCCGGTCCCACCTGCCGGGGGACCGGCGGCTGCGCGTCGAAACTCTCGCCTGAATTGACCTGCCGCATTCGTTCTCCTGGCGAAAATATGTTTGAGTACGTCCAATAAACCGGTGGCGGGGTTCTACGATGCGGCCGTCAAGCCACCTGGAGGACGAAAAGGGAGGCGACTTCAAATGGGGCAGAAAATGAAGGCGGCGGTCTTCGTCGAACCGGGTCGGATTGTGCTGGAAGACAAGCCCGTCCCGGATGTCGGGCCGAACGACGCACTGCTACGGATCACCACGACGACGATCTGCGGCACCGATGTGCATATCCTGAAGGGCGAGTACCCGGTCGCCAAGGGACTGACTGTCGGTCACGAACCGGTCGGCGTCATCGACAAGCTGGGCGCCAACGTGACGGGCTACACGGAAGGCCAGCGTGTCATCGCCGGGGCGATCTGTCCGAGCGGTCACTCTTATGCCTGCCTCGACGGCCTGCACTCCCAGGACGGACAGGGCGGAGCGCACGGCCTCAAGCCGCTGGGCGGTTGGCGTTTCGGCAACACCATCGACGGGACTCAGGCGGACTACGTGCTGGTGCCGGACGCCATGGCCAATCTCTCGCCGGTTCCCGATGGTCTGACCGACGAACAGGTGCTGATGTGTCCTGACATCATGTCGACCGGCTTTGCTGGCGCGGAAAGCGGCAACATCCGCATCGGCGACACCGTGGTGGTCTTCGCCCAAGGTCCGATCGGTCTCTGCGCGACGGCCGGTGCGAAGCTGAAGGGCGCCACCACCATTATCGGCGTGGACTCGGTCCCCGAACGCTTGGAGATCGCGCGCAAGATGGGGGCGGACCACACGGTCGACTTCAAGAAAGTCGATCCGGTGGCCGAGATCATGCGGCTGACCGACGGACGTGGTGTGGACGTGGCAATCGAGGCCCTGGGCCTTCAGGAAACCTTCGAAGCTTGCCTGCGCGTTCTCAAGCCAGGCGGGACCCTCTCCAGCCTGGGCGTCTACTCCGGCGACCTCACCCTGCCGCCCGACGGCTTCTTGGCCGGCTTGGGCGATCACAAGATCATCACCTCGCTCTGCCCGGGCGGCAAAGAGCGCATGCGCCGCCTGATGAACGTCATCGCCGGCGGACGTGTCGATCTCGAGCCTCTGGTCACCCACCGCTACAAGCTCGACGCGATCGAGGAGGCCTACGACCTCTTCTCCAATCAGCGCGACGGCGTTCTCAAGGTCGCTATCACACCTTAGAGCGCGATCGTCTCAGGTGGAAGCGTTTCGCTTCCACCTGAGACGTGAATCGCCCTCTAAACCTTAATGATGAGAGCTGAATCGCCTTAGGTGGGATCGCCAAAGCGATCCCACCTAAGGCGATTCAGCCTAGGGTTGGCAGCAGGGAACGCCGCCTAAGTCCCGAGCTGTCCTTGTTTCTGGAACTTTCTTGGGACAAGATTCCGCTCTCCCTCATGAAGTGGAGGGGGTTTCGGCTATTCCGGTGACAGGTGGCGACAGGTCGTTGGGATTTCACGCCGTAAGCCCAGGGCTTGGCGAGTCGGAGAATTGTCTCCTGAAGCGCCGCCGGACGTTGCGCAATGATATTTCCTCAAGAACGCGATAAATCCCCATTATCTGTGAGGTTAACTGTGACAAAAAGTAGGGTCTTTAACCAACTTCATCCCGCTGTCACCGCCGTGTCATCTCTCCCAGGCAACAACTCTCGCGAAAGCTTGATCGCATCTCAGCGTCAAAGCTCCCTCGAATAGTTCGAGTGAGTTGACGAGTACCAGCCCACTTCTCAGGCGGAACCGTCAATGCTGTCCGAATTTTGGCGCTGGTCAAGTTCAACGAGGGAAACGGCAGAGGAAAACTGATGATCAATTTGCGTCCGATCGGCACCTATGCATCCGGAATCTTCGACGAAAGCGCTGCGGAAAGCGTCGCCCACGATCCTTTGACTCAAAGCCTCTTCGTTACCAATGCCGAGACCAACAGCCTGGATATCCTCAGACTGGACGCGACCGGCACGCCCAGCTTTCAGTCTTCCCTCGATTTGAATGTGTTCGGCGCCGGCGTGAACTCCGTTGCCGTCTTCGGCGACCTTGTGGCCGTGGCGCTGGAGGCCGACCCTGTCACCGATCCTGGAACGGTCGCCCTGCTGCGGATCGGCACGGACGATGATGGCGACGCGACGCTGACCGAAGTCGCGACCTACGAAGTCGGTGCCTTGCCCGACATGCTGACCTTCACGCCCGATGGGATGAAGCTGCTAGTCGCCAATGAAGGCGAGTCCGACGAGGGCGTCGATCCGCGCGGTTCGATCAGCATCCTCGACCTTTCAGCCGGCGCCGACGCGGCCGTGCTCGATACCGTCGGCTTCGAGATCCTGGACTTCGTCGGTGAGGATGCTCTGCGCGATCTCGGTCTGCGCATTTTCCCAGGTGAGCAGCCGTCGCGCGACCTGGAGCCCGAATACATCGCCGTATCGCCCGATGGCACCAAGGCCTTCGTGACCCTACAGGAGGCCAACAGCGTCGCGGTGATCGACATCGAGTCCAAGCAGCTGATCGATCTTCAGCCGCTCGGTACTAAAGACTACAGCCAGCAGGGTAGCGGCTTGGATCCCAGTGACAGGGATGGCGAGGACGGTGAGGGCGCCATCGACATTCAGCCCGCGCCTGTGCGCGGTCTCTACATGCCAGACGCCATCGCCGCTTATGAGGCGGGTAACGGTCAACTCTACTACGTCACGGCGAACGAGGGCGACGCTCGCGACGAGGACGCGCGCGTCAGCGATCTCGCCGAAAACGGTCTGCTCGACCCGGCGCTCCTGCCTCTGGCAAGCGACGATGAACTGGGACGTCTCGAAGTTTCGACGATCGACGGCGATACCGACGGCGACGGCCTGATCGACCAGCTGGTCGCTTACGGCGGCCGCTCCTTCAGCATCTGGGACGAAGAAGGCAATCTGGTCTTCGACAGCGGCGATGCCTTCGAGCGGAAGATTGCCGAATTGATCTCCGACGGCGTTCTGCCGCCCGAGGCCTTCAACGCCGACAATGACGATAACGACAGCTTCGACTCGCGCTCTGACGCCAAGGGGCCGGAACCCGAAGGCGTCGTGATCGGTGAGGTTGCCGGTCAGACCTATGCCTTCGTCGGTCTTGAGCGCGTCGGCGGGATAATGGTCTACGACGTCACCGACGCCGCTGAGCCCAGCTTCGTACAGTACATCACGACCCGCGATTTTTCGGGCGATCCGGAGGCGGGGACCGCAGGAGACCTCGGTCCCGAGATCCTGACCTTCGTTGCGGCCGAGGACAGCCCGACCGGCCGGCCGATGCTGGTCGTTGCCAACGAGGTCAGCGGCACCACGACCACGTTCGACATCGAAGCCGAGGTGCCGATCTACGACATTCAGGGCGAGGGCCATCGCTCCGACTTCGAAGGTCAGACGGTGACCACCCGCGGTATCGTAACGGCGGTGGACTCCAACAAGTTCTTCATCCAGGACCCGAACGGCGACGGTAACGACGCCACCTCGGACGGCCTGCTGATCTTCGTTGGTGGCGGCAACGTGACCGTTTCGGTCGGCGACGAGGTGCGGATCACCGGCGAGGTGATCGAACGCTTCCCTGGCGGCGAGGACACCGGCAACCTCAGCACCACGCAGATCTCCTTCCCGGACGAACTGGAGGTACTGAGCAGCGGCAACGATCTGCCGGACGCCGTCGCCCTGGGCCAGAACGGCCGGGCGATTCCCACCCAGATCGACGACGACGGCCTGACCGACTATCAGCCCGACGAAGACGGCATCGACTTCTTCGAATCACTGGAGGGCATGCTCGCCGAGGTCAGCGACGCCGTGGTCGTCGGTCCCACCTCCCGCTTCGGTGAGATCGCAGTGCTGGCCGACAACGGTGACGGCTCGGACCTGCGCAGTGTCAACGGTGGCGTCGTGCTCGGCGAAGACGACACCAATGCCGAGCGTATCATCATCGACGACGACCTCGTGACTTCCGAACCCGACGTCAACGTCGGCGATACCTTCGACGGTCCGATCACCGGGGTCTTCGACTATAGCTTCGGGAACTTCAAACTGCTCAACACGGCTCCGCTGCCGGGAGTGACGGCGAACCCGGATCTGGAGCCCGAGGTGACCGATCTGGTCGGCGGCGAGAACCAGCTCACCATCGCCAGCTACAACGTGCTCAATCTCGATCCCAGTGCTGGCGACCGTTACGATCAGCTGGCCCAACAGATCATCAACAATCTCGGCACGCCCGACATCATCGCACTGCAGGAGATCCAGGATAACAACGGCCCAACCGACGACGGCACGGTCGATGCCGACGTCACTCTACAGCTTCTGCTCGACGCCCTGGCGGATGCCGGGGTGGATACCTACGAGTTCATCACCATCGCCCCGGAGGACAAGGCCGACGGCGGACGAGAAGGGGCCAACATCCAGGTCGCCTATCTGTACAACACCGAGCGCGTGAACCTCGCTGAGGGTGTTGCCGGCGGCACGACCGACGATGTCGCCTACGACGCCGATGCCGATGCGCTGAACTTCAACCCCGGCCGTATCTTGGATCCCGCCTTCGATGAAGACGGCGACGGCTCGCCCGAGCAGGAGGCCTTCGAGGGCACGCGCAAGCCGCTGGTGGCGACCTTCGAGTTCGAAAGCGAGACGGTCTACGTTATCAACAGTCACTTCAAGTCCAAGTCTGGCGACAGCCCGCTCTACGGTGCGGAACAGCCGATCGAACAGATCACCCTGGAGCAGCGCGTTGCCCAGGCCCAGGCGGTCAAGGATCTGGTTGACTCCATCCTGGCCGACGACCCCGACGCCAAGATCGTGGCGCTCGGGGATTTCAACGACTTCGAGTTCTCCGACACCCTGGAGGTCTTCGACGGCTCCTTGACCAACTTGATGAACGATCTGGCGGACGACGACCGCTACAGCTTCATCTTCAACGGTAACTCCCAGACGCTCGACCACATCCTGGTCAATGAAGACGGCTTCTCCGAGACGGAGATCGACGCCGTCCATGTCAATGCGGACTTCGCCAGCGACGGCCGGGCGAGCGACCACGATCCCATCGTGGCGCGGCTGACCATCGACGACGCTACGCAGGAGCCTGCTTTCACTTTGCAGATGCTGCATGCGGCGGATCAGGAGGCCGGTGTTGCGGCGCTGAGCGACGCGGCCCGTTTCTCCGCGGTAATGAATGCGCTGGAAAACCAGGATGCGGACGGTGACGGCGAGGCCGATTTTGCCAATACCATCCGTTTGTCGTCCGGCGACTCGTTCATCCCCGGCGTCTTCTTCAGTGCCAGCGAGGAGGTGTTCGGCGCGGCCGGGCGCGGGGATATCCTGATCCAGAACGAGCTGGAATGGGATGCCATTGCGCTGGGTAACCACGAGTTCGATCTGGGCACTGGCGCCTTGGCCGATCTGTTGCAGCCGGGGACGACGCCGACCGGTCTGATCTATCCCGGTGCTCAGTTCCCCTATCTCAGCGCTAACCTGGATTTCTCCAGCGACCCGAACCTTGCACCCATCGCGGTTCCGGGCGGCCAGGCGCCACAGGCGGGCACGGTTACCTCCTCCATCGTGTTGGAGGTGAACGGCGAGCAGATCGGTGTCGTTGGCGCGACGACGCCGATCCTGGATGAGATCGCCTCGCCGGGTGGTGTCGGTGTGAACCCGCCGCGCCTGCCGGACGGCTCACCCGACTACGACGCTCTTGCGGCGATCATCCAGGCGGAGGTCGACGCGCTGCTGGCGGACAACCCCGGTCTGAACAAAGTGATCCTGTTGTCGCATATGCAGCAGATCCAGATCGAGCTGGAGGAACTGGCACCGCGCTTGACCGGTGTGGACATCATCCAGGCCGGCGGTTCCAACACACTTCTGGCCGATGAGACCGATCGCCTGCGCGATGGAGACAGTCCGGAGGGCGACTACCCGACCTTCGTTGAAGGTGCCGACGGCAACCCGGTGGCCGTGGTCAACACCGACGGAAACTATCAGTACGTCGGGCGTCTCGTGATCGACTTCGACGAGAACGGCGTGGTGATCCCCGGCAGCTACGATCCCGACGTCAGCGGCGCCTATGCCACCGACGAGCAGGGGGTCGCGGAGCTGGATGCGGAAGATCTGGTCGATCCTGAAATTCAGGCGATCGTCGATGAGCTGGAAGAGCGGATCATCGAGCTGGACAGCAACTTCTTCGGCGTCAGCGATGTCTTCCTGAATGGAACACGTGGCGATGTGCGGACCGAGGAAACCAATCTCGGCAACCTGACCGCCGACGCCAACTTGGCGGAAGCGCAGAAGGCCGATGCCACGGTCATGGTCTCGCTCAAGAACGGAGGCGGTATCCGCGACAACATCGGGCGGGTCGAGACTCTGCCGGGTGATACCGAACCGAGCCTGCTGCCGCCCGCTGGCAACGAGCTGACGGGCAAGCCTGAAGGCGGCGTGTCGCAGCTCGACATCGAGAACAGCCTGCGCTTCAACAACACTTTGACTTTGCTGACTCTGACGCCGGAGCAGCTTCTTCAGGTGCTGGAGCATGCCGTCTCCGCCAGCGGCGATGGTGCGACACCGGGCCAGTTCGCCCAGGTCGGCGGCCTCTCCTTCAGCTTCGACGACGACCTGCCGGCCGGTAATCGCGTGCTCTCGGCTGCTTTGATCGATGAGGACGGCAATCCGACACATGCGATCGTGGAGAACGGCGAGATTGTCGAGACTGCGCCCGATGCCATTCGGATCGTGACGCTTAACTTCTTGGCCAACGGCGGCGACGGCTATCCCTACGACGAGTTCGTGGCGGCCGATCCGGCCTTCGCGAACCGTGTCGACCTGGTCGGCGAGGACGCGAACGGCAACGGCGTCCTCGATCCGGACGAGGATCGCAACCTCAACGGCGTGCTTGACGGTCCTGTGCTGACGGAGCCGGGGGCCGCGAACTTCGCGGAGGCCGGAAGCGAGCAGGATGCGCTGGCAGAGTATCTCGCGGCGAACTTCCCTGAGGAAACGCCCTTCGACCGGGCCGACGTCGGACCCGAAGATGACCGCCGCATTCAGAACCTCGACTTCCGGGAGGACACGGTTCTCGATGGTCTCGGTGGCGGTGGAAACGACGGTGAGCCGGTCGAGATCGACGTTTTCAACGTCCTTGCCACGGACCAGGGTTTCCGAGTCTTCGGGCAGTCCGTCGTGGACGGCGCCTTGACTGATCCGTCGGCCGACGAACTCGCGGTCATCGTGGGACGCGGGATCGGCGTGGTCGGCGAGGGCGGCGTCGGTCAGTCGGAACTCGGTTTCAACAGCGAGTTCGGACTGTCCGAGCGCGTCACTGTGGAATTCGACGATCTCATGGCTAAGGCCACTGTCAGCCTGAGCTGGTTCTTCGAGCGGGAGGGGGACACCGGCGAAAGCGGCGTGTGGCGGGCCTTCCTGGAGGGTCAGGAGGTGGCGAGCGAGACCTTCTTCGCGGAAGGATCGCGGCGGACGCTGGAGATCGAGCCCGGTGAGGCTTTCGACTCTCTCGTGTTCGAGGCTCTGCCCTTGGAAGGGCCGGCGGCCGAAACCGACACCAGCGAGTATTACATCCGCTCGATCGTCACGGAGCCGGCCGCACCGACGGAGGATCCCGCGGAGACACCCGCCGCAGCGGTGGCCGATGCCGGGCCCGATACGCTGGAGCCGACCCCGGTCAATCTCGAAGCTGAACCCGATGCTGCAGTAGAGCTGACTGGTGGCCTAGGTGACGACGATCTCCTTGGCGGCACGGGCAACGACGCTCTGGCCGGCAGCTTTGGTGACGACCTGTTGGATGGCGGCGATGGCGACGATGCCCTGGACGGCGGTTTCGATGACGATGCCCTCTCGGGCGGTGCCGGTGATGACGCCCTGACGGGCGGGTTCGGCGACGACCTCCTGAGCGGCGGAACCGGTGACGACCTCCTGACTGGCGGTTTCGGCGACGATGTCTTGAACGGCGGCGCAGGCAGCGATCTGCTAGTAGGCGGTTTCGGAGCGGACAGCTTCGTCTTCGCTCCGACCGGTGCCGTGCAGACCGATGTCGTCAGTGACTTCGGGGCCGGCGACGTTCTGGATGTCTCGGCCTACGCTTTCACCAGCTTCGAGGCCTTCCTCGGTCAGGCGACGGAGACAGCTGAAGGCGTCACCGTCGACCTCGACGACGAAGGCGACGAAATCCTGGTGCTCAGCGGAAACGTGCTGAGCGACCTGAACGACGGTAACGTTGTGATCTAGCCGTCTGGAGGCTGTCGTCCATCAAGAAAGAAGGGCGCCCCGTTTTCCACGGGGCGCCCTTTCTCGTTGCGCTCAGAGAACCTTTTGGATCCGGCACCAAAACGCCGTCGGTCGATCCTGTGGTTTCTCTGGAGCAACCAGGCAATTGGGTGGGAAGAAAGAGGGCTGTCGCCTCAGCCTTCGCGCCAAGCCTTGCGTAGGGTGTCGCTGATCGGCTGAACGAGGTATTCGAGCGCGGTCCGCTCGCCCGTCTCGACCATCACCTCGGCGGGCATGCCGGGCAGTATGGGCTGACCTTCCAACCGCTCGGCTTCTCCCGCCTCCAGGGCGACCAAGGCTCGAAAGTAGGGTTCACCAGAGCGTTGCTCCTCCAGCCGGTCGGCGGAGACGTAGATCAACCGGCCTCTCAAGGTCGGCGTCGTCCGTTGAACCAAAGCCGTCATGCGAAGGCGCGCTGGCTGTCCGACCGAAACGCTGTCCACGTCGTCGGGCCGCAGCTTCGCTTCGACGAGCAGGCGGGTGTCGTGAGGTACGATCTCAAGCAGCGTCTCGCCGGCCTGCAGGACAGCGCCTTCGGTGGTGATAGCCAGATTGACCACGACCCCGGCAGCCGGCGCACGCAGTTCGATCTTGTCTACGCGGTCTTGGGCCGCTGCGATGCGTTCCGACAGATCGAGAACGCGCGTCTGGACCTCCCGCAGACTGGTCGAAGTCTCTTCCTGGCGTTGCAGCGTCGATTGCAGGATCTCAAGCTCGGTTTCGCCGATCGCCTTCTTGGCCCGGGCGATGGCGGCCAGATGCTCACCGCGTTCGCCTTCCAGTCTCGCTTGGTCGCGACGCAGGGCCAGAATGCGCGGTTTCTCGGTCAGCCCCTTGGCGAACAGCGCTTCTAGTCCGGCCAACTCCTCGCCGATCAAGGTCGCTTGCCGGGCTTTCGAGCGCTGCTGTGCCTCGATCCCGGTAATCTCCTCGTTCAGCTGCGCGATTCGCTGGCGCAGAACTTCGACCCGTCCGTCGAAGGCCGCCGTTCGGGCTTCGAACAGGCGATTCTGACCGGTTACCGTTTCCTGGACACCCGCTTCGCTCTGTCTCGTAAGCAGCTCTTCGGGAAAGATGATCTCCGTTTTGTCTTCTCGTTCCGCCACCAGTCGGGCGCGTTCCGCAAGGGTGGCGTCCAGATTTGCGCGCAGGACCCCCAGTGAGGCGCGGACCTGCGTGGCGTCCAGGCTCAGCAGCAGCTGCCCGGCATTCACGGAGTCGCCGTCCTTCACGAAAAGCTGTGCGACCACACCTCCTTCCGGATGCTGTACGAGTTTGCGGTCGCCTTCGACGACCAGAGTGCCCTGTGCCACGACCGCGCTCGCCAGATCGGCTGTCGCAGCCCAGGTTCCCAGGCCCCCGAAGGTTACGGCGCCGACGCAGAGACCGGTGAGGATGGTTTTGCGGGCCGACAGCTTGAACTGCGGACGGCCCGTTGTGTCGGCTGGCGTCGTCACTGCGCGGCCTCGCCTGCGATCTGCGGGGGCTGGGTTTGGCTCTCCTCACCGGATGCGACGGCGCGCGGGCGCGTCACCTTGGGAATGACCTCCTGCGGCGTCCCGAACTCCTCGATCCGGCCGTCGCGCAGCAGCATCACCTTATCGACGACGCTTAAGATGCTTGGTCGGTGAGCGATGACGATCGAAGTGATGCTCTGCTGGCGCAAGGCGACGATGGCCTGCCGCAAGGCCGCCTCTCCTTCGTTGTCCAGATTGGCGTTGGGCTCGTCCAGCACCACCAGCTTCGGCGTGCCGTAGAGGGCACGCGCTAGACCGACTCTTTGCCGCTGCCCTGCCGACAGGCGGGCGCCGCACGTACCGATCCGGGTTTCGTAGCCGTCAGACAGCCTTAGGATCATCTCGTGCGCGCCGGCGAGCCGTGCCGCGGCAATGACTTTTTGAGAATCGGCTGCGCCCATACGCGCGATGTTCTCTGCGACCGTGGCATCGAACAGCTCGATATCCTGAGGCAGATAGCCCAGATGCTGCCCCAGTTCTTCCGGCTGCCAGGTCCAGACCTCGGCACTGTCTAGACGAACGCAACCGCCTTGCGCCGGCCAGACTCCGACCAGAAGACGCGCCAGCGTCGATTTGCCGGCAGCGCTTGGGCCGATCACCGCCAAAGACTCTCCGGGCTCAAGCGAGAAGGAGATGCCCCGCAGGATCGGCCGCGCGCTGCCAGGTGCGGCGGCAGCCAGATGCTCGACCGACAGCCGGCCTTCCGGCGCCGGCAGGGACAGCCGCTCCTCCTCTTCGGCGGCGGGGTCGTTCAGCACGTCGCGGATGCGCTGGTAGGCGCCGCGCGCGCCGATGAAGCCGCGCCAGGCGCCGATGGAGGCTTCGACCGGTGCCAGGGCGCGACCCAGGATGATGGAGGAGGCGATCATCGCGCCGGGCGTGATGGCCTCGCCCAGGACCAGCCAGGCACCCACGCCCAGCATGGCGACCTGAAAGCCCAGGCGGACCGACTTCACGCTGGCACCGAGAGCGCCGCTGCGCTCGCCCGCCCGGCTCTGCAGGGCCCAACCCCAGTCTTGACGTTCCTGCCAACGGGTCTCCAGGGCCGGCCGCATCGCCATGGCGGCCACGGCCTCGGCATTGCGCAGTCCCGCATCGGCCACGCTCTGCGCCGTACGGTTGTGTCGGCCTGCCTCTTCCAAGGGCTTGCGGGTGACGATCTCACCTAGCAGCGCCAGAGCGAAGAGAACCACTGCCGCCGCAAGTGCGACTAATCCCAGCAGCGGGTGCAGAACGAAGATCACGGCGATGAATAGCGGCGTCCAGGGCGCGTCGAAGAAGGCCAGGATGCCGCTGCCGGTCGTGAACTGCCGCAAGGTCGAGAGGTCGCGTAGCGGCTGCGTTCCTGAGGATCGCCCCGCTAGTTCTAGATCGTGACTGGCCCGCAACAGCTTGGGTGCCACCTCGCTGTCGAGCCGGTTTGCGCTGCGCAACAGAATGCGCTGCCGGACGAATTCGAAGAGTCCGAGGGCGATCAGCAGGCCGGCGGCAAGGGCGGTCAGGGCAAGCAGCGTCTCGATGCTGCGCGACACCAGGACCCGGTCGTAGACCTGCAGCATGTAGAGCGGCACGGTCAGCATCAGCAGATTGACCGCGCAGGAAAAGAGCGTGACCGCACCAATGTTGCCGCGCAGGCCGCTGGGCAGAACGGGCACAGACGTGGGCCGTGAGGTCATGGGGCGGCTCGGTTTTCGGGTAGACGGGATCGGCTCGACGTTAACGCAACCTTAACTTACCCTGACCCTGTGACAGCCGGATGAAATCCGCGGCATTCAAGCTATTCCCGGTTACCGACCACGAGGCTGTGAGAAGAAGGAGAAAGGGCGCGCGACCCCTGCCGCGCGCCCTCCTTGCAGGTCTCGCCCGACTGAGCGCCTACATGCCGAGCTGGTCGCGAACTTCAGCCGCAACCTCTTCCAGCTTGGCGTCCGGAGCCCTCGTCAGGTCGATGACGTCCCTCAGGCCCTTCATGATGGTATCCGTGACCTTCACGCCGCCGGCACCGGGGAAGGCGTACCAGGGGCCCGCATAGTTCGCGAGCTGGGCGTGGGCTACCTTGGCGTTGGGGTTGGCGGCGTAGAACGCGCCCAGATAGGATTCGTCCTCCACCACGATGGCGTTGGTCGGCGCGTAGCCGGAGTTCTCGACCACCACGGTGGCGCCCTTCGGACCCGTCGCCCAGGTGAGGTAGCGCCAGGCCGCTTCCTGCCGCTCGGGATCGTCCGTCAGCATCACGATGCCGGACCCGCCGGTCGGCAAGTAGACCTCGGAGTCTTCGGCCGTGATCGGATACTCGACGAGACGAACCGGGAAGCGCTCGCCGACCGCCTCTTCGACACGGGCGAGGAAGGAGGAGGAGTCGAAATAGATGCCGAGCTTGCCGGCCGCAAAGGCCTGTTGGGCGGCCGCGCGGTCGTAGCTGGGCATGTTGGCTTCCGAGCGGAAGCGCGCCAGCAGGTCGGCGGCGGCGAGGCCGGCTTGGCTGTCGATGGCGATGTCGCCCTCGTCCTCGGTCAAGGGTCGCCCGCCGTGCGAGCCCAGCAGGGCCTGCCACATCCAGTCCGACCCCCAGAAGTGATAATAGAGACCGTCGATATCGCCGCCCAGAGCGTCGATCTTGGCACCCAGCTTGATGATGCCGTTCCAGTCGCTCGGGAAAGTCTCCATCGAACCGCCCGCCTGGGCGACCAGATCGCTGTTCACGTACATCACTGGCGTCGAGGCTGCGACGGCGAGAGCGTGTTGCGTATCGCCGAGGCGTCCAAGGCTCAGGAGAGCGGGCGTGTAGCCTTGAACCGCCAGCGCGTCGGGACCGTCCATGAAGGGATTGAGCGGGACGGCGATCTCCCGCTCCTGCAGAACGCGCCAACGGTTGAGACCGACATAGGCCAGGTCCGGCAGGTTTCCGGCGACAGACTCGCGTAATAGCCGCTGCACCCCTTGTTCGTACTCCTCCGCCGGAGAATCCAGGACGATCCGTACGTCCGGGTTCTCCGCCATGAAGCCTTCGGCGATCTTCTCCTGAATATCGTTGAACAGCTGCGGCAGCGCGTAGTGAACGCGCAGCTCGATCTGCTCGGCTGCAGCCGGAGCCGTAAGTGCGAGACTTACGGCCGAGGCGGCAAGAAGGCGTGTCAGCATTCGCTTGCTCCTTGAGTGCTTCTGTTACGATCGAAAGTCGGTCGGCGCGGTTTGCCCCGCTTCTTCTTGATGATCCGTAGCGGGGTCAGCCTTTCAGGCCGGTCATGGCAACTCCTTGGATGAAGCTGCGCTGCGCGGCGAGGAAGAGAGCCACCATGGGCAGAGTCACCACGGTGGCTGCGGCCATCAGCGCGCCGATATCGGAGCCGGCTTCCTGGTCGCGGAAGTAGAGGATTCCGCGCGGCGGCGTCGCCAGATCGGGATCGCTGACCGCGATCAGCGGCCAAAAGAGATCGTTCCAGTGCGCCACGATGGAGAAGATCGCGAAGGCTGTTGCGGCCGGCCAGGCCGTCGGGAACACGACTCGCCAGACGATGGCCCAGTCGCCCAGACCGTCGACCCGCGCGGCATCGATCAGATCGCGCGGCAGGGTGCGGAAGTACTGGACGAAGAGGAAGATCCCGAAGACGGAGGCGACGAAGGGCAGGATCAAAGCCGTGTAGCTGTCCAGCAGCCGCAGCTCGGCAAGACCCAGATAGACCGGGATCGCGGGAACATGCGGCGGCACCAGCAGTCCCGCCAGCACCGCCCCGAACAGCAGGCCGCGGCCCGGGAAGCGCAGGACGGCGATGGCGTAGGCGCAGGGCACGGCGAAAAGGATCTGGAAGACCAGAATACCCAGACAAACGATGACGCCGTTCAACAGAAAGCGGGCCAAGGGGACTTCCGCGAAGGCACGCGCGTAGTTGTCCCAGGCCAGCACGTTGGGAATCAGATCGATGCCCGGCGCGAAGATCTCGTCGGCCGGTTTCAGAGACAAGGAGACCATCCAAAAGAACGGCAACAGCGCCACGGCCGCGCCGGCGAGCAGCGCCAGATACAGCAGAAGCTTTCCTGTGAGGCCTCGTTTCATCGGTAGAAGACCCAACGGTCGAGCAGTCGGAACTTGACCAGGGTCAGACTCACGGTGAAGACCAGGAATACGACGGTCAGGGCGGCGGAGTATCCGGCCCGGAAGTATTCGAAGCCCTCGCGGTAGAATGCGTAGACCAGCACGTCGGACGCGTAGCCTGGGCCGCCGGCCGTCAAGGTCGCCACGGTCTCGAAGACGCGGAAGGACCGGATGGCCGTGATCGTGACGACGAAGAGGATCGTCGGCCCCAGCAGAGGCCAGGTCACGGTCCAGAAACGCTCCCAGGGTTTGCCGGCGCCGTCGACTTCAGCCGCCTGGTAGAGATCTTCGGGAATGGCGGCCAGCCCCGCGAGAAACAGGACCATGTTGTAGCCCACTGTTTCCCAGACTCCGATGCCGGCCAAGGTGAAGAGCACTAAGTTGCGGTCCGACAGCCAGTCGGGACCGCTCAGGTCGACCGCAGCCAGAAATGTGTTGATCAGCCCGAGGCTGGGGTGCAGCAGCATCTGCCAGACCGTCGCCATGGCGACCAGGGTCGAAGCCACCGGCAGGAAGACAGCGGCCCGGAAGAGGCCGCGCCCGACCCCACAAGCCTGAACGCCCAAGGCGGCCAAAAGACCGAGCGCCACCGATGTCGGCATGACCACGCCGACGTAGATCAAGGTATTGGTGACGGCCTTGCGGCCGTTATCGTCTCGCAGGATCTCGGTGAAGTTCTCGAGGCCGATCCAGGTGAAGCTGCGGGCACCGAACTGCCAGTCGGTCAGCGACAGTATCGCGACCAGCAGCGTTGGGACGAAGATCAGACAGAGCATGGCCAGCGTGGCTGGAAGCGCGAGCGACCAGGCGCTTAAGCCGTCGCGAAGACCTGAGGGAATACGCAGGCCACCTGCGTGCGGTTTTGAGACAGCGAGTGTCACGCGTTGCCTCCGGCTCGCCAGGCTGTCTGAGGCGTTATGCCGATGTCTTTCGGGACGGCATCGAGACGACGTTCGCTGCGCGGGTCGAAGAGAAGCGCGAGGTCCGGTGTCAGGCGTAGCCAGACGGCATCACCGCTTGCGGGGCTCGCCGTCTCCTGTGGAATGACGGCGCGCAGCGTGACACCCGCCGCGGTGGCGATGAGATGACGCAGGCCGCCGTGGTATTCGACTCGCTGCGTTCGGACCTGAACATGCCCGCTCCCGTCTCTACTGAGCCAGGCATCTTCGGGTCGGAAACCAACAATCAGGCGCCCCTCCGCTGTGCAGTCGCGCGGGGCCGCAAGATCTCGAAAAGGCGCACCGAGTTGGCCGTCGGCGGTCGAGTCGCAGGCGAGCACGTTGAGCGAGGAGGCGCCGACGAAGCGTGCGACCTCCAGGGTCGCGGGCCGCTCGTAAAGGTTCTGCGGCGCATCGCACTGCGCGATACGCCCTTCCATCACGACGGCGATCCGATCCGACATGGCCATGGCTTCGGCTTGGTCGTGCGTGACATAGACGAACGTGATGCCGAAGCGACGGTGCACTTCGATCAACTCCTCGCGCATCTGCACGCGCAGTTGGGCATCCAGGTTGGACAGCGGCTCGTCGAGCAGGAAGACGGAGGGGCGCCGAACGAGCGCGCGACCGACTGCGACGCGCTGTTTCTGACCTCCGGAAAGCTGGGCCGGACGACGCTCCAGGAGTCGTGTGATTTCGAGCGTGCGGGCGACGGCCTCGACGTCTTTTTGGATCGCGTCGGCCTTGCCGCGCGCGGTGGGCAGCAGGCGCGACATCAACGGCAGGCGCTCCAATCGATTCAGGCGGCGCATGGCGAGGGGCAACGCGATGTTCTGTCCGACGGTCAAGTGCGGGTAGAGCGCGTAGCTCTGAAACACCATGGCGATATTGCGCTCGGACGGCCGCAGGTCGGCGACGTCATGACCGCCGATCCGCACGCGGCCGGAAGTCGGCCTTTCCAGTCCGGCGATGATCTTCAGCAGGGTGGACTTGCCGCAGCCGGATGGACCCAGAAGAGAGAAGAAGCCCCCGGCTTCGAGCGTCAGATCGACACTCTGAAGGGCCGTCGTGTCGCCGAAGCTCTTGGTAATGCCGTCGAGTTCGATCGAGGCCATCTCTGCCACCGCGGGGAAAGCGAAGTTGAGCGACGGAAGAGGTTCTGTCGCCAGCTCCGTCCTGGGGGTCAGACTTGCTTTGTTAGATTTCTTCCATATCCAATTTTGATGATCGTTTTACGACATCTCGGCGACAGCGTCATGAAGCAGTGCCGCCGCTAGGCGCTCCAGGGCTTCGGGAACATCGCGGCAGGCTTGTGCCCCCGCGGCCGCCGGTGCAGCGCCGAGGGTCAGGACGGGCTTGTCGAAGTGCAGGCCGTAGGCGATCTCGGTCAGGGTTCCGTAACCGCCGCCAACCGCGATGAGAGCCCGAGCGGCCTGCGCGATGACCGCGTTACGGGCCTTGCCGATCCCCGTCGCCAACGGCAGGGAGACGAAGGCGTTGGCGGTGCGCCAGTCTTCGCCGGGCAACAGGCCAATCGTCAGTCCGCCAGCCTCGAAAGCCCCGCGGCTTGCGGCCTCCATCACACCTGTCAGGCCGCCGGTCAGCACGGGCAGTCCCAGATCCGCGAGCCTGCTTCCCAGGTCTTCGGCAGTCTCAAGTTCTTGCTTGCTGGCCTCGCGCGGTCCGATCACACCGACCGGGATTCTCGGCCCGGGCAGGGCCAGTGCGGCCTGCAAGGCGGTCACGAGATCCACGGCTTGGAGGTTCTTGGGTTTCGGTCCAGGCGCCGTCCACCGCCAGACCAGGGTGTCGAAGGTTGCTCCATCGTCCCGGAAGAGGGCGTCCGAGTTCGCTGTGAGATATAGCTTTCGCATTGGCTTGATCGGGTCCGTCCGCTGCCAGTGGCGCTTGCACTCCTCTTCAGTCTCTGTAAATTATCTTCCATGCCCATGCAAACTCCGCTCGGACCGACGCGATCCCTTGGGGGCGAGCCTCCCGAAGTCGCGGCCAAAGCGTCGGAACCAAGCAGCGCTACGGAGCCTGAGACGGAGGAGGCGGTTGCGGCCGACTTGACGGCGCGCCAGGAACAGGTAGTGGCGCTTGTCGAGCAGCAGGGCTATGCGACGATCGAAGTGCTGGCCGAAACCTTCGGCGTCTCTGCCCAGACGGTCCGGCGCGATATCATTCGTCTCGATTCTCTCGGTTTGTTGCAGCGCTTTCACGGCGGTGTGGGTAGCGCTCGCCAGAGTCTGCGGCTCGGGTATGAGAAGAAGCGGGATCTTCAGGTCGAGGCGAAGCTACGAATTGCGACACGTGCCGCAGCCGTCATCGAAGAGGGGTCCGCACTGTTCCTGGATGTCGGTACGACGCTTGAGGCGACGGCTCGCCTGCTGGCTGCGCGTCCCGGCTTCACCGTCTTTACGAATTCGACGAATGTCGCGGCGCTGTTCGGCGCTCAGCATCACAGGGTTCACGTGCTGGGCGGTGAACTGGCAGGAGCTGACGGATCTCTAGTGGGGGTTGAGACGGTCGAAGCCTTGCGGTCCTTCCGGATGGACTATGCCCTAATCGGCTGCTCGGCGGTTGAGGAGGTTGGGGTCGTCATGGACAACGATCTGCGCAAGGTCGCCGTCAAGCAGGCTGCAATGCGCTCAGCGCGGACATCGCTTCTTCTAGCCGACCGTTCGAAGTTCGGACGCTCGGCTCGGGTTCGCATCGCCGATTTGGATGATTTCGACCAAGTGGTTTGCGGGTAGCGAAACGTCGCTCTCGGCTGCCCTTGAAGGCTGCTCAGATCATTTTGTTTTGCAAATGCGAATCATTTGCACTATTGAGTGTCGGCGGTGTTCGTGACGTTACGAAACCCTCGCCTGTGCCTCTCGATCAGTCTCACCCCTTCGGCATCCCCTGCCACGCGAAATCACTCACATAGAACCGTCAGTCGGTAGCTGCCGGTCATGGCACGCGGCGGCCGGCTTCGGACCCGCAAGCCAAACCTATTGTCGGGTCGAGACGCGATTTGGCGCGCTCGCTCCTGACGCAACGGAAATCCAAAAGGGATCTTGGAGTTAGAGGATGGCTATTGGCCGTACGGAACGGGCATCCATACTTTTGTTGACTGCCCTTTTGCTCTCAAGCGCTGGAGGTAGTTACGCGCAGGACGCGCTCGTCGACACAGCTGGCGAAAAGGCCATGGAGCTGGGGCCGATTGTGAACACGGCGACCAGAGCACCACGCCCGGTCTCGGCGATTCCAGGCTCTGTCATCGTTATCGAACGCGAGCAGATCGAGCAGCAGCTTTCGATCTCAAAAGATCCTACCGATATCCTGTCCAAGCTCATACCTGGCTTTTCGTCCAGTAATCAGACGGTGTCCGGTTCCGCAGAGAGTTTTCGCGGACGCGGTGTGCAGGTGCTTGTCGATGGAGTGTCCCGCAATACGCCACTACGCGATGTCTCGCGCATCATCTCCCTGATCGACCTCAATCAGATCGAAAGGATCGAGGTGGTCAACGGAGCCAGCAGCATCTATGGGAACGGTGCCACGGGGGGAATCGTCAACTTCATCACGAAGGACTCGACGGACGGCGCTCCATCCGTGACTGCCAGTGTCGGCTTGCGCGCCTTTACGGCGGACGTCGATGATTCTCTGGTGCCGGAAGCCTCCGTTAGCCTCTCAGGTGACGCAGAGCTTTTCGACTACTTCGCCGTTCTTTCCGCCGAAGCGACGAGGGATACATTCGACGGCGACGGCAATCGCTTGCCCGACGATCCCTTGCTGGGTCAAGGCGCCTTCGGAAACAGCGAATCCTACAACGGGCTGATCAAGCTGGGGCGGGACTTCGGCTCACGGCGACTGCAAGTGAGCGCGGAGGTCACGCGCTTCGATCAGGACCCGGACTTCTTCACCGACTATTCGACCGAGCCTGCGCGTGTCGATTTCTCGGCACCCTATACCGGCCGAAACATCTACGAGGATTCCAACTATCAGGCGGTCGAGTTCACGGATGGAAGTTTTCCCCTCGGCAACCTCTCGATCCGTGCCTTTCGCAACGACATCGAGAAGCGTTTTGCCGATGCGCAGCTCTCCGAAGCTAATACCCTGGTCTACATTTCGCCGGACGACGGTCAGACGACTTTCAGGGCAGATCAACTGGGTATCCGAACGACCGTCGACACCGAACTCGACGATGTCTACGAAAGCCTGACCCTGACTTGGGGGTTCGACTATACGCACGACGAGACGACGCAGGAGTTCCAGGACGGTGTCGAGGCGATCGCACCGATGACCCAGAACAGCTATGCGGGTTTTCTGCAGGCTGAGGCTTCGCCGCTGGACTGGTTGCTGGTACGCGGCGGCGTCCGCTACGAACGCTTCGATCTTGAAATCGATGACTTCACGCGGCCCAGTTATCGTTTTCTGCAGGGCAATGGCTCTGTCTTCACCCTGGCGCCAGTCGATGTCCGCGGTGGGGATACGTCTTACGACGAGTTCGTCTTCAATCTCGGCGCCGTCGTCTTCTTGACCGATGAAGTTGAAGTTTTTGGCGCGTTTTCCCAAGGCTACTCTTTGCCGGACGTTGGTGGTTTCACACGCAGGGCCGGTCAGAATCTGCCTTTCGGCGGCACTGTCGACGTTTCAGATATCGCTCCGGAAGCTCAACTGGTCGACAACTATGAGATCGGGCTTCGCGGCAACTGGGATCGCGTACGCGGCAGTCTCTCGGGCTATGTCAGCCAGTCGGAATTGGGGACTAACTTCGATGTCTCGAACAACGAAGTGGTCCAGCAGGAGGAGCGTATCATCGGCGTCGAAGCCGTTCTAGAAGGCGATGTAACGGAACGTCTGACGCTCGGCGGTGTGTTTTCCTGGAGCGAAGGAAAACGAGATACCGACGATGACGGCAAGCTGGATTCCTACCTGCCGAACAATCGGATCGGTCCCCCGCTTCGACTGACCGGTTTCGCCGACTACAAAACGCACTTCGATCTCGATCTTCGCCTCGAGGCTGTCTACTCAGGCTCTCGCGATCGCAACGACGGGGTCGAAAGGGTCGAGATCGAAGACACCATCACTTTCAATCTTGCCGCCGACTATCCCTTGCTCGGCGGCAGTCTGGGCGTTGGCGTGGAGAACTTGCTGGATGCGACCTACGAAAACCCCACGGCGAGCGCCTCGCGCAATCGGCCGGTGAACGGGTTCGGACGGATCGTCAGCTTTCGGTATAGCCGCGTTTTCTGAAGGGGCGGTCCAAGCCTGCCGTCCGATGGGCACGACAGCGCCCGCCTTCTCCATGGATCGCATTGATTCAGCGGACCGGCTCGGCCGCAAGTCGATCTTTTCACCGGACCTTTTCGTGTTCGCTCTACGTCCGCTTCAACATCGGCGGTGGACGTCTTAGCGTTCACAACTTGCGTCGAGGCACGGCGCTGCGCTGCGAAATCACGAAGTCGTGCGCAGAGCCGAGGTGAGCGACGGGCGCGGCGGCTTCGCATTGCCTCGGTGCGGCGTCGCGCATTTACGCACATCCTCCTGCGTCATCTGTAACGTTTCTGTCATAAATTCGTCATGGACGCGACGCATAACTCCGATCAACCTGTCACGGACGGGGCGTATCTGTCCTGTCGGGGTCTGCACGATCGTATCCGGTTTTCGGTGACCCAGCTCACCGCAGGACGACGCGCAACCCGCCGTTTGAAAAGACAGTCTTTACAGGGAAGGGGGATACCACCGTGTCTCACAGCCACACGTCGCGCCGCCAGGTCACCCGCCGCAGCCTGCTTAAGGGCGCCGCGGCCGGGGCCGCCATCGTGGCCGCGCCTGCCATCGTCAGCCCGCGTGCTCTTGCCTCCTCGGGTGAGGTGAACGTCTATGCCTGGGGCGAATACGTTTCCGAGGACATGATCGCGACGTTCAAGGAGCGTACGGGCATTCAGATCAATCTTTCGGTCTACGGCACCAACAACGAAGTGCTGTCCAAGGTTCGCGCGGCCAAGGGCGAGGGTTTCGACCTGGTGTTCCCCTCCGTCACGACCCTGGTCTCCTGGTTCGATGCCAGCGAGGAAGACGGGATCGACCTGCTTCAGCCGATAGACGAGAACCGCGTCATGGCGGATCAAGTGCAGCCGGCGATCTGGGACAAGTCCTTGGATCTTGGGGCGTCGCGCCGCGGTCAGCGCTTCGGCGTGCCTTTCAACTGGGGGACCGAGGCCGTTGCCTTCGACAGCAGCCAGCGCGACCTCACGTACGGCGACGTGTCTTGGAGCACGATCTGGCAGGAAGAGAACCGCGATCTCGTCACCGTGCGTCCGCGCTCTGGTCTGACCGCCATGGGCGTGATGATCGACGGCACCGGGGAGATGATGGACAAGGCCCATCAGGACGAGGAGACCGCTAAGAAGGTTCTCGATCAGGCGCTTGCCTTCGCGGTCGAGCACAAGCCCTGGATCCGGACCTTCTGGAAGGATGCCCAGGCGCTGACCGGTGCCTTCCTGTCGGATGGCTGCGTGATCGGCCAGAGCTGGGACGGGACGGCGGTCAACATGTGGAAGGAGACCGACGGCCGCATCAAGTACGTAGCACCGACGGATGGCGCGCTGACTTGGCTCGACACCATGTGCATGCCCTCCGGCGCCGCCAACGTCGATCAGGCCTACGAGCTGATCAACTGGCTGACCTCCGCCGAAGGCGGCGGCATGCATGCGTCGCACGCCGGCTACAACTCTGCCGCGATCGGGGCCGAGGCTGCGCTGGACGAGGCGGCGCAGGAGCGCTTCAAGTTCATGTACGGCCCCAACGGCGAGGCCATCTCGCAGCTTTACTGGTGGAAGCCGGAGCCCGGATGGTTCCAGAAGCTGCGTGCGGAGTACATCACCCGCTACGAAACCGCCTGACGGGCAGCGAGCGATCCGGCGCGGCGGTTTCTCCGCCGCGCCGGCTGCCGCCCGGATGCGGTGCGGCAATCTGGCGTGGTAACCGGGCTCCGGTCGAGTGTTCGGACCTTCGCCGATCTGGGAGGCCTACTATGGGCATGGATGTCGAGCTGGACCGGGTCACCATGCGGTTCGGTGACTTCACCGCCGTTCGCGATGCCGACCTGACCATTCGCAGCGGTGAGTTCTTCTCTTTCCTCGGCCCCTCCGGCTGCGGCAAGACGACCATCTTGCGCATGGTCTCCGGCTTCATCGAGCCGAGCGAAGGCGTCGTGCGGATCGGCGGCCGGGACATGGCCGGGCTCGGGCCGAACAAACGGCCGACCGCGCTGATCTTTCAGAACTTGGCGCTCTTTCCGCTGATGAAGGTCTGGGAGAACATTGCGTTCGGTCTGGAAGTGCGTGGGATCGGCAAATCCGAGCGGCGCAAGCGCGCCGAGCAACTGCTGGACCTGATCGCCTTGCCTGATCAGGCCGACAAGCTGGTGACGGAACTCTCGGGCGGTCAGCGCCAGCGCGTTGCCATTGCCCGAGCCCTGGCTGTGGAGCCGGAGGTGCTGTTGCTGGACGAGCCGCTCTCCGCGCTGGACCTGAAGCTGCGGCAGCACATGCGGGCGGAACTGCGCGCGATCCAGAAGAAGACGGGGGTCACATTCATCTACATCACCCACGATCAAGGCGAAGCCCTGACAATGTCGGACCGGGTCGGTGTGATGTCCCAGGGAGTCATCGAACAGGTCGGTGCGCCGGACGAGATCTACAGCGCGCCGCATACGGCCTTCGTCGCTACCTTCGTCGGCGAAAACAATCGCTTCGCGGGCCGCGTCACTGACGTGTCGGACGGTTGCGCGATAATCGAGACGCCTCGCGGCCTCTTCCGCGCCCGTAACCGGGAAAACCTGACGTCGGGCGAGATGGCGTCGGTCTTCGTGCGACCTGAGCGCTGCTTGCTTCTCGACGCGGACCGGCCCGCCGCGAAACGGCCGGACAACAGCTTCGTCAGCGAAGTTGAGCGCATCGATCTGGAGGGCGCCTACATCAACCTCTTCGTGCGCGGCGACCAGGGACGCAGTCTGATCGTCCACCTGACCAACGACCGCGATCTGTCGAAACTCGCGCAGGGACAGCAGGTGACCATCGGTTTCTCCGCCGATGCGGCCGTCGCTCTGCCGAGCGAAGGCTCCGACAACGCGGCGGCGGCCTAGAGACCGCGGGGGGAGGGACGTCGATGCAGGCCGTTCAGGATTTCGTCCGTCGCTACGGCGGCATCATGACCGCCTACATCTTCCTGGGATGCGGCATCTGGATGGTCGGCATGATCGTTCTGCCGCAGCTCCTGATGCTGGAGAAGTCGCTGACCTACAGCGATCCGGCCGCCAGTGCGCGCGCGGCGCAGATCCAGGCGAATACCGATCGACTCTTCGTTGAGATTACGCGCGCGGAACGCGCCGTCGGCAGGCTGCAGACGCGGATCGAAGCTCTTGAGGCGGGTGAACCCGATCCCGAGGTTCAGCGCGGCGGAGCGACGCTGCTCAACCCTTTCGCTGCCGGCCCTCGGCAGCCGGCCGAGGCGGCCACGCCTGAGACTCTGAGAGCGGAGATCGTCGACCTCGAAGCCCAGATCGAAGGCAATCGCCTTGTCATTGCGGAGAACGACAGGAACCTGGAGCAGGCGCGGCTGGCTGCGGCGCCGCGTTACGGCCTCGCCAACTACCGAGAACTGGTCGAGAACGATCTGAACCGCTCGATTTTCTTCAAGACGATCTGGGCCTCGGTGCTGGTGACCCTGATCTGTCTGGTCGTTTGCTACCCGATCGCCTTCTATCTGGCGAAGGCTGCGCCTGGCGAACAGGCCGCTTTGCTGATGCTGGCCTTGATCGTGCCTTACTGGATCAACGAGATCCTGCGCACCTTTGCCTGGCTGATGCTCTTGTCCGACGGAGGCGTGATCAACGAACTGCTGCTTGTGCTGGGGGTGATCGGCGAGCCGATCCGATGGCGTCAGGGCAACGGCGCGGTGATCATCGGCATGACCTACGCCTACATCCTCTTCATGATCTTCCCGATCTACAACACCATCGATACTCTCGATAAGAACCAGATCGAGGCGGCGCGCGACCTGGGGGCGCCCTGGTGGCGCATTCATCTGCGCGTGGTGATCCCCCACGCCAAACCCGGCATTGCCGTCGGTTGCATCATGACCTTCATGTTGGCGGCGGGCTCCTACGCCGTCCCTCTGATCCTCGGCGGCACCACCTCCAAGTGGTTCACCGAGGTGATCTACGACGCCTTCAACGAAGGCAACGACTGGGGCCTCGGTTCGGCCTACGCCTTCACGCTGCTGACCACCTGCATTGTCTTCATTCTCGTCATGATGCGCCTGTTCAAGGTCAGTCTGCAGGACATCGCGAAGTAGGTGGAAATGGAACGGGCGGGAGCAGGGACGATGGCGCGATCCAGGAAGCCGGGCTTTCGGGCCGAGGACATGACCCGTTGGGCCGTGAAAGGCTATCTGGTGATCTTCTTCGGCTATATGTTCTTGCCGCTGCTCTTCATGTTCGTCGCGGCTTTCAACGAACCCGGTATCCCCCGCGCCATTCCCTTCGAGGGATTGACCTTCCAGTGGTTCGAGCGGCTCTTCGACAACGCCCAGATCTGGGCAGCCGTGGTCAATTCCCTCATCATCGGCGCCGGCGTCGTCGCCTTGGCGATCACGCTGGGACTGTCCGGTGCTTTGCTGTTGACTCGCCTCAAGACACGCGGCCGCACGTTCCTCTACGGCGTCCTGGTCTCGCCGCTCCTGACCCCGGGCATCATCCTCGGCATCTCGACTTTGGTGTTCTGGAACAATCTCGGTGTACCGGGCGGACTTCTCTTGGCCATTCTGGCCCAGGCGACCTTCATCTCGGCCTATTGCATGCTGCTCTTCATGGCACGGCTCCAGCGCTTCGATCACGCGCTGGAGGAAGCTGCGCTCGATCTCGGTGCCTCCCATCGTCAGGTCTTCTGGAAGATCACTCTGCCCTTCCTGCGACCGACGATCTTCACGGCGGCGGTGCTTGCCTTCCTGCAGTCCTTCGAAAACTTCAACACGACGGTTTTCGCAATCGGGGGCGAGACCACGCTGACCATTCAGCTTGCCTCCATGGCGCGCCTCAGTCTGACACCGGAGGTCAACGCCTTGGCGGTGATCTTTATCGTCCTGACCGTGGTCGCCGCCGTCGCCCTGGAGATGAAGCGCCGGGCGGAGCGGGCGGAGGAAGAACGGCGGATCGCGGCGGCCAAGCGTGCGGATGCCGAGATGGCCTCCGGTCTGGATCGAGGTCGCGACGACAACCCGGCACTCCAGCCGCAGGGCCAACCCCAGCCTCAACCGGCACAGTAGGCTTGTGGCTATCCCATGAAAGTGAGCTTCCGCTGTCCGCCCGAATTGGAGCCGATCCTGCCGCAGCCGCGCCCATCCCGCCGCGCGCTGCCCGACTGGCTGCGGGCCATGCCCAGCGAAGCCTTCTCGGAAGATCTCGGCTTTTCACTGCGCACCGTGAAGCAGTGCCCGCCCTTCGTGGACGCCATGTCCGCCGGCTTCGTCATGCCGCTGGCCTGCGATCTGCAGGTTGAGGCGGGACGCTTCACCTGGGACTGGCCGGTACCGCCTCCGGGCGCCACAGGCCCCTACACGCGCGCGCCCATCTCCTGCCATTTCCCGGAGCAGGCCACTGGGTCGCCGCTGCACGATCCCGAAGCCCTGGTTGTCAAATTCAATTCTTTCTGGACCATCGCCTTGCCGGCTGGCTGGTCGCTTCTCTGTCTGCATCCGGTCAACCGGGCCGATCTGCCGTTCACCACCTTGACCGGACTGGTCGACTGCGACGGCTTTTCCGACTCCTTTGTCCATTTCCCGGCTGTCTGGCGCGATCCCGACTTCACCGGCGTGCTGCCGCGGGGGACTCCGGTCGCGCAGTGCCTGCCGATACCGCGCCAGCCCCTCGAGCTCGATTGTGCTGCGCTCGACGACATCGAGGCCGCCGCGTTTGCGAAGCTGCAGGAAGACCTGTCGGCCGAGCCGGGCGTCTACCGTAAGCGCTACCGTGCGCTAACCGAGGAGCCAGGCGCGTAGCTCGGTGGGCTGGAGCGGCAACTCGCCCTTGGCTGCCGAGACAAGCCGCTTCACCGCTGCGGCATAGAGGCTCGGATCCTGCCGCAGGGCGGCGCGATAGGCCGCCTGGGCCGCTGCCGACTCGCCGGTCTCCTGCCGGCAATGAGCCAGTTCCAGGAGGACTTCTGGCCGATCTCCGGCCTGCTCCAGATGGGCGACAGCCTGAGCCCATTCGCCCAGCGCCTTCGCCGCCAATCCAGCCGTCAGTCGCGTGTCCTCCGACTCGCTGATGGCGAGCGCCTCTAGGGCGGCGGTCAGTGCTTCAGTCGGCAGGCCGAGGTCGAGCAGGGCACCGGCCAGGGCCGATCGCGCCTTGCCGTAGCCAGGCTCCAGATCGCAGGCTCGAGTCAGCGCGTCTACGGCTTCGGCGGACCGCTCCAGGCGGTGGAGAAGAAGTCCAAGATTGTAGGCGGCCTGGGCGAAGTCGGGACGCAGGCGGCAGGCCTGGGTCAAGCTGGCGACGGCTGCATCAGGTTGGCCCGCCGCCTCTTCGGCAATGCCCAGGTTGGTCAGGACCGTGGCATCCCCGGGCTTCAGCTTTGCCGCTTTGCGAAGTCGGCGCAGGGCTTCGGGCGCTGCACCGCGCTGCAGTGCCAGAATACCGGCCAGGGCTAGGGCCTCGGCATCTTTCGCCTTGCGCTGCAGATGCCGCACCAGAATCGCTTCTGCGCCAGACAGATCGCCGCTCGCTGCAGCCTGCTGGGCTCGGGCCAGGGCGTTTGGCGCGGTTTTTGGGGACGCGGATGGCATGACCGGCAGTCAAACCGAGTTGGCATGGCAGGTCAAAGGCTCGATGGAAGATCCTGGGCGAGCTCTCTTCGGCGAAAGTCTCTTAGACCCCTAGCACTTCTAGACCCCTGGCCCTTCGAAAGGGTTCAGCCCGTCGCGGGCTTCGACTTCGATCACCCAGAGATCCGGATCGCGGTCGGTCGTGCGCGCGATGTAGGCATCGGCTTCTGGTTCCGGTATGGGGCCGTCGCCCTTGGCGGGCATCCAGCCGAGCCGGCCGTTCAGGTCGCGCTGCTGAATGAGGACCAAGGCGGTGCCGTCGAGGAGAGCGAGCTTGACCAGAACAAGCCCGCCCATGCGCTCGCCTTTGCGCAGGACGTAGGCCGGCTGACCGCCGTCGTTGCAGCGGCGCACCTGCGCCATCACCCAGAGGTGGGTCGGAATCCGCTCATCGTCCGGCTGCATCACGAAGTCTCCGCGTCCGGCCTTATCGTCACAGGGCGCCGAACAAGAGCCCGACGATGACCACTGCTGCGATCACACCGGCAATGTCGGCCGAAATGCCGGCGGCGAGCGCATGGCGGATCCTGCGGATCTGCACGGCGCCGAAATAGACGGCCAGAACGTAGAAGGTGGTCTCGGTCGAGCCCTGCAGGGTGGAGACCAGGAAGCCGACGTAGGTGTCCGGTCCGGTCGCCGGGTCCTGCATGATCGAGGTCATGACGCCGTAGGCGCCCGAACCGGAGAGCGGCCGCAGCAAAGCCATCGGAACCGCTTCTGCCGGCAGGCCGAAGGGGTCGGTGACGGATCCTATGGCGACCACCATAGCCTCCAGGGCCCCGCTCGCGCGAAACATGGCGACGGCCACCAGAATGGCGACCAGGTAGGGAATGATCTTCAGCGCAACCTGGAAGCCGTCCTTGGCCCCCTCTACGAAGCACTCGTAGACCCGAACGCCCTTGGCCATGCCGAAGCCGAGCAACCCGACCATCAAAGCCGGCACGATCCAGGGCGAAATCTCGCGGCCGTAGAGAATCGTCAAGGGCACCAGGGCGGCCACGCCAAGCAGCACGAAGAGGGAGACCCGGAGCGGATAGGCTTCATCTGCACCTGCTGGCGCAGCGGGCATATCGTTCGCGGTTTGCGGTTCGAGTTGCTGTTCCTGGCCCTCCGGCTGTCCGACCCTATCGCTGTCCGCGTCTGGCGGTGGTGTGGCGAAGAAGCGTTGCAGCGACTTGGCGACGACGATGGCAACGATGGTCGAGCAGAGGGTGGCCACCAGAGTCGTGGGCACGATAGCGGCCGGTTCGGTTGAACCGAGCGAGGCCCGCAGCGCGATCACACCGGTCGGCAGGAGCGTGACCGACGAGGTGTTGATCGCCAGAAACAAGGCCATGGCGTTGGTGGCTGTCCCCTTGTGCGGATTGAGCTTGTCGAGCTCCTGCATCGCCCTGATCCCGAAGGGCGTCGCCGCATTGCCCAATCCCAGCACGTTGGCCGAGATGTTGAGGATCATGGCGCCCATGGCCGGGTGGTTCGGCGGTACGTCGGGAAAGAGCCGGGTCATCAGCGGCCGCACGGTCTTGGCGATGATCACGAGCAGACCGCCTTGCTCCGCAACCTTCATCAGGCCCAGGAACAGCGCCATGACGCCGACCAGACCAATGGCCAGCTCCACTGAGGCGCGCGCGGCGGCGATCATTTCGTCGGTCAGCAGCGCCATCGGCGCCACTTCGTCCAGTCCGCCTGCGTCCCACAGCAGCTGACGCACAGCCGCGACCGCGAACGCGACGGCAACCAAGGCGAAGAAGACGAGATTCATGGTCGGAAAAGGCCTCGGACTCTCGATTCCTGCGGCGGCGACTCGGGCGGCGCGTTCATTTCATGCTGACGGGCATCCAGGGCATGTCAAAGCGCTTTTACCGGCGCCCTTGAAGCCGCTATGGTCCAGACATGATCCTTTCGTTTCGCCAAGCCGTTCTGCCCGGCCTCTTCGCGCTTCTTTTGCTGGCCGGCTGTGCCGAATATCCCTATCCGGTGGGCGCGCCCAAGGCCCTGATCGAGGAGATCAACGAAATCTACCTCGCGCAGAAGCTGCAGGAGGGACCGGGTTCGAACCTCGCTCGTCCGGGTGTCGTCTCGCTTTGCTACGGTCCGGCCTTGAACGACGAGGCGGAACTCTACGACTCGGCGTTGCGCCGCTGCAGCGGTGACTATCAGCGTCTGATTTACTACGGACGAGATACGCTCGGCGCGCCCTGTGCCCTGGGCCAGCCCTACCGCCACACCTTCATCTGCTACGATCTGCAGCGGCGCACACTGATCCCGCCGATTCCCGATCAGGGCTTGACCATTCGGCGCTGACCGCCGGATCGTTTTCCGCCGCAGCGCGGCGACAGCGCTCTTCCGCGAAGGTAACCTTGTCCAGGCGACCGAGTGCCCAGACCGCCATGGCACGAACCAGTGGCGAGGGGTCGTCGAGCAGCGGGCGCAGCGTGGTGACCAGCTCGGACGCCCCGGAATTGCCGATCGCGATCAAGACGTTGCGCAGAAAGCGATCGCGGCCGATGCGCTTGATCGGGCTGCCCGAGAAGACCTGACGGAAGCTGGCGTCGTCGAGCGCTGCCAAGTCGGCGAGTCGCGGAGCCGTCAGTTCGGCGCGCGGCAAGAAGTCCGGCTCGCTGCTGCGTTGTGCGAACTTGTTCCAGGGACAGACCGCCAGGCAGTCGTCGCAGCCGTAGATGCGGTTGCCGAGGGCAACGCGAAAGGCGCGATCGATGTGGCCCTTGTGCTCGATGGTCAGGTAGGAGATGCAGCGCCGGGCATCGAGTTTGTAGGGCGCGGGAAAGGCCTCGGTCGGACAGGCGTCCAGACAGGCACGGCAAGAGCCGCAATGGTCGACCTCCGGAGCATCGGGCGCCAGCTCCAGATCCGTGAAGACGCTGCCCAGGAACAACCAGTTGCCAAGTTCGCGCGACAGCAGGTTGGTATGCTTGCCCTGCCAGCCCAGGCCGGCGGCTTGAGCCAGAGGCTTCTCCATGACCGGGGCCGTATCGACGAAGACCTTTACCCGACAGCCTTCGCGCTCGACCAGCCAGCGGGCCAGCCGCTTCAGCCGTCGCTTCAGGGTATCGTGATAGTCGCGGTTGCGGGCATAGACCGAGATGCTGCCGCGCGCGGGGTGGCCCAGCAGCGCCATGGGGTCCTCTGCCGGGCCGTAGTTTACGGCCAGCACGATCACGGAGCGTGCCTCGGGCCAGAGCGTACGCGGATCGGCGCGGCGTTCGGCCGTTTCGGCCATCCAACCCATATCGCCGTGCCAACCCTGCGCCAGGAAGTCCGTCAGGCCCTGCTTGGCAGCCTCCGAGGTGGCGGCCGAGGCGAAGCCGACCGCGTCGAAACCCATCGCCAGGGCCTGCTCGCGGATCGCTTTGCGCGTCTCCTCTCCAGCTGCCTCTAGAGGGGCGGGATATCGCCCTTGGCCTGCTCGGCCTGGAACCACGCTCTGTACTCCTCCAGACGATCGGCTTCGATGGCATCACGCAACTCGGCCATCAGGATCTGATATTGGGTGAGATTGTGCAGCGTCATCAGAATCGGCCCAAGCATCTCATCCGTACGAAAGAGGTGATGCAGATAACCGCGCGAAAAGCCGCCCGCGCAAGCCGGACAGGGACAATCCTCTTGGAGCGGCCGCGGATCCTCGCGGTGACGTGCGTTCTTTATGACCACCTTGCCCCGCCGTACGAAGGCCAGGCCTGTGCGTCCGCAGCGGGTGGGTAGGACACAGTCGAACATGTCGATCCCGCGCCAGACCGCTTCGACCAAGTCCTGGGGTTTGCCGACGCCCATCAAGTAGCGCGGGCGGTCCTCCGGCAGCTGCGGGACCGTCGTTTCCAGGATCTGCAGCATCTCCTGCTGCGGTTCGCCGACGGCCAGGCCGCCCACCGCGTAGCCGTCGAAGCCGATGTCGATCAGGGCTTGCGCCGAGCGTTCCCGCAGCGCGGGATAGACGCTGCCTTGGACGATACCGAACAGACCATAGCCCTCGCGTTGACGGAAGGCCTCGCGACAGCGCGCTGCCCAACGCATCGACAGCTCCATGGAGGAGGCTGCTTCACGTTCCGTCGCCGGCCAGGGGGTGCATTCGTCGAGCACCATCGTAATCGTGGAGTCGAGCAGGTCCTGGATCTCGATCGCACGCTCCGGTGTCAGGCGATGTTCCGTCCCGTCGACGTGGGATTTGAAGGTGACGCCGGATTCTTCGAGCTTGCGCAGCTTGGCCAGGGACATGACCTGGAAACCACCCGAGTCGGTCAGGATCGGTCCCGGCCACTGCATGAAGCGGTGCAGTCCGCCAAGCTTGTCGACCACCTCGGCGGTCGGGCGCAGCATCAGGTGATAGGTGTTGGCCAGCACTGTTTGCGCGCCCAGTGCCTTGACCTGGTCCGGCTGAATGCCCTTGACCGTGGCTGCCGTCCCCACTGGCATGAACGCCGGGGTGTCCATGGGACCGTGGGCCGTGGTTAGCCGTCCGCGCCGCGCGGCGCCGGACCGCGCCGTGACTTCGAAAGCGACGCTCATGCCCGTTCCAGAAGCGAGGAGTCGCCGTAGGAGTAGAATCGGTAGCCGGCGGCAACGGCGTGAGCGTAAGCGGCCGACATCCGGGCCTGCCCCGCGAAAGCGCAGACCAGCATGAAGAGGGTCGATTTCGGCAGATGGAAGTTGGTCATAAGTCGGTCGACAAGCTTGAAACGATAGCCCGGCAGAATGAAAAGGTCGGTTTCGCCGGTGAAAGGGACGACCTGGCCGTTCTCGTCGGCAACGTGCTCGAGCAGTCGCAGGCTGGTGGTGCCGACCGCGACGACCCTGCGGCCCGCCGCTTTCGCGGCGTTGATGGCGGCCGCGGCCTCGGGCGAGATTTCGCCGACTTCAGCGTGCATGCGATGCGCAGTGACGTCTTCCGTCTTGACCGGTAGGAAGGTGCCGGCACCGACATGCAGAGTCAGGGTCGTGCGCTGCACACCGCGCGCTTCCAGCGCCGCCAAAAGCTCGGGGGTGAAGTGTAGCCCAGCGGTCGGAGCCGCCACCGCTCCGTCTCTCGACGCATAGACCGTCTGATAGTCTCGGCGATCTTGCGCATCCGCACCTTCGTCCCGCTTGATATAGGGCGGGAGCGGCATGATGCCCTGCCTGTGCAGAGCCGCCAGAAGCTCGGCGCCGGCGCGATCGAAGGTCAGGCGTACCTCACCGCCGTCACCCTTCTCCGCCACGTCGGCGGTGAAGTCTTCGTCGAAGTCGATACGGTTGCCTGGCTGCAGTTTCTTGGCGGGTTTGGCGAAAGCGAACCAACTGTTCGGCTCGGCCTGCTTGTGCAGGGTGATCTCGATCTTCCCGCCATTCTTCCGACCGACCAGTCGGGCCGGAATGACACGAGTGTCGTTGAAGACGAGCAGGTCGCCGGCGGCCAGAAGCTCTGGCAGGTCCTTGACGCCGCGGTCGCTCAGTTCGCGGCCGACCTGCAGCAGACGTGCAGAGTCCCTGGGCGCAGCCGGACGCTGGGCGATCAGCTCTGTGGGCAGGTGGAAATCGAAGTCGTTCAGATTCATGGCGCCGCGGATGTAGCATCAAAGTCCGTCCGCGCCCAGGGAGCTGCGCGCGCCGAGCGTGAAACGTGTGGGCTTCCGGCGGCGGTGCGGCAGCCGCAGCTGCTCAAAGGGGTTTCAGCAGGGGCTGCGGTCGGTATCGGCGAGCGAGCGAATCAACTCGGCCAGTCGACGACGTACAAGGTCGTTGCCGATTCGGTGAAAGGCTCGCACCAGAGAGAGTGTTTCGCGCTCGCCCATCGCATCCTCGACCGACTTTCGATTTTCAGTCCCGGGAAGCTGGCTGGAGGTCGTGCTGGCCTCAGCGCCGAAACCCTCGAAGAAGTACTCCACGGAAACCCTCAAAACCTGGGCCAGTTCGTAGAGACGACTGGCCACGATCCTGTTGGTGCCGCGCTCGTACTTCTGCACCTGCTGAAAGGTGATGCCGACAGCCTTCGCAAGCTTGTCCTGCGTCAAGCCGATGGCCACGCGACGTTGTCTCAGTCTTTTACCGACGTGAGCGTCAACCGGGTGCGGCGCCCAAGTGGCGGAGTCCCGTGTATCAGCCATAAATCTCGAACCTTCCCACCGTTGCATTTTCTGGCGCATTCTCGGCAAGGGAAGCCATGAGGATCAGATAGCTGCGCCAATTGGTTGAATTGTGTCTACGTGAACTAGCGGAAATCGTAAAGATAAATCGGATCCTGATCGAACAGCTTTCGCATCCCGCGATCTCTCGGAGCTGATAGGGCGCCCCATGTCCCCTTTTGCGTTTCTCCAAACGGATCTGCCCATCGCCTTCGCCCATCGCGGCGGGGCCTTGGAGGCTCCGGAAAATACGTTGGCGGCTTTCGGCCACGCCGTCAGCCTCGGCTACCGCTATATCGAAACGGACGTTCAGGCGACGCGGGACGGGATCGCAGTGATTTTTCACGACGACGATCTGAAACGGCTCGTCGGACGACCGGAAGCAGTGGGAGATCTCGACTGGTCCGAGCTGCGGAATCTGCGTGTTGCCGGAGAAGAGATTCCGCGCTTGGACGATTTGCTGACGGCTTGGCCCGAGTTGCGGATCAACCTGGAGCCAAAAAGCGATTCAGCCGTTGTACCCATCGCCGAAGCAATTCGACGTGCGGCCGCGCTAGACCGTGTGTGCGTCGGATCTTTCCAGGAGGCGCGCGTGAGGCGGCTGCGCGAGCTGCTGGGGGCGGAACTCTGTTGGTCGCCGGGTCCGCTTGGCGTTTTCAGAGTCTGGGCGACAGGTCACGGACTGCCTCTGGGCGCACCCGACTGCGGTGCCCTTCAGGTGCCGACTCACTTTCGGGGCATTCCTCTGGTGACGCGCAAACTTGTTCGGGCGGCCCATGCCCGTGGGCTGCAGGTCCATGTCTGGACCGTCGACAAGCGCGAGGAAATGGAGCGGCTTCTCGACCTTGGCGTAGACGGGCTGATGACGGATCGGCCGACCTTGCTCCGCGACGTCTTGCGGACCCGAGGTCTCTGGTCGTAAGTGCAGAGTATGACAGTCTGGCTTACCGCCGCCGCAGTCAGCGGCTTCCTCTCGGTCACCATCGGGGCCTTCGCGGCCCATGGGCTCGAAGGTCGGCTCGCTGCCGAGGCGCTCGACTGGATGGCCACCGGCTTGCGTTATCAGATGCTCCACGTCGGTGGGCTGCTGGCCGTCGCACTCCTCACGATCAGGCGGCCGGCCCGCAGTCTGAGGCTGGCAGGAACCGGCTTTTTGCTCGGTACGCTGGTCTTCAGCGGTCTGCTCTACGTCATGGCTCTGACAGGTGTCAGGTGGCTCGGCATGATCGTGCCTATCGGCGGCGTCGGCTTTCTGATCGGCTGGGCCGCCTTGGCCTACTACGCGATATCGGAACGGGAGAGAGGGACATGAGCGACCAAGCTCCGCAGAACGACCTGACACTGGATGCCAAGGGTATGAAGTGTCCCTTGCCGGTGCTTCGCGCGCGCAAGGCCATGAAGGACGTGCCGCCAGGAGGGACTTTGGAGGTCCTGGCCACCGACCCGAGCGCGCCCGAGGACTTCGTGAATTTCTGCGAGACGACCGGTCACGAACTGCTCGAGAACCGCCAGGATGGCGATCTCTTCGTTCTGCGGATCCGGAAGGCCGGGTAGAGGGCTACTCGCCGGGTTGCGGCTCCGCCCGATCCGGCAGCCGGGCGGCAGGCACGGCCGTCCTATCGTCTTCCAGAGTTCCGACCAGCAGGCTGAGCATGGGCGGGACGACAAGCAGCGTGAGCACCGCCGACATGGAGAGGCCTCCGACCACCACCGATCCCAGCCCGCGGTAAAGCTCTGAACCGGCACCGGGGAAGATCACCAGCGGCAACATGCCGAACACACTGGTCAGTGTGGACATGAAGATCGGTCGGATGCGATTCCGCGTGGCCTCCAGAATCGCGGCCTCGGGTGCCACACCCTCTTCGCGAATCTGCTGCAGGGTTTGATGAACCAGCAGGATCGCGTTGTTGACGACGATGCCGATCAGAATGACGAAACCCAGAAGCGTCAGCATGTCCAGCGGCTGGTAGGTGAAGAGATTGAGCAGCGCGAGTCCGCCGATGCCCCCGGCAGCGGCGAGCGGCACCGCCAGCAGCATGATCAGCGGGTAGACGAAACTCTCGAACAGCACGGCCATGACCAGGTAGACAATCACCACGGCGAGCAGCAGGTCCCAGATCATGGCGTCCCAGGTCTCGCTCAGCTTGTCGGCGGTGCCCGAGATGGACATGCGGACGTCCGGAGGCAGCCCGGCGTCGCGCATCGGCTGGATCACCTCCTGCTCCAGTCGCTCGACGGCAGCCTCCAGCGGCAGTCCGGGACGGGGCCGAAGTTCGAGGGTGATCGTGCGCAGCCGTTCGCGGTGGCGAATCTCAGTCGGGCCGGCTGTCAGAATCACGTCGGCCAAGGCCTCTGTCGGCAGAATCTGGCCACTGCTGGTGACGACCGGCAGGTTGCCGATTCCCTGCGTGGACTGCTCCGCCAGTTCCGGACCCTCCAGGACGAGGTCCATGCGGTCGATGCCGATGGTGATTTCGGCGACGCGCAGACCGTCGTTGAAGGCGTCCAGGGTGTCCGCGAGTTCGCGGGCGCTGACGCCGGTATCCGCCAGCGCCATGCGATCGGGCAGCACGCGAACCTCCGGCGCGCCCAGCTCCAGTCCTGGATTCGGCCGCAGTTGATTGTCTTCGCTGAAGGGGAAAATCTGGGTGATGCGCCCTGCCGCCTCCTGAGCGACCGGTACGATGGACTCCAGTTCGTCGCCGGAGATATCGAGTTCGATCGTCCGACCCGAGCCGATACCGCGGCCGAAGATCGATGGCTGGTTGATGAAGCCGAAGGTACCCGGTTCGCTGAAGACTGGCCCGCGCAGCACGGGTACCAGCTCGCCGGCATTCTGCGCCTCCTCGGAGATCGCGCCCACGAAGGTGGTCGAGCGGGTGGCGACGAAGAAGAAGCGTTCGATTTTCGGCGGTCCGTCCGCTTCGCGTTCCGGTCCCGACTCCGACGTCCAGAGATGACGAACCGAGTCTTCGATGCCTCGTGCGATGTCGCTGGTGGTACTCAGATTGTAGCCTGGCGGTGGAATGACGATTCCTAGCACCAGATTGCGATTGCCTTCGGGCAGATACTCCAGCTTCGGAAGGAACAGCCAGGCTGCCGCGCCGGCGATCACTGTCATCCCGCTGACGACGGAGATCGCCAGGAGCCGATTGGTGACGACGCGACGCTGAAACCCTACGACAGCACGGACGAAGCCGTCTGCGATGTTGTCGATTAAGGGAAGCCGCATCCGGGTGATCGAGGCGGGGCGACCCTCCTTCGCGCCCAGGCCGAACAGCCAGTTCGAGAGTGCCGGGATGACGGTGATGGAGACCACGAGGGACAGCAGGACGGCGACCGAGATGGCGACCGCGATGTCTCGGAAAAGCTGCCCGACCTCCAACTCCATGATCAAAACCGGAATGAAGACCATCACCGTCGTCAGGGCGGAGACCAAGACGGCGCCCCAGACTTGGGAGGCGCCCTTGTAGGCGGCCTCCGCCGCACTCAGGCCGCGCTCGCGCAGGCGGTAGATGTTCTCGAGCACGACGATGGCCGCATCGACCACCATGCCGATGGCGAAGGCCAGTCCGGCCAGCGAGATGACGTTGATGGAACGGCCCAGGGCCGCCATCGCGACGAAGGCGCCGATAACCGAAACGGGGATCGCCAGAGAGACGATCAGGGTTGCCCGGCCTGACCTCAGGAAGATCAGCAGCAACAGTGCCGCCAGCGTGCCGCCGACGTATATATTTTGGTTCACCAGGGCGATCGACGAGTTGATGTAGACTGTCTCGTCGTAGACTTGGCGGAGCTCCAGTCCAGCGTTCGGCACCTGGAAGGCACGCAGGTCGGTCAAGGCCGCGCGGATCCCCTCCATCGTCTCGATCACGTTGGCGCCGGTCTCCCGCGTGGCGTTCATCGCCAGGGCGGACTGTCCGTTCATGCGGATACGGGCCGTCGGATCGGTATAGCCGAAGCGAACGACTGCGATGTCGTCGACCGTTACGCGTCCGACCCCGGCCAAGCCGTCCCCTTCGGAGCGCAGCACGACATCGCCGACGGCCTGCAGGGTGTCCAATTCGCCTTCGGTCCGAACCACATAGCGGCGCTTACCTTCCTCCACGTCACCTGCCGACACGCTGGCATTGGCGGCACGCAGGCTTGCGACCACCTCGGTCACGGTCAGCTGATAGCGCGCCAGCAGTTCCGGTTCGACGATGATCTCGATCTGCCGTTCGCTTCCGCCGAAGACGTTGATGGCGGAAACGCCCGGAACCCGCTCTAGACGGTCGACCAACACGTCGTCGACGAAATCTCCGTAGGTATGGATCGGCCGCTCGTTGCCGGGCAGTCGGATGATGTTGAACCAGGCGATGGGGTTGTCGTCGCTTCCCGATGTGTCCAGCGTCGGCTCGTCGACCTCGTCCGGATAGTTGGAGACGCGGTCGAGCCGGTTGGCCACCAACAGCAGAGCGCGGTCCATGTTGGTGGAGATCGCGAATTCCAGGCTCACGCGCGCCCGGCCCGTCTCCGCACGCGAAGTGATGGTCTCTAGACCCTCCAGACCTTTCAGCACGTCTTCCTGGCGATTGACGATCTCCCGTTCGACCTCGACCGGAGCGGCGCCCGGCCAGATGGTCTGCACGGTGATCACCGGCCGATTGACGTCGGGCGCGAGCTGGATCGGAATGGCCTGCAAGGCCACCCAGCCGAACATCACCACCATGATAACGGCGGCGATGACGGCGGTCGGGCGTTCGATGGCGACGCGAATGAGATTCATGACCGCGTCGCTCCGCCTAGCCTTGGTTGTCGCTCTGGGCCGTGTTCGGCGCCGACTGCGGGTCGTTCTCAGGATCGAGGTTGACCGGCATCACCGCCTGACCGTCGCGCAGTCGCTCGTTTCCGCGTACCACGACCAGGTCGCCGGCCTGCAATCCCTCCAGAACCTCGAAGCGGTTGCCAACCGCCACTCCGAGATCGATGTCGCGCAGCTTCGCTTGTCCGTCTTCGTACACGAAGATCTGTTGGTTGCCGCCGCCTCGCGGCAGCACGGCGTCCTTGGCGACACTCAGGACCTCGCGGGGCGTGCCGATCGGGACGCGGACGACGACGCTTTGTCCCGGAGCCAGCGGCGTTTCGACGCTTCCGAACTGCGGCAGCAGCCGGACCGGGCGTGTACGGGTGCGTGGGTCTTCGTTGGGGATCACTGCCCGGACGACGGCGCTGTGCAGGGAGCGATCGGCCAGCTCGACGTCCACGTCCGTGCCAGGGGTCAGGCCGTTCAGGCGCATGAAGGGCACCTCGACTTGGATCTCGAGTTCGGTGATCGCAACCAGGGAAACGACGGTTTCGCCTGTGCGCAGAAAGGCGCCGGCCTCGCTCTGCCGTTCTGTAACGACACCTGCGTAGGGAGCACGCACCTCTGCGTAATAGACATTGAGTTCGGCCAACTCCAACTCTGCGCGAGCGGAGGCGACCGCACTCTCCGCCTCGTTCAACTCGGCGCGAGCGATGACGACGGTCTGGCGCTGGTCGTCGTAGCGGGCCTGGCTGAAGGCGGCCGAGCTGCGCAGCCCTTCGATCCGCCGCATTTCCTGATCGGCCAGAGTTACCGCGGCGCGGCGCGTGGCGATCAGGGCTTCGGCCTCGCTTAACTGGGCGGCCGCCAGCTCCTGCTGCGCTGCCAACACGGAATCGTCGATGAGGGCAAGGGGCTGACCCTCGTTCACGCGGTCCCCCACTTCGACCAGGTACTCGGCAACGGCGCCATCGATCCGCGTGGCCACGGGGCCCGCCTTACGCGCTACGACGCGACCGACAGCCGGCGCGGTCTGCGACAAAGCGACCTCTACCACCTCGTCTACGTGCACGGGGGAGGCCGGCGGCCCGCCCTGGGCGAACGAGGCAGATACGTCGACCATGGCGAAGCCGAGGAGCAAGGCGAAGGCTAGATGGCTGCGTTGGACCCTTGCGTTCACGGTAAACCCTCTTTCCTTCCTCACATCAGCGCCCGGCACGAAAAAGGCCGGGCTTGCGCGCCCAGCCTCGCCTACCTGGAGAAGTGGCGCTGCCTTTATACGGCGGCAAGCTCGCTGCTGACTTATACGCAGACTACCGGCTGGGGTTTCCCCGCACCAGCAACGAAGTCCGGCAGGGCAACCGCTGTAGGCAGCGGGCTGGGAGAGGGTGCGAGCCGAAAACTTAAGGACACCCTTAGAGCGGGATCGTCTTTGACGGGAGCGAAGTCGCTCCCGTCAAAGACGATCCCGCTCTAGCCGGACCAGGGTTTGAAGTGCTTGGAGAGAGTCAGGCCCTGCGTGTGGTAGGAGGATCCGATGCCTGCCCCGTAGAGTTGGTCCGGCGGTGCGACCAAGCGGTCGTAAACGAGGCGGCCAACCGGCTGTCCGTCCTCGAGCAGGAAGGGGACCTCGTGGCTGCGGACCTCCAGAACGGCCCGCGTACCGCTATCCCTGGCTCCCTTGCCCTTCGCATCCCCCGCCTCCCAGCCGAAGCCGGGGTCGAAAAACCCGGCATAGTGAACCCGGAATTCGCCGACCTGAACGTCGTAGGCAACCATCTCGGCGGCATGGGTCGGCGGGATGCGGACCGCCTCGCTGGAGGCCAGGATGTAGAACTCGTTGGGATCGAGGATCAGGCGATGGCCGCGACTGGCTGAAATCGGGTCCCAGAAATCGGCTGGATCGTAGTGGCCGATCCTTGCGACATCGATGACGTCCGCATGCCGCTTGGCCCGAAAGCCGATCAGGCCCGAGCTTCCGAGACCGCCGGCTCGGCCTGTCAGGTCCACGGTAAACATCAGGCCGCGGTCAATCACCGCCTCGGTCTCGGCACCAGTCAAACCGACCTCGGCATGGAGCCGGGCCAGGGCGGTGTCCCGAACGCCCGGCGAACCGCGAGTCAATCTCAGCTGATTCAAGGGGGTCCCGCGTTGCACCAGAATGGAAAAGGCGTTCGGCGCAATTTCGGCGTAAAGCGGTCCCTGGTAGCCTTCCGGCACCTTGTCGAAGGAAGTCGCACCGTCGCAGATCAATCGCGTGAAGACGTTGAGGCGGCCGGTTGAGGACTTCGGATTGGCGATGCCGGCGATCCGGTTCGAGAGTGCGAGACGCTCCATCAAGGGAACGATATAGACGCAGCCGACCTCCAGCACGGCCCCGCCGGTCAGGTCGATTGCGTGCATCGAGAGGTCGTCGATCAGCTCAGCGACCTTGCGTCCCTTGCCGGGCAGAAAACTGGCCCGAACCCGGTAGGCGACCGAGCCGAGCTGCAGATCCAGACTGGCCGGCTGAACCTGCTCCAGCAGGTTGGTTCGGTCGCCGGTTTCGGCGGAGGCGATCTCGCCTGTCGCGATCAGTTCACGGATCGCCTGCGCCGGCAGAATACCGGCACCACGCGGCGGGGACTGCGAAGAGGGGGCGGTCGTGGCCTCGGCCATATAGACGTCTTTCTCCTTCACCTGCGGCTCCCTGTAGCAGTCCGGGAGAGTCGTCACAATCGGCCTCGCGATTTCTTGCGCGAAACGACGTTTGTTTCGCCACCCGGCCATCGCGTAGGCTGTTGTGAAAGAACGCGATGCAAGACGCGAAAGAGGCGGCGCCCCACCCCATGACGACCCTTTTGTACAGCCATCCGATTTGCGCGGAGCACGACACCGGCCCCGGCCACCCGGAGAGAGCCGCGCGGTTGCAGGCCGTTCTGGATGCCTTAAAGGATCCTGTCTTCGACTCGTTGGAGCGACGCGAGGCGCCCTTGGCGGAGCGGGTGCAGATCGAACGGGTGCATCCGGCGGCCTACGTGGACTCCGTCTTCGCGGCGGTTCCGGCGAGCGGGACCGCCTATCTGGACGGCGACACCGTGGTATCCCCGGCGTCCGGAGAAGCGGCCTTGCGCGCCGCCGGTGCGGTGACCGCTGCGGTGGACGCGGTGATGGCGGGCGAGGGGGATAACGCCTTCTGCGCAATCCGGCCGCCCGGTCACCATGCCGAACCCAACAGGGCCATGGGCTTTTGCGTCTTCTCGAATGCCGCCATCGGTGCCTTGCACGCCCGCACCGTCCACAAGGTACACCGGGTCGCCGTCGTCGACTTCGATGTACACCACGGTAACGGGACGCAGGCTGCCTTCTGGGACGATCCCGATCTGATGCTTTTCTGCAGCCATCAGATGCCTCTCTACCCGGGCAGCGGCTCGGCGAACGAGCGGGGTGCGCACGGCAACATCGTCAACATACCCTTGGCGCCGGGCGTGGGCTCCGAAGAGTTTCGCGATGTCTACCGCAAGGTGGTGATCCCTCGGTTGAGGGCCTTCGCTCCGGACTTCGTCATTATTTCAGCCGGTTTCGACGCGCATATCAGCGATCCCCTGGCCGGATTGAATTTCACCGAAGACGATTTCGCCTGGGCGACCACGGAGATCCTCCACGTGGCGGAGCACGCGGCGCGTGGCCGCGTGGTGTCGACCCTGGAGGGGGGCTACGACCTGGAGGGCCTGGCGCGGTCGGTTGCGGCGCATGTCGGGGCGCTCATGGATGCTAACCGTCTGTAGCCGCATGTCACGAAAGGTCTAGCCGCCGAAGCAGAGGGCCGCGCTCTCCTCTGACGCCACGGCTGAACGGTCTTTGGTGTCGAGGCAGGCCAGTAACTCCTCACCAAGCCCGGCCCGCCAGGTCTCAGTCGGCAGGACCAGCGCTTGCTCGCCGTTGTCCCGGTACCAGCTGTCGAAAACGTAGCTCTCTCCGCTCGCCCGCTCCTCCAGACTAGCGGCGTAGTGCGGCCAGCCGTCCAAAAGAGTCCCCCGCTGCACCGGCAGGCCCGGTGTGTGAAAGCTGAGCAAGCCCTCGGCCGCCAGCAAGCGCGCCAACTGGGTCATGTTCACGGCTTCGTCGATGCAGTCCAACTGCCCCTGGCTGCCGAAACCCGCGAAGGTCCCGGCCAGATCGTCGCTCGTATCCGTGTACCTGCCGGCAATGGTCTCGAAGGTCGCGGCGGCTGCCGCCAAACGCCGGCGCTCCTCCGCCGCATCGGCGGGCGGTTGCTCGAAGTGCGCTGCAATCGCCTGCCAGTCCGATGGCGACAGGGTCAAGACGTGGCGTTCTGCACAACCGTGGTCGCTGCAGTAGACGAGTGACTCCTGGGTAGGCGCGTAGGGCGCGACCTCCTCCAGGACGGTTTGGCCATAGCGCTCGGTCAGACTTCCCCCGCAGCCCGTCACGAGCAGGGCGGTAGCCAAACAAAGGAGGCCTTTCACTCGTTTCATCCCCCCCTCCTTGTACATCTTTCGCCTGTGAGGAACGGCGCCTCATGGTGCCGAAACCGCACTCTAAGCCGCCGGTTCGCTTGGCGCCAATCTCGCAGACAAACCGTTGGGCCGCATGTTACAGATCGTGTCTTAACGCGCGCCGCCGGAGCGGTATCGAGACGAACCGAAGATTGAGGGCCAATGGTCGAGGTTGCGGGAGAGCAGGCACAGCAGGTGCCGAGCGAAATAGCTCAAATGTCTTTCGAAGAAGCGCTTGAGGAGTTGCGCCAGATCGTCGGTCGACTGGAGTCGGGTGACGGACAACTCGATCAGGCAATCGACGCCTACGAGCGTGGCGCGCATTTGAAGGCTCACTGCGAGGCGAAGTTGCGCGAGGCTCAGGCGAAGATCGAGAAGATCGCACTGGGATCGGACGGCGTGCCCCGCGGCACGCCCTTCGAGGACAGCTAAGGTCACTGCAGCTTATGCTCGTCCAGTGCCGCAGATTTCCCGTCTTGCGGGCCTCTTTGGGCTGCAATCGCTGCTAAGGCGCTGGAATCTGGCGGGCGTTCGAAAGAATCCCTAAAACACGCGGGCTTGACCTTTTTCTTACGAAGTCGGACCTTTCTCGCTTGTCCGCCTTCGCTCCTCCGATGGAATCGGGGGTTCGTAAAACATAAAGAGGACGACTGTGAGCGTGTCAGCCGAGAGCAAGACCCCGTTGCTGGATCAGGTGCCGACCCCGGCCGACCTGCGCGAGCTAAAGGAGAGCGAGCTTCGTCAACTCGCGGATGAACTCCGCACGGAGATGATCGATGCCGTTTCGCACACCGGCGGGCACCTGGGCGCCGGTCTCGGCGTCGTAGAGCTGACGGTTGCACTGCACTACGTCTTCAACACCCCGGACGATAAGCTGATCTGGGATGTCAGCCATCAGTGCTACCCTCACAAAATTCTCACGGGGCGGCGTGACCGGATCCGGACTCTGCGCCAAACCAACGGTTTGTCAGGTTTTACCAGCCGTCGGGAGAGCGAGTACGATCCTTTCGGCGCCGCCCATTCCTCCACCTCGATTTCCGCCGGTCTGGGCTATGCAGTGGCTCGCGACTACAAGGGCGCCAAGAACCACGTCATCTCGGTGATCGGCGACGGTGCCATGTCCGCCGGCATGGCCTACGAGGCCATGAACAACGCGGGCGCTCAGGACACCCGCCTGGTCGTGATTCTCAACGATAACGACATGTCAATTGCGCCGCCCGCCGGTGCGATGAGCAGCTACCTTTCTCAGATCGTCAGCTCCAAGTCGTTCCAGTCGGTCCGTCACTGGGGCAAGCATCTGGCCGAGCGCCTGCCGAGAGGGCTTCAGGCCACCGCCAAGCGGGCCGAGGAGTACGCACGTACGCTGGTGACGGGCGGTACGCTGTTCGAGGAACTGGGCTTCTTCTACATCGGGCCGCTCGACGGCCATAACCTCGAGCATCTGATCCCGGTTCTGAAGAACGTCCGCGATACCGACTTCGCCGGTCCGGTGCTGATCCACGCCGTAACGCAGAAAGGCAAGGGTTATGCGCCGGCGGAGGCCGCGGCCGACAAGTACCATGGCGTGGCGAAATTCGACGTCATCACCGGCAAGCAGGCCAAGCCCCAACCCAAGGCGCCCGCTTATACCTCGGTCTTCGCCGATGCTTTGATCAAGGAGGCGGAAGACAACGAGAAGGTTGTGGCCGTCACGGCCGCCATGCCGTCGGGTACCGGCCTCAACAAGTTCGGTGAGCGCTTTCCCGACCGCACCTTCGACGTCGGGATCGCCGAGCAGCATGCCGTCACCTTCTGCGCTGGGCTGGCCTGCGAGGGCTTCGTGCCTTTCGCCGCGATTTATTCCACCTTCCTGCAGCGGGCCTATGATCAGGTCGTCCACGACGTCGCGATCCAGAAATTGCCCGTGCGCTTCGTGCTGGACCGGGCCGGCATGGTCGGCGCCGACGGTGTGACTCACCAGGGCTCCTACGACATCGCCTATTTGGGCTGTTTGCCCGACTTCGTGCTGATGGGCGCCTCCGACGAGGCGGAACTGATGCACATGGTGGCGACGCAGGTGGCGATCGACGATCGCCCCTCAGCCTTGCGCTATCCGCGCGGTGAAGGCATCGGGATCGCCCTGCCGGAGCGGGGAGTGCCGCTTGAGATCGGCAAAGGCCGTATTCTGAAAGAGGGCACCAAGGTCGCCATCCTGAGCTACGGCACGCGCCTGAAGGATGCCCTGGCGGCGGCCGAGGAGTTGGGGGCCAAGGGCCTCAGCACGACTGTGGCCGACGCACGCTTCGCCAAACCGCTCGATGAGGATCTGCTGCGGCGCTTGGCAAGCGAGCATGAGGTGCTCATCACCATCGAGGAAGGGGCCGTCGGCGGTTTCGCCAGCTACTGCTTCCACTCGCTGGCGCGTCAGGGGATTCTGGAATCGGGCGTAAAGGTCCGTCCCATGTGTCTGCCGGATCGCTTCATCGATCATGGCAAGCCCGACGAGCAGATGGCCTGGGCCGGTTTGAGTTCCTCCGACATTGTCGCAACCGCCCTAACCGCCTTGGGCTATAACGACACCGAAATTCGTCCGGCCCGCGCCTAAGCCGCTACGCGACGCCTCCCCGAACTTTCGGTTATGAGCGATTGACGGCCTCGGTCTTCCAAGGCCGCAATTAGGTGTGGCGGCCGCATAGCAGCCCTGCCGGCCTTCCGCCTTTCGGAGAGGTGCCGAGTCGCCCATAGTCGGGACTCCCATGACCGTTGCGGCTTCGACTCCTTCGCCCGCCGCGCCTCAGCGCGCAGCTGGACCTGGCCCCTGGCTTGCCGAAGCTCGGGCAATGGTGAAGCTCGCCTTGCCGCTGATCGCGGGTCAACTCGGTCTGATTGCCATGTCGGTCACGGATGTTCTGATGATCGCACCGCTCGGTCCGACGCATCTGGCCGCCGGCTCCCTGGCCTTCATGCTCTACTTCAACATCTGGCTCTTTTGCCTGGGGGTGTTGATCGCCTCCGCCTCCCTGGCCAGCCAGGCGCGTGGTGCCCGCAACTTCAAGGGCGTGCGCCGGACGATCCGCCAGGGTTTCTGGGTTGCAGCAACGCTGGTGCCCCCAGCTGCGGTGGCGCTTTGGTTCGGCAGCGACTTTCTGCTTCTGACCGGTCAGGAGCCGGACGTCGCTGCCCTGGCCGAGCCCTATCTGCGCGCCATCGTCTGGAGCCTGCCCTTCAGCTTCGGTTTCCTGGTCCTGCGTTTCTTCGTCTCGGCACTATCGCGCCCCAACACCGTCATGATCGGCTTGATCGCTGGCGCGTTGATCAACGTGCCCTTGGACTATGTCCTGATCCACGGCGCGCTTGGCGTTCCGGCGCTCGGTATTGCCGGTGCGGCCTGGGCCACCTCCCTGGTCTGGGTTGTGCTCTTCGCCTGGCTGGTCGCAGTGGTCCTGAGGGACCGGGAGTTTCGCCGTTACCACGTCTTCGTCCGTTTCTGGCGCGCCGACTGGCCGCGCTATCGCGAGATCTGGCGGATCGGCCTGCCGGTTGGGGTCACGCTGATCGCCGAAAGCGGGCTGTTCGGGGCCTGCCAACTGCTCATGGGACGGATCGGAACCCTGGAACTCGCGGCCCATGCCGTGGCGATCCAGGTCGCCTCCGTAGCCTTCATGATACCGCTGGGGATCGGTCAGGCCGCTCAGGTCCGTGTGGGTCAACGCTTCGGGGCCCGCGACCCCGACGGCGTGCGCCGGGCCGGCTGGATGGCCTTGATGCTGGCCGGTGTGACCACCGGTGTGGCCGCGCTGGTCATGTGGTTCGCGCCGGAGGCCATCGTCGGACTTTTTCTGCAGGCTGACAGCCCCGTCGATGGACCGGTCTTCGCATTGGCCGTCAGCTTCCTTCTGGTCGCCGCGGTCTTCCAGCTGGTCGATGGCGCTCAGGTGGCCATGGTGTCCTGTCTGCGCGGCCTCTCCGATACCGCCTGGCCGCTGGTCATCGCGGTCCTCAGCTATTGGGCCGTCGGTTTCGGGGCGGCCTGGGTTTTCGCTTTTCCGCTCGGTTTGGGCGGCGTCGGTGTCTGGATGGGCCTGGCCGTGGGCCTAGCGGTCGCCGCCGTAGGACTGACGCTCCGCTTTGTCTTGCGAGAGCGGCTCGGCCTGCTCGACCGTCCCGCCGCGGCATGAAGCAACGTGCCGACCGCTTACTGGTGGCGCGGGGTCTCGCCGAAAGCCGCACGCGAGCCCAGGCCTTGATCGCGGCCGGTCTGGTGCTGTGTGACGGACGCCCGCTCGTCAAAGCCAGCCAAGACTTGGAGGAGAAGGCAGAACTGATCGTCACGGGACGCGATCACCCCTGGGTATCCCGCGGTGGGGTCAAGTTGGCAGCGGCGCTGGACGCCTTCGGCTTGAATCCCTCGGACCGCGTCTGTCTCGACCTCGGGGCCTCGACCGGTGGGTTTGTCGACGTACTGCTCAGCCGCGGGGCCGCCAAAGTCTATGCGGTTGACGTGGGACGAGGTCAGCTTGCGGCACGTTTGAGCGCCGATCCGCGCGTCGTATCTCTTGAGCAGACCGATGCTCGGAGTCTGACAGGCTCCCTCGTGATCGAGCCGATCGAACTGTTGAGCGCTGACCTCAGCTTCATCTCCCTGATACTCGCCCTGCCGGCGGCGCTCGATCTGGTAGCCCCTGGCGGTCGGTTAATCGCCCTCGTGAAGCCGCAGTTCGAGGCCGGGCCGGCGGCTGTCGGAAAGGGCGGAATTCTGCGCGATCCGGCCGTGCGTTTGGCCGCCGTCGCCAAGGTTCGCACCTGGTTGGACGCACAGGTCGGCTGGACGGTCGAAGATGTCATCGACAGTCCGATCGCCGGCGGAGACGGCAACCGTGAAGCCCTGCTTTCGGCCAGACGCGAAAGCTGAAGCTCATAAGCGGCTCGATTCCTTCGGTGTCCAAACGACTTTCGCGACACCAAAAGCGAGACGGCTTATTGCTCCAACGCCGGAGCGACCCGCATCTGCGGCCCCTGGGCTTCGAATGCGCCCATCATCCGCAGGACGGGTTCCAGACGGTTCACCACCTCCGCCAGTTGGACGAGCGTGGCGGCGTCCGTCCGGAGGCCAGCGAGGTCTCGCAGGAATCGCTGGAAGCGCGGTTCCTGCGGGAACTCCACGAGCTGCACATCGCTGTCCGGCGCGATCCCCGCGACGTCCTTTGCCGCTGAGACAGCAACGTTCAGGCCACCCAGCGCATCCACCAGCCCGTTTTCCAAAGCGTCGGCGCCCGTGAAGACGCGGCCGCCGGCAATTTCCTGCACGGCAGTGACCTCCAGGCCACGCCCCTCCGCCACCGTTTCGAGGAAGTCCTCATAGACGGCGCTCAGACCGGTTTGCAGCTTTTGCCACTGTTCCGGCGTGAAGTTGCGGGTGGAACTCCAATAGGCGGCGTTGTTGCCTGCCTGGACGCCGTCCCAGTTGATTTCCAGGTCTTCCCAGAGATCCGCAAGGACGAATTTGCCCGAGACGACCCCAATCGAGCCGGTGATGGTGCCGGGCAGGGCGACGATGCGGTCTGCTCCAGCCGCAACGAAATAGCCCCCCGAGGCCGCCAGGCTCGCCATCGAGATCACGACCGGTTTTCCGCCGTCGCGGACTTGGGCGACGGCACGCCAGATCGCGTCTGAGGCCGCGTAGGACCCGCCGGGGCTATCCACGCGCAAGACCACGGCCTCGACCTCAGGATCCTCGGCGGCTGCGGTCAAGGCTTCCACGATCCTGCCAGACAGCATGTCCGCGCCGGCGAAGGGGCTGCTGTCGCCCTGTCCAAGGACGACCGGGCCGAGACCGTAGATCACCGCGATGGTCGGTGCGTCCGGGTCCGGTTCGGGCTGCTCTCGCTGACTCAGATAACGCTGAAAACTGACGCGTTCGACATGCGTTTCCGCCAAGGCACGGATCTCGTCGAGATAGGCCAGGCGGTCGATCAAGCCGGCGTCCAGCGCTTGGGCGGGCAGGTAGGGGCCGCCGTCGATCAAGCGCCGGGCCTCATTCACGCTGATGCCGCGATGATCCGCGATGGCCTCGGCCAACTGATCGCGCCAGGAAACCAGAAGACGGTTCAGATTGCTGCGAACGGCCGGCGACATGGCGTCGCGAGTCAAAGGATCCGCCGCCCCCTTGTATTCCTCGCGTTGTCCGAAGCGGCCGGTGATTCCCAGCTCGGCGAGCGCTTCACGCAGGTAGGGCTGCTCCAGCAGGAAGCCGGTGAGGTCCAGGCCGCCGGAGGGCTGCAGCCAGATTTCGTCCAGCGCGGTTGCGAGGTAATAGTGAAGGGTGCCGTTTCCGGCCTCGCCGAAACTCTCCGCGAATCCGAAGGCGACCTTCTCTTCGGACCTGAAGGCGATCAGGGCGTCCCGAAGTTCCTGGACCTGAGCGATATTCAGCTCTCCGGCGCCTAGACGCAGCAGAAGCCCCTCCACGTTTGGATCCTGGCCGGCATCCTCGATCGCCGCGATCAGATCCGAGAGCTGCCAGGGACCGCCGAAGGCGGCTGTCGAAAAGCCACCTTCGCGGCGCTCGACGACGCCGGGCGAGAGATCGAGTTCAAGCATCATGGCGTCGGGAAGCGCCTGCTCGGCGGTTTGAAGTCCCATCCGTTCGTCGAAGGTCTCGGCGGCTTCACGCCAGGCAAAGACGCCGACCAGAACCACGACGACAAGCAAAAGCCCGATGCTTGCCAGCAGGCCGACGATGGATTTCAGCAGAAAGAGGATAACGCGGATCACGCCGCTGCCCTCCGGTCTAGTGGTGAGACGGGGTGAGTCGGGACGGGGTCTAACGCGAAAGGGCATGATACTCGGAGTTGGGCATCATGTCGGTGCCCGAAGCCACGCGGTTCGACATGTTGAAGAAACCGATCACTGCGCAGAGGTCGAAGACATCTTCGTCCGACAAGCCGACATCGAACAGACGACGTCTGTCGGCATCCTCGACCAGCTGCGGAGTTTCGGTGAGCTTGTAGGCGAAGTCCAAGAGCGCACGTTGACGCGGACTTAGCTCGGCGACGCGGTAGTTCATGACCAGCATCTCGCCCAGTTGTGCGTCGTCCGACAGTTCGCGAACCGCCGCCCCGTGAGCGACCAAGCAATAGTAGCAGCGATTAACGTTCGAGACGACGACCGCGACCATCTCCCGCTCCAGCTTGGTCAGTCCGGAGTCTCCGAGCATGAGTTCGTTGTACATCCGCCCGAAGGCACGCAACTTCTCGGGCCGCAGTCCATAAGCCTGCAGAACATAGGGAACAAAGCCCAGCTTTTCCCGGCACTTCTGGAAGTAGATCTGCAGGTCCTCGTCCAGTTCGCTTTCGCTCGGCGTCGGTAGCTTCATGATGTGATCGGGTTGCGGCATGGCCTTCCTCCTCAAGGGCGCTTAGGGTGCGGCGCTATTGTTTTTCGGCCCACAATCGGGGTGGTAGCTTCTTTGGAGCGCCTTTGACCAGGGCCGGCAAGACCTCGTCACCCAAGTTTCACCAGACAGTGTGCGACCGCTAGCCTCTATCCCAGGCCGGCATTTAATGCATGAGAGGTGCCACGTGCGACGACGTGCCCGCCCGGGTGGCGGACGGCAGATCGATGTCAGCGTAACCGAACTGGGTGCGCGAGGTGATGGTGTTGCGAAAACGCCAGAGGGCCTCGTCTTCGTGCCGCTATCGGCCCCGGGCGATCGCCTGCGCCTGCGCATAACGGGCGAGAAGAAGGGCGGTGCGCTGCTTGGTGAGATCCTGGAGGTCCTGGAGGAAGGTCCGGATCGGATCGAGCCGCCCTGCCCGCATTTCGGTCCCTGCGGCGGTTGCCAGGTTCAGCATCTGCGGACGGGCTTTTACCGTGACTGGAAGCAGCAGTTGGTCGGCACGCATCTGGCGCGGAAGGGACTGGACCCCGGTCTCGTCGAGGATTTGTTGCAAATTGCGCCGGGACGCCGCCGCCGTGCCGTGTTCGCTGCCCGCCGTCGCGGCCGGCGTCTCGAACTCGGGTTCCATGAGGCGCGCAGCCACGCCCTGGTGGAGCTGACGACCTGCCTCCTGCTGACGCCGCCGCTCTTGGAGTTGCTGGAGCCCCTCCGCGCCACGCTGGCAAGATGGCTGGCGGAAGGTGAGCAAGCCGAAGTCACTGTGATCGAGAGCGAGACAGGGTTGGACCTGCTGGTGGAGACCGACAGGCAGCCCGATCTGGATCTGCGTCAGGATCTCGCTGGTTTCGCCGAAACCCAGGATCTGGCGCGCCTGTCTTGGTGTCGTAAGGGGGACCTGCCGGAACCTCTGGCGCAACGCCGGCTGCCCCTCTTGACCTTCGGCCAAGCGCGCTTGACGCCTCCCCCGGGTGGATTTCTCCAGCCCAGCCGGGAAGGGGAGGTTGCCTTGATCGATCTGGTGCGCGCGGCGATCCCGGAGTCCGCACTCCGTGTCGCCGATCTCTACGCCGGCATCGGAACCTTCGCCTTCTCGCTGGCGGACCGGGCGCGGGTCCTGGCTTACGAAGGGGATGCCCAAGCTCTGTCCGCGCTCGAGGCCGCTGCCCGGCAGCCCGCGCTGAAAGGGCGAGTGGCGGGCGAACGCCGAGATCTCGGGCGCCAGCCGCTGCACAGCGAAGAGTTGAATGTCTTCGATGCTATCATCTTCGATCCGCCGCGGGCCGGCGCAGCAATGCAATCTCCACATATTGCAGCCAGCAGTGTACCTACAGTTGTTGCGGTTTCCTGCAATCCGGCCAGTTTTGCGCGCGATGCCCGTCTCCTGGTCGACGGCGGCTACCGGTTGCAGAAAGTTACGCCTCTGGACCAGTTTCCCTGGTCGAGTCACTTGGAGTTGGTCGCTGTTTTTCAGCGCTGATCGTCGCCCGAAGCAGGTCATCTGACGGCTGGACTGACGTGACGGTCAGGCGAGATAGCGACTCGGGCTCAATTATATAAATTATCCATTGATTTTAGATAGTTGGCACCACTCGCAGGATGCCTTGCCTGCCTCGATCGGCGGCGATCACGCCGGGCGCGGCGACAGGTTTCCCTCGCCCTTAGTCAGCTGATCGGGACCTTCGGTCGCTAGCGAAACCGTTTCGCGCGTCTGGCCTCCAAGCATGACAACCCAGGTTCGTATCGTTGCCATGAAAGGTGGTGCGGCCGGGGCTCCGTACCTGCATCGCGATTTGCCCGTTAACCTCAATTGTTAATGGTTAATGACTTGATTTACTTATGGTTAATTTTTCGCTAACGTATCCAAAGGAAGTTGAACTAGATCGCGATCTCGCTGCAAACCCTTCAACCGAGGAACGAAAAATGTCCCGTGCTGCCGTTGCGAAGCGCCCCCGAACGGACCGGCCGGGAGCATCGGGTTTCAGTCCGCAGTGGGTGAAGGCCAGCAGCCACACTAACTCTCGCAATCCTCTGCCCAATCGGGATCCCATGCGGGTTGGCGACTACTTGATCGCGCGCATCGGTCCCGAGGAAGCCGGCCTGATCCCTGATGGATTCCGCCAGGTCTATGGCGAGAACTATCTCTCCAGCGCTGTCTACGACACCAAGGCGATCGCCGCCGCACTGAACAGCGGGGAGCAGATCTCCTTCCTGGCACGGCATCGCAACGGCGACTTCGCAGGTCACATCGCACTGCGGCGCTCGGCGCCCAACGGCAATATCTACGAGATCAGCCAGGGGATCGTCGTTGCGGAGCACCGCAAGGCCGGCATCTTTCGCGATATCTTCGATGCGGCGCTGGACTTGGCGGAATCGGATCCGTCCTGCGAGGCGATGTTCGGCACAGCCCTGACGAACCACAAGATTTCACAACGCGTGCTGTCCGCTGCCGGCCTTCGCGATGTCGGTTTCGAGATCGACTACGTGCCGCAGCGCATGCTGGATCGAGAAGGTGCGACCGGGCCGATTGCCACCGTTGTGCAGTACCGCGCTTTCGGCAGAGGGCCCGTCAGCCCGGCCTATGTCTCTCCGGCGCTTGCCGGCTGGGTCTGGCGCTTGCTTGCGACTGCTGAAGAGCAGGGGCCAGCCCTGCCGGTGGTCAAGCCCCAGCTGACGCGTCGCACCAGCTTGGGCGAGGAGACCGATATGCCGCGTTTTGACATGGCGCGTCTGACCCTTGAGGAGGCCGGGACGGATCTTTCGGCGTTGCTGGACGACTTTGAGGGGCGGGCTGCCGCAGCCGGGCGACGTACCGCTCAAGTTCTGGTCGGCCTCGACCGCCCTCAGGCCGCAGGGGCGCTGGAGCATCTGCGCGGTCTAGGTTACGCCTTCAGCGGACTCTTGCCGCGCTACCTCCCCGGGAGCGCGCATGGCGCTCTGCTCTACAAAAGCTTCGACCGGCCAAACTTCGAAGATATACAACCCTTTACGGAGCAAGCGCGCGAACTCCTGGCTAATGTTGTGTTAGACTGGACGTCGGTGGCAAGGCTCGATCAGCCGGACCACGAGAACCTGCCGGTTGAGGTTCCTGCCAGTCGTGGATTGCGCTCTCTCTCTTAACGTTTCATCTCACCGGGGCTCGTCAGCTGGGCGCCTTCGACAAGACCTGGCGGCTGATAGACCGTTGTCTTGGGACAAGTCGTGAGCGAGCTTCGCGGTGCAGCCTTGATCGCCGCTGCCGGGGTTGGGGTGTCCATTGGGGCGACGACCGTCGCCTCCAAGTTCGTTGTCGGAGAAGTCGGGCCGGCCGGACTGACCTTTCTGCGTTACGCGATCGCGCTGATTTGTCTGCTTCCCTTCGCTGCTCTCTCGTCATGGCGGCGCCTTTCCTTCGCGGATTTCTCCGCTGTGGCCGTTCTGGGAATCGGACAGTTCGCGCTTCTAGCCGGCCTCTTCCATTTCAGCCTGCTCTACATTCCAGCCGGTCGCGCGGCCGTAATCTTTGCGACCATCCCGCTGTTGACGATGGGACTCGCGATCGCCCTGCAGCGGGAACCGCGCAGTCTTGTGAAGGCCTTGGCCATATCGGCTTGCGTCCTGGGGGTTGCCGTGGCGATTGGCGAGCGGGATATCCTGACCCATCCGCGCGCTTGGGTGGGGGACCTAGCTGCGTTCGGTGCAGCCTTCACCGGCGCTGTCTGCAATGTCCTCTACGGCACCTATACACGGCGACACGGCGCTCGTGCGGTAAGCGCCCTCTCCATGGCTCCTGCGGTGGCGGTGTTGCTGCCCGTCCTGCTGCTGATCGAAGGCGGGGCTCCCGCTTGGGGTCACCTGACCGTCCCGGTTTGGGCGATCATCTGTGTTACGGGGATCGCCAGCGCCGCCGGTTTTCTCCTTCTGACCTGGGCATTGGCACACGCGCCCGCGAGCGACGTCGCAGCCTTCTTCTCGCTCGGCCCGATCGTCGCGACGGCTCTCGGGGTCTGGCTGTTGGGCGAGGCCGTCACACTGCAGTTCTTGCTTGGCGTCGCCTTGGTGTCCTCCGGGCTATGGGTGGCACTCAAGGCCAAGTAGCTTCTGCGGTGTCTTAAGCCGCTAACTCTCCTCGGCTAGGTCGGTCAGGCCCTCGCCGGTTACGAGGAAGACGTTCTTGTCCAGAACGCGCAGGCCGGGCAACGACTTGTAGAAGCGGACTGCCTGGCGGTTGAAGCGATCGACGGTCCAGACCAGTCGTGTCCAGCCTCGTGTGACGGCAACGCGTGCCATCTCCGCCATCAGCGCTCGCCCGACCCCATCGCTTCGCGCGGACTCGGTCACATAGATTTCCTTGAGGAAAAGCGCGAGCTCGCAGTCGGTCGTCCAGAATACCGGAGCGTAGATCGCGAAGCCGACCGGAGATCCGTCCCGCTCCGCCACCAAGGCCTCAAACCCGGGTTCCTGGTTGAGTCGCCGGCGCAGCCGCTCGGCCATTTCGGATGCAGGCAGGGGCTGCGGATCGCCGTAGAAGGCGAAGGCCTCGATCAGCAGCGCCGCCAACCTGCCGCAGTCCTCCGCCTCCGCGCGACGGATCGTTGCGGCCTGGGTTGCGTCGCTCACAGGCCGATCTGGGCTCTGTGCCGCAGCAGATGGTCCGCTAACACCAGCGCCATCATCGCTTCGCCGACCGGGATGGCACGAATGCCGACGCAAGGGTCGTGGCGCCCCTTCGTCACGATCTCCGTATCCTGACCGAAGCGGTCGACCGTACGCTTGGGCTTGAGAATCGAACTGGTCGGCTTGACGGCGAAGCGAACCACCAGCGGCTGGCCGGTCGAGAGGCCGCCGAGAACGCCGCCGGCATGGTTGGACAGGAAGGTGACCCGCCCGTCCTGCATCCGCATCTCGTCCGCGTTCTCTTCGCCGGACAGCCGTGCCGCCGCGAAACCATCGCCGACTTCGACCCCCTTGACCGCATTGATCGACATCATCGCCTTGGCGAGATCGGCATCCAGCTTGTCGTAGACGGGTTCGCCCAGTCCGGCTGGAAACCCTTCCGCCACCACCTCGACCACGGCCCCCAGGGACGAGCCGTTCTTGCGTGCGGCATCCAGTTGGTCGGCCCAGCGTTCGGCGGTCACGGCGTCGGGGCAGAAGAAGGGATTGCTTCCGATTTGATCCCAGTCCCACCTCGTCCGCTCGATGGTGTCGCCGCCCATTTCGACGAGAGCGGCCCGAATGCTGATCCCGTCCAGCAGGTGATCCAGCACCTGGCGCGCCACGGCGCCAGCCGCAACCCGCATCGCGGTTTCGCGTGCGCTCGAGCGGCCGCCGCCGCGGTAGTCCCGGATGCCGTACTTGCTCCAGTAGGTGTAGTCGGCGTGGCCCGGCCTGAACTTATCGGCAATCTCGCTGTAGTCCTTGGAACGCTGGTCGGCGTTTCGGATCTCCAAAGCGATCGGCGTTCCGGTCGTCGCCCCCTCGAAAGTGCCTGAGAGAATGCGGACCAGATCGTCTTCGCGTCGCTGAGTGGTATAGCGGGACTGCCCAGGTTTGCGGCGATCGAGCTCCGGCTGAATATCCGCCTCGCTCAAGGGTATGAGCGACGGGACGCCATCGATCGTGCAGCCGATCGCCGGACCGTGACTCTCGCCCCAGGTGACGACCCGAAAGGCTTGACCGAAGGCGTTACCTGCCACGTCGCTGCAACCCCCTTCGCCCCGGACTTCAGCCCTGGGTCTTGAAGCCTTCGAGCAGATCGCGGATCTGCGGTGCCGCCTCGACGGCCATCATGCCGACGGTGTGGTAGCCCGAATCGACATGATGGATCTCGCCGGTGACACCGCCCGAGAGGCTCGACAGCAGATAGAGCGCGGCGCCGCCGACCTGTTCCTGGGTTACGTTGCGGCGCAGGGGCGAGTTGTATTCGTTCCACTTGAGAATATAGCGGAAATCGCCGATGCCCGAGGCCGCGAGGGTCTTGATCGGACCCGCCGAAATGGCGTTCACCCGAATACCGGCTTCGCCCAGATCAGCCGCAAGATAGCGGACTGACGCTTCCAGGGCCGCCTTGGCGACGCCCATGACGTTGTAGTGCGGCATGACCCGCTCGGCACCGTAGTAGCTCAGTGTCAGCAGGCTGCCGCCTTCAGCCATCAGGGGCGCGGCGCGCTGGGCGACCGCCGTGAAGGAATAGCAAGAGATGTCGAGCGACTTGACGAAGTTGTCGCGCGACGTCGCCAGATACTTGCCTTTCAACTCCTCTTTGTCCGCATAGGCAATCGCATGAACCAGGAAATCGATCTTGCCCCAGCGGTCCTCCAGGACTGAGAAGACGGAATCGATAGAGCTATCGTCGCTGACGTCGCACGGCAGCACCAAGTCGCTGCCCACGCTTTCCGCGAGAGGGCGCACGCGTTTTTCCAGCGCCTCGCCCTGATAGGTGAAAGCCAACTCCGCGCCCTGGGCGCGTACTGCCTTGGCAATGCCCCAGGCAATGGACCGATCGTTGGCGACCCCCATGACGAGGCCGCGTTTGCCGCTCATGAACGCAGGCGAATCCGACATACTCTTCCCGATACTCGATGCCCGATTGCGAAGCCGGTGCAGAAACCGCCCCGGCTGGAATGAAATGGCCGCGGACGACGGGTTCGGACTCGACCCCGTGGCCCAGCGGCGGCGCATCCTACACTATGGCACTAATAGGTCAAAGGTGGCTGGTGACCGGTTTGTTTCGCCTGTCAGACGGCCTCTGCCGGAGCGCCTGACGGCAGGGAATTCGGGGGAGCGGGATAGTGATCCCTACGCTATGGTATGTAGTGGGATGGCCGTTACTGCGCAAAAGCCGCCAACCGAGCCAAGTCGGTCCCTGGCGCCGCCGAAAATCCTACGTGCGCGCCTTGTTGCCTACAATTTCCTGCGTTTCGTTTTTCAGAGATTTCTCGGCGATGACGGGCTGCGTCTGGCGGCGGGTCTCAGCTACACCTCGCTTCTGGCTCTGGTTCCCTTGCTTGCCATTGCCCTGGCGATCCTGGCTGCTTTCCCCGCTTTCGATCTGGCGCGGGAGCAACTGCGCGAGGCGGCCTATGCCGTCTTCCCACCCGGCAGTGGCGTCGACGTCAGCGAGTACTACGAGGAGTTTCTGGAAAACGCCTCCAGACTGACCGGCCCGGGTGTGATCGGTCTGGCGCTGACCGCCCTGCTGCTGCTCAACAATGTAGACGTGGTCTTGAGCCAGATCTTCCGGGAGGCACAGCCGCGCAGTGCCACCTTGAGGTTCCTGATCTACTGGGCGATGCTCACGCTGGGCCCTTTGCTGATCGGGGCTTCTCTCTCCCTCTCCTCCTACGTCTACGCGTTGGTCCAGATGGAGCTGGTCGGCGGGTTGACGGGCGGTGCCGTCCTGGCTTCGCGCTTCGTCGCTGTCGTCCTGGCTACCTTCGGCTTCGGCGTTCTCTATCTCGTGGTTCCGCACCGGCGGGTCGACGTTCGCCATGCGCTTGCGGGCGGCTTTACGGCTGCGATCCTGCTTGAGCTGCTCAAGTACTCTTTCGGTTTGTACGTCGCCAGTTTCCCGACCTACGAGGCGCTCTACGGTGCCCTCGCGGCGCTTCCGATCTTTCTCTTGTGGCTCTACCTGGCCTGGACGGTCGTGCTCCTGGGGGCCGAAATCGCCGCGGCGATCCCGGAGTGGCGTTACAGCGATTCGCCGAGCGCGGTGCTCATGTATCCGGGAGAGAAGCTTGCGCTTGGTCTCGCGGTCCTGGAGCGCCTCAAGGCGGCAGCGGAGGAGGGGCGGCGGCTGTCCCAGGGGCGGCTGCATCGCGGTCTGCCAGCCACCCCCGCCGAAGTCGACTTGCTGATTTCCCAGTTGAGGAAGGCAGGGATCCTCGAACGCGCAGGCCGCAGCCGTATCCTGCTCGCGCGCGACCTGGGACATCTGAGTTTCGGCGATCTGCAGAAGGCCCTGAAGATCGACCAGAGACCGCAACGCCGTTGGCCCGGCGCCGCCGGCCGCGCGGCCCAGCGCTGGGCGGATCACGGCAGCGATCTCGCCGCGGTCTCCGTTGCCAGAGTGTTGGATGTCATGGAGGGGGAAAGTGATGAAGCGCCGGCTGCGGAGGACGGCTGGACTTCTGCGAAGTTACCTGCCGATGAGAAATCTACCTAAAGTACTCTGCTCTTGGCCTTCGGACCCGGTTTGCCGGTAGGCGCGTGCGCCGAAGGTGGCTCTTTACACGAGCACACACCCTAAGCAGCCTTGCGAGCGAACTCCTTAATCGCTAATTGTATTAAGAATCATTCTCAATTTTTCGACTACTGCGTTACGCCTTTGCCTTTGCGCCCTGCGGCAATGTTCAGATGAGTCCGACAAGAATCGGAAGGCTGTGTCTAAAAACCAGACTGCGTTAAGCCTTTTCGTCACGCACCGGCGCGCTCTGGTTGACTACGCGAACAGCATCGTCGGCAGCCGCACGCAGGCCGAGGATGTCGTCCAGGAAGCCTGGCTTCGCTTCGATGCGGCCTCTAAAGGGCGTTTTCTCGAAGACGCGAGGGGATATCTCTACAGAATCGTTCGGAATCTCGCGGTGGATCAACGTCGACGAGTGACCCGTGAAGATGGGCTGATCTTGCGCTATAACCTCGCGCAGGTGGCGGAGACCTGCCCGGACGAAACCCCGACACCGGAGACAGTCACCCTTCTTAGGGACGAGATCCGATGTGTTACGGAGGCGATGGCCGAGCTTCCGGAGCGCACCCGCATCGCGTTCGAGATGCATCGGTTTGGCGGTGCAACGCTCAAGGAAATCTCGGCTTTTCTCGGTATTTCCGTCTCTCTCGCCCACATTCTCGTCGTCGACGGCGCGGAGCATTGCAAGGCGCGACTGGCGAGACGATGACAGTGCGGCGAGATCGATTTTGGAATGAAGCCCTTCACAATTCGTCCTATTAACGGAACACCTCTCGATGCGTGGCCGGAGACCCGGGGTGAGTCGTCCCTATCTCGACAGAGCTGAGAGAAGGTCATGACAGACAATAGGGACAAGGCCGATCTGGCTGTTGAACAGGCTTCGCAGGAGGCCAGCGGTTGGATGATCCGTCTCCAGGAAAGTCCAAACGATATTCAACTCCGACGTCAGTTTGCCGACTGGCTGTCCGATCCAGTCAATGCTTCAGCTTGGGCGGAGACGCGGCGCATGAAGCGTGCAGTCGCCGGCGCGATGCCTAGCCATGCCGGGAGGTGGGAGCCCTTTCTCCGGCAAATCCGCGCGGAGACGAAAAAGCGTGAGACGAGGCGCGGCACCGCGTTACCGCCAATACTGTCAGGAGGCAGAGAGGCCGCTGCAAGCGCCTCTAGGGAGCGGCGGTCTGCCGCTCCCGTTGATCGAGGTCGTGTTTTACGACGTCGTGCCCTACGGTTTGTCGGCCTCGCCGCTGTCGCCTCGCTTCTCGCCCTCGTGGCCGGTCCTGAGGTCGCGCTGCAGTTGCAGGCTGACCATGCCACGACCACGGCTGAAACCAAAACGATAGGTCTTCCGGACGACAGCGTCGCCACGCTGGCTCCCGACAGTGCCATCGCCGTGTCCTATCGCGACGAAGAGCGGAGCCTCCATCTGCTTGCGGGGGAGGTTTATCTCGATGTGGTCGCGAACGTTGAGCGGCCTTTCCGGGTTTTGGCTGGGGATCTGCGCGTCACCGTCCTCGGTACGGGGTTCAACGTTTCGCTCAGCGAGGGAGGCGGTGAAGTCGGTGTTGCGCGGGGACTCGTCAGGGTCGAATACGGCGAGAGTGTCCTGCCGGCCGCGCAGACGCTGCAGGCAGGTGAGTTCCTACGCGTCACCGGGTCGGGGCGGGTTGAGCGGGAGAGGCAGCCCGTCTCGCAGATTGGCGCTTGGCGCCAGGACCAGTTGATCGCGCAGGACCAGCCCTTCAGCGACGTGCTGGACCGCCTCCGACGCTACCACGCCGGAGCGATCGTCGTGATCGACGACTCCCTTGCCGACCAACCCGTCACGGGAGTTTACGATCTCGGCGATCCAGCCGCTGCCCTGCGTGGTCTCGCGCGCTCTCAGAACGCCATCGTTCGTCAGATCACGCCGTGGCTGCTTGTCGTGTCACGCTCCTGAATACAGGAAAATCAGTGCCTTGCGGGTTACCAAAATTTTTTTTTGGAAGCCCCCACCTCCCTCCACGTTTTGTGATCAGGAGTGTGAGTGCGTCGCATTCGCATCCCTGATCATCGCGGCCTGATGTCTGGCCGCGTACCGCTGGATGGAGATGGGCCGTGCAATCGTGGTGGGCAGAGTACAGGCAACGGAAGAACTGTGGGACGATACTGCTGGGGGCTCTGATCGCCGTGAGTTTGCCCATTACCGCCCCGACCGTTGCTAGAGCTGCAGCGCAGACCTCCGACGTCGCCATTCAACTGGCGCAGCTGTCTACCGAACGGACCTTCGAGATCGCGGCTCAGCCGCTCACCACGGCGCTTACCCTGTTCGGACAGCAGTCAGGTCTGCAAGTTACAGTCCATGGCACTCTGCCCCGAGACATCTCGGCACCGGCGGTTCGCGGCACGATGACCAATGCGCAGGCCCTGAACCGCCTGCTGTCCGGTAGCGGCCTGATCTTTGTGGTGGAGGACGAAACAACGGTCGCGATCGAGAGGCCGCCCGAGCAAGACGATGACGTTCTTCTGCTCGACCCATTGGTGGTCGAAGGCAGGGATCGTGAAGATCCGCGAGGGCCTGTGGAGGGTTATAGAGCAACCCGGTCCGTGACAGGAACGCGGCTCGATGTCCTGTTGGACGAGCAGCCTTTGCCGATCCAGGTTCTGCCGCGCGACGTCATCGAAGATGCTGGCGCCACCCGGCTTGACGACATCGTTCGTTTGAGCACGAGCGGTGCGATTGGCAACTCCCGCGGCGGCACCCAGGAGTTCTTCACGATCCGTGGCTTCGACGCCAGTGTCGTCAGGAACGGCGCGGGCACTTTCGGACTCGCCCAACAGACCGATACGGCCAATGTCGAACGGGTCGAAGTTCTGCGAGGTCCAGGGTCGGCTCTCTACGGCGAGGGCGCGCCGGGCGGGGTCATCAACGTCATCACCAAACGTCCAGACGACAGCTTCTTCGTCGAGGCCTCCAGCGAAGCGAGCAGCTTGATCCGGCTGCGTCAGGAACTGGATGTCAACTTGCCGCTTGAGGAGACCTGGGATCTGAATGCGCGAGTCGTCGGCGCCCTGGAGGGTACAGACAGCTTCCGTTTTCGCGACGACTACGACGAAACCTTCGCTGAGGATCGGCAGTTTCTGGCGCCCAGCCTTTCCTTTTCGCCGACGCCGACGACCGACGTCCTAGTTTCCGGGGAATATCTCCGGTCGTCTGACGTGTTCGATCGGGGCGTTCCGCTCAACGATGACGGCAGTCTCGCCGCAGATGTCGATGACTTCTTCGGGGATCCCGATGTCGGAAACATAGAGTCCGAGACGCTAGGCGCACAGTTGGAAGTCGCTCAGGAGATAACCGATGGGCTGTCGCTGCGCCTGTTCGGCTCTGCGGTCAGGAACGACTTTGAAGGCCTCTCTCTCGAACCGAACGTCGTGTCGCCGCTCAATCTCGATGCCGCAACGGCCGCTGCGCTCGGATTGCCTGGCCCGCTCGTGGCTGGCGATACAATTCTCCGAATCATTCGAAACCGAGATCTCCGGCGGGAAGTCTACAGTTTTCAGAGTGATCTCAATGGCAGTGTTTCGTTCGGTCCGGTCACGCAGGATCTTCTTTTTCCTTCGAGTATCAGTCGGTGGAGGCTGATGCCGAGGTCCAGTCCTCAGACACACTTCTGGGTGCCGACCCGGTCTCTAAGAACGCGCCCGGGACCCCAAGCCCGCTAACGCCGGACGACCTGTTGGCGGACGTCGACTCGCTGACTGAGATCGAAACCTTCGGCTTGATCTTCTTCGACAAGATCAGCCTGTACGAGCGGCTGCACATTCTCGGCGGTGGACGCCTCGACTTTCTCAATCAGCGTTTCGAAAATCGCCGCTCCGACTCGGTGACCAAAATCGATGAGACCGAGTTCTCGCCCCGCGTTGGGGCAGTTCTGGAACCTTTTGCCAGCTTGCCGGCTTCTGTTTTCGTCAGCTACTCCGAATCCTTTCAGCCCAACACAGCTTTGGCAGCCGACGGCGGCGTTCTCGCACCCCAAAACGGTCGTGTCATCGAAGGCGGGTTACGCTACGGATTCAATCGGGATCGGCTGGAGGCGACACTGACGGTCTTCGATATCGAACTGGAGAACGTGCCAATCGGCACCGACAGCATCTTCTCCGCGGCTTCCACTCAGGAGAGCCGAGGTGTCGAGTTCACACTGCAGGGCGCACTCACAGACAACCTGTCGGTACTGGCCAGCTACGCCTTCATCGATGCCGAAGTGACCGAGGTCGGTGCCGGTGGATCGCAATTGACCCTAGGCGAATCACCGCCAGGTGTGGCGAAACATAGCGCGAACTTTCTGGCGCGATATCACTTTGACGAAGGTGCCCTTAACGGGCTTAGTGTGGTTGGAAATCTGCAGTATGCCGGTCGAAGGTTGAACGCGCCCACCACCGAAAACCCGAATCCGTTCAGCGGGCCACCGTTTCTTTTCGAAGCCATCGAGCTCGAACCTTTCGTCAGGCTGGATGTGGGCTTCGCTTACGAGGTTGCCGAGAATTTCACGATCGAGGGCGGTGTCCGAAACCTCTTGAATCAGGAGATTGCATTTCCCGGTGCTGGCGAGTTTGCGATTCCAGAACCTCCGATCACTGGATTCGCCGGTATTCGCATCAGATTTTAACCATCCAAAGCGGCTCTCAATTTCTCTTCGATTTCCGCCCGTTCGTTGGCCGGCAGTTGACCTATGACCTGCTGCACCTCGCCCATCACGCCGCGCAGCGCGTAGACTTGGTCGAGAAGACGCAGGACCAGCGGCATGGCCTCGTCGTTGATCGCCATGTCGTCGCGCATCTCGCAGATCAGCCGGGCGCGTGCGGCATCCTGTTCGTCGAAGTACCAAGCGCCTTCCTCCTGCCGAGCCCGAACCCACCGCTGCTCGGCAAAGTAGACAAGCTGCGCGTGGCTGACCGTCAGACCAGCCGCATCGATCTGGGTGACCACTTCGTCGAGCGTCATAAGCATGACGGGCCTCCCTGCGGGTTTCCGAACGGCTGACCGAGACGCCTTTTGCCAGACACGGCGGACCCTCAGCTCAGACCGGCTTTACGACGTGGGTCGTAAGGGTGTTTTTCGGACCAGTCGGCGACGAAGTCGACCAGGTCCTTATCGACCGTATCGGGCAGCATCACCTTGAGTTTTACATACTGATCGCCGTAGAGGCCCGATTTCCGATCCTTGATACCCTTGCCCTTGAGCCGCAAGGCTGTGCCGCTGTTGGCGCCGGCCGGCACCTTCATCGCCACCTTGCCGTGAACCGTCGGAACCTCGATCTGGGCGCCCTGCAAGGCTTCGGCTAAGGTCACCGGTACCTCTAGGTGGACGTCGTTGTCTTTCCGCGTGAAGAAGGCATGGGGGTCGATCTGCACCTCCAGGTAGGCATCGCCGTCCGGGCCGCCGTTGAAGCCCAGGCGGCCCTTGCCCTTCAGCCGCAAGGTCTGGCCGTTCTCCATGCCCTCCGGAATCGCCACGTCCAGCGTCTTACCGTCTGACAGCTGGATGCGTTTGCGCACCCCCGTCGCCGCGTCCAGAAAGCCGACCTGGACCGCGTAATGCACGTCGGCGCCGCGTTGGCGAGCGCGACTGCGGCCGCCCTCGTCGCCACGCCGGAAACTGCCGCCGAACAGATCGGAAAAGATATCGTCGGCCGAGAAGTCCTGATCGAAGGCGAAGCGGCTGTACTTGTCGCCACCCGTTCCAGCGGCCTCGGCGTAGCTGCGGTAGAAGCCCCGCTGCGGGTTTTCCTGGCCGCTGGCGTCGATCTCGCCGGCATCGAAACGCTTCCGCTTCTCGGCATCGCTCAGGACGCCATAGGCCTGCGAGACGTCCTTGAAGCGCTGTTCGACCTCGGCGTTGCCCGGATTGAGGTCCGGATGCAACTCCTTGGCCAGCTTGCGATAGGCCGTCTTGATTTCATCCTGGCTCGCGTTGCGGCCAACGCCAAGAACTTGGTAAGGGTCGCGCATCGGCGGCCATTCGTCCCGTCAGATCGAACTCTTCTGGGTTCTATTTAGTGGGCAATCCGGCGGTCTTTCGCAAGGGAAGGGCGCCGCCCCTTTCGGAGCGGCGCCCTCTCCCGGATCTCCAACGGCTTTCAGGGATCAGCTCATGACTTCCCAAGTGCCGTCCGTCCGGCGGCAGGCCACGCCCGTGCCGGTTTCCGTGCGGCCGTCAACCGTGATGGTCTCTTGGAACTCGCGGCAGTAGCGACCGCTCTGGGTATAGCCGTCACGGGTTGCCGTGTAGGTCCCGGCATTGCCCGAGTTGGGGTTGTTCCAGGAAATGGTCTCGCCGATGGGGGCGTTGCTTGCCCGCTGCTGAGCCTGCGAGGCCCGCATGCGATCGACGTCGTCGAGACCGCGCCCGATCTCGGAGCCGACCAGGGCGCCGATTGCCGTACCGGCTGCCGTCGCGATCAGCTGACCGGTTCCGCCGCCGATCTGCGAGCCGATTAGGCCGCCGAGCGCGGCGCCGCCCGCGGCGCCCACCACTTGCTTCGTGCCCGGCCCGCTGCCGTCGCTTGCGCAGCCGGCTAGACCCAGGGACAGGGCTGCGACCGCAACAATTGCAAATTTACGCATCATGAGTTTGCCTCTCGTTCTGCTCTCTCACCTTGTCAGCCTTGCCCCCCAAAGGGGTTGGAGCAGGCCTTACGCCGTCTATACTCTGGGCAGGTTACCTTGTATCCGCCCCAGTGTCGTCGGCGTCGCTTCGCCGGTTGTACGAGCGTTCTGTCGGGCACATCCCCGTCGGTCGTCCAACGCTGCTTCATAAAGTCTCTACGCGAAAGTATAGTTCTCATGTTCGCCCAGACCCAACAGGACGACCCCTTTATCCTCTTCGATGCCTGGCACGAAGAAGCCAAGTCTCAAGAGATCAACGATCCCAATGCGATGGCCCTGGCCACCGTGGGACCTGACGGCATGCCGGCACAGCGTATGGTGCTGCTCAAGGACGTAAGCGACGGCGGTTTCGTCTTCTACACCAACTACGAAAGCCGCAAGGGAACGCATGTCCTTGCGCATCCTCGGGTCGCGCTGCTGTTTCACTGGAAGTCCCTGCGACGCCAGGTGCGGATCGAAGGCGAGGCAACCCAGGTCGATCCCGAAGAAGCCGACGCCTACTTCGCGAGCAGGGCGAAGCAGAGCCAGATCGGTGCCTGGGCTTCGCAACAGTCGCGTCCCCTTGAAAGCCGACACGCACTGGAAAAGCGCGTGGCGCAATATGCGGCGAAATACGGATTGGGGACTGTTCCGCGTCCGCCCCATTGGTCCGGTTTCCGGGTCACACCGCGCCTGATCGAGTTTTGGAAGGACGGAGCGTTCCGCCTGCACGACCGGCTCGTATATCATCAGGATCCTTCCAGCCCGACCGGCTGGCGGACGGAACGCCTCTATCCCTAAGTAGGGTCGCCCCATGCCAGAGGCTGCAGCAAACAGGCATCAACGGCTCGATGCGCGCCGCGCCGGGCGCCTGATGAAGTTGGCCACCTATGCCTCGGTCGCCACGGCTTCCGTCCTGATCGTCGTTAAGCTGGGTGCCTGGTGGCTGACCGACTCCGTGAGTCTGCTGTCGAGCCTGGTGGACTCTCTGTTGGATGCCGCGGCATCGCTGGTGATGTTGCTGGCCGTGCGGCAGGCACTGGTGCCGGCCGATCAGAATCACCGCTTCGGCCACGGCAAGGCCGAACCTCTCGCAGCGTTGCTGCAGTCGGGGCTGATCGCCGGCTCGGCCCTTTTGCTCGCCTTTGAAGCCGGCCATCGGCTGATACAGCCTCAAGCCGTTCAACACGGAACTGTCGGGATCGCGGTCATGATCTTTTCGATCGCCGTGACTTTCGCTCTGGTCCGCTTTCAGCGCTACGTCGTGATGCGAACCGGGTCCAGTGCGATTGCGGCCGATTCCCTGCACTACGTCTCCGATCTGCTGATGAATGCCGCAGTGATCCTTGCCCTGGTGCTGGCCAGCGAGTTGGGTCTTCTCCGAGCTGATCCGCTGATCGGGTTCGGCGTGGTCTGCTATATTCTCTACAGCGCCTTTCGGATCGGTCGCGACGCGCTGGCGATGCTGATGGACCGCGAGCTTCCTGCCGAGGAACGCGAGCGGATCCTTCAAATCGTTCGTGCCTACGATGAGGTGTTGGGCGTGCATGATCTCAAGACCAGGACGTCAGGACCGCGAACCTTCATTCAGCTTCACCTGGAGCTCGACGGCGGCATGACGCTCTACCGCGCCCATGCGATCGCCGAGGCGGTTGAGGCGGAACTGCAGACGGCCTTTCCCGATGCTGAAGTGATCATCCATCAGGATCCGCACGTTCTTGCCGAAGAGACGCCGCAGTACGGAACCTGACGTCACGGAATCTGACGTCGCCGTCGCATGAGCTTTCGGGGCATGAGTCCTCGAGGAGTCCGCCACGACCTTCAGGGGCGTCGGTCGGGGGAGGCTTCAGCTATTCGTTGACGCATATCAATGCCTGTCTAGGCGGACGAAAGGATCGTGCAGACTGGTTCTGTCTTTCCCTCGCCACGGTGAGTGGGACGGCTGAGGAAGGGTAACGTTTCATGCCTATTGCATCCCTGCTGGCGATCGTGGATGGCGGTCCCGCCAGCTCGGCGGTCCTGGCGGCGGCTGTGAAGATCGGTCGACGCTGCAATGCCTACGTCGAGGTGCTGCACGTTCAGTTGGATCCCGACAGCGCAATCCCTCTGATTGGCGAAGGCATGTCGGGCGGCATGATCGAGCAGATCGCGGCGGACCTGCGTCGTAGCTCCGAGGAGGAGGCGAAAGCTGCTCGCACAGCTTACGAAGACGCTTGCCGCGGCGTGGATGCCCAACCGCTTGAGGCCAATGGAAAAGCCGAGGCGGGAAAGTTCGTCCTTGCCTGGCGCAGCGTGACGGGGCGCGAGGACAGTGAGACGGCGCAGCGTGCGCTGCTCTTCGATCTGGTGATCGCAGGCCGGCCCGATCCCAACAGCGATGGTGCCTATGCGCCCGCGTTGGAGGCCGCGCTCTTCGAGGCCGGCCGACCGGTTCTGGTGGTACCGCCGGGCTACGACGGGGCCATCGGCACCAGGACGATGATCGGTTGGTCGGGCCAGCGCGAATGTGCAAGGGCCATGACGGCGGCGCTTCCGCTTCTGGCCAGTGCCGAGGCCGTGGAGGTTGTTCATCTCAACGGCGGTGGGGCGTCCAAGCGTGACGTCGACGATCCGCATGCCGTCGTCGCTTGGTTGACGCTTCACGGCGTCGACGCCAGATCGCGCGAAGTCCCCATGACCGAGGGTCCCGGGGACAGCTTGCTGAGCACTGCAGCCGAAGCTGGTGCGGATCTCCTGGTCATGGGAGGATATGGTCACAGCAGATTGCGGGAATTCGTGCTTGGCGGTGCGACGCGGGAGGTGCTGGCGCACACGGGTCTGCCTGTGTTGATGGCTCACTGAGGCGCCGATGATGCACTGACCGACCTGATGAACCCTGGGCCGCAACTTGGGAAGTGGTGCCGATGAAACGAGCGCTGCCCCAGACTGCGTCGATGCCGCCGGACGGGCGGTTCTTGGAGGAAAAGCCATGTTGACTCTGGATGACGTGATCGCCCTGTCTGATCTTACTGAAGACGAGATCGATGCGATCGTCGAGCATGAGCACTGCCCCGAGATCGTAGCGGCGGAGCTCGGCAACTACCTTGTGCATTCGCCCGATGGCGTGCCTCTGCTCAAGCGCATGATCCTCGAAGATATTGCTGCGGCCGAGGGCCGGGAAGATTATAAGCATGCGTTGAAGTTGCGTTTGGTTTTGCGCCACTTCGTCGAGACTCACCCGGACGTCGATGTCGCCAAGGCCTCGGCCTGAGCCGACAGACTCTGTACCCATCGGTCTTTTGCAGGAGCTCACCCGCTCATGACGCTAATGTCGATTCGACTGGAGTTGGCGCGCGATCACGATTTTCCCAATGGCAGCTCGAACCGCGGCTACGAATTCGTCGCCCCGTTGGACACCGAGGGCCATATCGACGTCGAAGCGTGGCGTAAGCAGCGAAAGCACTGCAACGTTTGGCGTTTCTGGGAAGGTGAGGCCGACGAGTACGGTCACCTTGTTCATACCCGCGGCCGCAGTTGGGCCTTCCATTATGACGTAAAGGGCAACCCCGATCTCGACGAGCCAGGATATCGTTTCGACAGTCACCGCTTCGTCGAAGGTGAATACGTCTCCCTGCGCGAGCAGGACGACGTGATGCGCACCTTCCGGGTCGTGGCTGTCCGCTCGGCCGGTCAAGCGCCTATGGCCAAACACGGCGGCGCGGCAGCCAGTTGAGTCGCAATCTCTAACGGGGCGGTGTCGCCGCGCGCGAGTTGCCTTTGCTCGGAAGAGCCTGAAGTTCTGAAACGCACGAGAAGCCGAGGCTCGGCGGCTGGTTCCGGTGGTTGCTTTCTATTTGGCGTAAAATCAGACGGTTAGCGTCGGATCTTCGCGATCTGCGATGCCGTCAAGCGGTTCCCTCAGATCGCAACATACTTTAGACTAGACGCCATGGCCGACCAGATATCGCCGGAGCGCGTGAAGCTCGATACGATCAAGGCCGATGATGCCGAGAAGCCGACGGTGGTGCTGACAGGTGCCAGCCGTGGCATCGGTCACGCCACCGTCATGCGTTTCTCCCAAGAGAACTGGCGCATCATCACCTGCTCGCGAGAGGAGGTGCCCGAGGCCTGCAAGCGCGATCCCAACTGGGCGCACCACATCACGGCCGACCTGGCCGACCCGGCGGGTGTGGCCGACTTTATCGCGGAAGCTGTGGAGATCATAGGCGATCAAGGCCTGCAGGCGCTGGTCAACAATGCGGCGGTCAGCCCGAAGACGCCCTTTAAGGAACGGCTCGGCTGCCTGAATGGGGATATCGGCGACTGGCGGTGGGTGTTCGAGCTGAATTTTTTCGCTCCTCTGACGCTGGCACGCGGGTTCGCTGTGCCGCTGCGCCGCGGGAAGGGCAGCATCGTCAACATCACCTCGATCGCCGGCCATGCGACCCATCCCTTCGCCGGTTCGGCCTACTCGACCTCGAAAGCGGCGCTCTCGGCTCTGACGCGCGAACTGGCGGTGGAGTTGGCGCAGCTCGGCATCCGCGTCAACGCCGTGGCGCCGGGCGAGATCGAGACCGGCATGATCGGGCCGGAGTACGAGAGTCTGATCCCGCGTATTCCGATGCAGCGCATGGGCACGCCCGATGAAGTGGCTGCGGCCGTCTTTCGTCTTTGTACGCGAGACTTCGCTTATGTGACCGGAACCGAAGTTTTCGTCACCGGTGGCCAGCATCTCTATTGATGCGGTTCCGCTGAGCCTGACGCAGCCGCTGCTATGACTCCAGCCGACCGGAGTTGCGGGTGAGTCCCGACCAAGGCTTGCTGTTCGGTCTGCTGGCGCTCCTCGTCGTTCTGTTGATCTGGGGGCGTATCCGCTACGACGTGGTCGCCTTCGGCGCCCTGATTGCCTGTGTGGTCGCCGGCTTGGTTCCGGCGACCGGGGCCTTCGCGGGCTTCGGACATCCGGCGACTGTGACGGTCGCATTGGTCTTGGCGCTGTCCAAGGCGCTCAGCGATTCAGGCGCGACCGATATCTTCGCACGGCCCGTGCAGCCGGCCGCGGGACGGACGGCTACGCATATTGCGGCGCTGGGCGGCGTGAGTGGTCGTGGCACTCCCGTGAAGTATCTGTCCGATAGTGATCCCTGATCGGCGGCTCAGGCCGATAACGGCAGTGCGCTATGCAGCGCGCGCTGCGCTTTGTCGCTGGCGGCCTCGGCGTCTACCATCTGTCGGTCGGCGGCGATCAGCGTGACATCCTCGATGCCGATGAAGCCCAGGACGTGCCGGAGGTATGGCGTCGCGAAGTCTACCGCGCTTTCCGTGGCCGTTCCGCCGGAAGCGACGACCAGATAGGCCTTCTTTCCCTCCAGTAATCCGACCGGGCCGTTTTCGCTGTAGCGAAAGGTCACGCGTGCCCTGGCGACCTGGTCGATCCAGGCCTTGAGCGCTGCAGGCGGACCGAAGTTGTAGATCGGAAGTCCGATCACCAGGATATCCGCATCCTTCAACTCGGCGATCAGCCTGTCGGAGACCGCGAGCTGTGACTCCTGCTCTGGGGTCCGTGCCTCGGCTGGTGCCACGTTGGCGGCGATCCAATCTTCCGTCACGAAGGGGATGCCCTCCGCGAGGTCCCGTTCGACGAGAGTCATCTCCGGATGCTGTCTGCGCAGCCTGGCAACGACCTCGTCGGCCAGATTACGCGTCGTGGACCCTGTCTTGCGCGCGCTGGCGTCGATCCGCAGAACCCGAGGCGGGGGAGTCTCGCGGGTCTGCTGGGTCTCGTCTTGCGCGCCGGGGATCTGCGCGCCGGGGATCTGTGTGACGGTCGCTGCCATACCGACGGCTCTCCTCTCGTTGCCTACTGAAGAGGAGATGAGCTTTGTCGGGAGAAAACAAATGGTCGAAACGGAAACCGATTGTTTCCTGGTAAGGCTCGTCGGTCTTAAGCGTCCCGTCGCCGATTGACGGCCACGAAGTTCGGGTTGGCGAAGCCCGCTTTGCCGTAGCGCAACAGATCGCCGTCCAGCGTTTCCACGGTCCCGCCCGCGGCTGTCAGCACGGCTTGGCCAGCGGCGGTGTCCCACTCCATGGTTGGGCCGAAGCGCGGGTAGAGATCGGCCTTGCCGCTGGCGATCAGACAGAACTTCAAGGACGAGCCGGCGGTCACCCGCTCCGCGATTTTTCGCCTGGCAAGGAAGGCATCCAGTTCCTCGCCGGCACCGTGGCGGCGGCTGGCAATCACGGTCTCGCCCGTATCCGGTGTTTTGCGGACCGCAATGGTCATCGGGGGACGATCGGTCTCGTTGAAGCTGGCGTGACCACTGCCGTCGTCGTCGAAGCCGCCGCACCAGGTCATGGCCAAGGCGGGGGCGTGCACCACGCCGGCGACCGGCCGCCGGTCGCGGATCAGCGCGACGTTGACGGTAAACTCGCCGTTCCGAGATATGAACTCTCGTGTCCCGTCCAGCGGGTCGACCAGCCAGAAGGGCTGCGCGGTGTCGATGTCCGGCAGGCCCTGCTGGGAGGAAGCTTCTTCCGAAACCACCGGTATGTCGGGGGTCAGTTTGTGCAGGGCCTCCAGCAAGAAAGCCTCGCAAGCCTCGTCCGCCTCGGTCACCGGGGAGGCGTCGGGCTTGTCGCGGACTTCGATCTCCTCCGCCTCTGTGTAGTAGGCTAGGGCGATTTTGCCTGCACGCTCGGCCAGGACCCTCAAGACCGCGAGCAGATCGTCTTGCGGTTCCGATCCCGCTTCACTGGTCACCATGCTGTCTTCGGTCATTCCGCGGCCTGGCGCTCGGCAGCCCTGGCGTCGCGCATGGCGCGCCAGATCTGTTCGGCCGTGGCGGGCATATCCAGGTGCGCGACGCCCAGCGGCCGCAGTGCGTCCAGCAAGGCGTTGATGATGGCCGGTGGTGCGCCGATCGCCCCGGCTTCTCCGGCGCCCTTAACGCCCAGCGGATTCGTGGTGCAGGGCATATCCTCTACCAAGGTGATCTCGAAGTTGAGCGTGTCGTCCGCCCGGGGCATCGTGTAGTCCATGAAGCTGGCCGTGATAAGCTGACCGTCTTCGTCGTAGACCGTGTGTTCCAGCAAGGCTTGGCCGATTCCCTGAGCCGTACCACCGTGAACCTGTCCCAGCACCAGCAATGGGTTCACCACCTTGCCGAAGTCGTCGACCACGATGTAGCGCAGGATCTCGACCGTCCCGGTGTCCTCGTCGATCTCCAGTTCCACGACGTGGCAGCCGTTGGGATAGGTCATAGCCTCTGCCGTATAGCCGCCCGTCTCTTCAATGGGACCGGCCATGTCTTCTGGCAGAGCGTCGCCGTGGGTGGCCTTGGCGATCTCGGCAAGCGTCACCGTTTTGTCGGTTCCGGCGACGGTAAAGACGCCTCCTGCGAACTCCAGGTCTGCATCCGCCGCCTCCAACAGATGTCCGGCGACCTTGCGGGCTCGGGCAATGACCTTTTCGCCGGCGCGTTCCGTGGCGACGCCGCCCATCAGAAGCGACCGTGACCCGCCTGTGCCGCCACCGCGTTTGACGACATCGGAATCGCCCTGTACCAGCCGAACCTTTGTCGGATCGATATCCAGCAGGTCGTTGAGTATCTGGGCATAAGCCGTGTGATGGCCCTGGCCGTTGGTCATGGTGCCGATCACCAGCGTGACACCGCCGTCTTCCTCGAGCGAAACGCGGGCCTCTTCCGCGCCGAGGCCGCCGCAGGCCTCGACATAGGACGCCAGGCCGATGCCTCGGTACTTGCCGCGTCGCCGTGCTTCGGCTTTGCGTTCGGCAACGCCGTCCCAGTCCGCCAGTTTCGCAGCCTGCTCCAGAAGTCGGGAGGGATCACCGGAATCGTAGACCGGACCCATTCCTGTGTCATAGGGCAGGTCTTCGGGTCGAATGAAGTTCTTCAAGCGGATCTCGCGCGCGTCGACACCGATCTCGCGGGCGCAGGCCTCGACCAGACGTTCCATGCAGTAGGCGGCTTCCGGTCGCCCGGCGCCGCGGTAGGCGTCGACCGGAACCGTGTTGGTGAAGCCGCAGTGCACTTCCGCGAAGATGGCAGGGATCCTGTAGAGACCGGAGTACATTTGCGTGCTCGCGCCCGTCGGAATGAAGGGGGCGAAGTTCGAGAGGTAGGCGCCGAGATTGGCCTGGGTTTCGACGCGAATTCCGAGAAAACGACCTTCCTTGTCCATGGCCATCTCGGCAACCGTCCGATGGTCGCGGCCCTGGATGTCGGACTGGAAGGATTCCGTGCGTTCTCCGACCCAGCGCACCGGCCGACCGAGCCGACGCGCGGCGACCAACACCAGAACCTGTTCCGCGTAGCAGAAGATCTTCATGCCGAAGCCTCCGCCGACGTCGGGCGTCACGATCCGGACTTTGTCCTTGGTCGTGCCGAGAATGGTTTCCGCCAACTGATCGTGGAGCCGGAAGATCCCCTGGGTTGGGGTCGTGAGTGTGAAGTGCTGGTTGGCGGCGTCGTATTGGCCCAGGGCGACCCGGGGTTCCATGGAGTTCACAACGAGCCGGTTGTTGACGATCTCGATCCGCGCCCTCTGTGCGGCCTTTGCGAAGGCGGCCTCAACGGCCGAGCGGTCGCCGTGTTCCCAGGTCATGGCGAGATTTCCCGGCGCTTCCGGGTGTAGCTGCGGTGCGCCCGCCGATAGAGCGGCTGCGATGTCGGTGACGGCCGGCTGGTCGTCATAGTCCACAACGACTGTTTCGGCCGCCGCGACGGCCTGTTCGTAGGTCTCGGCGACCACAACCGCGACTGGATCGCCGACATGCCTGACCACCGCACGAGCCAGGACTGGGTGCGGGGGCTGCTTCACCTCCCCGTCGCGTCCCTTCATTTTGGCGAGGACCGGAATATCACCGATCTGTTCTGCCGCCAGATCCTCGGCGGTGAGAACCAGCAGAACGCCGGGCAAGTCGCGGGCCTCGGCCGTCTCGATCGCGGTGATCCGCGCATGTGCCAAAGGGCTGCGGACGACGGCCATGTAGCTCTCGCCCGACAGACGAATATCATCGGTATAGCGTGCATGACCGGTCAGGAACCTTTGGTCCTCGACACGCCTGATGCCTTGGCCTTTCCCGAACTGGCCCATTCCGAACTCTCCCGTTATCCCGATGAAGCGCTTTTAAAGCGCTTGCTTGATCCGCGCCGATCATAGGCGGGCCAGGGGTTGGCGGGGAAGGGGCGAAGGTTGCGCCGCAACATCGCAGCACCTGTTCCTCCTTTCCGTCACGTGCGTTACGAGCAGACTCGTCTTGAAACGCCCGGAATGGTGCCAAATATACCCCGCAGAATACGGGAGAATTCGCGACGGGGCGTGCCGGCTGGTCGACAGGCGGCGAAAACTCAGCCGAAGGGCGGGCAGGTTTGTCCGAGAGCAGAGTGAGGTGAGGCCGGGCCGCACAAGGGTTTGGCTCGCAATCCGTGATGTGCTCTAACGGACTGAACTGACGGGCCGATTCTCGGAAAATCCGGCTTGAACGTGCCGGTTGCGAGATTGCGGTGGTTGGCGTGGCCGGTGGGAAGCCGGCCTCGGGGATGGGGAGACGACGGAGAGTATGGCTGCTGCCAGTAAGGCCGATGCGCCGGTACCGCTGTTTTCACGGCTTGTCGTGCTGTTGCCGGCCGCACTCTTTGTCTGGTTCCTGACGTTTCTGCCGGAGGTTTCAGGCGGGGCCGTTCTGACGTGGCGGATCTCCTGGATCCCGCAACTCGGCATCGACCTGTCGTTCATGGTCGACGGCTTGAGCCTTCTGTTCGCTCTACTGATCACCGGGATCGGCAGCTTTATCCTGCTTTACGCCAGCGACTACATGCGCGGCTATCCGCAGGTCGGCCGCTTCACGCTGTTCCTGGTCAGCTTCATGCTGGCGATGCTGGGGCTGGTCCTGTCGGACAACCTGATTGCGCTCTTCGTCTTCTGGGAACTGACGACGATCACGTCGTTTTTGTTGATCGGCTACACCCACGAAGATGCGGCGGCGCGGCGCTCAGCCCTGCAAGGGCTTTTCGTGACCGGCGCGGGCGGACTCGCAATGCTGGCGGGTTTCATCCTGCTGGGACAGGCGGCCGGGACCTACAGTCTCTCGGAGATTCTGGCGGATCCGGATGCGATCCGTGGGCATGCCGACTATCTGCCGATCCTTATCCTGGTTCTCTGCGGGGCTTTCACGAAGTCGGCGCAGTTTCCGTTCCATTTCTGGCTGCCAAACGCCATGGCCGCGCCGACTCCGGTGTCGGCTTATCTGCATTCCGCCACCATGGTGAAGGCCGGCGTTTTCCTCCTGGCCCGTTTCACGCCCGTCCTGGGGGACACCGAAGTCTGGATGGCGACCCTCACCATTTTCGGGGCCGTGACCACGGTCTATGCCTCGATCATCGCCTTGACTCGCAGTGATCTGAAGCAGGTGCTCGCCTACACCACCGTGATGGCGTTGGGGGCCTGTGTGATGTTTCTCGGTGCGCCGACGCGCGCAGAGGACGGCGGTCCCTCGATCGGCCTGATCGCGGCGGTCACCTTCATCTTCGTTCATGCGCTCTACAAGGCCGCGCTCTTCATGGTGGCCGGCAGCATCGATCACGAGGCCGGTACGCGGGAACTCAGCCGTCTCGGCGGGTTACGCCGTGCCATGCCTTGGACCTTCGCAGCAGCGCTTCTCGCCGGGCTCTCCATGGCGGGACTGCCGCCTTTCGTCGGCTTCATCGGCAAGGAGTTGCTGTACAAGGGCGCGCTGGCCTGGCCGGCCGAACCCACCATCGCCGTTGCCGCCATCGTTGCCGCCAAGGTGATGATGGTGACCGTTGCTCTGCTGGTCGTGGCCATTCCCTTTTTCGGTGCACAACGTGATTTGCCGAAGCGCCCGCACGAGGCGCCGGTCGCGATGTGGATCGGACCGCTGGTGCTCGGCGTGATCGCGCTGTTCAGCGGACTGCTGCCGCACCTGACCGCTGAAACCTTGCTGCTTCCGGCCGCCGCGGCCGTGATGGGCTATCAGCCCGACTACGAGGTCAAGCTCTGGCACGGTGTGAACATTCCGCTCATTCTGTCCGCAATCACGGTGGCCTCGGGTGTGTTGATCTATGCGAAGCGCCACCGTCTGCTGACGGCGCTGACGCGCGGCGTCGCGGCGTTGCCGCTCACCGGCGACCGGGCTTACGACCGCGCCATGCTCTGGATCGCCGATGTCGCGGCCTGGCAGACGCGCTGGCTGCAGGGCGGGGTTCAGCGGCGGTACATCCTCGTCGTCTTTTCTACTTTGGGCTTCGCCTTGGCCTCCACTCTCCTGCTCAAGGATGCGCTTGTCTGGCCGTTGCCCGACGTCACGGCCAACTTCGTCGAATGGGGGGTGGCCGCGCTGATCGTCGCGGCCACTCTGTCCACTCTCATGGCGGAATCCCGTCTCTTGGCGATCTGTTCATTGGGCGTCGTCGGGGCGGGTGTCGCGCTGATCTTCCTGCTGTTCGGCGCGCCGGACGTCGCCATGACGCAGTTACTGGTCGAAACCCTGGTGGTGGTCATCGTCGCCATCGTTCTGCTCAAGTTGCCGGATTTCCGGGATGAGCGGCGGCCGACCGGTTTGGGGCGCCTGCGCGACGGGCTGGTCGCCGGTGTGGTCGGCATCTCGACCACCCTGATCGTCCTCTCCGTGACGGCTCAGCCGCCGCAGCAGGCGATCACCGACTACTTCGAGGAGAACTCGATGCCCGGCGGTTTTGGCCGCAACATCGTCAACGTCATCCTGGTCGACTTCCGGGCGCTCGACACCTTGGGTGAGGTCGCCGTTGTGGCCGTCGCCGGTGTCGCTGCCTACGCCCTGATCACCCTGCGTCCGCGCCGACGGCCGAACGGGTCGGGTAGCAACGGGGGAGACTCGCAGACCCGCAATGGGGGGATCGGCACATGAACTCTTTGATCCTGCGCGAGGCGTCTCGCCTTCTGGTCGCGTTGATGCTCGTCTTCTCCGTCTTCATGCTCTTGCGTGGCCATAACGAGCCGGGCGGGGGCTTCATCGGTGGGCTGATAGCGGCGATTGCGTTTGCGCTCTATGCCTTGGCAACCGATGCCCAGGCCGTGCGGAAGGCCTTGCGGGCGGACCCGCGTGTGATCGCGGCCGTTGGTTTGGGGCTTGCCATCGGCTCCGGGTTCCTCGCGCTGTTGGAGCCGGCTCCCTTTCTGACCGGCCAATGGACGACGATTATGGACTTCAAGGCAGGCACGCCGCTGCCGTTCGACATCGGGGTCTATCTCGTCGTGGTCGGCTCGGTTCTGGCCATTGTACTGGGCATCAAGGATCAGCAGGCGGACGTCGAGGACGACCCGCGGGAGCCTGAGGAGAAATCCCGGCTGGAGGATCGACCCTGATGGAGCCCATTGTTGCCGTGTTGGTCGGCGTGCTGATGGCGGCCAGCGTTTATCTGATGCTGAGCCGGAACCTCGTGCGTTTCGTGTTCGGACTGGTGTTGATTTCCAATGCCGCCAACCTGCTGATCTTCGCTGGTGGCGGTTTGACGCGCGCGGCGCCGCCCTTGATCGAGACAGGGGCGAGCCTGCCCGATCCAGGTGTGGCTAACGCGCTGCCACAGGCTCTGATTTTGACGGCGATCGTGATTTCCTTCGGCCTCCTTGCCTTCGCCCTGGTTTTGGCCTTTCGCGCCTATCAGGAGCTGGAGACGGTGGACACCGATGCGATGCGGGTCGCGGAACCGGTGGAAAAGCTGGATGAAGCCGCGGGCGAAACGACGGCGGACGCAGCGTCGAAGGGTCGCTCTGTATGAGTTGGTTGCTGGTTCTCCCGATTATTCTGCCGATGATCGCCGCGGTCCTCGGCTTCATCCTGCGTGGAAATCTGGCCGCTCAACGCGTCGTCAGCCTGGCAGCGGCACTCGGACTGCTCGGGCTTTCCATCGCCCTGATGGCGGCCGTCTGGCAGGACGGCATTCTGGCGGCTCAGATGGGCAACTGGCCCGCACCCTTCGGCATCAGCCTGGTGGCCGACCACCTCAGCGCGGTCATGGTGCTGATCACCGCGATCGTCGGTCTTGCCACCGTCGTCTACGCCTTCGGCGATGTCGGCGACAAGGCGGTGACCTACGGTTTCCATCCCCTGTTGCATGCCTTGCTCTGCGGCGTCTGCGGGGCCTTCCTGACCGGCGACCTCTTCAATCTCTATGTCTGGTTCGAGGTGATGCTGATCGCCTCCTTTGCTCTTCTGGTGCTCGGAGGGCGTCGCGCGCAGCTGGACGGCGCGGTCAAGTACGTCGCGCTCAATCTCATCGCGACCATTCTCTTTCTCGGCGGCATCGGTCTGCTGTACGGCCTGACCGGTACCCTCAACATGGCGGATCTTCATATCCGTTTGCAGGAGGTCGAGAATCAGGGACTGGTGACCGTGGTGGCGGTGATGTTCATCGTCGCCTTCGGCATCAAGTCGGCGGTCTTCCCGCTGTTCTTCTGGCTGCCTGCCAGCTACCACACGCCGAAGGTGGCGGTGTCCGCAATCTTCTCCGGTCTGCTGACCAAGGTCGGCGTCTACGCGCTGATCCGCTGCTTCACGCTGATCTTCACGGGAGACGTCGGCTACACCCACGAGATCCTGCTCTGGATCGCGGGGCTTACCATGGTAACGGGCGTGCTGGGCGCGGCGGCGCAGAACGAGCTGCGGCGCATCCTTTCGTTCCATATCGTCAGCCAGATCGGCTACATGATTCTCGGTCTGGCGCTCTACACGCCGCTGGGCATCGTCGGTGCGGTCTTCTACTTGGTTCACCACATCATCGTGAAGGCGAACCTCTTCTTCGTCTCTGGTGTGGTCAACCGCGTCGGCGGTTCCTTCGAGTTGAAGCGGCTGGGCGATCTCTACCGCTATCACCCGCTAATCGCCGTCCTCTTCTTCATCCCAGCCTTCTCGCTGGCGGGTTTCCCGCCTCTGTCGGGCTTTTGGGCCAAGTTCGTCCTGGTGCAAGCCTCGATCGAAGCGGAAGGCTACGTCATAGCGGCTGTCGCGCTGGCGGTCGGGCTTCTGACCATCTACTCGATGACAAAGATCTGGCTGAACGCCTTTTGGAAGGCGCGACCCGCCGAAGCCGGTCCGCCGCCGGCGCCGCTGTCCGGCGCGCAGCGTTGGTTCCTGCTGGGGCCGATCGCGGCGCTGGCCGTCATGACGGTGACGATCGGTCTCTTCGTCGAACCCTTCTATCAGCTGGCCGAGCGCTCGGCGGACGAACTCCTCAACCCGCAGCCCTACGTTGCCGCCGTGTTGGGCGAAGACGGTCTCGCCCGCATGACGTCCATCTCGCTGGCGGGTGAGGAAGCGGAGCTGTTGGAGACCCCAGAATGAGCCTCCTCGTACTCAACATTCTGCTGGCGGTCGGCTGGTGCGCCCTCTTCGCCGACTTCACGCTCTTGAACCTCGCCATCGGTTTCGTCATGGGGTTTGCTGCGCTTTGGGTCGCCGGTCCGTTGTTCGGCGGCACCGGCTACTTCGGTCGTGTGGTGCGGCTGGTCAGCTTGGGCGTCTACTTTCTCTATGAGTTGGTGGTCTCCAGCCTTCAGGTTGTCTGGGACGTCATCACGCCGGTCCACAAGTCCCGGCCCGGGATCATCGCCGTGCCCTTGGACATCGACGAGCCTGTGGAGATCGCCGTTCTGGCGAACCTGATCTCGCTCACTCCTGGAACTCTGAGTCTGGACGTCAGTCCCGACAAGAAGTTCCTCTATGTCCATGGCATGTTCGTCGAGGATCCTGATAGCCTTCGGCGAGACATCAAGGCGGGGATGGAACGCAAGGTGATGGAGGCGATGCGATGAGCGGCCTGAGCGACCATGCGCCGGTTCTGGCTTGGGCGATAGACATTACGGCTTTTCTCATGCTGCTCGCCATCGGCCTGTCCTTCGTTCGGCTGGTCCGCGGCCCCAGTCTGCCGGACCGTGTCGTTGCGCTCGACCTCATCACCATCATCACTGTCGGTTTCGTCGGACTGTTCGCTATCGCCAGCAACGTTTCGGCATTCCTGGATGTGGCGATCGGACTGGCGCTGGTAGCCTTTCTGGCGACCGTGGCTTTCGCCTGGTATGCCGACCGCCGCGCGGCTCAGTTCGGGGTCGCTGCCGACGCGCGAGACCACGAGGGTGACCACTGATGCTGAACGATTGGATCGTTGCCCTGCTTTTGCTGGCCGGGGGCTTTTTCGTTTTCGTCGCAGGTCTCGGCATCTTGCGTCTTCCGGATGTGCTGATTCGGATGCATGCCTCGACCAAGGCCGGAACCCTCGGGGCTGGCCTGATCTTCGCCGCCTTGGCAGTTCACTTTGCAGATACCGCGAGCATCTCCTTCTCGATCCTGACAATCCTTTTCTTGCTGGTCACGGCGCCCGTCGCCGCTCATGCCATCGGTCGTGCCGCCTATCGCATGGGCGTTGAACTGTCCGACCGAACTCAGATCGATGAATGGGAAGGCCGCTATCAGGGCTCCAAGAAGCGGAAGAGTTAGTCGCTCTCTGCGGATTTTCGTTGGTTTGTCGGTGAGCGCTGAACGCTTCGAGCCCCCTGTCGAAGCCTGGAGCTGTCTGATTGAGGGCTTCTCTGGAAAAGCGACATCCCTTCTTGTCTATCATTTCGATGCGCTCGAACGTCTCATCCACAAGTCTTCTGGTATGCGACACAACGAGGCAATCTGAGAATATAGGCTCGGATTGTTCAGGGTTTCAAATGTTTCTATTTTTGATAGAAGTAGATCGCCTATAACTCATGGTGGATCGGCGCGGCGGTTCTTAAACTGCACGTATTTTTATGTATTTATTAAGCGACCGCAACGTAAAACCAGGACGATCTATTTTGGCGGGAAAGCTCTATGTTTCATCGGATACTCGGCCGTCGGTTTGGCTCTGAAAACCAAACACTAGAACAGGCGCTCGACGCGGTCGTGTCGATCGATGCCAAGAATCGGATCACCTTCTTCAACAAGGCTGCTGAACAGCTTTGGGGCTTCGGCCGGTCCGAAGTGATGGGCAAGAACGTCAAGATGCTGGTGCCTGACGAGTTGCGTGCCGGCCATGATGACCTGGTCAATGCCAACAGGCGCAGTGGCAAGGACAAGATTGTCGGCACCTCTCGGGACATCGAGGTCCAGCGGAAGGACGGCAAGCGCGTCTGGGCCAATCTGTCTCTATCCAAGATCAGATCCGCGCGCGGAATCACCTATACGGCCTTCGTCAAGGACATCACTGAAGAGCGGGAGGCGCGCGAGAGGACGCAGCAGACGCTTGAGCAGGCGCTCGATGCCGTGGTGACGATTAACCACGACAACATAGTCACCTTCTTCAACCGCGCGGCCGAAAGTCTTTGGGGCTACGCGCGGGAAGAGGTGATCGGACATAACGTGAAGATGCTCGTGCCCGAGGAATTGCGGGCCAATCACGACAATCTCGTCAACCACAACAGGACGACGGGAGAAGACAAGATTGTGGGCACCTCGCGTGACGTCGAGGTTCAGAGAAAGGATGGCAGCCGGGTCTGGGCCAACCTCTCCCTCTCGAAAATCAATGTGGGCGGTCTCATCAGCTACACCGCTTTCGTCAAGGACGTTACCGAGGAACGCCGGGCACGCGAGATGATCAAGCAGACGCTGGAACAGGCGTTGGACGCGGTCGTCACCATCGACGAGAATAATATCGTCACCTTCTTCAATTCCGCGGCGGAGCGCCTGTGGGGTTACGCGGCCGACGACGTGATCGGACAGAACGTGAAGATGCTCGTACCCGATGAGATCCGCAGCAATCACGACGAAAACGTCAACGCGAACCGGATCACCGGCCATGACAAGATTGTCGGTACGAGCCGTGAAGTCGAAGTGCAGCGAAAGGACGGAACACGCGTTTGGGGCAGCCTTTCGCTTTCAAAAGTCAAATTGGACAATGAGATCGTCTATACCGCCTTCGTGAAGGACGTCGACGAGGAGGTTCGACGGAGAGATCAGTTCCAGTTGCTTTCGCTTGTCGCCAATGAAACCGATAACTCGGTGATCATCACCGGTCCGGAGGGTTTGATCGAGTACATCAACCCCGGTTTCACGAGGCTGACGGGCTACAGTCTCGAGGACGTGATTGGGAAGAAGCCCGGATCCTTCCTCCAAGGCAAGGATACATCGGAAGAGACAATCAGTCGGATCAAGGAGAAGCTGCAGGCTCGGCAGCCATTCTACGAGGAGATCCTGAATTACTCTCAGAGCGGCGAGCCTTACTGGATTTCCCTGTCGATCAATCCGGTGTTCGATGACGCTGGGAATATCAGCAAATTCATCTCCGTTCAGGCGAACATTACCGCGACGAAACTGGAGGCATTGGCTTCAAGTGCCCGCATTGCGGCAATTCGGCGTTCGAATGTCGTCATCGAATGGGACGCTCAGGGGCAGGTCACGGATATCAATAGCTTCGCCTGCGAACTGCTTGGGGCTCAGAACCGAACCTCCCAGGTCTTCAGTCTCCCAAAGTTCATCGCCAACGACGAGCAGCAGACGTTGCGATCTGGGGCCCCGGTTGCGAAGGAGTTCTCGCAGGAGACGGAAGACGGGCAGTCGGTCTGGCTCTCCGCGACATTCCAACCCATCATGGATGTCTCCGGTGCGCTCGACCGGATCGTCATGAATGCTTCGGACGTCACGGCGCGACGTGAGGCCGTTGCGCGCTCGACGGAACTGATGTCAGGCGTTTTGGACCGGATCGACGGTGTTGCGGCTCAGATCAATCAGCTTTCGGCTCAAACCAATCTTCTCTCCCTCAACGCCACCATCGAGGCGGCTCGTGCAGGCGAGCATGGACGCGGCTTCGCCGTCGTCGCCGAGGAGGTGCGTGAGCTGGCCGGGCGCTCCTCCGGTTCAGCGACTGAAATCGGCGAGTTGATTTCCGAGACCAAGACCGAGATCGACAGGCTCGATGTCGCCAGTTAGCCGGAAACCGCTAAATCCAACTACCTAAGGGATAAGTCAACGGACTGGCGCACTCAGGGCGTTCTCATAAGAGCGCCTTGACGAAGCCCTTCAGTCGAAGGCCTCGCCCCAGCTTCCTTGGGTCGCTGCACGGGCGTACTCGGTCGCACGGTTCTCGAAGAAGTTGGTGTGCTCCATCCCGTTCAGCATGGCGTCGAGCCAGGGAAGAGGATTGCCCTCGATTTGGTAGATCGGCTGCAGACCGAGCTGGGTGAGTCGGCGGTCTGCGATCCAGCGGATGTAGCGCTTCACCTCGGCGCCGCTCAGGCCTTCGATGCCGCCCAGTTCGAAGGCCAGATCGATGAAGGCGTCTTCATGGGTGACGATGGTCTCGCAGGCGCCATAGAGTTCGCGTTCCAGGTCCTGGTCCCAGACTTCCGGGTTTTCGTGTACGAAGGTACGGAAGAGCTGGATGATGGAGTTGGTATGCAGTGACTCGTCGCGCACCGACCAGGACACGATCTGGCCCATGCCCTTCATCTTGTTGAAACGCGGGAAGTTCAGCAGGATGGCGAAAGAGGCGAAAAGCTGCAGACCTTCGGTGAAGGCGCCGAAGACAGCCAGGGTTAGGGCGATGTCTTTCTTGGTTTCGACCCCGAACTGCTGCATGTAGTCGTACTTGTCCTTCATCTCCTTATAGTGGAGGAAGGCGGAATACTCCTGCTCCGGCATGCCGATGGTGTCCAGCAGGTGGCTGTAGGCCGCGATATGGATGGTTTCCATGTTCGCGAAGGCCGCCAGCATCATCTGGATCTCGGTGGGCTGAAACACGCGTGCATAGTGACGCATGTAGCAGTTGTTCACCTCCACGTCCGACTGCGTGAAGAAGCGGAAGATCTGGGTCAGCAGATTGCGCTCGCCGTCGCTCAGCGCGCGGTTCCAATCTTTGACATCGTCGGCCAGGGGAACCTCGTCCGGCAGCCAATGGACCTTCTGCTGTACTTGCCAAGCCTCGAAGGCCCAAGGGTAGGCGAAGGGCTTGTAGATCGGATCGGCGTCCAGCAGCGACATGCGGAAGAGGCTCCAGGCACTAGATGTTGGGGGTAAAGGCGTTCAACAGACTAAGGAATGTAGCTCAGTCGAGCGTCACCGCCAAGAGCAAGTCGCCTTGGAAAAACGGGCAAAAGTCCGCTTTTCTGTGGATGATATGGAAAGTCTGGGTCTCGGCTCAGAAAGGTCCGAGCCGAGGACCGCTTACAGGCCCCGCAGTTTCTCGGAGCGGCGGCGCAGCAGTTCGATGGTCGTCATCAGCAGGATCGACACGCCGATCAGCAGGGTTGCGACGGCCAGGATGGTCGGGCTGATCTGCTCTCGGATGCCCGACCACATCTGCCTTGGGATGGTGTACTGCTCCGGGCTTGAGGCGACGAAGAGCACCACCACCACCTCGTCGAAGGAGGTGACGAAGGCGAAGAGTGCGCCGGCGATCACCCCTGGAAGAATGAGGGGCAGAATGATCTTGAAGAACACGGTGGTAGGCGGTGCACCGCACATGGCGCCGGCCCGAGGCAAGGCCTTGTCGAATCCGATCAAGGTCGCGGTCACGGTGATCACCACGAAGGGCGTGCCCAGCGCGGTGTGCGCCAGGACTAGCCCTAACAGCGAGTCCGTAAGCTGGACGCTTGAATAGAAGAAGTAGATGCCGGCCGCCGTGATGATCAGAGGCACGATCATGGGCGAAATCAGAATGCCCATGATGAGCGTGCGTTGCGGCATCTTCTCGCGGCTCAGGCCGAGAGCTGCCAGGGTGCCGAGCGTTGTGGCCAGAACGGTCGAGAGGATGCCGACGATCACCGAGTTCTCAATTGAGGTGATCCAGCGCGGATCGGTCAGAAAGTTCTCGTACCAGCGCAAGCTGTACGCCTCGGCCTCAAGGGCCAGCATCCCTTCCGTGAAGGTGAAGTAGGGCGTGGCGTTGAAGGAAAGCGGGACGATGACCAGGATCGGCAGGATCAGGAACAAGAAGACGCAGCCGCAGATCACGCGGAACAGATAGTACCAGGCCCGTTCCATCGGCGTGGCGTAGGGTGGCAGCGAAGAAACCTTTGCCATGCTGTCCTGCTCTCTCCGCTCAGCCCAGGGTCAGGCGTTCGACGCCGACGAGCTTGTTGTAAAGCCAGTAGAGCGCGAGCACGCCTGCCAGCAGGATACCCCCCAGGGCCGCCGCCAACCCCCAGTTCAACGAGGACTGCATGTGGAAGGCGATGAAGTTCGAGATCATCTGACCGTCCTGTCCGCCGACCAGGGCCGGAGTAATGTAGTAGCCGATCGCCAGAATGAAGACGAGCAGGCTGCCTGCCCCGACACCCGGTAGAGTCTGCGGTGCGTAGACCTTCCAGAAGGCTTGGAAGCGCGGTGCGCCCAAGGACTGCGCCGCACGCATGTGACTGGGTGAGATGGTCTTCATAACCGAGAAGAGCGGCAGCACCATGAAGGGCAGCAGGATCTGCGTCATGGCGATCACCGTGCCCGTTTGATTGTAGATCATCTGAATCCGGTTATCGTCGCCGACCAGTCCAATCCACACCATCATGTCGTTGAGGACCCCTTGGGACTGCAGCAGCACGATCCACGAGGTCGTGCGGACCAGCAGCGATGTCCAGAAAGGTAGGAGGACCAGGATCATCAGGACGTTGCTGACCCGCGTCGGCTGCGTCGCCAGTAGGTAGGAGATCGGGAAGCCGAGCAGCAGCGCGAAGCCTGTCACCATCACCGACATCCACAGCGTGCGGCCGAAGAGCTGTACGTAGATCTGGCGCTCCTCCGGCTGCATCACGATCTCGCCGAATTCGTTGTAGCGACGGTCGACGGCCGCCAGATACTGGACGGCGTTGTAGGTACTGCCCAACCGTTGGATCGTCGCCCAGGTCTCGACCTTTCCCCAATCGTCGTCGGCCGCGATCATCGCGTCCTTGAAGGGCGCCTCCATCTGGCCTGCCGAGCGGGCCGTCCGGGTCACGGCCGACCGGATCCCGGGTTTTTCGTAGTTCAGGCGGGTGGCGACCCGGCCCAGATCGCCGCTGAAGCGGTTCTCGCGCGCGACGGCCAGTTCCTGTGCCAGGGCCGCGTAGCTTTCTTCAGGCGGCAGACCGTCTTCGGCGGTCCAGGTCTCGAGTGTGGCCAGAGTGTTTGGTAGCACCTGCGAGACCAGCGGGTCGTGCAGGCTGCGGAACAGCATCTGTCCGATGGGGAACAGGAAAGTAATAGAGAGAAAGACCAGCAGCGGCGTGACGAGCAGGAAGGCCCTGGTCTTCGCGCGAAGTTCGACGCGTCCGAGCGCCCGCTTGAGGGGGGTACCGTCCGCGGTGGTCAGTCCGTCCGCTTGGCCCGCGCCTTCAATGGCGATCTGCGCCATGACGCCGTCTCCGCTTCCCAAAGATTTGGCCGATCAACCGAGTGGGACGTGAGCGCGGCGCCACTCGAAGACCGGGGTCTCAAAACAAACTGCGGCGCTCCGGTGACGGGGCCGGCTTGCGGCCGGCCCCGTGCATCGCAGCTCTGCGAGGGCCGGACTCTAGTTGGCGAGCCAGGCGTTAAAGCGCTCGTTCAGTTCGTCCTGATAGTCTGCCCAGAACAGGAAGTCGTTCTGCAAGGCGTTCCCGAAGTTCGCAGGCGCCGTCGGCATGTGCGGGCCCATCTCGACGCCGGCCTCGGCATGGGTGCCGATGAGCGGGACCGAAGACTTGCGTGCGGGACCGTAGGAGATCCAGGACGCCTGATCGGCCAAACGTTGTGTGTCGGTCGAGAACTTGATGAACTCCAGGGCGGTTTCCTTGTTCGGGGCGCCGCGCGGAATCACCCAGAGATCGAGATCCCATACCTGGCCGTCCCAGACGATCTCGAACGGCTTGCCCTCGGCAGCGATCGCGTTGAAGACGCGGCCGTTATAGGCAGTGGTCATGACGACCTCGCCGTCGGCCAGCATTTGCGGCGGTTGAGCTCCCGCTTCCCACCAGATCACTTCGTCCTTGATGGTGTCGAGCTTGGCGAAGGCACGGTCGACGCCTTCGGGAGTCGAGAGCACTTCGTAGACCTCACCGGCGGCTACGCCATCGGCGATCAAAGCGAACTCGAGGTTCGCCTTGGGGGTTCTGCGCATGCCGCGCTTGCCGGGGAAGGCCTCCAGATCGAAGAAGTCGGCCATCGTGCTGGGCGTACTGTCGGAGAATTCGCTCGTATCGTAGGCGTAGATCGTCGACCAGACGATGGTCGCGACCGCGCAGTCGTGCAGCGTTCCTTCAAGGAAGTCGTCGGCGGCTGCGGTGCCGTCCGGCGCGGGCGGCAGCATCGAATGGTCGAGCGGCTCAAGCAAACCCTCGTCACAGCCGCGCACGGCATCCGACAGCTCGACGTCCACCAGATCCCAGGTCACGTTGCCGGCCTCGACTTGTGCCTTCACCTCGGCCAGCCCGCCGTTGTAGTCGGCGGAAACGATTTCGATGCCGGTCTTCTCGGTGAAGGGCTTGTGGTAGGCCTCGACCTGACTCTTGGTGTAGGCGCCGCCCCAGGAGACGACCGTCAAGGGGTCTGCTTTGGCGGCTCCGGCGGCAAGGCCGGCGACCGCAACCACGGCAAGTGCCGCGGTAGTGGTGCGAAGCATGTGTTTCATCGATGGAACACTCCCTGCTTGTTACTGCTTGTTGCTAGTGAGCGATCGTCTCAGGTGGGATCGCCAGCGCGATTCCACCTGAGGCGATCCTGCTCTAGGGCCGGTCGCGCCGAAGAGATGGCGGGCCGACATCTTGGCGGACCGTTCCAGGTCCGCGCCTTTGCGGACCGGCAGCTGCCGGTCCGTAACGCTCTGCCAGCGTAAGGGCGCTAGCAAGTCTGCCTGCCGGCGTCGATCGGGCGCCTCCAAATCATGCATCCCTCAATCACGCATCTAGGGCCCGGCAATCTTCGATCTCCCAGCCGACCTTAACGTCGACGCCTTCGCGCAGATGGGCGTGCCCCTGCGCATTCGGCACCTTTACGATGAATTCCTCGCTGCCGCAGACGCTCACGCGCGTGCGAATATGGTCGCCGAGGTAGATCAACTCCTCGACACGTCCAGCGAAGATGTTCGGCAAGCTCCCCGACGGCGGATCGATCGCCACGCGCTCGGGCCGCAGCGACAGGGTTGTCCTGGACCCTTGTCCGTCCGGCAGGTTGACCGGCAGCGCCTGCACCTCTCCGCTGCCGTTTTCCAGCGTCACGGTACAGGCATTCGCTCCATTCAGTTTGCTGACGGTGCCGCGCAGGGTGTTGTTTTCGCCGATGAACTGCGCGACGAAGGCGTTCTGAGGGCGTTCATAGAGATCGGCTGGCGTGTCGAGCTGCTGAATGATGCCGTCGTTGAAAACGGCAATTCTGTTGGACATGGTCAGAGCTTCGGACTGGTCGTGGGTCACATAGACCACGGTGACGCCGAGATTCTCGTGGATGTGCTTGATTTCGAACTGCATCTGTTCGCGAAGCTGCTTGTCGAGCGCGCCCAGCGGTTCGTCCATCAGAACCAGGGTCGGCTCGAACACTAGCGCTCGGGCCAGCGCGACACGCTGTTGCTGACCGCCGGACAGCTGTGCCGGTCGGCGTGTTCCATAGCCGTCGAGCTGCACCATACCGAGCGCGCGGTCCACCCGCTGTTCGGTCTCGGCCTTGGCGACTTTGCGCACCTGCAGCGGGAAGGCCAGGTTCTCGGCCACCGTCATGTGCGGAAAGAGGGCATAGTTTTGAAAGACCATGCCGATGTCGCGTTTATGTGGCGGAACGTTGGCCAAGGACCGGTTGCCGAGGCGGATTTCGCCGTGCGTCGGTGCCTCGAAACCAGCCAGCATCATCAAAGATGTGGTCTTGCCCGAGCCTGAGGGGCCGAGCATGGTCAGGAATTCGCCGCGCGCGATCTCGATGTTCAGATTCTTAACGACCAGCGTTTCGCCGTCGTAGCTCTTTTGAACCTCGATAAACTCGACGAGTACGTCGCTTTGATCCGTCATCCCTGATACTTGGCCCCTTTCGTTCGCGTCATTGCGATCCGGGCCCGCCTAACCTGTTCGATAGCTTGTACGAGCCGCGTCATTGGTGCGCGGTTTTGTTTGACGAATGCTAGACAAAGCGCCCCTGGAATTCGAGAGGTTTTTTGCGCTGCGGAAAGCGAGAATCCGCAGGACACCTCGCAAGCCAGGGCAGAAACGCCGCGGATCGCTTCGGTCACACTCTCGTGACGGAGGGATCGGGCGTTGCCTTTTACATCAGTTGCAACGCCGCCCAACGGCACACCTAAAGGGAGCTGACGAACCTGTTACTCTGCCGCGAGGTGCTGGCTGCCAGCCCAACTTTCGGTTTCGTCCAGCGCCCGGCCGAACCGTTCGAGTAGTTGATCGATCCCGGTCTCGTCGATGATCAGCGGCGGACAGAAAGCCATCTGATCGCCGAGATTGCGGATGATCAGGCCGTGGTCTTGGCAACGTTCGTAGCAATAGGTGCCGACTGCGCCCACCGGATCGAACGGCTGCTTGCTGGCCTTGTCCGCGACCAGCTCGATACAACCGATCAGGCCGACGCCACGAACCTCCCCGACCAGCGGGTGATCGGCGAAACGGCGCAGACCGGCCTGCAGGCGTTCGCCCATGCGCGCGGCGTTGCCGACCAGGTCGCGTTCCTCGATGATCTTAAGGTTCTCCAGCGCAACGGCGGTCGCGACCGGATGGCCGCTGGCGGTGTAGCCGTGCCCGAAGGTACCGATCTTGGCCGTATTGTCCGCGATCGCCTGATAGATCTCATCGGAGAAGAGCAGGGCGGCAAGCGGCATGTAGCTAGAGGTGAGCTGCTTCGAGCAGACGACCATATCGGGTTCGATGCCGTAGGTGGTCGAGCCCCAAAGCTGTCCGGTGCGGCCGAAGCCGTTGATGACCTCGTCGGCGATGACCAGGACGTCGTACTTGCGGCAGACGGTCTGGATCTTCTCCCAGTAGGTCTTTGGCGGCGTGATCACGCCGCCCGCTCCCATCACCGGCTCACCGATGAAGGCGGCCACGGTATCCGGGCCTTCGGACAGGATCAGCTGTTCGAGCTCGCCGGCGAGGCGGGAGGCGAACTCCTCCTCGCTCTCTCCTTCCCAGCCGAACCGCCAGTGATGCGGACAGGCGGTGTGAAGGATGTTTTTGATCGGCAGGTCGAAGTCTTTGTGATTGTAGGGCAGGCCGGTCAAGCTGCCGGAGGCGATGGTAATGCCGTGGTAGCCCTTGATCCGCCCGATGACCTTCTTCTTCTCCGGTCGGCCGAGCGCGTTGTTGTAGTACCACACCAGCTTGACGGCGGTGTCATTCGCCTCCGAGCCCGAGCTCGTATAGAAGACCTTGGACATCTTGCCCGGAGCCATGGCCAGCAGCCGCTCGGAAAGCTCGATTGCAGGCTCGTGACTCTTGTGCGCGAAGGAGTGGTAGTAGGGCAGCTTGGCCATCTGGGCGCGGGCAGCCTCGACAAGGCGCTCCTCGCCGAAGCCGACAGCGACGGACCAGAGGCCCGACAGACCCTCAATGTACTCTTTGCCAGCGTCGTCATAGACATGGATGCCTTTGCCTTCCCGGATCACCATCGCGCCCTTGTCTTCATGCTTGCGGGCATTGGTATAGGGATGGAAGTTGACCGCCACGTCACGGAAGGACGGGGAATTGGGACGATCGACCATGGCGAAAGCGACTCCTGGGTTTGACGCCGCGCCTCAAGGTGGCTCGGCTTATTGACGGTAGCCTAACGTCTCTGCGGTAGCCTATCGCTCTCTTCCATCCGGCAGCAAGGGCGGGACCGCGGAGCAGGGCAGTAATGCTCGGATAGCAAGGCCAGGAAAGTGCTTGGATCGCTCGCGCGGCGACGTTAGGACAAGCTGCCGCCGCCGTCGCCGGACAGCCTCAACACTATGATCTCGAATTTCTATCTTCTGCTTCAGGCGATTGCGATCGGCTTTGTCGTAGCCGCGCCGGTCGGTGCCGTCGGCGCGATCTGCATTCGCCGTTCCCTGCACGGACATCGCTTCGAGGCCCTGCTCTGCGGCCTCGGCTCCGCCATCGCCGACGGCGTTTTCGCCGCGATCGCGGCCCTGGGGCTGTCGCTCGTCATCAGATGGCTGGAGGCGCATTACAGCCAGTTGAGCTTCGTCGGCGGCATCTTTCTGCTGGGCTATGGCATCTACATGATCGTTCATGCGCCCAAGCTGCTGGGCCGTCAGGTTCTCTCCGCGCAAGATGAGGCCGATCTCAGTCCCTGGTCTCTGGCCGGACTGCTCGATCGCCTTGGCATGATCTTCACAGGCTTCGGCCTGACGATCATCAACCCGGCAACTTTTCTCGGCTTCATGGGGGCTTTCGCAGGCCTAGGCGTGCTCGGTCCGTCCGGCGAAGCGGAAACGCTGGCCATAGGCACGACTCTGGTGATCGGGGTCGCTGCCGGCTCCACGCTTTGGTGGCTGACGCTGATCGCGGCCTCCAGTGCCGTGCGACGGAACGTCTCCGGCAACTTCATCGTTCAGGTCAATCGCGTGCTCGGCGTGGTCGTCGCCGCCATCGGGATCCTCGCGATCTTCCAGGTTTTCTAGATCAGTCTTTCAGTCGCTGGCCCTCCACACTTCAGGGTGTCGCAGGGCGATGACGGCTGCCTCGGTGGCGCCTGCGACGCTCGACAGAGGACATCTTCTCGATTTGACACCCGTGGCCGATGTCATTGGTATGGCCACAGTCCTGTATGTGGTCGCGTTTGTTTGCGGCTCCGGTCCCCCATTTCTTTTCAAAGGCGCCGAATGACCTTGCTTGTGATTGAAAACGCGTTGCTGTTCGACGGTTTCGAGCCCGATTTGCGCGAAGGCACCTCTGTTCTGATCGAGGACGGCCTGATCAAGGAGGTTGCCGAAGGGGCGATCTCGACAGGTTCCGCGGAGCTTCGGCGGATCGATGCCGCAGGGCGTGTGATGATGCCAGGTCTGATCGACGCACACTTTCACGCCGTCGCGGCCGATCCGAACATCGCGCGCCTGGAAACGATGAGCGCCTATCACATCGGCCAGTATGCGCGCAGTTTCCTTGAGGCTGCCTTGCTGCGGGGGTTCACCACAGTGCGAGACGCCGGCGGTGCCGATTTCGGCTTGGCTCTCGCGGTCGAGACCGGCCTGATTAAGGGGCCGCGCCTCTATTACTCCGGCAAGGCTCTGACGCAGACCGGCGGTCATGCGGACTTCCGCGAGCGGGCCGCCGACCATCCGGCCTTCTGCTTCTGCGGCCAACACGGCAACGTCATGGGCGTGATCGCTGATGGCGTCACCGAGGTGCGCAGGGCCACCCGCGAGGAACTGCGCAAGGGGGCGACTCAGATCAAGATCATGGCGTCCGGCGGCGTGGCCAGCCCAGCTGACCCCATCTGGAATCTGCAGTATTCCGAGGAAGAGATCGCGGCCGCCGTCTGGGAGGCCGAAAGTTGGAAAACCTACGTGATGGCGCACGCCTACACGCCCGAAGCCATCCGGCGTTGCGTGGAACTTGGCGTCAAGTCGATCGAGCACGGGAACTTGATCGATGCCGAGACCGCCGAGGTCTGTCGGGATCGCGATGCCTGGGTGGTGCCGACCCTGTCGACCTACGATGCGCTGGCGGAGGAAGGAGCCGACCTCGGCCTACCACCGATCAGCGTCGGCAAGATCGCGGAAGTGCGCGGCGCCGGGTTGGAGGCCCTTGAGATTCTGCGTACGGCCGGCGTCAAGATGGGTTTCGGCAGCGATCTGTTGGGCAAGATGCATCGTCATCAATCGCGCGAATTTTTGATTCGCGCCGAGGTTCTGTCTCTGCTGGAGGTCGTGCGGCAGGCGACCAGCGGCAATGCAGAGTTGATGAACCGTGCCGGCAAGCTGGGCTGCATCGCACCGGGCGCGTATGCCGATCTTCTGTTGGTGGATGGCAATCCCCTGGCCGATCTCCAGCTTCTGCAGGACCAGGGACAGCACATCCCTCTGATTGTCAAAGCGGGGGAAATCTATAAAAACGCTCTCTAGAGCGCGATCGTCTCAGGTGGAAGCGTTTTGGCTTCCACCTAAGACGTGAATCGCCCTCTAAGCCTAATGATGAGAGCAGGAATCACGCCTTAGGTGGGATCGCCGGAGCGATTCCACCTAAGGCGATCCTGCTCTAGGCGTGTGGGATAAATTGACGCCCATGCGGGGGCGACGGGCGGTGATTTCCGCTTGTTCCGCCGCCCAAAGGGGGCATAGGTTACGGCTCAGTGAAACGGGCAACCCTCACCGTTTCGCCCGACGGCCAGGGGGCGATCGCGTAGATCGCATCCGCTCTCGATCGCCGAGACGGGATTGAAGAAGGGATCATGAAAGTGGTCAGTGGCGTCACGCCATCGGACCGCGCAGGGATTGAGTTACAGGGAGACAGCTATGCGATACCGTCTGGGACTGGTCGCTGCTGTGGCTGCCGTGGCGGCTCTGACACTGTCGTCGGCGCAGGATGCGCAGGCGCAGGAGAAGGTTTTCCGCTACGCCACCACCGGCGACGTCTTGGGTCTGGACCCCCACTCGAATAACGAGGGTCCGACCAACACCATGAAGGGCAACATCTACGGCATGCTGATCCACCGCAAGCCGGACCTCTCTTTGGAACCGGATCTAGCGGTGAGTTGGGAAAACGTCGATGACGTCACCTGGCGCTTTGCCTTGCGGGAGGGTGTGACCTTCCACAACGGCAACCCCTTTACGGCGGATGACGTCGTCTACTCCTTCGAGCGTCAGTCGCAGGAAACTTCCGACATGTCTTTCGCGATCGCCACGATCGAGGAAGTGCGCAAGGTCGACGACTACACGGTCGAGATCGTGACCACTGGTCCTGACCCGATCCTGCTGCTCAACATGCCCAACTTCTACATCATGGATAAGGAGTGGGTGGAGGAGAACAACTCCTTCGAGGTTGTGCGTGGCGCTGGCCAGACCAACTTCCCGAACGTCAATGCCAACGGCACTGGCCCTTACCGCGTGGTCGAGTGGGTTCAGGACAACCGTCTGGTGCTCGAGCCCTTCGAGGGCTACTGGAACGCCGACGACATGATGTCCAACATCGATCGTGCCGTTCTGACGCCGATCCCGAACGACGCGACGCGCGTCGCCGCGCTTCTGTCCGGCGAGATCGACATGATGTACCCGGTGCCGCTGCAGGACATTCCGCGTCTGCAGAACGAGGCGAACGTCGATGTGCTCGAGGGACCGGAGCTTCGGACGATCTTCCTGGGCTTCGACCAGTGGCGTGACGAACTGCTCGACATGCCTGGCACCGGCCAGAACCCCTTCAAGGACCAGCGGGTTCGCGCGGCTTTCGCTCATGCCATCGACCTACAGGCGATCCAGCGTGTGGTCATGCGTGGCGCCTCCACGCCGACCGGCCTGATGGTTGCACCGGGCATCAACGGCTTCGTCGAGGACCTCAATACGCCCTACGAGTATAACCCTGACAGGTCGCGTGAGCTGCTCGAGGAAGCCGGCTTGGCCGATGGCTTTCCGGTTACGCTCGACTGCCCGAACGATCGCTACGTGAACGACGAGGCGATCTGCAATGCAGTGATTCCGATGCTGGAGCGGATCGGAATCGACGTCAGCCTGAACGCGCAGACCAAGTCTCTGCACTTCAACAAGATTGGCCGGGCCGAGGAAAACAACACCAGCTTCTTCATGCTGGGTTGGACGCCGGGCTCCTACGACGCCCTGAACCCGCTGATGCAGCTCATGACGACCGGTGCGCCGGGCCATGGCGACTGGAACAGCGGGCGCTACAACAATCAGGACGTCATGGATCTGGCCGAGCGGATCAAGACGGAGATGGACCCGGAGGCGCGTCAGGCGCTCATCACCGAGGCCTTCCAGATCCATCAGGACGATGTTGGTCACATTCCGTTGCACCAGCAAGCCTTGGCCTGGGGCGTGCGGACGGACACGGTGGCTGAGATCATCCAGCGTCCCTTCAACGACGTCGATCTTCGCTACGTCGTAATGCAATAACGCCTTCGGGCGCGGGGCGGCGGCCCGGAGAACGATCCTCCGGGCCGCCGTTGTTTTTCGCATCCTCTCAGGCTGCGCGGCAAAAAGGGCGGCAACAGACCGCTCGGGCAGACTAAGGATGAACGTCAGGGAGCTTCGAGGCAGATGTTCGCCTTCGTCATCCAGCGTTTGTTCCAGGCGATCCTGGTCATGCTGGTCGTTGCCTTCGTGTCTTTTTCGTTGTTTCAGTTCGTCGGCGATCCGATCAATAACATGGTCGGACAGGATGCCACGCAGGAACAGCGGGAGGCCTTGCGGGAACGGCTTGGGCTAAACGATCCCATCCCGATCCAGTTCATGAACTTCGTTGGCAATGCCGCTCAGTTCCAGTTCGGGCTGTCCTATCGTCTGGGCATCCCGGTCGAGGACATCATCGCACAGCGCCTGCCAGCGACGATCGAACTGGTCCTGGTTTCGGCGATCATCGCTCTGGTGGTCGGTGTGCCGATGGGGGTCTACACCGGGCTCAATCGCAATTCACCGATATCCAAGATCTTCCTTACGGTATCGCTGATCGGAATCTCTCTCCCCACCTTCCTGATCGGCATCCTGTTGATTCTTATCTTCGGCGTTTGGCTGGCGTGGTTGCCGACCTTCGGGCGCGGCGGGACGGTCGACCTGGGCTGGTGGGAAACTTCCTTCCTGACGTTGCAGGGCTGGCGCTCCCTGGTGCTACCGGCGATCACCCTGGCGTTGTTCCAACTGACGCTGATCATGCGTCTCGTCCGCGCGGAGATGCTTGAGGTCCTGCGTACCGACTACATCAAGTTCGCGCGGGCGCGGGGCCTGTCGAACCGCGCGATCAATTTCGGCCATGCGCTTAAGAACACGTTGGTTCCGGTGATCACCATCATCGGTCTGCAGATCGGCTCTCTGCTCGCCTTTTCGATCATCACCGAGACGGTCTTCGCGTGGCCGGGCATGGGGCTTCTGATCATTCAGGCGATTCAGTTCGCCGACATTCCGGTGATGAGCAGCTATCTGGTGCTGATCGCCCTGTTCTTCGTCCTCATCAATCTGATCGTCGACCTTCTCTACTACGTGGTCGACCCGCGGCTGCGCGTCGAGCGCGGCGGCGGCGGACACTAGAGGAGGCGTAGCCCCATGGCCGAGATGGCACGAGAACCGGGAAATGCGGGAACCGCTTCCGAACTAACCTTTGGCGGAAAGGTCTTGGACGGTTGGCGCCGTTTCCTCGACTCCGACGTCTTCTACTCCTTCAAGCGCTCGCCGCTGACGATGGTCGCCTTCGCGGTGACCGTGGTGCTGTTTCTCGGGGCCTTTCTGGCGCCCTGGATCGCACCGCACGACACCACCAACCTGGCGAGCCTCAATCTGATGGACGCCTTCAAACCGCCGGTCTGGTCGGCCGGGGGCGATGCCAGCTTTCCGCTGGGGACCGACGATCAGGGCCGGGACATGCTGTCCGGCATCATGTTCGGCATGCAGGCCTCCTTGGTGATCGGCTTCGCCTCCGTGCTGCTCGCTGCCATCATCGGCACGATCCTCGGTCTGATCTCCGGCTATGTCGGCGGGCGGGTCGATAGCGTGATCATGCGCGTTGCCGATATTCAGCTGACCTTTCCGGCGATCCTGATCGCGCTGCTGGTGGATGGCATCGTCGGCTCGGTACTGCCGCGCAACACGGCCGAGGAGTTGACTTATCCGGTGCTGATCCTGGCGATCGCCTCGTCTCTCTGGGTCAACTTCGCACGTACCGTTCGCGGTTCCACCTTGGTGGAGAAGAACCGTGAGTACGTGCAGGCCGCCAAGGTAATCGGCATCCATCCAACGCTGATCATGGTGCGCCATGTGTTGCCCAACGTCATGGGCCCGGTGCTGGTGATCGGTACGCTGTCGCTGGCGCTGGCCGTCCTGACGGAAGCCACGCTGTCCTTCCTGGGCGTCGGCATCCCTTCGTCTGAGCCGTCGCTCGGGACTTTGATCCGGATCGGCCAGGAGTATCTCTTTTCCGGCGAATGGTGGATGACCATCTTCCCCGGTGTGGCGCTGGTCATCCTGGTCCTGGCCGTGAACCTGCTGGGCGACTGGTTGCGCGACGCCCTGAACCCGAAGCTGCGCTGATGTCAGATACAGATCGAGTCCCTCTGCTGGAAGTCCGCGATCTGCGGGTCGAGTTTCCGACCCGGCGCGGAACCTTGGTCGCCGTCAACGGGGTGTCCTTCGACATCAAGGAGGGCGAGGTACTGGGGGTCGTCGGCGAGTCCGGCGCCGGCAAATCCCTCACCGGCTCCGCCGTTATCGGACTGCTTGAGCCGCCGGGCCGCATCGCGGCGGGCGAAGTTCTGCTCAAGGGGCGGCGGATCGACAATCTCTCCTACCGGGAGATGCGTCAGGTCCGCGGACGCGAGATTGGCATGGTCTTCCAGGACCCGCTGACCAGCCTCAATCCGCTCTACACCGTCGGCCGGCAGCTGGTTGAGACCATCCAGACCCATCGTGACATCTCGGAAGAGGCGGCGCGCAAGCAGGCCATCGAGTTGCTGTCCGAGGTCGGTATTCCGGCGCCGGAGCGCAGGATCGACCAGTATCCGCATCAGTTTTCCGGCGGGATGCGCCAGCGCGTGGTGATCGCCCTGGCGCTCTGCGTGAACCCCAAGCTGGTGATCGCGGACGAACCGACCACCGCGCTCGACGTTTCGATCCAGGCGCAGATCATCAAGCTCCTGAAGCGGATGTGTAAGGAACATGGGGCGGCCGTCATGCTGATCACTCACGATATGGGCGTAATCGCGGAGACGGCCGACCGGGTGGCGGTGATGTACGCCGGTCGTATCGCCGAAATCGGTCCGGTGCGCGATGTGGTGCAGAACGCTAAGCATCCCTACACCCACGGCCTGATGGGCTCGATCCCGATGATCGGTCACGATACAGAGCGACTGACGCAGATCGACGGTTCGATGCCGCGTCTGACCGAAATACCGCAAGGCTGCGCCTTCAATCCGCGCTGCCCGAACGTTCACGACCGTTGCCGCGTGGAACGGCCCGAACTGATCTCCGTTGACCGCACCGAAGTCGCCTGCTGGCTGTTCGACGAGGGTGCGAAGAGAGCGGCCGAGTAGAGCGGGCCGGAGGAATTTGATGGCGCAGATCGCAGAAGACGTCCGAAACGAGTCCAGACTTCGGCCCCAGCCGGCGGCCGGCGAGCAGCCCTTGCTGCAGGTCCAGGACCTTGCCCGCTATTTCGACGTGTCGCCGCCCTGGCTCAATCGCGTCCTGGAGAACGAGCCCAAGTCGATTCTCAAGGCCGTCGACGGCGTTTCTTTCGACATTCCGCGCGGCAAGACCTTCAGTCTTGTGGGAGAGTCGGGTTGCGGCAAGTCGACGGTGGCGCGTCTTGTCGTCGGTCTCTATCAGCCGACGCGTGGAACGGTGCATTTCGAGGGCACGGATCTCGCCACCCTGAAGACCCGCAAGCAGCAGGCGCCGGTGCGCAAGCGCTTCCAGATGATCTTCCAGGACCCCTTCGCGAGCCTCAACCCGCGCTGGCGGGTGGCTGACATCATCGCCGAGCCGATCCGCGCGCACGGCCTCATGAGCGATGCCGGTCAGATCCGGCGGCGGGTCGGGGAACTGCTGGAACAGGTGCGGCTCTCGGCCCGCGATGGCGAGAAGTTTCCGCACGAGTTCTCCGGCGGTCAACGCCAGCGAATCTCCATCGCCCGGGCGCTTGCCTCGAACCCCGAGTTCCTGGTCTGCGATGAGCCTACCTCTGCCCTCGACGTCTCGGTGCAGGCGCAGATCCTCAACCTGATGAAGGAGCTCCAGAAGGAGCTGGGCCTGACCTATCTCTTCATCAGTCACGACCTCGCCGTCGTATATCATATCTCCGACTACGTCGGCGTGATGTACCTGGGTCGCTTGGTGGAGTGGGGCGAAGCGCGGCGCGTCTTCTTCAATCCGCAGCATCCCTATACGCGCATGCTTCTGGACGCGATTCCCGACCTGGAGATGACCGGACGACAGCGCATTCCGGTGGCCGGCGAGGTTCCGAGTCCGATCCATCCGCCCAGCGGCTGTCACTTCCACCCGCGCTGTCCCTTTGCGGAGGAGCGCTGCCGCAGCGAAACGCCGAAGACGCTGGACTTTGCGGCCGGCGGTCAGGTCCGCTGCCATGCGGTGGAGGAGGGGCGGCTACCGCCGCCCGGTGACAGCAATGCTCTGTCGGCCGGCTCCGATGCTACGGGATTGGGCGGGACCTGACGGGATGAGGCGGAAGCGGACAGCCTTGCTCCACGGTCGGCTGCTGCGTCGTTGGTGTCTCTTTCTCGCGTTTCTCGCCTTCGTCGTCTCGCCCGATGCCTCCCTGCGGGCGGCGGGCGGGTCCGGCACTCTGACCATCGGTATCACCCAGTTCCCCTCCACGCTGCATCCCAACATCGATTCCATGTTGGCCAAGAGCTACCTGCAGGGCATGACCCTGCGGCCGCTCACCCACTACGATCACGATTGGGAAGTGGTCTGTTTTCTCTGCACCGAGGTGCCGAGTTTGGAGACAGGCTCGGCCGTTCTAGAAACGACGCCCGATGGAGAGGAGGGGATCGCGGTCACCTACAGCCTTCATCCCGAGGCGACCTGGGGCGACGGTACGCCCGTCACCACCGAGGACGTGGTCTTCACCTGGGAAGTCGGCCGACATCCGCAGTCCGGTGTTAGCAATTTCGAGCTCTATCGGCGCATCCTCGATATCACGGTAATCGACGACAAGACCTTCACCTTGCACGCCGACCGCGTCACCTTCGAGTACGGTTCGGCGGCCGATTTTCGCGTCCTGCCGGCCCATATCGAGCGGCCGATTTTCGAGGCGGATCCTGCGAGCTATCGCACCCGTACGGCCTTCGACAGCGATCCGACCAATCCCGGTTTGGCCTTCGGACCCTATCGGATCGTCTCGCTGACTCCGGGTGCCGAGGTGGCGCTGGAGCCGAACGAAACCTGGTACGGGCCGCCGCCCGCCTTCGACCGCATCGTCGTGCGGGTGATCGAGAACACGCCGGCCCTGGAGGCCAATCTGCTGTCCGGTGCCATCGACATGGTGCCAGGCGCGATGGGTCTGACCGTCGATCAAGCCTTGGCCTTCGAGCAGCGCCACGGCGACGACTGGAATGTCCTCTTCAAGCCGGGTCTGGTCTATGAGCACATCGATCTGATGCTCGACAATCCGATTTTGGCGGATCGGCGTGTGCGTCAGGCGCTGTTGCATGGCATCGACCGCGATGCCATCAGCGAGCGCCTCTTCGCCGGGCGCAATCCTGTGGCCGACGGGAATGTCAGTCCGCTCGACTGGGTCTACAGCGATGGGATCCCGACCTATCCCTTCGATCCCGAGCGCGCCGACGCACTGTTGGAGGAGGCGGGTTGGCCTCGCGAGGGGGGGAGCGGCATTCGGCGCAACGCGGCGGGCGATCCTCTGCGTCTGGAGATCATGACTACGGCCGGGGATCGCACGCGTGAGCTAGTGCAGCAGGTGATCCAAAGCCAGCTGCGGGATATCGGGGTCGAGCTGACCATTCGCAACGAGCCTGCGCGGGTTTTCTTCGGCCAGACTGTGAGCCAGCGGCGCTTCACCGGCATGGCCATGTTTGCCTGGTTCTCCAGTCCGGAGAACGTGCCGCGCACCACGCTGCACTGCGAGCAGATCCCGACGGAAGAGAACAGCTGGGGCGGTCAGAACTATATGGGCTATTGCTCGCCGGAGATGGATGCGCTGATCGACCGGATCGAGGTGGAACTCGATCGGGAGGTGAGGGCGGAACTCTGGGCCGAGCTGCAGCGGCTCTACGCCACCGACCTACCGGCTTTGCCGCTCTATTGGCGTGCACAGCCCTTCGTTCTGTCGCCTTGGCTGGAGGGGGTGCGCCCGACCGGCCACATGGGGCCCACGACGCTGTGGGTCGAGGAGTGGCGCCGGGCCGAATGACTCGGGTGGGGTGAAGTCGGCGAAGATCCGGTGGCAGCCGCTCTTCTCAATGAAAATCCCGGCTCTGGATGAGTTTCAGCCGCCTGGCTTTACGTTGGTCCGGAATCGGACGCTTGACCTCGTCGACGCCGGTGATGGCGCGCTGGAAGACCGTCTCGGTCGAGACGTCAATAGATCCCGTTTTACCGTTGTTTTCGCTCTCCGTTTTTCCATTCGGCGGTATCGGCGTGTCGATCAGATTGCGCGGGCGGATTTCCAGCGTCGCCAAGTGGTCGGTCTGATCCACCAGCGTCTCGGAAACCAAGTGGATCACCTTCCCGGCGCGCTGCACCCTTCCGCTGACGCCGAGCAGCGAAGCCTTGAGCACGGTCGTGCGGAAGCGCTGGAAGACATCCGGCCAAACCACCAGATTGGCGATACCGGCTTCGTCTTCCAGGGTGATGAAGATCACGCCCTTGGCGCTACCGGGGCGCTGCCGCACCAGCACCAGCCCCGCCACCGACAGGCGCTGTCCGTCGCTGGCCTGCTGCAGCGCTTTCGTCTTGCTGTAACCCTCCGCCGTCAGCTCGTCGCGCAGGAAGGAGAGCGGGTGCGCCTTTAGAGACAGGCGCAGGCTGGCATAGTCCTGAACCACATGTTCGCTCTGGTTGAGCTTCGGTAGCTGCACCTGAGGATCCGACCCGCGTTCCTCCTCGCTCATGGCGGCAAAGAGCGGAAGCGGTTCGGCCTTTGGCAAGCCCTTGACCGCCCAGAGAGCCTCGCGCCGGTCGAGGCCCATGGAGCGGAAGGCATCGGCGCGGGCCAGCGCCTCCAGGGCTTTGGCGCCGACCTCGCCCTTGCGCCAGAGGCTGAGCGGATCCGGATAGCCGTTGCCGCGACCTGCGACCAGGCGCTCGGCTTCGCTCTGAGACAGGCCCTTCACCTGCCGCAGGCCGAGCCGCAGGGCCATGCCCGGACCGGCACGGGCCGGCTCCAGCGTGCAGTCCCAGACCGAGGCGTTGACGTCGGGCTCCAGCACCTCGACCTGGTGCTGGCGCGCGTCTCGCACGATCTGGGCCGGGGCATAGAAGCCCATCGGCTGGCTGTTCAGCAGGGCACAGGCGAAGACCGCCGGATAGTGGCACTTGATCCAGGCCGAGACGTAGACCAACTGCGCGAAACTGGCGGCATGACTTTCCGGGAAGCCGTAGGTTCCGAAGCCTTCGATCTGTTTGAAGCAGCGTTCCGCGAAGTCGCGCTCGTAACCGTTTCGGGTCATGCCGTTGATCAGCTTTTCCCGGAATTCGTGGATGATGCCGAGCTTGCGGAAGGTCGCCATGGCGCGGCGAAGCTGATCGGCCTCGCTCGGCGTGAAGCCGGCCGCGACGATAGCGATCTTCATCGCCTGCTCCTGGAACAGGGGGACACCCAGGGTGCGGCCCAGAACTTCCTCCAGCTCCTGCGATGGGAACGCGACGGGCTCTTCGCCTTTGCGCCGCCTCAGATAGGGATGCACCATGTCCCCCTGGATCGGGCCCGGACGCACGATCGCGACCTGGATCACCAGGTCGTAGAAAGTCTTGGGCAGCAGGCGCGGCAGCATATTCATCTGCGCACGCGACTCCACCTGGAAGACGCCCAGAGAGTCCGCCTCGCCAAGCATCTTGTAGACCGCCGGATCGTCCTGCGGCACCTTGGCGAGATCGAGCACTCGGCCGTAGTGGTGCTGCAGAAGGGAAAAGCCTTTGCGCAGGCAGGTGAGCATGCCGAGGGCCAGTACATCGACCTTGAGGAGACCGAGAGACTCCAGGTCGTCCTTGTCCCATTCGATGACCGTCCGGTTCTCCATGGCCGCGTTCTCGATCGGCACCACCTCGTCGAGTGGGCCGCGTGTCATGACGAAGCCGCCGACATGCTGGGAGAGGTGCCGGGGAAAGCCGATCAGTTCGCGGGTCAGGTCGAGCACCAGAGCCAGGCGTGGAGAGGTGGGATCCAGGCCTAGCTCGCGCACTCGCTCTTCTTCCACCCCATCGCTCGACCATCCCCAGATCGAGCCGGCCAGTGCGGCGACCGTGTCCTCCGACAGACCGAGCGCCTTGCCGACCTCGCGCACCGCGCCGCGGCTGCGGTAGCAGATCACCGTGGCCGCCAGACCGGCGCGGTCGCGTCCGTACTTATCGTAGACGTACTGGATGACCTCTTCCCGCCGTTCATGCTCGAAATCGACGTCGATGTCGGGTGGTTCGCCCCGCTCTGCGGAGACGAAGCGCTCGAACAGCAGATCGATTTTCGCAGGATCGACGGAGGTGATGCCGAGGTAGTAGCAGACGGCCGAGTTGGCGGCGGAACCACGGCCTTGGCAGAGAATGTTGCGGCTGCGCGCGAAGCGCACCAAGTCATGGACCGTCAGGAAATAGGCGGCGTAGTCCAGCTCCGCGATCAGCGTCAGCTCGTAGGTCAGGGTGGCGCGGACCTTCGGCGGGATGCCGTGCGGATAGCGCTCGGCGGCGCCTTGCCAGGTGAGGTGTTCGAGTTCCTGCTGTGGTGTGCGGCCCTGCTCGCCCCGTTCGATAGGGTATTCGTAACTCAGATCGCTCAGCTTGAAATGACATTTGCCGACGATCTCGAGCGTCCGCTCCAAGGCTTCGGGCCAGGCCGCGAACAGCCGTGCCATCTCGTCGGGTGGTTTCAGATGACGTTCTGCGTTCGCCTCCAGCCTCCAGCCTGCGGCATCGATCGTCACGCCCTCGCGAATGCAGGTGAGCGTGTCGAGCAGAGGCTTGCGGGCGGGGTGATGCAGCAGCACCTCGCCGACCGCGACCAAGGGCGCCGCGCAACGCTCGGCAATCTCGGCCAACCCTGCGAGGCGCCGAGCGTCGTCGCCGCGATGATGCCAGCTTGCGCCCAGATAGACGTCGCCCGGTGCGGCCCGAAGCAAGGCGCGAAGGTTGGTTTCGAAGGCCGCATCGGGTCTGTCGGGCGGCAGCAGAATGGCGACTTGGCCAGACAGGAAGGCGACGACTTCGGCGAAGCTCAGATCGCAAGCTCCCTTGACCGCCCGACGCTTGCCCAGGGTCAGCAGCTTGCAGAGGCGGCCGTAAGCGGCCCGGTCCTTTGGATAGCAGACCACCTCCGGGCCGTCGCGCGGGACCAGCCGCGATCCCACCAGCAGCGGCAAGTCGGCTTCCTCGGCCGCCGTATGGGCGCGCACCACCCCGGCCAGGGAGTTGCGGTCGGCCACGCCGAGCGCCGTCAACCCCAGTGTCTTGGCCGCCGTGACCAGCTCCTCGGGGTGCGAAGCGGCTCGCAGGAACGAGAAGTTGGTCGCCGCAACCAGCTCGGCGTAGGCAGGCGGCGTTGTCGGCCGCATTACGCCCCCGAGACCCTGGTTGCGACGTTGGGGTCAAGCGATGGCAGCCGATTTGCCGCCACCGTCTTGGGTGTCTGTCTCATGCAAAGAGACCCTGGAGAAACCAGCGATTTTCTTCGCGGTAGAGCCAATAGCGCCGGCCGTCTTCATCCTCGACGCGGAAGTAGTCGCGATCCGCCGCGCCCTCGTCGCGGGGCAGCCACCATTCCCGGCTGAGGCGCTCGGGACCTTCCGCCCGCGCGACGCGGTGAAGCAGACGGCGCCAACGAAATTGAGCCGGCGGCGCGTCGGGCCAGGCGGCGATCGCCTCGATCGGTTCCGGCCGCGTCAGCAGGCGGACGGGCCGGACCGGTCCTTCCGGCCAGCCAAGCGATCGGCGCGTCCCGACCTTGGCGGGGCCGGCGCGACCGCTTGGACTGCGCGCCCGGTGGGGCAGGGCGGGGCCTGGTGCGACGCAGCGCTCCGGCAGGTGACTTTCACGTGGGGTCAGACGATGCACCCGCTCGAAACCGAAGCGACCGCCCAGGCGGTCGACCAGGCGACCCAAGTCATGACGGGCGGCGGCCTTAACGGAGGTCGGTCCCTTTGCATCGGCCTGCGCCCGACCTTCCTCCAGGGTCATCTGCAGGGCTGTCAGCGGTTCCAGGGTTTCGGCGGCCAGCACCATGGCTTCGAGTCCGTATCCCGGATCCAGTGCCTCCAGCTTGCCGGCGAAGAGTCGTTTCAGATGGGCCGCATCCCGCAGGGGGCGGGCGGTACCGACCAGCAGGCGGGAGAGACTGCCGTCGACCCGATAGGCGGTCAGTACGAACTTCCGGCCGCCCGACTGATCTTTCTCCAGTTTCGCGCAGAGCTTGCCGAGCAGCTTCTCGACCGCGCGGGCGATGTCCTCCGGCGTGCCGATCGGTTCGCCGAAGTTCAGCCGTTCCAGGTGCGGGGGGACCGGTGTTTTCGGCGAGATCGGCTCATCCAGGGCGCCGAGCGCCTGCCGCAGGCGGCGGGCGACCACCGGTCCGACACGCGGTTCCAGAGCGGCGGGCGGCAGTTCGAGAAGATCGCCGATCCGCGAGAGGCCGAAGCGGCGCAGCAGTTCCGCCTCGGCGGCCGGAAGGCGCAGGGCCGCGACGGACAGCGGGGTCAAGGCCTCTCTCTGCGCGCCGGGGGCGATGCTGCGGATCGGTTGCGCGGCTTCGGTGGTATGGCGAGCGCAGGCCCAGGCGGCGCCTGCCGTATCGGCTATTCCGATCCGGGCCGTCAGACCGAAGCGTGCAAGCCGCGCCACCAACTCCGTCGCCAGGGCTTCCTCTCCGCCGAACAGGTGGGCGCAGCCGGTGATGTCGAGCCAAAGTCCGGCGGCACCGCCTGGTTCGCCGGCTGAATCCAAAGCCACCCAGGGGGTGTAGCGGCTGCACCAATCGGTCAGCTTGTCGAGCGCCGCACGATCGGCTGCGGGCGCTATCGCTTCGCTATGCAGTCCCGGGCAGAGCGCGCGTGCCTCCGCGAGGGTTTGGCTCGGCGCCGCGCCGGCCTGGGCGGCAGCGCTGTCGACAGCAGCCAGAAGAATGCGCGGTCCGTCCCGCAAGGTCAGGGCGAGGGGGTATTCCGGTTGGCCGGCGCTCGTGGAGATTTTGGCCTGTTCGGATCGCTTAGCCGAACGCTGCCGACGCTGAATCGCAAAGCTCGGCAGCCAGAGCGAAAGCACTCGTCGCATGATCCCACTCCACTTCGAAGACGGCTGGGCGACCGCCGCGGCAGCGCAGCAGCTCGACACGCCAAACCGGATTGCCGACCAGATCCCTCTGCAGGCTTTCGGGCCATCGCCTATTCCCGGCCTGCGCCTCGACCCGCCAGCGTGTCAGGGCCGGACTGGCGGTGCTGGCGCGACGGGACGCCAAGCGCTGCCGCTGCAGCAGCAGGCAGGGTCGCCCAATCGTCTCAGCGGCCAGCTGCAGGCGGCGTGCGGCGGTGGGGTCGAAGTCGCCGATTTCCCCCACTACGGCCGCCAGATCGGGGCAGCGCAACCCCTCCTCAAGGGCCCAAAGGGTTCCTCCATCGCTTTCGGTGCGTGCCAGCAGCAGCCGGTCGGCGGCGACAGCGAAACCGGCCAGCGCGGGGGCATAGAGATCGGCCTGTCGGGCAGCCCAGAGGATCGTCCCTTCGCGTTGGGCCGTCAGCCGGCCGAGCAGAGCCAGAGCGAAGCCCGATGCGGCGCCGTCGTCCCATTCGTTGCGGGCGGGCAGAATTTCGTGCAGGCCGGTCGTCGCCAGCCCGCCGCCCGGCAGACGTTCGTCCAGTGCTGCCGCGCCCAATGGCGCCACCCCGTGTCCTTCATCGCTTTCCCCTCGCTCCAGCAGTCGTACCTGACGGCGCAGACCCTCCAGATGCGGTCTACGCGAAAGGTGCCGTTGATTTTCGTGCTGCCTCGCCGGCTGTCCCCTGGAGGGGTTTGTGCGGTCTAAGGTCTCGACAGTCATGATCCTCAGGTCCGTGCGAGAGCGGTTCGGAGGCGGTCGTTAGGACAAAAGTTCTGTAAATGTTCTTAGTTGTCTATTTGTTCTATTCCGGTTCACCTCTCGGGTCAAGCGCGTAATGCGAGAATCAGAGGGAGGTTTTGCAAGGCCTGGACAAGCGTCGGCCGGCACGGCAGCTTGCCGGCCATGACCGATCTTATCAGCGATCTCCAGGCGCCGCCTCTCGATCCCATCGAAACCAACGGCTTTGCCGATCTCGTCGGCTACCGTCTGATCTTCTGGAGCGAGACCGAGGCGCAGGTCCAGTTGAAGCTGGACCGGCGGCACATGAATCGCAGCGGCGTCATGCACGGCGGCGCGTTGACCACGCTGATCGATACGGCAAGCGGCTACAGCGGTTGCTACTGTCCGACACCGGGCCGCGTTCGCCGTGCGATGACCCTGCAGCTCACTTGCCAGTTCATCGCGCCGGGCCTGGAAGGCCGCACTGTTACGGCCATCGGTCGCAAGACGGGCGGGGGGCGCAGCCTTTTTTTCGCCAGCTGCGAGGTGCGCGACGAGGCGGGCAAGCTGATCGGCCAGGGCGAGGGGGTCTTCAAATACCGGCGCGGTTCGGAAAACCCCGAAGGCGAACCGGTTTAGAGTGCGAAACGGCCGGATAGGCCTGCTCTATTCTCCCCGAAAAACCGGCTTTCGCTTCTCCAGAAAGGCTTCGACCCCTTCACGATAGTCGGCGCTGTCGCAGACCGCGAAGGCTTGGGCGTATTCCGCTTCGCTCAGCGGGCGCGGGTCAAGCGCACGGACCGCATGCAGCTTATGCGCACGGGCTGCGAGGGGCGCGGCGGCGGCTAGGCGCTCCGTCGTGGCCGTAACCTCGGCCTCGAAGCTCTCCCGCGTCACGACCCGGTTCACCAGACCTTTCACATAGGCTTCCTCGGCCTCGAAGATCCGGCCCTCCAGCAGAAGCTCCAGTGCGACGGCCCGGCTGGAAAGCTGAACCAGCGGGATCATGCCTTCCCAGGGCAGCACATGCCCCAGACGGGCGATCGGGATCCCAAAGCGGCTGCCCTCGGCGCAAAGGCGCAAATCGCAGCAGAGCGCCAGTTCCAGTCCGCCGCCAACGCAGGCGCCTTCGATGGCCGCCAGAGTGCTGTGCGGCGAGTGCATGAGCCCCTCCAGAGCCGCATGCATGTTGTCGGCGTAGCTGCGGGCCGAAGCCGCGTCGTGGCGCCTTTCCTCGAACTCGGAGATGTCCGCGCCGGCTGCGAAGGCGTCGCCGCCGGCACCGCGCACCACGATGCATCGCAGGTCCCGGTCGGCGTTCAACCTCGTCACCGTCTCGCCCAGACGTGTCCAGGCAGCGTGGTTCAACGCGTTGCGTCGCTCTGGACGGTTCAGGACGACCGTGGCGACCGAACCCTCGCGTCGCAGCAGCAGGGAATCGTCTCCGGCCCCTTCGGGCGCTGGTCGTGCACCTTGCGTCGCCTTGTCGGTGCGAAGACTCTCTGCCTGGGACATGCGGGTCTGCTCCTTCATTCGGCTTGCCACGCGCCGACGTGCAATGCGACATGAGCACGGGGTCTTTTGCGAAAATCGTATGGAGCATACACCGGATGCCGCGCAACGGAAGCGGGCGGGCGGGCATGACCGTCGCCTCGAAAGAGCGTCAAACCTCTCGAAAGCGGCCGTCTGCAAGGCCTGCGCCTGAAACGCCGAGTGAGCGCTCTGAAGCAGTCACGCCGCTTGGTTTGGCGTTGCCTGGTGGCGGTGCTTACGGAGCCTTTACCTGGGGCGTCCTGGACCGTCTGCTTGAGGAGGGGGATCTCAGGTTTCCGAGGGTCAGCGGCGCCAGCGCGGGCGCGGTCAACGCCGTTGCCCTGGCCCAAGGTTTCGCGGAAGGGGGAGCCGAAGGCGCCCGCGGCAAGCTGGCCGAGGTCTGGGAACGAACGGCGGCGCTCGCCGCCTTCTCGCCCTTGCAGCCCAGCCCTCTCGACCGTCTGTTGCGGCCGGGCGGTCTCGATTTTTCACCGGGCTATCGCTGGATGGATACCCTCAGCCGGCTGTTCTCGCCCTATCAGTTCAACGCCTTCGACCTCAATCCCCTGCGCGAGGTGCTGCGCCAGACCATCGATTTCGCGATGGTCCGCGACTCTACCGAGGTGCAGGTACATATCGCGGCGACCAACGTACGTCGCGGGCGGATCCGGATCTTCGGACCGCGGCAGATCACTCTGGACACAGTGATCGCCTCGACCTGCCTGCCGTTTCTCAACAAGGCAGTGGAGATCGAAGGAGAACCATACTGGGACGGTGCCTATCTGGCCAATCCGCCGCTGCGTCCGCTGCTTGATGGCGAGGCGGCGCCGGAAGATCTGCTGCTGGTCGAGCTGGACGGACTCGAGCAACCCGGTACGCCGACCAGTCCGCAGGAGATCTTCGACCGTCTAAACAGTCTGTCGGGCGCCGGCGGCTTGTTGGCCGAACTAGAGTGGCTGGCTGCAAGTCATCCCGAGGTGCGCCTGCACGGAATTGCCGAGCCGCAGATTCTTGGCGAACTGAGCGCGTCCAGCCGTCTCAACGCCGACTGGCGCTTCCTGGTCTATCTGCGAGATCTCGGTCGCACTGCGGCCGAGACCTGGCTTGCCGGCTCAGGTGCACGCATCGGACAGGTGGGCACTTATGAGATTCCGTCGCGATATCTCTGAGAGGTCGAACACATTTCGCTGTGAACCTTACTAGGCAATCCGTCTCAAAAAGGCTTGGGGTTCACGTTCTCGAAACTCTCTGGCGGCCGCTGTCTCAGGATCTGTTCCGCAGGGCGTCTCCCTCGGTCACAGCTTGGGCAAGCTGTGCGGTGGCGCTCTGCGGATCGTCGCTGCCCGCGATGGCGGAGACCACGGCCACGCCCTGCGCACCTGCGGCGATGACCTCGGGCGCCTGCTCGGCCGTGATACCGCCGATGCCGACCAGCGGTAAGGAGGTCACGGCCCGGACGGCAGCGACGCCGGCCGGACCGATCGGGGCGGCTGCGTTGGCCTTGGTGGTGGTGGTGTAGACCGGTCCGACGCCCAGATGATCGACGGCCTCCAAAGGCGCCGCCATGGCCTCCTCCGGCCGGCGCACCGAAAGCCCCAGAAAGGGACGCGGTCCGACGCGGGCGCGAACCTCCGCCGCCGGCAAATCGTTTTGACCGACATGCAGTCCGACTTTGCCGTCTGTTGCCCCCAGGGCGACGGCCTCCTCGACGCGGTCGTTGACCACGAGGGGAACGCCGGCCCGATCCAACAGCGGCAGAAGGCTGCGTGCCAGCTCCAGGTAATCCTGCACCGGCAGATCCTTCTCCCGAAGCTGCACGAGAGTGGCGCCACCGTGCAGGGCGGCCGCCACCACCTCCTCCAGGCCGTGATGACGGCAATCGCCGTGTCCCAGCACCAGATAGACCGAAAGGTCGAAAGCCTGACGTGCGGTCATGTCAGTCTCGCAGCCTGATCGAGATCGTCGTCCTCGAGCAGATAGAGTTCGTCCAGCAGGTTGGCCCGCAGGCTGCCGGGCCCACGCGACCGGCTCGCGGCCCTTTCCGCCGCGACGCCGTAGATCGTCAGAGCGTGCAGCGCCGCCACCAAAGGCTCTTCCTCGACCGCCAGGCAGGCGCCCGTCAGGGCGGTCAGCGCGCAACCGCTGGCAGTGATGCGCGTCATCAACTTATGGCTATTGGCGCAGGCGACCTGGCGCATACCGTCGCTGACGTGGTCCAGGGCGCCTGTCACCACCACCACGGCGCCGCTGCTTTGCGCCAGACGCTGTGCGGCCTCGACGGCCGCCTCGGACCCAACCGTGGAGTCCGCTCCCTTGCCTTCGGCACCGCTGAGACCTGCCAAGGTCATGATCTCCGACGCGTTGCCACGGACCACTGTTGGCCGACAGGCCAGCAGGCGGGCGGCGTTGCTGCGTCGATATCCTGTCGCTCCGACCGCTACGGGATCGAGTACCCAGGGCCGTCGCGCGGCGATGGCGGCGCGCGCGGCGGCCTCCGCGGACTCGACCCAGTGGGCCTCCATGGTTCCCAGGTTGACCGTCAGGGCATCGGCAATGGCGGCGAATTCCGCCGACTCCTGCGGGGCATGCACCATCGCTGGCGAGGCCCCGACTGCGAGCAGCGTATTGGCGGCCAGGTCCATTGCCACGAAATTGGTGATGTTCTGGACCAGCGGTCCTTGTTCGCGCAGCGCACGCAGCGTTTTCGACGGTCGGTCGATGGCGGTGGTGAGGGTCATGACGAACTCCTCTACATAAGGGGGAAAAGTCGGTTCAAGTGTCGATTTCAGCACTCAGGACTGCATGCCGGCCGACCCGGCCCCAGGGCCGGAACAGCTGTTTGGCGGCGGCGTAGGACTCGCGGATCCGCCGGTCGATCGCGGCGGTTTGCGCCAGATCCGCCAAGACGGCTTCGCTTTCCGAACGTGCGGCTCGCAGAACATCGCCCGGCCAGGGCAAAAGGGTTCCGCGGCCGTCCGCCTCCAACTCGGCGAGGGCGACCGCATTGTGCCACTCGGCTTCGGCCGGACCGTGCCGGTTCTCGGCTTCGCAACAGGTGACGATCAACCGCTGCAGATCTCCGGGCAGATCCGCATAGGCTGCGGCGGAAACCAGGGCTTCGGCACTGCCGTTGGGTTCATGCCAGCCTGGCCAGAGATAGAAGTCGGCAGCCCGGTCGAGTCCAAGCGCCCGATCCTGCCAGGGGCCGAGAAACTCAGCGCCGTCGATCGCGCCAGTCGAAAGCGCAGCGAAGATCTCGCCCGGCGGTAGGGTGACCGGTGCCGCGCCCAGTCGACGCAGAACCTCGCCGCCCAGGCCCGGCATCCGCACACGAAGGCCCTGCAGTGCCTCCAAGCCCTCGATTGGCCGACGATACCAGCCACCCATCTGAATCCCTGAGTTTCCGGCGGCAAAGGGCTTCACGCCGAAGGCGCCGTAGAGATCGTCCCAGAGAGCCTGACCTCCGCCGGCGGTCAACCAAGCGTCGTGCCCCTCGGGCAGCAGGCCGAAGGGAACGGCGGTGAAGTAGGGTGCGGAGGGCATCTTGCCCGACCAGAAGAGGGCCGCTGAGTGGCCCATTTCGACGGTGCCCGCCGAAACCGCGTCGAAGACCTCGAGCGCAGGCACCAGTTCTCCAGCTGCGTGCAGTTCTACCGTCAGACGGCCGTCCGACAGCAGCGTGATTCGCTCCGCCAGGCGCGCCGCCGTCGTGCCGGGGCCGGGGGCGTTCCTGGGCCAGGAGGTCGCCAAGCGCCAGATCCGACGCTCGCGTGCTATCGCCGGGGTTGGCAGGTTTACGGCCGCAGTCACGCCGGTTGCAGCAGCGAGAAAGCGGCGTCTGGTCGTGACGGTCATCTCGGTTCCCTCCCAACGCGGGACTCAGCGCGGGAACGTGAAGCCGTCGACTGATCGGAACCTCTGTGAGCCGGCCTGAATTCGGCGGGCCGAGGCATCGGCGGCTCCCTGCGCTGGCATGATCCAGATCAGGTTCCACGGGTTTGATCTCAGCCCCGTCGCGACAAGCGCCGCTGCGGGACACCCCGGGCCATGTAACGGGTAGATGATGGACCCTCCGGCTCGGCCTGTGAAGGGGTGGCGTTGCCTTAATCGGGTAAAGGCAGCTATGACCCGACGTCGCACCGCTGTTCAGTTCCTGGCGCCATCCGAGGCCCAGCGCCATCCGACAGGAGATCCGAGTCATGACCAAGCCCGTGAGCGCCGATGTGGCCGCCCGCACCACTGCCGATGTCCTGTTGGAGATCGAAGCCGTTCTTTTCCGCCCGGACGAGCCCTTTACCCTGACGTCCGGCCGGCAAAGCCCGGTCTACGTGGACTGCCGAAAGATTATTTCCTTCCCGCGCGCCCGTGCGAAGCTGATGGATCTCGCGGTCGAGCGGATCTCGGAGGCGATCGGCTACGAGTCCCTCGACGCCATCGCTGGCGGTGAGACGGCGGGCATTCCCTTCGCGGCCTGGATTGCCGAGCGGCTTGGGCTGCCCATGGTTTACGTCCGTAAGCAGCCAAAGGGCTTCGGTCGCAATGCCAGGATCGAGGGCAGCTTTTCGGAGGGAGCGAGGGTTCTGCTGGTCGAGGATCTGGCGACTGACGGCGGTTCCAAACTCGGTTTCGTCGAAGCGCTGCGAACGGCCGGCGCTCAAGTGGCGCACAGTTTCGTCGTCTTCCACTACGGGATTTTTCCCGAGGGTATCGCCAAGCTGGAGGCCGAGGGTGTGCAGCTTCACGCGCTCTGTACCTGGCACGATGCTCTGGCGGCGGCTGAAACCGCCGGCTACCTGTCGGGCAGCGGCCTTGCCGACGTGCGAGCCTTCCTGGATAACCCGCATGACTGGTCCGCTGGAGCAGAATCCCGACAGGTGTGATTTTCTAGAGCAGGATCGCCTTAAGTGGAAGCGAAACGCTTTCACATGAGACGATCGCGCTCTAACCGGTCGAGCAATCTCACGCCGTCGTCGTCCGCCTGACAAGTTCGCAAGAATTGGACCTGAGGCCTCGGGCTCCGCCTTAAGATATTGTCAACTACTCGCGGTAGAGGGTCTGTCCTGAGGCAACTCTCGGTATTGCGAGAAATCATGCGATGGCGCTGTCCGGAAGAGACGTTGCACCAAGCGTCGCAGATCCAGCGGGCTTGGCGCAACGACCGTTGGTCAATGGAACGGAGATGCCTCGGCGCAGTCTGCTCGCCTTCGGTGTCGTTCTTTGTTTTCTAATTGCGGCACTGAACGTCTGGAACCTCGTTGAGTCGCGGCGCAGTGTCCTTGAAGCGGCGCATCACAACGCGCTTGATACAGTCAAGCTGATCGCCGAACACACCGCGCGCAGCTTAGACACCGTGGATCTTGTGCTGCGCAGCTTCGCTGTCACCTATCCCGAGCAGGGGATGGCACCGGGGGACGCGCAGGGTCGCCTCGAGGAACTGTTGGTCAAGTTGCCACAGGTCGTGAGTTTTCGGGTCGTCGATTCCGACGGCGAGGTGCGGGTGTCCGTCGGCCCCACCTCACGTTTACCGAATCAGATCTCCAGCTATGCCTACTGGCGTCAGCACCGGGAGGCTTCGGCGAGCACCCTCAGCGTAGGTGCGCCGCGCGTTGCGGGCGAAGGCTGGACGATCCCCGTCAGTCGCCGGATCAACCTGCCGAACGGTGAATTCGGTGGTGTCGTTGTGGCAAATCTCGACGGTCGGTATTTTCGCGACCTCTACCGTTACTCCAGCAACCTGCACACCACCTCCCTCGGTCTTTGGCGCCGCGACGGTCTGCTGCTCGCGCGCTTCCCGGGCTCTGGCACGGACGTTGGCGGTACGACGTTCCGGTTCGAGGAGACGGCCCAGCTGTTCGATGGTTCGCGTGCGTTGGAAGTTCGGCAGCCACCCGGTGACCGGGTGAGCATTCTGGGTTTAAGTCCCGTCCCCAACTTGCCGCTTGCCGTCACTGTTTCGATCGACCGCGAGCGCTTGCTGGCGGACTGGCGTCGTGGTGCCTGGCGCAATTTGCTTGTGATGGTCACTGCACTGGTCGCGATTCTCGCAGGCGTCTGGTTTCTCAGCGTGCAGATCCGCAGAGTTCAGAGAGCGACTGCCCAGCGCGAGGCGGCGGTCGAGGGCTCTTTGCACGGTTACTACTTTCTCCAGAGTCTGCGCGACGACGCGGGCAAGATCGTGGATTTCACGATTGCGGACATGAACCGGCGAGCCGAGCAGATGATGACGAAGCCGCGGTCGCACTGGATCGGAAGACGTCTCTGCGAGGCCGTTCCAATCGATCGCACCAGGAGTCTGGTTGAACTCTACAAGAAGGTGGTCGAGACGCAGCAGCCCTTCGAGATGGAATTTCCGCTGGAGGCGCCGGAGATCAAATCGAAGTGGATGCGGATTCAGGCCTTGCCGCTCGAGGACGGAGTGGTCGTCGCGGCGCGGGACATCACCGACGACAAGTGCGAGGAACTCGCGCGTCAACTGGCGGAACGACGCCTCCTGGATATCGCGGAGACCGTACCGGGTATGGTCTATCAGTTCGTACTCCGTGCAAATGGACAGAAGTCGTTCAGTTTCGTCAGTAGCGGGGTTCGCGACCTCTACGGACAGGAACCGGAGGAGGCAGAACGCGACGCCGCCGTTCTGCTCGACCGCATCGTGCCCGACGACCTGGAGCACTTCGAGGAGAGTATCCGGCTCTCCGCAGAGAATCTGACACCCTGGCAATGCGACTATCGTATCTTCAGGGACGGAACCCTGCGCTGGTTGCGGGGTCGGGCGCGGCCGCAACGCCGCGCCGACGGTGCCGTGATCTGGAACGGGGTGCTGATCGACATCACCGAGGAACACAAGCTGCAGGAGGAAACTCTGGAGGCGCGCGAGGAGGCTGAACTTGCCAATCGTGCGAAGTCGCACTTCCTGGCCAACATGAGCCACGAACTGCGCACCCCCCTGAACGCCGTGATCG